>JAFEEL010000062.1 GCA_018241125.1 Pseudomonadota bacterium | reverse complement strand
GCTCGTTGTTCATCGGTCAGAGTGATCGCTGTAGCACGAGTCATCGTTCGCTCCAGTCCTGAGGCTATCGTTAGGACCGAAGCGGACGCAAATAGTTCATCTATTTCGCAAGCACTACACTAGATAGTCGTAGAACTGCACGCTGCCGTCCTCGGCGGCGACATGGAAGCCCGAGGTGTCGATCGTGATCGTGTACGGCGTCGTGCCCGCATAGCCGGGCATCGAACACACGCCTTGGTTGCAGTAAAGCGCGTGCACGGTTCCATCCTTGAGGCGAAGCCCGAAACCGCGCCCGACCACATCTATCGCGCCGGCCAAACCCTGCTGGCCACCGGTGCCGAGCACCGGGATCGACGTGCCATTGGACAGGTTGCAGTGGCCGGCTCCGTCGTACGTACCCGTCACGCCCTTCCACTGCGGATCGGGCTTGCCGCCGGCGCCACCGCCCACCACCTCGGCGACGCCTTTGACGCAGGCGTCGCTGGCGTTCGTGTACATCGACGATACTTCGGCGTAAAAACGAGCGCGCTGCGGCAAGGCACCTTTCATCGACAGGACGTGCATCCCATCCAGTTCGCCTTGCCAGCCATTCCCGATCGTCGTGCTGACGTAACCGGACTGGCTGCTGTTGTAGATCCGCGAAAACTGCAAGCGCGGGTCGGCGGAAACGTAGTCCGTTTCGCGCAGATACATGTTGCCTGTCGAGATTTCTACCGGATCGCCAGTACCTGCACGGCCTTGGATGTTGCAATTCGGGCAACCCACCTTCGGGTCGTCTGGAAGTGACATGCGAACGTAGTAAGCGGTGAAGCAGCCGGTTTGGTTGGTGTTGGGCCACATCGCGGCCCATAGACCCCGCGGGTCATAAGCAGCATCGATTGGCTGACCAGTCCCTGGGCACGATACATACCGTCTTGCGGACGATCCGCCTAGGTAGGGCCCACTGATCTGCCCTGTAGCACAGTCCAGCAGGTTATAGTGGTAGGCAACCAAACTATCATTCCAGTACGGATACGCCCCAGTAATCACCGGATAGGTGTCGGCCAGCTCCGCTTGATACGGACCATTGACGGCACCAACCGGGCCAAGCTGCGCACATGTCAAGTTGAATGAAGCCCACTGCCCCCGGATGGCGGCATCACCGCTCGGATATCGAACGCTTTGAAAATCACCGTTCGATATCCAGTTGGGAACATTCCAGAAATCGATCGGATCGAAACCCGTGTCCGCCCGCGCCCCCTGCATCAGCGAGCACAACAACAGGCACAGCCATACCAGCAACTTGCGGTTCGACATCTTCATCCCCTAGAAAATACCCGGCACACGCCCCTGCGCGCGACCCGGGCAGCGCTGCGCAATGGCAGCCATTGACCAAAAATGCGGAACGAATCCCCGAAAACATCCAGCAGCTCGAATCAGAACCCGCCGCCCACCGATACCTTCTGCACTTTCTTGCCGTAGCCGTACACCACCGTGGCCATCGCGCGGCTGACGGTCACCGAGGTGAACATCGAGGTCAGCACGCCGATCAGCAGCACCACCGCGAAGCCCTTGATCGGGCCGGAGCCGAAAGTCAGCAGCGCGGCGCCAGCGATGAGCTTGGCGACGTTGGAGTCCAGAATCACCGCCCAGGCGCGGTCGTAACCGGCCTTGATGCTGGCCACCGGCGTGTTGCCATTGCGCAGTTCTTCGCGAATGCGCTCGATGATCAGCACGTTGCCGTCGATGGCCATGCCCAGCGTGAGCACGATGCCGGCGATGCCGGGCATGGTCATGGTGGCGTGGATCAACGACAGCACGGCGGTGAGCAGCAGCAGGTTGAAAAACAGCGCCAGCACCGAGATCACGCCGAACAGGCGGTAATACACCATCATCAACGCGCACACGGCGAGGAAGCCGATGATCACCGCGTCCTTGCCGGCGTCGATGTTGTCCTGCCCCAGGCTGGGCCCGATCACGCGCTGCTCGACGATGTCCACCGGCGCGGCCAGCGAGCCGGCGCGCAGCAGCAGGGCCAGTTCCGAGGCTTCCTTCAGGCTGCCCAAACCGGTGGTCTGGAAGCGCTTGCCGAACACGCCCTGGATGGTGGCGTCGTTGATCACGTCCTCGGTGACCTTGACCGTGCGCACTTCCTTGCCGTCCACCATGCGGGTGACCGGCGTGCGCTCGATGTACACCACGCCCATCTTCTTGCCGACGTTTTCGGTGGTGAAATCCTCCATGCGCTTGGCGCCGATCTCGTTCAGGCTGACCGCCACCGCCGGCGTGCCCGACTGCTGGTCGGTCATCGAGGTCGCCGATTCGAGCTGGTCGCCCGAGACGATCACCTTCTTCGACAGCAGCACCGGGATGGGCTTGCCGTCCGGGCCGACTTCGCGCATGTGGTAGAGCTTGGCGTCGGGCGGGATGTTGCCGGTGCGCTCGGCATCGTAGGCGTTGCCGTCGACGTTGCCGCGGTATTCGAGGGTGGCGGTGGCGCCCAGCACCTTCTTGGCCTGCGCGGTGTCCTGCACGCCGGGCAGCTCGACCACGATGCGGTCGGCGCCCTGGCGCTGGATCAGCGGCTCGGCCACGCCGAGCTGGTTGATGCGGTTGGTGAGCGTGCCGATGTTCTGCTCGATCGCACCGTCGCGCAGGGCCTGCAGCTCGGCGGGCTTGAGCGTGCCATACAGGCTGGCGCCGTCCGGTGACGGCTTGAGGTCGATCTGCGGGATCTCACTGGCGATCTGCGCGGCGAACTTGCCCGCATCGGCAGCGCTGGCCATCTTCACGGTCAGCGCCGAACTCTGGCCGCTGCCGGTACGTACCACGTCGGCGCCGCGGATGGCGTTCTTGCGGATCATCGAGCGGATTTCGTCGACGTAGCCGTTGACGCGCTTGTCGACCACCGCGTCTTCATCGACCTGCATCAGGAAGTGCACGCCGCCACGCAAATCCAGACCCAGCAGCAACGGGTTGCCGCCGATGGCCTTGAGCCAGCCGGGCACCGTCGAGGCCAGATTCAACGCGCTGGTGTAGTCCTCGCCCAGTTCGTTGCGGATCGCATCGGAGGCCTTGAGCTGGGTATCGGGATCGTGCAGGCGCACCAGCATCTCGTCGCGCGCGATGTCGATCGACTTGACCGGCAGCTTGTCCTTTTGCAGCACCGCGGCGATGCGCGCCTTCAGGGCGGCGTCCACCACGTGGCCGCGGTTGGCGGTGATCTGCACCGCCGGGTCCTGCGGGAACAGGTTGGGCGCGGCGTAGAGCAGGCTGAACAACAGCACCACCACGACTAGGATGTTTTTCCAGCGGGGAAACTCGAGCATGGGCGAATCGGCTAGTGGACGGCTGCGGCCAAGGCACAGCGGGCGGGCGCGGGATGGCCCGCGGGTCGGCGACGGTGGTGTGAAGCGTCGATCAGGAGGCTTTCAGGCTGCCCTTGGGCAGCACCACGGCGATCGCGGCGCGCTGGAACTTCACCTTCACGCCGTCGGAAATTTCCAGGGTGATGAAGGAGTCGCCGATGTCGGCCACGCGCCCGGCCAAGCCGCCGTTGGTGACCACTTCATCGCCCTTTTGCAGCTTGGCGAGCATCTCGCGGTGCTGCTTGGCGCGCCGGGACTGCGGCACGATCATGAAGAAAATCATCAACACGAAGATCACGATCAGCGGCAACATGCCGATCAAACCGCCGCCCGCCGGCGCTCCGGGCGCGGCTTGGGCGTGGGCGACGGGAATCAGGATATCCAGAGGATTCATGCAACCAACACCATGGCGACGGACACAAGTCGCGCAGTATGCCATACGGAGGACAGAGGACAGAGGACAGAGGACGGAGGACAGCGCGCAGCGGGCAGCGGACAGCGCGCAGCGGATAGAGGACGGGAGATGGGAGACGGGAGACGGGAGGCGGGAGGCGGGAGACGGGAGACTGAAGCGGAGCCGTCGGTCGTCAGATGGTGGGCAGTGGTAGGTCGTCCGGGTGCGGTGGGCGCTGCGCTGCATGGAAGTCCACGCGGAACTGCGCGAACGTGCCGGCATCGATGGCAGCACGGATGCCGCGCATCAGGTCCTGGTAGTAGTGCAGGTTGTGCACGGTTGCCAGCATCGGCCCGAGCATTTCGTTGCAGCGATCCAGATGCCGCAGATAGGCGCGGGTGAAACCGCCGGTGCAGGTGGCGCAGGCACACTCGGGGTCGATCGGGCGCAGGTCGTCTTCGTAGCGGGCATTGCGGATGCGCACCGCGCCGAAGCGGGTGAAATAGTGGCCGTTGCGGGCGTTGCGCGTGGGCAGCACGCAGTCGAACATGTCGATGCCGCGGGCGACGGCCTCGACGATGTCTTCGGGCTTGCCCACGCCCATCAGGTAGCGCGGGCGATCGATCGGCAGCAGCGGCGCGGTGTGTTCGAGCATGGCCTCGCGTTCGGCCTTGGGCTCGCCGACCGCCAACCCGCCGATCGCGTAACCGTCGAACCCCATCGCCACCAACGCCTGCGCCGATGCGGTACGCAGGTCGTGATGCACCCCGCCCTGCACGATGCCGAACAGCGCCGCGTCGTTGCCCGCGTGCGCACGCTTGCTGCGCTGCGCCCAGCGCAACGACAGCTCCATCGATGCCTTCGCGACTTTTTCCGTCGCCGGATACGGCGTGCACTCGTCGAAGATCATCACGATGTCCGAGCCGAGCGTACGCTGGATCGCCATGCTTTCCTCCGGCCCGAGGAACACCTTGGCGCCATCGACCGGCGAAGCGAAGGTCACGCCGGCCTCGCTGATCTTGCGACGCTTGGCCAGTGAGAACACCTGGAAGCCGCCCGAATCGGTCAGGATCGGCCCGTCCCAGCGCGCAAATCCGTGCAACCCGCCGTGCGCCTCGATGATGCGCATCCCCGGCCGCAGGAACAGGTGGAAGGTGTTGCCGAGGATGATCTGCGCGCCGGTCGCCATCACATCGGCCGGCTTCATCGCCTTGACCGTGCCATAGGTGCCCACCGGCATGAACGCCGGCGTTTCCACCACGCCGCGCGGAAACGTCATGCGCCCACGGCGGGCGCTGCCGTCGCGGGCCAGCAGGTCGAATCGCATGCGGCTCACGCAGCCGGCCTTGTTGAAACTTGGCCCGCCGGAAACACCAGCATCGCGTCGCCGTAGCTGAAGAAGCGGTAGCGCTGCGCGACCGCATGACGATAGGCGGCCAGCACGCGTTCGCGCCCGGCGAACGCCGACACCAGCATCAGCAGGGTCGATTCGGGCAGGTGGAAGTTGGTCAGCAGCGCATCGACCGAGGCGATGCGGTAGCCGGGGAAGATGAAGATTTGCGTCTCGCCGGCGAACGGTCGCAGCACGCGATCGCCCGCTTCGGTACGCACCATCGCGCTTTCCAGCGCGCGCACCACGGTGGTGCCGACCGCGATCACGCGCCCGCCGCGCGCCCGGGTGTGCTCGATCTGTTCGATGAGCTGCGCGCCCACGTTCAACCATTCGCTGTGCATCACATGCTGATCGATGTGCTCCACCCGCATCGACTGGAAGGTGCCGGCACCGACGTGCAAGGTGACGTGGCCCAATTCCACCCCACGCAATCGCAGCGCAGTCAGTAGCGCGTCGTCAAAATGCAGGCCGGCAGTGGGCGCAGCCACCGCGCCCAGCTCGCGTGCGAACACGGTCTGGTAGCGCTCGACATCGTCGGCGCCGGGCGCGCGGTGGATATACGGCGGCAACGGCATCTGACCGGCATGCAGCAGCCACTTTTCCAGCGGCTCCGACGTATCGAAGCGCAGGTCGTAGAACTCGCCGTCGCGGCCAAGCACCTCGGCGTGCCCGCCGGCGTCGAGCACGATGCGCGTGCCGGCGCGCGAAGGCTTGCTGGCGCCCAGTTGCGCGCGGGCGTCGCGGCCGCCGAGCAGGCGTTCGATCAGGATCTCGACGCGCCCGCCGCTGGTCTTTTTTCCGAACAAGCGCGCCGGCAACACCCGGGTGTCGTTGAATACCAGCAAGTCGCCGGGTTGCAGCAGGGCCGGCAGGTCGCGGATGTGGCGATCCAGCGCCGCCGTGCCGTCACCCGGCAGCACCAGCAGCCGGCTGGCCGACCGCTGCGGCAGCGGCACCTGCGCGATCAGTGCCTCGGGCAGGTCGTAGTGGAAGTCGGATTTTTTCAAGTGCGGCGCTGCGCTGGCAATGAGGACGGCGATTATCGCCGATCGATGCCGATCACACCGTCTTGCGACCCCGCAAGCGCCAGCCGAGCGCGAGTCCGATCAGGACGACCAACCCGCCCAGCAACCACGGCCATTGCCGATGCGCCCAGTGGCGGGCGGCGTGGTAGCGCATTTTCCACGGCACCCAGCGCGCCGTGCCGAAATCGGGTACCGGGCAGCTCTGGCCAAAACTGGTTCCCCAAGCCACGTAGGCACCGTTGCGCAAATACCTGTGGTAGATGCGCTGGGCGCTGGCCGCATCGGTATCGAGCATCCAGCCGGTGGCGCTGCACATCATCGCCGCGTAGGCCTGCGAGCGCGCCGGCACCAACGCAGCGGCCTGTTCGGCCAGATTGGAGGCCAGATAACGATAGTGATAGCGCGCGTCCGGGGTAATGGCACTGGCGGTCACCCGCGCGCCCTCATCGCCTCCCACCAATTCCTTGTCTTTCAAGGACGGCAGCGCATCGGCCTCGAAACTGCCGCCCCATTGCGCGTTGTCCGGCTCCAGTTCAGCACCCATCAGTTCCATGCCGTGTTGGCGCACGATCCGCGCCTGTGCGAACAGGGCCTGGGCGCGCGCGAGCGAAGACCACGCATGATCGTCCTGCTGCGCATCCAGCAACGCCTGCGCCTGCTTGCGCACCGCCGGATCGGCAAAATACGGCAGCGCTTCGGCCACCCGGCCGACCCGTACCAGCCGCCGCGCCAGCAAACCGCGCAGTTGCTCGCTCGGCGTGGTGCGCGTCGAATCATCGCCTGACTTGGCCGGCGCCCGCGCCACGGCCGGCACATTGGCATCGACGAACTTCTTCAACTCATCCACGGTAAGCACGCGTTCGGCGACGTATGCCGCGTCCGGCCAGTATTCGCTGGCGCCGGCGTACATGCGCGCCATCGCCTCGACGTAATCGGCACGCGCCAGCGCGAGGATGCCGCGCTCGGTCTGCACGCGGCACAGCGGGCGCTGCAAGGGGGCGTACTCGGCATAGTCGCCCTGCCCCGCCCAGTTTTCGTCCGCCGGAAACCCCTTGGCAGCCTTGGCGTACTCGGTCGCCGCCGTGGCTTGGTCGCCGGCACGCAAGGCCAGCTTGGCGCGCACCCACGCCGCCAGCGCCGTATCGGACTTGGCCGCCAGTTGCCCGGCCAAGTCGTAACGACCGGCGTTATAGGCGCCTGCAGCGAGGCGGTCGGCGCCGTCGAACGTCGCCAGCCCGTGCGCTTGCACCGCCTTGAGGAACCCTGCCGCATCCAGGCTGGCCGGCTTGGCTGGCGTCGCGGGGGCGGTGGTTGCAGTGCTGTCGGCGCTTGCCGGATCGTCGTCGTGCTGGCTGCCGGCCAACGGCCAGTCCGCACCGAACTCGTTCGAACGCGTGTACAAGTAGGCGGCGAGCAAGCGTTGCGAAAGGGGATCATCCAGCGCCTGATCGAGCTGGTCACGGTGCGCCAGCAGGCTGCGCGCCACGAACAGCAACGAGGCGGCACCACTGCTCGAATCGTGCGCGGCTTGTTGTGCGTAGAACTTCACCGCCGCTGCCACCGCGCCGTGATGCCAGGCGATGCGGCCCTGCTCGCCCAGACTGGCCACCGCCAGGCCCTGCGGATCGGGGATCCCCGACAGCGCCCACTCGCGCACCACCGCGTAGGCCGCGCTGGCGCCATCGGTGTCGCCATCGGCCAGCAGCGTGCGCGCCAGCGAATATTGCGCCGCCATTCCCAAGCGCGCCCGTTGCGGCGGCGACAGTGCGAGTACGGCACGAAAGTGCGCGGCCGCAGCGGCGCTCTCGCCCTTCTTGAAAGCAATCGCGCCGAGCGTGTAGTCGCGCACTTCCGGCGCCAACCCGGCGCCAACGCGCGTCGCCGCATCCATATCGGCGGCAGCGCGCATCGCCTTGACCTTGGCCTGCTCGTCGCCGCTCAATCCGTAAGGATCGGGCTTGGGCGTGGATTCGTCCGCGTCGTACAGCGGCGAGGTTTCCACCGCGCGCAATTTGTCGGCCGGCTTGGGCAGCAAGCGCCCGGCCTCGAAGAAGAACATGCCTTCAGGCAGTTGCAGCAAGCTGGCCTTGCGATCGCCCACCAGTTGTTGCGGGAAATCCGGTCCACAGGCTTGCGCGGCGGCAAACGGCAGCGCGCAGGCCAGCGCGAGGATCAGCTTACGGATGCACATGCACGTCGGCCACGGTCAGGGTGGTGCAGCGAACCCAACCCAGCGGGCGCGCTTGCGTCGCCGGCAGGCTGGCATGGGACTGGCGCACGAAGCGGATCTTCCCGCCGGCGCGATCGACGCTGTAACCGGGCAACGCATCGGCGTCGCCGCAGCCCTTGCCTTCGATGGCGACGGTCGCCGGCAACGGCGCTTCCAGATTGCCGGTGTTCTTCACGCTCACATCGAAGGCCCCGTTGCCCGAATCACCCAGCGCGGGCGTGAAATCGGCGCGCAGCGGCTTGCCCTGGATTACGGCGGAAACGGTCGCCAGCGGCCAGGCGCGACGATCTCCGGCCAAGGGCATGCGGAACCAGACGAAACCGCGGAAGTTCGCCGGCGGCTTGCCGTGGATCGCCTTGACCAGCCCGGCCACCGCCGATGGATCGGCGAACAACTCCAGCCGCGCGCCCGCCACCGGCAGACCGGCCTCGCTTTCCACGCCGATGGTGCGCCCGTTGGCATCGACCACCAGCGCCGAGCCGTAAGCCGGCAGCGCGACGCGGAACGGCTTGTCGGTGCCGGCGGCAAAGCGCGCGATCCAGTCGCCGGCTTGCTTGGCGTCGAACAAGCCGTGCTTTGGATCGGTCACCGCGTGCACCTGCAACACCGCTTCGTCCGCCTGCGCCAGCACCTGCGCCAGCGCCGGCGCGCCGATCCATGCCGGCAACGCGGTGATCGACAACGTCGTGCCCTTGGGCAGCTTGCTCTTGATCGCAGTCAGCAGCTTGGCGTAATCGCCCAAACGGCTGGTCGCGCAATCGAAGTCGATCTCCACGCCATCGACGCTGGCGCCGGCCGCCCGCCATCCGGAGACGATGGCCTGTGCCTTGCCGGCGATCATCGCCGCATCCAGAGACGCAAGCCGGCCATCGAGGCGGATCACCGGCCGCACCGGGCGACCATCGGCCTGCAACGAGGGCAAGTCCACCCGCGCATCGATCCAGCCCTCGCCGGGTTGATCCTGCGCGGCCAGCACGCGCAGTTCGTCGAATACCCCGCGGCTGTCGGCCAGCGCGGTGACATTGGCTGGCAACCACATGCGCTGCCAGATGTACACGCCCTCGCCGGCTGCCGGGTTGGCACTGACCGGGCGATCCGTGGCGGCGCTGGCGGCGGCGATCACCGGCTCGTCGTGACGTGTGGTGTCGACGGCGCCGGAGGCGGCATCGTTGGATGGGGAACTGCAAGCGGCGAGGAAGGCGAAAGCGCCACAGACAACGACAAGACGAGGGTTCATGCGGGCGGAAGGCTGAGGACGGGAGAGCGACGGTGGTATGGCGATTGCGGCGTGTGGCAAACACGATTATTGCGCCGCGCATTCACGGCAATGCTTGTCTGAGCGCAGTCAAGATGACGCGAATATGCCCCGGATCATCCTGCAAGAGAACGTGTCGCTGCGCCAGCCAAGCTGCATCCGCTTCGGGGCGCATGCTGCGAATCTCCGCGAGCTGTGTCGAAGTGACGGTGAATCCACGCAATGGCAAATCCGATGGCGATTGCGTCGCCAGGCTCGCCAACAGTTTTATCTTTTCCTCGGGCCACTGTCGTCCCAACCCTTTGGGTTCGACAAAACACAGCACCTGCTTGTCGCCGCGTTTCAGCCAAAGCAGGAAATCCGGGTAGAAACCTGCGCCGGTGAAAAACATCAAACCGGTGCGAGATTGATTGCGGAGCAAGAATATTTCGCAGTCGCTCCAATCGGGTTGTTTGCATTCGGCTTGCCAGAAGGATCGTAAATCGTGAACGAAGCGGGCCTCGCCTTCGTTCAGCGCAGGCGGATTCAGACGGACTCCGGATTCGGCGTTTCCGAACAACGCCAATTGACCGTTGCGTTCGACAAACGGTTGCTCGACAAACAACGGCGCATACAAGTGTTGGTCGAAATAAAAACGGGATAGCGGTGCAGTGCCGTCGTATGCGGATTCGACGGTGGCGAGCTTGAGCAGTTCCTGCACGCGCGCGCTCACGTCGCCAACGCCGAGATTGTCCGTGAGCAGCGCGAGCATTTGCGCCGCGGTCTCAGGTCTCAACAACCCGCCGCGCTGCATGGCCTCGATGCGTTCGCGGAATTCCTTTACCAGATCTTCGCGCGTCTCCGCCTCGATACGCACGGCGAGCATCGATTGACCATCCACATCTTGGCTCGGAAAATTCGGATTGCCGGCGACGCGCAATGGCGTCGGCTTCATGCGTGCAGCGTAAAACTCGCGCTGCGACCGGTTCGCGGCATTGTCCAATGCACGCGTCACGCAGACCGCAGCCAGCGCGGCGCAGCGTAACGCGGTCGCCGGATCGGTATCGTCATCCATTTCGCCGACATTCGCTTCTACCTTGCATTCTGTCGCCAAGGTCGTGACAAGTCCGGGCGACAAGGAGATGCGTACGGTCGGATTGCGCCGTCGCCATTCCAGCGCCACACCGTATAGCTCGGCATCATCCAGCCAGCCAACGATCGGGTAATCCTGCCGGCTGGTCGTGCCGACCGCAGCAGCGCCCGCCATGCCGACCGTGAGCGAGAGCCCGCCATCGAGCGCGATGCGCGCGCCGTCGCGCGCTGGATCCGGCAGCACAATGCCGTCGAATTCAACGTCGTCGCCGGCGAGCGTCATCAATCCAAGAGAATCCACCGGCGGCGCATGCTCGCGCAGCGGCCAGAAGTGCACGGCACGGGCCACCCCCTCGTGGCGCAAGGTTTCGACAAAGGCTTGCAGGTAATCGGCCCGCACGCCAAAAACGTACAAGGTTTCGAGCAGGCGCACCGATTCCGGCGCAGCATTGCCCGCGCGCTTCAAGGTCATGCCTTTGCCGCGCAGACGCACGCCGCGACCGAACATCTGCACGATCTCGCTGCCGGCGTCCTTGCCGACGTTCATCAGCGCCATCGCCGACACCCGCCACGACGACCAGCCCAGCACGAATTTCTTCGCGCCGATCAAGAACCGCAGGTTCGCATCCGACTCGATGCGCGCGAACAGCGAACCGGCGAGCTTGTCCGGCTCGCCGACGTCGAGCTTGCCGGCGCGCCGCGCCTGTTCGACGAACTTGCCGGCCTCGCCCACGAACACCAGCGCGCAATAGCGGTCGTCTACCGCGCCGGTGGAACGCAGGCCCACTTCGCTGTCCGACAACAGATGCAGGCGCAGCCGACCCGCGCCGCCGAACAGGCGCCGTTGTGCGTCCGCGGCCAGCGCTCTTGCGTCGGCGTCCTTGAGCACGCCGAATTCCAGCGGATCGCCTTCCAGTGCGCCTTGCGTCAGCGCCACGTCGCGCCGCACGCGCTCGAACTGCGTCGCAAGCCACACTGGATCGCGTGAGGCATGATCGAGGAATTCGAGCAATGCCGCCACGTCCGATTCGTCGGCCGTGACCGATTTACCCAACGCCACCCACAGCGGCGACGCCAGACGGTAGTCGGCCACCAGCGCCGCATCGTCCGCCGCCAGCACTTGCCGGTAGAACGACAGCAACCCCGCGCTCAAGGTCAGGTCCGCGCCGTCGCGGGCTTTGGCGTTGAGGATGCGAAAATCCTTGCCATAGCCATCGCCGTGAAAACGCGCGTAGCCGAAGTCGGCGACTACGCACTTGGCATATTCGTCGTACAACGCCGGATCGCCCGCCGCCATCTGCGCGAACGTCGCAGAGTATTCGAACACGAAGCCGCGATTTTCCGGCGTGTTGCCCTCCGCCAGCGCCTCGCGGATCGCACGCCAGCGCCGCTCGCCTTCGGTTTCCGTTTTGGACGTGCCGCCCTGGTGGCCCTCGTCCACCAGCAGCAAATTCGGGCCTTCGAAACGCGACACGGGTTCGGACTCGCCTTTTTTCGGTCGTCGCGAATCGACGCTATCGACATAGAATTTGGTGATTTCGACTACGCGCACGCTTGCGCCGCCGAGGCCGGACTGATCGAGTTCAGCGCGATGCTGCGCCGATAGCGCCTCATTCGGCGTGAGCAGAAGAATGTTGTCCGGCTCGAACAGTTTGTAGTCGAGAAACTGCAGCAGGTTCAGATGCAGCAGCAAGGTCTTGCCGCTGCCGGTGGCCATGAAGCAGGCCAGCTTGCGCAGGTCTTGTGCGGTGTATTGCGAAAGAAGCGGCGCGAAGGTCTGGCGCCTTGCTTCCAGCGCGCGCAGCCACGCGTCCGCGCCGGATTTGAGCGCGTCGAGCGCCATTTCCGTGAGCAGCGCCGCGAGCCACTGGAAATAGGTGAGGCGAAACTCTGGGCGATTTTGCGCGATGCGCGCCGCATGCCGGCGGATGTTGGCGTCGTATTGGCGCAGTTTCGCATCCGGCAGCGTGCGCCCGGCGCGACTGAGCAGGGCATCGATGAAGCCACCGCCCTCGGCCGCCGATTCGGACAGGCGTCGCAACAGCTCGCCATAGCGGCCGCCGAGCTGGTCGGTAAGGTGTTCGAGCAATACCAGCGAGCGCGCGAACGGGCGTTGCTTGTAGGCGTTGACGGAAACGCCATGTTGCAGCGTGCGCGCGGCAGCGCGCGGACTCACGCGCCGCGCTCCCATGCCCTCACCCCACCGCCCGCGTCCGCGGGCGGTTCCCCCCTCTCCCGTTGCGCGGGCGAGGGACGCGGGTGTCGCTGCGCGACGGTTTTCATTGGGGCGCGCGCTCGAGCATGCGGCGAATGATTTCCGGATCGAACGAGCCAGCGTTCGGCGAGGACAGCACGGCGTCACGGTTGTGCCAAACCTGTGCGTAGTCGCCAGGCTTGCGGTCGAATTCGCGGGCGACGGTTTCGTCCAGCCAGTGCATTTCGCTTTCCGCCGATTTGCGCAGCGCCTCGCCGACCAGCGCATCGTCACAATCGCGCAGAAAAAGCAGATGCAATTCTTTCGGTTTGCCGTTCGGTCGCGCTTCGACAAACAGATAACGCAAAGGCACTGGATTCCCGCCTTCGCGGGAATGACGAGCTTGTGGGAGCTTGCGCATCACTTCGCGCACGCGCACCGGATGCAGGCCGAGCAGCAGCAAGGCGGTGGCGGGCAAGTCCACGTTCGCCAGCACGCGCGCGCCGTTCGCGGTTTGCGGAATGCGCACGTCGAACGGGTGCGCCAGCTGGCTGTGATTGAGCGTCACGCTGGCCTTGCCGGCCGCGGCTTCGTGCACATAGCGCAACGGTTCATCGGCAAAACTCTTCTGTCCGGCGCGGCGCGCATCGGCTTCGTTGGGCAGCTCCAGCGCGTCGAGCGAATCTTCGTAACGCTCCAGACGCAGCACTTGCACCAGCGCGGGCGAACGCGCCGACCAGTGATCGCCATCGCCTGCCATCGCCACGCCATCCTTGGGCTTGCCGTCTTTCCAGTCCGGGCAGGCGATCACCTTGGCGATGCGCGGCAGCAGCACGGTGTCGAAGTAGTCGCCTTGTTCCACCAACACGAATTTGCGTGTGCCGCCGTCCTCGCGATTGAGATTGATTACCGCATGGCCGGTGGTGCCGGAGCCGGCGAAGTAGTCCGCAACAGACTCACGACCACCGGCAACGAACGGCACCAGTTCCTCAATTAGGCCCGATGGCTTTGGGTTCTTGAACGCCAACGCACCTGCGAACAACGACCGAAGTTCGTTCGCCCCGGCGCGGCCATCCAGCACAAGCACGCTTGCACGTTTGTCCTCAAACTCATGCGCATACACCTTTAGTTCGATGATCTTCGTTTCATCATTGCCGAACAGAATCTTTTCGTTTTTGAGCAATTCATCCATCGTGGCCTTCGCAAAGCGATAGCCCATCAGCGGCTGTTTGCACGCCTTCTTTGTTCGTGGATGGATTACGTCGTAGCGATAACCTTCCTTGCCGGGGTTGTGGACGCTCTGGCTACCGGTGTAGACGCCGCCACGATCAATATATTTGTAGCGATCAAGACGACCCAAGCTATGCTTGTTGTCTTTGAACCATTCACGATAAGCATCCTGCAAGCCCTGCGTATCACCATGCAGGGAAAGCAGTTCGCGTCCGATACTTACCAAAGCATCTTTTGCCACGGAAATAGTGCTCTTCCACGGCTGCGTCTTGGCATCGACACTGGCGCCGTAGCACTCGATGTATTCGTGCTCCGTCGCAATCTGAGTCGGGTTATTGTCCGTGACGTTATGCCAAACGATCTCGCCAAGTCGATTGGCGGCATCGAACACTTCGCTAAGCAGATAGTCCAACCGCTCGCGCTCGTTGTGATCGATCGAGGCGAACAGCGCCGCATCCGATTGCATCAAAGCGCGAGTCGATTGCAGCCGCCCGAACAGCATGGTTGCCCAAGTGCCGTGCTGGCCAATTGCATCGTTGTAGAGAAAATCGTCCTTACCGGTGTTATACGGCGGATCAATATAGATGCACTTCACGCGTTGCTTGTAGGCATACTCCAGCGTGCGCAGCGCCGCGTAGTTTTCCGAATGGATCAAGGTGCCGCCGGTTGCCGCCTCGATATCGTCGAACACCGCCAGCAGGCGGTACTTGAACGCCGCGTCGAAGTGACGGGTATGGATGCACAGATGCGGCCACGCGGCGAGCAGCTGCGCGCCGCGCTTGGCCGCAGCCGCGGACTTGCCCAGCGGTTTTTCGCCCAGCCATGCCAGCCATTCGTTCACCTGCTCGGCATTGGCGCAGGCTTCGTGGATGATCGCTTGCGCGGCCTTGCCTTGCGGTAGTGCGGATACGCGCGCCAGCCAGTCGCTGGCCAGCACGAACTTGCGCTTTTCGAACAGCTGCGCCTGCACGTCTTCGATGGCGGCCAGAAACGCGATGATCGCGCCGCCGATATCGCGCACCACCGCCAGCTTGCCGCGCTCGCGCGCGAGCGCATCGCCCTCGGCGCGATCCCAGATTTCGACGAATTCGTTTTTCAGGTACCAGTCCAGCTCGCCCGCGAGGAATTTGCCGAGCTGCGGATGCACAAAAAAATCGCTGGTCTGCCCGGCGACGTAGCGCGCCAGATGCTTTTTCAGCAGCGCCTTGTCCACGCCGGCGGGAATCTTTGCCTTCTTTGCGCCTTCGCCATCGAGCCACGCATTGAGAATTTTCTCCTGCGCCGTGCGGCCTTCGGGCGCGTCATCCGCCGGCACGTCGTCATCGTCTTGTGCGCCGCGCGGTTTTTTCTCGAAACGTTTGGCCTCCTCCGCGTCCAGCGGACGCCAGGCGAGCGTCACGCGCAGCTCGCCATCGGCCTCGGCCACGCCGGCGGGCATGTAGTAACGCTTGACGCCCTTGACGTTGTCTTTTTCCACATCGGCCTGCGTCACGACGATGCGGATGGCGCGCGGTCCGTCGCGCCAGACGTAGGCGGAAAAACGCTCGCCGCTCTTGACGTAATGGCTACCCTTCGTCGCCCACCAGAAGTGCACGTCCTGCCCGTTGTAGGGCACCGAATACGCCGCGTTGCGTCCGCGTCGCGGGCGCGTGACGAAATCGCCGTCGTCGTAATAGCGCGCGAAGAACGTGTACAAATGATGGAATACGCGGCCTTGTTCGTCCTCCGTGGCCTTGCCCGGCAAACCCGCCAGCGCTGCGACGATGCGTTTGGGCAGCTCGGCATCGAGAAAGGAATCGATTTCGCGACGCCGGTATTTGAGGATGCGATAGATGCCGAAATCCAGGTCGGCCAGGTCGCTCTGCAGGATGTCCTGCTTGAGCAGCGCGATGAATTTTTCCTTGGCGTTGCTCATGCTTGCCCCGTCGGTTCGGCTTGCGCATTGTCCCATGCCGCCGCCAGCCGCGCATCGAGAGTGATCAATGGCGCCTGCCGGGAGAGCGCCAGTTGCAGATACGCCGCATCGTAGGCCGACAACGCCCAGCGTCGCGCCAGCGCGGGCAGGCTCGCCCAATCCGGCTCGGCGTAGGCGATGGCGATGTCGTCGAGCAGCCGGTAACGCGCCTGGATTTCGCCTGCGCGCTGCGGATGGCGAATCAGTTTCGTGGCGCACACGCTGGCGATTTCGTACCGCAACAAGGTGGGCGCGATGAGGCTTCCAGCGACACTGGCGACCACTGGCGCCGCCTCCGGCTCGTCGAACACTACCGCGGCCAGCGCGGATGCATCGACGACGACCTCAGTTGCGGCGGGCATCGCGGTCGGCTCGAACGATGCCGGTCGATTCGGCGTCCATGCCCGCACCCAGCGCGCGGGCGCGTTGCCACAGCTCGGCTAGCGAAAGGCGACCGTCGCGGCTTTCACGCTTGCCGCCCTTGCGCTTCTTCCCGTCGCCGCCAGACCCGGCCACGGGTTGAACCGTATAGGCAGGCACCGAGGGCTCGCCCGCGCGAATACCGGCCGATGCGTCTAGCGCGGCCGTCTCGACGATCAGCAACAGCTCGCGCTGCAGGGAGCGACGGTTGCCTTCGGCGCGCTGCCTGAGCCGCGCCGCGACGGCGTCGGGAACCTGCTTGATGGTGAGGGTGACCGGCATGGCGATACCTCGATGGATGCAAAATACATCCATATCGGATGCGCTGCAATTGCTTTGCTCGCCCTACAACCACCCCTTCTGCCGCGCCAGCCGGTGCGCTTCGATGCGGTTGCCCACGCCGAGCTTGCCGATCGCCTCGGACAGGTAGTTGCGCACGGTGCCGTGCGACAGGTGCAGTTTTTCGGCGATTTCCGCCGCGCCCAGGCCCTCGCCGGCCAGGCGCAACACCTGCCGTTCGCGCTCGTTGAGCGGGTCGGCCTCCGACCATGCTTCCAGCGCCAGCTCCGGCGCGATGGCGCGACCGCCGCGATGCACCTGCCGCAGCGCCTCGGCGAGTTTTTCGGCCGGCGCGTCTTTCAACAGATACCCGGACACGCCCGCCTCCAGCGCGCGCCGCAGGTAGCCGCTGCGGGCGAAGGTGGTGACGATGACGACTTTCACCGGCAGCTCACGTTCGCGGATGCGCGCGGCCAGTTCCAGCCCGGTGAGGTTGGGCATTTCGATGTCAGACACCAGCACATCGACCGGGGTGTCGGTTTTCGCGAGCCGACCGATCTCGCGCCACGCCAGTTCGCCATCGGCGACGCTGCCGAGCACCTGGATGTCGGACTCGAGCGCCAGCAGCGCCGAGAGCGCGCCGCGCACCATCGCCTGATCTTCGGCAAGCAGCACGCGGATCATGATACTTCCCCGGTTGCCGTGCGCAGACACCGAAGATTGCGCGCGAAGCTCACGCGTGCGCCTTGCGTTGCGGGCCGGGCAGCCCGATCACCTCCGCCGAAACCCTGGTCGGCAACGGCAGGCGCGCCACCAGGGTCGTGCCTTTCCCGCGTTCGCCGACGACCTGCAAGCTGCCGCCGAGCGCTTCGACGCGCTCACGCATGCCGTTCAGACCGTTGCCGTGCGCGTGGATGACGCCGTTGCCGTCGTCGTGCACGCTCAGTTCCACCGCCTGATCGGCGAGGGTCATGCGCGCACTGGCCGATGCCGCCTTGGCGTGACGCTGGATGTTGGTCGCCGCCTCGCGCAGCGCCAGCGCCAGACAGTGCTCGTGCTCGGCGGGGATCGCCTGATCGAAGCCACTGCTGGAAAACCGCACCCCGGCCGATTCCAGGATCATCCGCGCCGATGCCGCTTCGCCAACCAACCCGGCCGCACGCATGCCGGTGATCGCCCCGCGAACTTGCGCCAGCGCCTCGCGCGCGGTGCGTTCGACGTCGGCGATCTCGCGTCGCGCCGCGACCACATCGCGGGCGAGCAGCTTGCCGGCCAACTCGGACTTGAGCGCGATCAGCGACAGCGTGTGCCCGAGCAGGTCGTGCAGATCGCGGCCGATGCGCTCGCGTTCGGCGGTGGCGGCGAGGCGACGGATCTCCTCGTGGGTCTGCTGCAATTGCTCGGACTTGATCTGCGTGCTGCGGAACGCGATGTTGCTGCCGCCCACCGCCAGCGCCATCACCCCGATGCTGAGCAGGAACTGCCACGGCGCGCCCAGCCACCCGTAGATCGCCAGACACGGCAACAACGCCAGCAGCATCAGCGCCAGGGCCTTGGGGGCGCTCGGGCCGAAGGCGAACAGTGCGCAGGCGTAGATGATGTAGGTGCAGGCGCCGGGGTTGAAGTCGATCAACAGGTAGCCCAGCACGGCCACACCCAGCGCATGGGGAACGATCTGCCGTTGCGGCGCGGTAAACCCGCGCAGGTACAGCAGCAAGAACACCGGGAAGCTCGCCAGCGTCGGCCACAGCCAGCGGGCATATCCGGCTTGGGGGTACAGCGGCGACAGGAACAGCCAGATGGTCCAGATCAGGCTGTACAGGGGCGTGAAGCGGGTGCGCGCATTGGCATCGGGGCCGCGCAAACGCCGCCCGATGATCGAATCGGGGTGGATTTTCAGAAACGCCAGGGTCATGTCCATGCCCGCACTCCCGATTCAACCGTACCCGCGTGCGCTGGGGTCAGCGCCAGCCCGGCGGCGGCATCGACGCCCCTGGCGTTCCGGGCCGAGCATCCGCTGCCAGCCCACGATCACCAACGACGGCCACCTGGCGGCCAAGGATAGCGCCAGCACAACCCCGCTGCCCATCGACGGCAATCACGCATTGCGCGCCAACCAGCGTCGCGCGGTCGCAAAGCAAATCGCCGAGAACCCGGCCAACCACAACAGGTGGTAGCCGACACTGCCAGTCGATGGCTGCCCGACGGTCATCAATGCCAGTTGCGCCAGGTGGTAGGCCGGGAAGGCTGGCGCGATCTGGCCGATCACCTTGGGCAACATCGACAGCGGCATCCACAGACCGGACAGGAACGCCATCGGCAGGTAGATCAGGTTGACGAAGGCCGGTGCGGCATTGGCGCTGGCGCGCGCGCCTATCATCAGACCCAGCGCGCAAAACGGCACCACGCCCAGCAAGGCGATCGCCGCCAGTTCCAGCCACTGCGAAACCGGCATGCGCACGCCCGCCATGCCAGCGGCCATCGCCGCCAGCACAGCAAAAATCAGGACGCCGAAAATCATCGCCATCGCCAGCTTGGCCAACAGGTAAGCACCCGGGGGCATCGGCGCGACGCGCTTGAGGGCCAGCCAGCCGCGCTCGCGCTCGATCGCCACCGCCACGCCGAAGCCGAACAGGCTCGGCGCCATCAACCCGAACACACTGTAGCTGGCAAACAAGTAATGCGCCGCCGCAGCACTGCCACGGTTGAGCACGATGCCGAACAACAGGTAGAACAGCGGCGGAAACAGCAACGTCGGCACCGCCGCGCCGGGCGTGCGCAGCACCCGCAAGAACTCGTACTTGGCTTCCAGCGCATACGAGCGCAGCGCGCTGGCGCTGCCTTGCGGCGAGACGATGGCAGGATTGCCGACGGTGGTGGCGTTCATGGGTGTGTTCTCGTATCTGACAGTGTGTGTTGAAAGTTCCGATTGGCGAGTTGCCGGAAGTTGGCGATCACGCGGCTCCCCGCTCCCTGCTCCCTGCTCTCTGCTCCCCGCTCCCTGCTCTCTATTCCCTGCTCCCTGATTCCTCGCCCGCGCCTTCCGCATCCCGGGTGATTTCGACGAAGGCCTCGGCCAGCCCGGCACGGCGAATCTCCAGTTCGGCCAAATCCGGGTCGGCATCCATCAGCTTGCGCACGACTGCCTCGGCCGCATCGGTGACAATGGTGACGTGCTCGCCATCGCGCACCGCCGAGCGCACATACGGCCAGCACGCGATGGTTTCCAGCGGCAGCGCGCTGCGGCAGCGGATGTGTTTTTGCGCCACCCGTGCACGGATCGCCGCCACGCTGCCGGCCGCGATGATGCGGCCCTTGGCGATCACGCACACGCGGTCGGCCAGCGCCTCGGCTTCCTCCAGATAGTGCGTGGTCAGCACCACCGCACAGCCTTGTTCGACCAGCGCGCGGATGGTCTTCCACATGATTTCGCGCGCACTGATATCCAGACCGGTGGTCGGCTCGTCGAGGAACAGGATCTCGGGATTTCCAACCAGCGCCAGCGCGAACTGCACGCGCCGCTGCTGGCCGCCGGAGAGCTTGCCGTAGCGGCGTCCGAGCAAATCCTCCACGCCGGCCAGCGCTGCACACTCGGACACCGATCGCGGGTGCGGGTAGTAACTGGCGAACAGTTGGATCAACTCGCCGACATTCAACGTTTCTGGCACTGCCGCAGCTTGCAGCATCGCGCCGACGCGGCGGCGCGCCGGCAGCGATGCCGGGTCCATCCCGAATAATTCCGCGCTCCCGCCGTCGGGGCGTTGCAACCCCAGCAACAGGGAGATCGCGGTGGTCTTGCCGGCACCGTTGGGCCCGAGCACGGCCAGCACTTCGCCGGCGCGGATGGCCAGGTCGATGCCATCCAGCGCGACCAGCGCGCCGTACTTGCGCGTGGCCTGCGCCAGTCCGGCGATCTGTGCGCGTTCGGGTGCTGGCGCGACGGCTTGCATCCGGCGTTTGACGGCGACTGCGTGCATGGCGATCTCCTGATTGACGCGGCCAGTTTCACCAGCGGCAAGCCACGCCGGCAGTGGACGCCGTCAGGATGTGGTTCTGACAGTTGTCAGTTTCAGAGGACGGAGGACGGAGGACGGAGGACGGAGGACGGAGACGTGTTCAGTCGGCAGTGGTCGGCAAGGTGGCCGGGTATCCAGCCGGTGGCAGGTACTGACGACCGACGACCGACGACTGACTACCGCCTGTCCTCTGTCCTCTGTCTTCTGTCCTCTGTCCTCCGTCCTCCGTCCTCTGTCCTCCGTCCTCTGCCCGGGGGTTATTTCAGCAAAATCCGCATGCTAAAATGACGCCCGCAAGTCGTTCTTATTCTCGCAAGAACGCCGCACCCGCCGGGCCCAGCCAAGGGCCGCCGACCCAACGTGAAGTTTCGTGTGCCGACCGGCTTGCGCTCCGCGCAAGCGGTTGGGCACAGCGATGTCAATGGAGACCCCCATGACCCATAGCCACTCCGACCTGCTGAAAAAACTCGACGTCCTTCGCCAGCACGGCGGCACGGTGCGAACGCAAGGTCTGGACGATGCCACCATCGCGCGTTTTGCCGCCACCAGCCCGGAGCTGTGCGCAGCCATCGAGGCCGCCGCCGAGCAGTTCGCCGCGCTCGCGGCCGACCCGCAGTGGGCCGCGCTGCTGGCGATGGACGAGCAGGCGCAACTGGACACGGTGCAGGCCGGTTTCGTCAACTTCTACCCGGACGACGCGGTGAACCCGTACGTCGCCCTGACCGGCCGCGGGCCGTGGATCGTCACCCTCAAGGGCGCGGTGATCCACGATTCGGGCGGCTACGGCATGCTGCCGTTCGGGCACGCGCCCAAGGCCGTGCTGGCGGCGATGGCCCAGCCGCAGGCGATGGCCAACATCATGACCCCGAGCCTGAGCCAGCTGCGCATGGTGCAGGCCTTGCAGGCGGAGATCGGGCACAGCCGCGGCGGCAGCCCGTACTCGCACTTCCTGTGCCTGAACTCGGGCAGCGAATCGGTGTCGCTGGCCGGGCGCATCGCCGACGTCAACTCCAAGCTGCTGACCGATGCCGGCGCGGCCCATGCCGGCCGGCAGATCAAGCGCGTGGCGGTGAAGGGCGCCTTCCACGGGCGCACCGAGCTGCCGGCGATCTATTCCGATTCCAGCCGCAAGGGCTATCAAGCCAACCTGGCCAGCTATCGGCACGAAAACACGCTGCTCACGGTCGATCCGTACAACGTCGAGCAACTGCGTGCGGTGTTCGCCGATGCTGAAAAGCACGGCTGGCACATCGAGGCGATGTTCATCGAGCCGGTGATGGGTGAAGGCGACCCGGGCCGCGCGCTGCCGCGCGCGTTCTACGAGGCTGCGCGTGAACTGACCAAGGCACACGGAACGCTGCTGCTGGTGGACTCCATCCAGGCCGGCCTGCGCGCGCACGGCGTGCTGTCGATCGTGGATTATCCAGGCTTCGAGGGCATCGACCCGCCGGACATGGAGACCTACTCCAAGGCGCTCAACGCCGGCCAGTACCCGCTGTCGGTGCTGGCGGTGAACGACCGCGCCGCCGGGCTGTATCGCAAGGGCGTGTACGGCAACACCATGACCAGCAACCCGCGCGCGATGGATGTCGCCTGCGCGGTGCTCGGCCAGCTCACCCCGGCACTGCGCGCCAACGTGCGCAACCAGGGCCGCGCCTTCATCGCCAAACTCGAAAAGCTCAAGGACGAACTGCCCGGCCTGATCACCAAGGTGCAAGGCACCGGCTTGCTGTTCTCGTGCGAACTGGCCGACGTGTTCAAGTGCTACGGCGCCGGCTCGACCGAGGAATACATGCGCGAGCACGGCATCGGCGTGATCCACGGCGGCGCCAACTCGCTGCGCTTCACCCCGCACTTCGCCATCACCGATGCCGAGGTGGATCTGGTGATCGCGCACATCCGCACCGCGCTGCTGGAAGGCCCGCGCAAGGCGCAGGCGCAAGCCGCATAAGCGGCCCGACGATTCACGATCGTATCGAAAAGGCCGGGCGATCCCGGCCTTTTTCGTTCATGGGAACACGCCGCGACGCTCGCCTTGGCACCGTCAATACACGCCCAAGTCCCGTCCGGACACCACCTTGCCGCGGTAACCGGCATCCGTGATCTCGCGCAGCAAGTCAGCATCGGTGCTGCCCCAGTAAAGCTGGTGATAGAGCACCAGCAACTTGGGCTTCGCGTTCATCGCGATCTGCGCCAATTGCGCCGTGGATGTGTGCGAATGGGCGTGGTACTCCTGCCAGTCGCGCGTTCGCTTGGCAAAGCCGGCACGCGAATACACCTCGTGCACCAGCACGTCGCAGCCGGCGCACTGGCGCACGATTTCCTCTACCGGCACGGTGTCGCCGGAGACCACGATGCGCTGCTGCGCGGTCTGGAACGTGTAGCCGTAGGCATGCGCCCAGTTGCCGTGCTGCACGGCGAATGCGGTGATGGTCACATCGGCGTCGCGATAGGCCACGCCCGGCGCGATCTCGATGGCTTGCGTGCGCCATCCGGTTCGATTGATCGGCTCCAGACCGTGCAGGCGGTTGTCGATGTCGGCGGCATAGGCCTTCTGCAGGTTATCGACCAGTGCCGTGGTGCCGGGCGGCCCGTACACGGTGAGCGGGTCGCTGCGGTCGAGCACCCACGGCGTGAGCATCAGGTCGGGCAGTCCGGTGGTGTGATCGGAGTGCAGGTGGGTGAGGAATACGCGACTGAGCGCCGGCATCGTCAGCGCGGCCACGCCGGCCGTGTGTGCGGCAGCGGCGCGACGCACCACCCCGGGGCCGGCATCGACCAGATACACCTTGCCCTTGACGATCACCGCCAGCGCCGGCCCGGAGTGCTCCGGGTCGGCATTGGGGGTACCGCTGCCAAGCATCACCACGCACGCTTGCGCACAGGCCGCCGTGGTCGCCGAAGCCGCCTCCGGTGTGCGCGCGGGCTTGGCCGCACCGTTGGTCGCCGGCGGCGTCGTGCGATCACAGGCACCGACGGCCAGCACCAGCACGGCCGCAGCACCGGCGCCAATCGCGATCTGGCTCATGACGTGTCCGCGGCAGGCGCCCAAGTTGGCGCGCTGCCGATGGTAGCGGGCAAGCTTGCGTGACCCAAGTCACAAATTTCCATTGTTTCCACGCCCCGTTCAGGCGAAACTGTCGGCTGGAACAATGCGGCCGCCGGGGGCCATGACGCATGGGCATGCTGGACATCATCAAGCGCTGGTTCGGCGGCGGCAAAAAGCAGTCCGCACCGACGCCCTCTGCGGCACGGAACTACGCGCCGACACCGGCCCCATCACCCGCATCCAGCCCGGCGCCGGCCGCGCCGGCCGCGGTCGCCGCGCCGGCCGCCACTGCGACCGCGCCGGAATCCGCCGCCCCCCCGACCCCGCCCGCGGCTGAGCCCGCCAAGGCGGCATCCGAGTTCGTCGAGCGCCGCGTGCGACACAGCCAGAATGCCCGCGAGGGCACCCGCGTGCTGATCATCGACGACTCGCCGACGATCGTCGCCCTGCTCAAGCGCATGCTCGAGCAAAACGGTTACTCCGCGCTGGAAGCCACCGACGCCGACACCGGCTTGTTCATGGCGTTGTCGGAAGTGCCGGATCTGATTTTCCTCGACATCGTGCTGCCGGGCATGAACGGCTTCGAGGCATTGCGCCGCCTGCGCCGTGACGCCGTCACCAAGCCCATCCCGGTGATCATGATCAGCGGCAACGAACTGGCGACCGAGCAGTTCTACGCCCAGCGCATCGGCGCCGACGACTTCATGAAAAAGCCCTTTGCGCGTTCGGAGGTGTTCGCGCGCATCGAGAAGCTGCTGGACGCCGACAAGGTGCCGCGCCGACACGTTGCCACGGCCAAGCCGACCGCCGCGGCGCCGGCCGCGCAGGTCGGCCCGACCGCTGCCACCGCGGTGCCCTTGTCGGCCCCGAAGGACGCAGCCCCCAGCGTGGTCGCGGCCAGCGTGACAGCGCCGATCCCAGCAGCGCCGATCCCAGCAGCGGCGACTGCCACGCCGACGCCCGACCCGGCACCGGAGCCTTCGGCGACCAGCGAATCGGTCGGCGCAACCGTGGCCGCGACGGCACCCGTGGCCGCGACGGCACCCGCGGTCGAGCAAGCCGTGGCCGTCGCGGAATCGGCGCACGCGGTCGCCAGCATGGCAACCGTCGCCGATCCAGCCCCGCAGGGCGAGGTGGCCGCAACCGTGGTCGCGCCCGATCCGGTCACGTCCGATGCGATCGTTGCCACTGCCGACGCCAGTGCCTCCGACGTCCCACCGGAGCCGCAGACCGCGATCCCGAATGGCGCAGCGGCCTCGACAGCGAGCGCCGCGCCGATCACGACCGGGCTCGAGGCGACGTCCCCCGACGACGCCGCAGCCCCATCGATCCCGACGGCAGCGGTGGGAACGACCGTTGCAGACGCCCCATCCGTCGATTCGGCCGCGCCCAGCGTGGTCGTCGAAGTGACGAACCCGGTAGCCGTCGAGGCCATCGTGACGACGCCCCACGCACCATCGACCGCGACGCCGGCGTTGCCAGCGGCGACGATCGAAGCGAGCCGGGCCGCATCCGGGGCGAACTGACCCCGGCGATCGACGCTCGCCACCGCTGCCGGCTTCTGGCTTGTGCAATGCAAGCGGCCGGTTTAGCCTCGTGTGCATGTCCGCGCCGTGCGCCTTGTTCGCCCACTCCCGACCCGCCCGCCGTCCCGGCAGACGCTGGCTGCTGGCGCCCGCGACCGGTCTGCTGGCCTTGCTCACACTACCGGCATGGGCCGGCATCGGCGAGGACTTCGGCGCCCGCGATCCAGCGATCTGCCCGTTGCGTGACGCGCCCAGCAAGGGCGGTCCGTCGTCAGCGCAGGCGCTGCGCTACCTGGCTTGCGACAGCGAGCACGTCGGCGACCACGGATCGTTGCTGTACCTGCTCAGCGAGGTGCAGCTGAGCGCCGCGCCCAAGGCGCGCGCCTTCGATGCCCGGACCGATGGCTGGGCCGATCAGATCGACGCGACGCAACCGGTGTACGCGTTGCGTGGAAACTTCCGCATCTACCAGTGCGCTCGCACGTCCAGCCCGGACTGGCTGGCCAACCCCGGGCACGCGTGCCGCTACCAGAACTTTTATGACCATTCCGGCCTGTGCTGGAAGGCCCTCGACGGCGGCTGGCATTGTGCAATGACGTACCAGATCAACCCGGCGCACACCGTGCATTCGGTCGCCCCGCCGCCCGCGGGGCGTTATCTGGCGATCGGCGCCAGCCTGCCACCCGACGCGGTGACTCCGCGCAAGAAGGCGCGCACGAAGCGCCATCGCTGACACGCTCGCCCATCAGCGTACGCTGACCTGGCCCAGCGCCATCACCGGCAATGCGCTGCGATACGACTGGTACAACGCCTCGACTTTGTCGACGTAAGCTTGCGTCTCCGCATAAGGCGGCACCCCACCGTAGCGCTGCACCGCGCCAATGCCGGCGTTGTAGGCGGCCGCCGCAAGGCGCCGATCGCCGTGGAACCGATGCAGCAGATCGCGCAAGTACTGCGCGCCGCCGGCGATGGACTGCGCCGGCGAGAACGGATCGGGCACGCGGTACTGCGCCGCCACCTGCGGCATGAGCTGCATGATGCCCTGCGCGCCCTTGGGCGACACCGCATCGGCCTGCATCCCGCTCTCGACATGCGCCACCGCACGCAACCACGCATCGTCGATGCCATTGGCGCGCGCGGCGGCACTGAACTCGGCGGCGTGCACGGCGAGCATCGGCGCACCCAGATGGCCCAGCCCGGCGTGCGCGGGGGAATCCGCCGGCGGCGTCACGGTGAAGCCCATCAGCCGGGTCGATCCGGGCAGTTCGCGGGTGCCATACACCATCACGCCATCTTGCAGACGCTGGTAGATCGCCCCACTGCGCACGCCGTTCACGCCCCACAAGTTGGGCAGCTTGGCGGCATCGTCAGCAACTGCTTGGGCGACGCATTGCGAACCGGGCTCCGGCGCGGTGGACAAGCTGAGCGTGCCATCGGCCACGCAGCGATACACCGTGCGCGCCGGAGCGGGCGATGCGGCGAGCGCAAGGCCCGCGGTCAGAAGCAACGCCAACGCTCGCCGGATTCCAGCCATGCGGCATTTTAGCGGCCCGTGCCAGCCCCCACCTGCGCCGAAGGTCATGGATGCGGGAGGAAGGAGCAGGGAGCAGGGAGCAGGGAGCAGTGAGCAGGGAGCGGGGAGCAGTGAGCAGTGAGCAGTGAGCCGGTAGCAGGAAGCCAGCCCCCTCGCTTCCCGCTTCCCGCTTCCCGCTTCCCGCTTCCCGCTTCCCGCTTCCCGCTTCCCGCTTCCCGCTCCCCGCTCCCCGCTCCCCGCTCCCCGCTCCCCGCTCCCCGCTCCCCGCTTCCCGCTTCCCGCTTCACGCTCCCTGCTTCCCGCTCCCCGCTCCCCGCTTCCCGCTCACTGCTCCCTGCTCCCTGCTCCCCGCTCCCTGCTCCCTGCTCCCTGCTTCCAGCGTGACACCCGTCAGTAGCGTCCCGCGCCAATCTGCCCTACCGTGCGCCGACTTCATCCGAGCACCGCCCCATGCAGGACCTCACCCGCGGGCCGATCCCGCGCCACCTCGCCAGCATGGCCGCGCCGATCGCCATC
The DNA here is from genome assembly GCA_018241125.1 of Pseudomonadota bacterium. Taxonomy (GTDB): domain Bacteria; phylum Pseudomonadota; class Gammaproteobacteria; order Xanthomonadales; family Xanthomonadaceae; genus SZAS-103. The sequence goes on along the minus strand of JAFEEL010000062.1, from coordinate 12,527 downwards.
GGCATGTTGTTCCAGACGCTGTACGTGCTGGTGGATCTGTTCTTCGTGTCGCGGCTGGGCGATGCGGCCATCGCCGGCGTGGGCGCGGCGGCGAATGTCTCGTTTCTGGTGATGGCGCTCACGCAGGTGCTGGGCATCGGCACCACCACCCTGATCGCGCAGGCCGCCGGGCGCAAGGATCAAGCCGACGCCCAGCTCGTGTTCAACCAGAGCCTGCTGCTGGCGGCGCTGTGCGCGGCGTTCACGCTGCTGGCCGGATACGGGTTGTCGGGCCTGTTCACCCGCGCGCTGGGCGCCGACGCGGCCAGCGCGCAGGCCGGCGACCAATACCTGATGTGGTTCCTGCCCGGGCTGGCGTTGCAGTTCGCGATCGTGGCGATGGGTTCGGCATTGCGCGGCAGCGGGCTGGCGATGCCGGGCATGGTGGTGCAGGTGGTGACGGTCATCATCAACGCGATCCTCGCCCCGGTGCTGATCGCCGGCTGGGGCACCGGCCACCCGCTCGGCGTGGCCGGTGCGGGGCTGGCGACCACGCTGGCGATGGTGGCCGGCGTGGCGATGCTGTACGCGTATTTCGTGAAGCTGGAGACGTGGGTCGGTTTCGATGCGCACGCGATGCGCGCGCGCCCGCAGGTGTGGAAACGCATCCTCGCCATCGGCCTGCCCGCCGGTGGCGAGTTCGCGTTGATGTTCGTGTTGATCGCCGCGGTGTATTTCATCATCCGCCCACTCGGCGCCTATGCGCAGGCCGGCTACGGCATCGGCTCGCGGGTGATGCAGGCGGTGTTCCTGCCCGCGATGGCAATTGCGTTTGCGGTCTCGCCGATCGCCGGGCAGAACATGGGCGCGAAATTGCACGACCGCGTGCGCCAGACTTTCGTCCACGCCGCGCTGGCCAGCAGTGGCGTGATGCTGGTGCTGACCTTGCTGTGCCAATGGATGCCCGAAGCACTGGTACGCCCGTTCGGGCACGGCCACGACGCGCAAGCGCTGGCGGTGGCGGCCGAGTTTTTGCGTATCTTGTCGTGGAACTTCCTGGCGCAGGGTTTGATTTTCACCTGCTCGGGCATGTTTCAGGCGCTGGGCAACACCCTGCCCTCGCTGCTCAGCAGCGCCTCGCGGCTGTTCACCTTCGTGCTGCCCGGGCTGTGGCTGGGATCGCGCCACGGCTTCCACCTCGAACAACTCTGGCACCTGTCGGTGGCCACCGTCGCATTGCAGGCGGCGACCAGTCTGTGGCTGCTGCGCGGGCAGTTCCAGCGCCGGCTGGTGGCCGTGCCAGCAGTGTAGGCCCGACGCCTTGCCGCGCCGACCACGCGGCCGGAGCTTGCCCGATGGCGCCCACCGGTGTGCCATGATGACCGCCCCTTCCTGCCGATATGCACGCCATGCAAATCACCGTCTTCGATCTGGCCGTCTGCATTCCGCTGCGCATGCTGCACAACCTCGATGCCATCCTCGGCAAGGCGCAGGCCGCCATCGCCGCCGGCACGCTCAAGGAAGCAGAGGTGCTGGCCGCCAAGCTCGCGCCGGACATGTTCGATTTCACCCGCCAAGTGCAACTGACCAGCGACTTCGCCAAAAGCGCCCCGGCGCGTCTGGCGGGCGTCGAGGTGCCGGGCTTTGCGGACGAGGAATCGAGTCTTGCGCAGCTGCGCGAGCGCATCGGCAAGACGATCGCCTTCCTCGACACCTTCAAGGCCACGCAATTCGACGGCGCGAGCGAACGCCGGGTGGTGGTGCCGCTGCGCAACCGCACGCTGGACATGCCCGGCGCCGAATACCTGCTGACTTTCGCGCAGCCGAACTTCTACTTCCACTACACCACCGCCTACGGCCTGCTGCGCCACCTCGGACTGGAAATAGGCAAGCGCGATTTCGTGGGGTGATCCGGCGTTGGCGCCGCCTGCCGGCGCACGCGCCGACTGACGTTACACTCTGGCCGAACCCCACGGAGCCGTTGCATGCCTTGCGATCCACGGATGCTGGAAGGCGTCGCGCTGTTCGAACGGCTGGACGAAGACGACCGCCGCAGCCTCGCCGAAGTAATCGACCGGCGCACCGTCGCGGCCGGGCAGACCCTGTTCCGCACCGGCGATGCCGGCGATTCGTTGTATGTGGTGCAAGCCGGCGAGGTGGAGCTGTACATCAAGGATACGGCCGGGCAGAAGATCGTGTTGCACGTCGCCGGGCACGGCGACCTGTTCGGTGAGCTGTCGATGCTCGACGAAAAGCCGCGCACCGCGACCGCGCTGGCGCTGAGCGACTGCGAGATGCTCGAACTCGATCGCGACGACTTGCTGCTGGTATTCCGCAAATCCCCCGATGCCGCGCTGGGCATGCTCGCAGCAATGGGGTACATGACCCGCAAGGCCGACGCGCTGCTGCGCACGCGGGTGTCGCGCAACGCCAACGAGGCCGTCGAGGACACGGCAACCTTGGGCGAGCGGGTTGCCGACAAGGTCGCCGCGTTCGGCGGCTCGTGGGCCTTCATCTTCACCTTCAGCGGCTTCATGGTGTTGTGGATGTCGATCAACGTGCTGTTCGTAGCGATGCGCTGGGATGAGTATCCGTTCATCTTGCTCAACTTGATCCTGTCTTCGTTGGCCGCGTTGCAAGCGCCGGTCATCATGATGAGTCAGAACCGGCAAGCGGCGAAGGATCGCATCCAGGCCGACATCGAATACGAGGTGAACGTCAAGGCCGAACTGGAAGTCGCGCACCTGCACGAGAAAACCGACCAGATCAATGCGCAGATGCACGAGCATTTCGCGAAACTGCAGCGGCGCCTGGATGCGCTCGCCGCGGGCAGCAAGGCGGCACAGTAGGCGCGCGTCGAGGCGCGGCGTGTCATCGGCCTGCCGCTGACTGCGTTGATGGGGTTGGCGGCTGGCTCGCCGCCTTTCACCCCGGCGCATCGCCATGCGCCGCAGTCAGGAGAATGCGGATGCCAGTATGTCATTCAATGCGCCCAAGGTTCGTTGCCGGGCTGAGTTTCATCATCGCTGCCATCGTCGCGACATGGGCTGCAAGCGCGGGCCCGTTGCGTGCCGCCTTGATGGCGCGCCACGACGCACAAGCGCAGGCCGATGGTGGATTGCCTGGCGTCGCCGGCGATCGCGGTTCGGCGCAAATTCCGTCCGACATCAAGGTCACTCGCGACGTCGCCTACGGCAGTGCGCCGGGCCAGCGTCTGGACGTGTATGCCTTGACCGCTGCGAAGGAGGCGCCGGTGATCGTGATGGTGCATGGCGGGGCGTGGATGTTCGGCAAGAGAACCGCCAGAACCGTGGTGCAGAACAAAATCGCGCATTGGGTGCCGAAGGGCTTCGTGTTCGTCTCCGTCGACTACCGCATGGTTCCCGAGGTGGAAGTGTCCGACGAAGCGCAGGACGTGGCCAGCGCCCTCGCCTTCGTGCAGCAACACGCCGGGCAATGGGGCGGCGACGGCCACCGCGTGGTGTTGATGGGGCACTCTGCCGGAGCGCATCTGGTGGCGTTGCTCAGTGCCAGTCCGGCCGTCACGCAAGCGCAGGGCGTGCAGCCGTGGCTTGGCACCATTGCTTTGGACAGCGCCGCCTACGATGTGAGCGCGATCATGCGGCGCCGCCACTACCGTTTCTACGATCGCGCCTTTGGCAGCGATCCCCGGGTGTGGGCCGCTGATTCGCCAACCACGCAACTGACCACGCGCAGCGTGCCCTTCCTCGGCGTGTGTTCCAGCCAACGCGAGGACTCTTGCCCGGCGACCCGGGAATTCGTCGCCAAGGCCATCGCGTTGGGCACGCGTGCGCAAGTCCTGCCCGCGGACAAAACCCACGAGCAGATCAACGACACGCTGGGTGAAGACCCGGCCTACACGGTCGCAGTGGATGCGTTTCTGAGTCGTCTCGATCCTGGTATCGCGCACATGCTTTCACGGTGAGAGCAGCCGGCGCCCGCTTGCCGACTACGGGCCGCGTGTATAGTCGGGCGTCCATCCGGACTGCCTTGGAAGTGCTCGCGTGCCCACCACCCGCGTCATCCGCATCCGCCCCTCCGACGACGCCACGATGGATCAAGGCGTGGCGCAGATCCAGCGCGAAATGCGCCTGCCCACGGCGTTCGCGCCGGAGGTCGAGGCCGCCGCCGCGCAGGCCGCGGCCAATCCGCGCCTGCCGGATCTGGATCGCACGGACATCCGGCTGCTCACCATCGATCCGCCCGGCTCGCGCGATCTGGATCAGGCGATGCAGCTTGAACGCCGCGACGGCGGTGGCTATCGCGTGTATTACGCGCTGGCCGACGTGGCCGCGTTCGTCAGTGCGGGCGACGTCATCGACGTGGAGGCCAATCGTCGCGGCGAGACGCTCTACGGCGGTACTTCCACGATCCCGCTGTTGCCGACGGTGTTGTGCGAGAACGCGGCATCGCTGTTGCCCGATCAGTTGCGGCCGTCGATCTTGTGGACGATCGACTTGGATGCGCGCGGTGAGATTGCCGCCATCGACGTGCGCCGGGCGCGCGTGCGCAGTCGCCAGCAATGCGATTACCCGAGCGTGCAGGCGCAGCTCGATGCCGGGACGGCCGCTCCGGTGTGGTCGTTGCTGCGTGAGATCGGCCAGTTGCGGCAGACGCTTGAGAAACAGCGCGGCGGTATCAGCCTGTCGCTGCCCGATGCCGAGATCGGTTGCGACGGCGGGCAGTGGGACTTGGAATACCGCGTCGAGCAACCGATCGAAGACTGGAACGCGCAGATTTCCTTGCTCACCGGCATGGCCGCAGCAAAGGTGATGGTGCAGGGCAAGCTCGGCATCTTGCGCACGCTGCCGCCGCCGGACGCGCATTCGATCGCCCGCCTGCGCCTGACCGCGCAGGCGCTGCGCATCGACTGGCCCGATGGCGTGGATTACCCTGCCTTCATTCGTGCATTGGATCCAACGCAACCGCACCACGTGGCGATGATGTTGTCGTGCACGATGGTGCTGCGCGGTGCCGGCTACGCGGCGTTCGACGGCGATCTGCCGGCGCTCACAGAGCAGTCGGCGGTGGCCGCGCAGTACGCGCACGTCACCGCGCCGATGCGCCGATTGGTGGATCGTTACGCCAACGAAGCCTGCATCGCCCTGTGCGCGAACCAGCCGGTGCCCGACTGGGTGCGCACGGCATTGCCCACGTTGCCCGACACCTTGCGCGACTCCGACCGCACCGCGCATCAATACGAGCACGCGATCATCGCGCTGGCCGAGGCGGTGATCCTCGCCCCGCGCGTGGGCGAGAGTTTTGCAGGTTCCATCGTCGAAGTGCTGCACGGCGCTCGCGATGGCGGAGGCACCGCGCACATAGGGATCGTGATGCTGCGCGACCCGCCGCTGGAGGCGCGGGTGGAATCCGATGCGCCGCTGGAACTGGGTGCCGACGTGAGCGTGCGGCTGGCGCAGGCCGACCCGGGCACGCGCACGGTGCGCTTCGTGATGGTGTGAAAGGGGCTGGAAAGGGGCGGGAGCCGAGTAAACAAGGGTCTGTCCCCGATGATTCTCGGGCCGATTGACGCTGCGTCGACAACCGCGTACAGATGCCGTATCGGGCGAACGGGGAGATCGCCACATGTTCTGCAGCAGTTGTGGGCAGCCGGTGGATGCCGGTTCACGGTTTTGCGCCGCTTGCGGTGCAGCGGCCACCAGCAGTGCTGACCCAGTGCCGCCGCCGGTTCCACCCAAGCCCCCATCGCCACCGAAGGTGCCATCTGCGTCGGTCACGGCAGCGGCGGCGCCATCGGCCGCGGCCGGCACTTCCAAAGGCAAGGTCCTTGCCGGAGGAATCGGGGGCGGGGTGGTCGGATTGATCGTGCTGGCGCGGGTGGTGATACACCTGTTCGGCGGGTCGGTACCAGCATGCGACGACGACGACTCGATCAAGCTCGTGCGCGAAATCCTCGACGAACACGGCGGCAAGGGTGTCGATGCGAGCGGCTTTGCACAGGTGTCCTACGATTCCAAGGCGGAGATCCGATCCTGCAAAGCGATGCTCAGCGCGAGCGGCAGCGATGACGATGTAGCCAAAATCAACTACACCGTGGAATGGGGCGACAAAAAAGAGAACAAGATTCTCGTCACGATAAAAGGCGGCGATTAGCCACCGTTCCGTCTGCACCGCATACCGGATACCGGCCGGTCTTCTGCGCCCGCGGACGACCCCTGCGGTCGTTGCGGTGCCGCTGCGATCCGCGCAAACAAGAACGCTTCCCATCACGGCAAGTCATGAGTTACAATGCGAACCATTCGCATTGTGATTGGATCGCCATGAGCCTGTGCAAACTGCCCCGCGGCGCGCGCGCCGTGGTGGATCGGGTGGAAGACGCCCACACCGCCGACGCGGTATCGCGGCGCTTGCGCGACTTGGGTTTCGTGGCTGGCGAGCCGGTGCGGCTGCTGGCCCGCGGCCCGCTCGGCGGCGAGCCGTTGCTGATCCAGATCGGCGGCACGCGCTTCGCCCTGCGCAGCGTCGAGGCGGCGCGCGTGCGCGTACGTGAGGTGGAAGCGGCATGAGCGCGGCCGCGTTGCGGATCGCCCTCGTCGGCAGTCCCAACTGCGGCAAGACCGCGCTGTTCAACCAGCTCACCGGCAGCCGGCAGAAGGTCGCCAACTACGCCGGCGTCACCGTCGAGCGCAAGCAGGGCTGGTTCACCGCGCCCTCAGGACGGGGGTTGCAGGTACTCGACCTGCCCGGCGCCTACAGCTTCGACACCGTCAGCCCGGACGAGCGCATCACCCGCGACGTGCTGGTCGGCGCGCACCGCGACGAGGCCGCGCCGGATTTGATCGTGTGCGTGGCCGACGCCACCAACCTGCGCCTGCACCTGCGCTTCGTGCTGGAAGTGCGCCGGCTCGGGCGGCCGATGGTGGTGGCGCTGAACATGATGGACGCGGCGCGTCGGCGTGGTATCGCCATCGACGTGGCCGAGCTCTCGCGCCGGCTCGGCGTGCCGGTGGTGGAAACCATCGCGGTGCGCCGTGGTGGCGCGCGCGCCTTGATCGCGCACATCGACGCGCACGCGCCCGCTGCGGACGCGGCGGACGTGCACGATGCCATCGCGGTGGACGCCACCAGCGACCTGCACGCGCAGGTGCGCGACCTGCTGGCCGCGACGGTGGCGGTGCCGCGCGCCACCGATGCGCGCGACGACGCTATCGACCGCTGGGCACTGCATCCGGTGTTCGGCCTGCTCATCCTCGGCGTGGTGCTGTTTCTGGTGTTCCAGGCGGTGTACTTCCTGGGCAAGCCGATGACCGACATGATCGGTGATGGCTTCGACTGGTTGGGCGCGCACGCGGCGGCGTCGATGCCGGACGGCCCGTTGCGCGGGCTGGTCACCGACGGCCTGTTCGGCGGCATCGGCACCGTGCTCGGGTTCCTGCCCGAAATCCTCGTGCTGTTTTTCTTCATCCTCGTGCTGGAAGAATCCGGCTACCTGCCGCGTGCGGCCTTCCTGCTCGACCGGGTGATGGTGGCGGTGGGCCTGAGTGGGCGTTCGTTGATCCCGCTGCTGTCGAGTTTTGCCTGTGCGATTCCGGGGATCATGGGTACGCGCGCCATCACCGATCCGCGCGACCGACTGGCGACGATCCTGGTGGCGCCGCTGATGACCTGCTCGGCACGGCTGCCGGTGTACGCGCTGCTGATCGGCGCGTTCATTCCGTCGCGCACGGTGCTGGGCATGTTCAACCTGCAAGGCGTGGTGCTGTTCGCGCTGTACGCGATCGGCATCGCCGGGGCGGTGCTGGTGGCGTGGGTGATGAAGCGCATCCGCGGCGACCGCGCCGACCACCTGCTGCTGATGGAGCTGCCTTCGTACCGCCTGCCGCAGGTGCGCGACGTGGCGCTGGGCCTGTGGGAGCGCGGGATGATCTTCCTCAAGCGCCTGACCGGCGTCATCCTCGCCCTGACCGTGCTGATGTGGTTCATCTCCACCTTCCCCGGCCCGCCGCCGGGCGCCACTGAGCCGGCGATCGAATACAGCTTCGCCGGGCAGTTCGGGCGCGTGCTGGTGCACCTGTTCGCGCCGATCGGGTTCAACTGGCAGATCAGCCTGGCGCTGATCCCGGCGTTCGCCGCGCGCGAGACCGCGGTGGCCGCATTGGGCACGGTGTACGCGGTCGCCGCCGGCGCCGACACCGCCGGCCTGGGGCCGATACTGGCGCAGAACATCTCGCTGGCCAGCGCGCTGTCGTTGCTGGTGTGGTTCGCCTTCGCCCCGCAGTGCATGTCCACGCTGGCGATCATCCGCCGCGAAACCGCCTCGTGGCGGGTGGTCGGCATCTCCTTCGGCTACATGTTCGTGATGGCCTACGCGGCCTCGTTCATCACCTTCCGACTGGCGAGTGCACTGACATGACTACCGGCCTGTTGATCCAATACGTCGTGCTGGCCCTGATCGTGCTGGCCAGCGCGTGGGTGGTGCTGCGCAAGCTCGCCCCCAGACTCACCAATCGCTGGTTCGCCAGCGCCTCGATCAAACTGGCGCGGCGCGACGGCGCGCTGGCGCACTCGCTTTCGCGCCGCCTGCAACCCAAGGCCGCCACCGGCAACTGCGCCGATGGCTGCGCCACCTGTGGCGCCTGCGGGCCCAAACCACCGCGCGCGGCCGCCGGCGAGGCGTTGATACTCAAACCGCCGCAAGCGCGTTGACGGGGCTCGGGACTCGGGACTCGGGACTCGGGGCTCGGGATTCGGGATTCGGGCTCGGGATTCGGGAGGCGGGCTCGGGACTCGGGACTCGGGACTCGGGAGGCGGGCTCGGGATTCGGGAGGCGGGCTCGGGACTCGGGACTCGGCTCAGGTATGTGATCCGTTCGTGGTGAGCCGGGCTGGACGAGAACGCAGTTCGAGCCAGCCGGTGTCGAACCACGGCAGCCCCCCGGTTGAACGCAAGCGCAGGGGCCCGGGGTTCGCGCCTCCCCGTCGCCACCACCCATGACGCAGGTCAAGGCGTGCCCAGCGCCGGCTGCGCACAGTGCGCGGATGACCGACCCTGCGCTGTATCCGTGTTTCCTCGGCCCGTACGGGGAGAACGACGACCTGCTGGAAAAACTCGTGGTCGAGTTCTTGCGCGACCACGTCTACTGGCGGCGCAACTTCCACCCCGAGGATCCGCCGGCGATCCCCACCCACGCCGCACAAGACCCGCAGTTTCGCGCCTTCGAGGCGCGCCTGCGCCGCGAGCTGCACGCGCTGTCGGCGGCGCTCAAGCGCTCGGTGCCCTTCCACAGCCCGCGCTACCTCGGGCACATGGTCTCCGATGTGGCCCTGCCGGGCCTGCTGGCGCAGATGCTGGCGCTGCCGTACAACCCCAACAACGTCATCGAGGACGTGGCGCCGGTCACCATCGACCTGGAGATCCGCGTCGGCCTGCAACTGGCGCGCATGCTCGGCTACGTGGACGACCCGCTACGCGCAGACTGCGCCTTCGGCTATCTCACCTCCGGCGGTACCCTGGCCAACTATCAGGCACTGCGACTGGCGCTGTCGTTGAAGGCGTTTCCGGTGGCGCTGCGTGCCGCCGCGCCGCCCGGGCTGACGCTGCCGGATGACGACTGGTCCGCGTTCAATTTGGCACCCGCCGCCGGCATCGCCCTGCTCGCGGCATGGCAGGAGTGGCTGGCCGCGATCGCGCCGGTCGAGCGTCCGCTCTGGATGCGCCGGGTACAGTCGCAGCGGATCGAACATCTGGGCATCGCCGGCTTTCTCGCCGCACACCCGTCGTTGTCGGTGCCCGTCGTGCTGGCGCCGGCGACCGCGCACTACTCGTGGAGCAAGGGCATGAAGCTGCTCGGGCTCGGTCGCCAGCACTTGTTGCAGGTGCCCGAAACCGGCATGCGCATGGATCCGGACGCGCTGGGATCGATGCTGGACGACCTGCGCATGCAGCGACGTCCGGTGCTGGCCACGGTGGCCGTGCTGGGCACCACCGAGTTCGGCACCATCGACCCATTGCATGCGGTGATCGCGCAGCGCAAGCGTTGCGCCGACAGCGGGTTTGGATTTTCCGTGCACGTCGATGCCGCCTGGGGCGGTTATCTGGCCACGCTGTTCCGCGAACCGGACGGCAGCCTGCGCGCGCTGGCGACGATGCGCGAGCAGTTCGCGCAGTTTCCCAGCGCCGACACGCACGCGGCGATCGCCGCGCTCGGTTGCACCGATTCGATCACCGTCGATCCGCACAAGCTCGGCTACCTGCCGTTCGGCGTGGGCGCGTTCGTCTGCCGCGACCAGCGGGCGATGGCGTTGCTGGCCGAGGACGCCGACTACGTGTTCGGCGGGCGCGAGGGCAGCGACTACTTCCGGCGCTACCACAAGCTCGGCCGCTTCATCCTGGAAGGCTCCAAGTCCGGCGCAGCGGCCGCTGCGGTGTACGTCACCCACCGGGTGATGCCGCTCGATCACGCGCATTTCGGGCGAGTGGTGGCGCAGACGATCCGTGCCGCCGAGGCGTTCTTGCAGGCGGCGATGCGCTTTGCCAAAACCATGGCCGGTCGCCTGCACGTGTGCGTGCCCTACGCGCCGGACAGCAACCTGGTGTGCCTGGCGCTCAACCCGGTCGGCAACCGCAGCGTGGCGGGCATGAATGCGTTCATGGATGGCCTGTACGAATCATTGCGCTGCGATCCCGGGCAGGCGGTGCAGGCGCGCGCCTTCTACGGCTCGCACACCACCTTGCGCCCGGAAGCGCTGGGGCCGGCGGACATGGCGCGGGTGCTGGCCGAACTCGATCTCGACGCCGACACCCTGCTGCCCGATCACGCCGGCGCCGATCGCCTGACCATCCTGCGGCACACGCTGATGAACCCGTTCCTGATCGACGCCGAGAACGGCATCAGCTACATCGAGCGCTACTTCGACTACCTCGCCGGCTGCGTACCGGCCAGCGCGTAGCAACGCCATGGCATACCACGACTTACGCGGCTTCTTGCAGCGCCTGGAAGCGACCGGCGCGCTGCTGCGCGTGGCCGAACCGATCGACCCGATCCTCGAAAGCACCGCCCTGTGCCAGCATGTACTGCGCGAAGGTGGGCCGGCGCTGCTGTTCGAGCACGCCAAAGGCTCGCCGCACGCCCTGCTCGGCAACCTGTTCGGACACCGGGCGCGCATCGAGGCCGCGCTCGGCGGGCGCCCGTTGGCATCGTTGAGCGAGCTGGGCGAACTGCTGGCGGCGATCAAGGAGCCGCGCTGGCCATCGAGCCTGCGCCAGGCGCTGGAGATCTGGCCGGAACTGGCGCAACTGGCACACGTTGCCCCACGCGCGGTGCGCGAGGCGGAGTTCCAGTACGAGGTGCGCAGCGGCGACGAAGTGGATCTGGGCCGCCTGCCGATCCAGCGTTGCTGGCCGGGCGACGTCGATCGCTTGCTCACTTTCGGATTGGTCGTCACCCGTGGCCTGCGGCAGCATCGGCAGAACGTGGCGATCTACCGCCAGCAACCGATCGGGCGCAACCGCGTGATCATGCGCTGGCTGCCGCACCGCGGCGGTGCGCTGGATTTCGCCGATTGGAAACAGGCGCGGCCGCACCAGCCATTCCCGGTGCTGGTGGCCATCGGCTGCGACCCGGCGACGATGCTGGCGGCGGTGGCGCCGGTACCCGACACGTTGTCCGAATACGAGTTCGCCGGCCTGCTGCGTGGCGAACGCACGCGCATCTGGCGCAGCGCACTGACCGGGCTGGACGCGCCGGCGGGCGCGGAAATCCTGCTCGAAGGGCATATCCAGCCGGGCGACGAGGCGCTGGAAGGCCCGTTCGGCGACCACACCGGCTACTACAACGCACAGGGCATGTTTCCGGTGCTGACGATCGAGCGCATGTGCCTGCGCCGCGACGCGATCTACCACGGCAGCTACATGGGCCGCGCCCCGCACGACGAGCCGTCGATCTTGGCGCTGGCAATGGGCGAGCTGTTCGTGCCGATCCTGCGCCGGGTGTTCCCGGAAATCCTCGATTTCCACCTGCCGCCCGAAGCGTGCTCGTACCGCATCGCCGTGGTCGCCATCAACAAACAGTACCCCGGCCACGCGCGGCGGGTGATGATGGGCATCTGGTCGTACCTGCGGCAGTTCACCTACACCAAGTTCGTGATCGTGGTCGATGCCGACATCGACGTGCGCGACTGGGGACAGGTGATGTGGGCGCTGGCCACGCGCATGGATCCGGCGCGCGATACCGTGCTGATCGAAAACACGCCGATCGATTACCTCGACTTTGCCAGCCCGCAGCCCAACCTGGGCTCGAAGATGGGCTTGGACGCCACTCGCAAGCTGCCCGGGGAAACCAACCGCGCCTGGGGCCAAACCATCGTCCCCGACCCGCTGGTCGGTCGCCGCGTGGCCGACCTGTGGGAGCGCTTGCGCCCGCAGCCGATGCCACGGCCCTGACAGGTTGTTGAAAAAGGGCTTTCCCCCGCCTGCGCGGGGGCAGGCTCTGCCCTTTTTCAACGCGCCCAGTCCGGTACATGCCCGTACTCGGCTCCGCCAAATCAAACACTTGCGTGTTTGATTG
>JAFEEL010000061.1 GCA_018241125.1 Pseudomonadota bacterium | reverse complement strand
GGCGCGGCTGTGTCCCCCGGCAAGGAGGACGGCGATGGCGTCGAACCAGCCGGCAGTTCCGCCGCGTTGAACAGCGGCATCATTCGACGGGTGAAAAAATCCGCGTTCACCTCGACCACCGCCTTTCCCGAAGGGAGCAAGGCAAGCATGGCTCTGTCCTGAAGTCCTCCGTCCTCTGTCCTCTGTCCTCTGTCCTCTGTCCTCTGTCCTCCGTCCTCTGTCCTCTGTCCTCTGTCCTCTGTCCTCTGTCCTCCGTCCTCCGTCCTCTGTCCTCTGTCCTCTGTCCTCCGTCCTCTGCCCTCTGTCCTCTGTCCTGAAGTCTTCCGTCCTGAAGTCCTCCGTCATGCGACACTGCCCGCACTGACGCCTCCGCCGGAACACCCTGCCATGATGGCTGGCACCAAGCGCCCCAAGAAGCCAGCGCAAGCCACGGCTGAGCCTGCCGCAACCGGTAATCCCGGTGAGCACCCGGCGCCCGGCAACGATGATGCCGGACAGAAATCGCCCTACCTCAACCGCGAGCTGTCGCAGATCGCCTTCAACGAGCGCGTGCTGGCGCAATCGCGCGATGCGTCCGTGCCCCTGCTCGAACGCCTGCGCTACCTGTGCATCTCCTCGACCAACCTCGACGAGTTTTTCGAGGTCCGGGTCGCCGCGATCCGCCACCAGTTGCAGTTCGGTGGCGGCGCTACCGGGCCCGATGGCCTGGGACCGGCGACCGCGCTCACGCTCATCCACGACCGCGCCGGCCGGCTGGTGCAGGCGCAGTACGCACAGTGGAAAGCGCTGTTGCCGGAACTGGCGGCCGCCGGCATCCGCGTGCTGCTGCCTTCGGACTGGAACGGCGCACAAAAGCGCTGGCTGCGCCGGCTGTTCCGCAAGGAAATCCTGCCGGTGCTGTCGCCGCTGGGCCTGGATCCGGCGCACCCGTTCCCGCGCATCCTCAACAAGTCGCTGAACATCGTGGTGGCGTGCGAGGGCAAAGACGCCTTCGGGCGCAACAGCCACATGGCGATCGTGCGGGCGCCCCGTTCACTGCCACGGGTGATCCGCCTGCCGGCCGATCTGGGTGGCGGGGCGCACGACTTCGTCCTGCTCAGCCACGTGCTCACCGCCTTCGTCGCCGACTTGCTGCCGGGCATGCAGGTCAAGGGCGCCTGGCAGTTCCGGGTCACCCGCAACTCCGAGCTGTCGGTGGACGAGGACGAAATGGAAAACCTCGCGCACGCGCTCAAGGGCGAGCTGGCCGGGCGCGGTTTCCTCAACGCGATGCGTCTGGAGATCAGCGCCGATTGCCCGGGCGCCATCGTCAAGACCTTGCTGAAGAACTTCGAGCTCGACGACAACGCCGTGTACCGGGTGGACGGCCCGGTGAACCTCAACCGCGCCGTGCAGATCCACGCGCTGGTGGATCGCCCGGAGCTGAAGTTTCCGCCGCTGCGCCCGCGCCTGCCGGATGTCGAGCCCGACGAGCTGTTCGAGACGATCCGCCGCAGCGACCTGCTGCTGCACCATCCGTTCGATTCGTTCGCCACCGTCATCGACCTGCTCAAGGAAGCCGCGCGCGATCCGGACGTGCTGGCGATCAAGCAGACGCTGTACCGCACCGGCCGCGACTCGGCGATGGTCGAACACCTGATCGAGGCCTCGCGCAACGGCAAGGACGTGACGGTGGTGGTGGAGCTGCGCGCCCGTTTCGACGAGGAGGCCAACATCCGCCTGGCCGATCGCCTGCAGGAAGCCGGCGTGCAGGTGGTGTACGGCGTGGTCGGCTACAAGACGCACGCCAAGATGCTGCTGATCGTGCGCCGCGAACGCGGCAAGCTGCGCCGCTACGTGCACCTGTCGACCGGCAACTACCACGCCGGCACCGCCCGCGCTTACACCGACATCGGCCTGCTCACCGCCGATGCCGATTTCGGCGAGGACGTGAACTTGCTGTTCCAGCAACTATCCGGCTTGGCGCCGACGATCAAGCTCAAGCGCCTGCTGCAATCGCCGTTCACCCTGCACAAATCGCTGCTCAAGAAGATCGCCCGCGAGGCCCGCCATGCGCGTGCCGGCAAACCGGCGCGGATCGTGGCCAGGATGAACGCGCTGACCGAGGTCGGGGTGATGGACGCGCTGTACGATGCCTCGCGTGCCGGGGTGCGCATCGAGCTGATCGTGCGCGGCGCTTGCGCGCTGCGCCCGGGCGTGGCGGGAATGTCGGACAACATCAGCGTGCGCTCGGTGGTCGGGCGCTTTCTCGAACACAGCCGCGTGTGCTGGTTCGGCAACGACGGTACGCCGGAAATCTGGTGCTCGAGCGCCGACTGGATGGATCGCAACCTGTTGCGGCGGGTGGAGACGTGCTTTCCGATCCTCGAAAAAGACCTGGCCACGCGCGTGTATGCCGAGGCGCTCGATGCCTACCTGCGTGACGACTCCCAGGCCTGGGAGTTGCATGCCGACGGCAGCTACACGCGGGTGCAAGCGCCGACCGGGCAGACCCCATATTGCGCGCAGGCCGACCTGCTGGCGCGGATCTGCCAGAGCTGATGGGCGCGCACCGCGCCGCCGACGCGCCCTCGTCCAGCGGAGCGATCGCCGACGGCGACCTGCTGGCCGCGCTCGACCTGGGCTCCAACAGCTTCCACATGGTGGTGGCGCGCTACGTGCTCGGGCAACTGCGGGTGGTCGATCGCCTGCGCGAATCGGTGCGCATGGCCGAGGGTCTGGATGGTCGCGGCGGCCTGCGCGCAGACGTGCGCGAGCGCGCGCTCGAGTGCCTGCAGCGCTTCGGTCAACGCATCCGCAATCTGCCGCCGCACTGCGTGCGCGTGGTGGCCACCAACAGCGTGCGACACCTGGCCGATCCACGGGTGTTCCTGCAACCGGCCGAAGCCGCGCTCGGGCACGCCATCGACATCGTGTCCGGGCGTGAGGAAGCGCGCCTGATCTACCTCGGCATCGCCCACTCTCTGCCCGCCGACGACCAGCGACGTCTGGTCATCGACATCGGCGGCGGCTCTACCGAATGCATCATCGGCCACCGCTTCGAGGCGCTCGAACGCGAGAGCCTGCAAATGGGATGCGTGGCCAGCACGCGGCGTTTTTTCGGCGACGGCCGCATCGGGCGCAAACGCTGGAACGATGCACTGACCGAAGTGTCGGCCGAGTTCCAGCAGTTCGCGCGCGCCTATCGCGAGCGCGGCTGGAAGGACGTGATCGGCTCCTCGGGCACGATCAAGGCGATCGCGCAGATCGGCACCCAGCTGCAACCCACCCGCGGCCTGATCACTGCCGCGGCGCTCGCCGAACTGTGCGCGCGCGTGCAGGCGTTCGAGCAGATCGCCGACATCGACCTGCCCGGATTGTCCGACGAGCGCCGTCCGGTGATCGCCGGCGGCGCGCTGGTGCTGCAGGCGGCATTCAACGAACTGGACTTGACCAGCATGCAGCCGAGCAAGGCGGCGCTGCGCGAGGGCGTGCTGCACGACCTGCTCGGCCGCGCCGGGCAGCGCGATCCGCGCGAGGCCTCGGTGGACGCGCTGATGGATCGTTACGGCATCGCCCGCGAACAAGCCGCCCTGGTCGAGCGCAGCGTGCTGGGGCTGTTCGACCAGTGCGCCGGTCCGTGGGCGCTCGACGCCGATGCCCGGCGCGTGCTGAGCTGGGCCGCCCGCCTGCACGAAATCGGCCTGGCGATCGCGCACAGCCAGCACCACGTGCACGGCGCCTACGTGATCGAGTACTCGGACATCGTCGGCTTCACCCGCACCGAACAACAGGCACTGGCGGCACTGATCCGCTGCCAGCGCCGCAGCATCGCGATGGAGTCGATCAAGCCGCTCCCCGGTCGCCTGGAAGAACCCATCCTGCGCTGCGCGCTGTTGCTGCGCCTGGCCGTGCTGCTGCACCGCAGTCGTGACCCCGACGGCCTGCCGGCACTGCAGTTGACCGTCGAAGGCAAGCGCCTGCGCCTGCGTCTGCCCGCCGGCTGGCTGGCGCGTCACCCCTTGACGCGGCAGGATCTGGATCGTGAGCGCGAACAGATGGCCGAGGTCGGCTACACACTGCGGGTGCGCTCGGGCTGATCGCAGCGCGCGCCGGCGCGTTTGCTAAGCTGCCGCTTTGCCAGCCGGGGCCGCAGCGCATGCACGCGATCGACACGCAACCTGCAACCCCGGCCAAGGGCCTGGCGCTGCATTACAAGGTGCTGATCGGCTTTGCGCTCGGCACGGTCGCAGGTTTGACCGCGCATGCCACCGCGCTGGACGCGGCATGGATCCACGGCCTGATCGAGTACGCCAGCAAGCCCTTCGGGCAGATCTTCCTCAACCTGCTGTTCATGCTGGTGGTGCCGTTGATCTTCTCGGCGCTGGTGCTGGGCGTGGCCGAACTGGGTGATATCGCCGCGCTCGGCCGGCTGGGCTGGAAGACGTTGCTGTACACCGGCGCGGTCACCGCCGCCGCGGTCGGCATCGGCCTGCTGTGCGTGAACGTGTTCCAGCCCGGCCTGCACATGGACCCGGCGCTGGTGCAAAAAACCCTCAGCGGCAACCTGCTCAAGGCCGGCGAGATCGTGGCCAAGGGCAACGATCTGCGGCTGATGGACCTGCTGGTCAACATCGTGCCGCACAACATCGTCGGGGCGATGGCCGACGACAAGCAGAAACTCGGCATCGTGTTCTTCGCGCTGATGGTCGGCATCGGGCTGGTGATGAAACCCACGCCGGGCACGCGCGCGTTCAAGAACGCCATGCACGGCTTGTTCGAGATCTGCATGCACCTGATCGGCCTGTTCATCCGCCTCGCGCCGTACGCGGTGGCCGCGTTCATGTTCAACCTCACCTTCCAGCTCGGCTGGGACGTGATCCGCAGTCTGGTCTGGTTCGTGGCGACCGTGCTGGTGGCGCTGGCGATCCACGGCTTCGTGGTGATCCCGTTGTGGGTGCGCGTGATGGGGCGGATGTCGCCGCTGGCGTTCTTTCGCGGCACCCAGGAAGCCACCCTGACCGCGTTTGCCACCGCCTCGTCCACCGCCACCTTGCCGGTGACCCTGCGCGTGGCCGAGGACGAACTGAAACTACCGCGCAAGGTGTCGCGCTTCGTGCTCACCGTGGGCGCCTCGGCCAACCACCACGGCACCGCCTTGTTCGAGGGCATCACCGTGCTGTTCCTCGCCCAGGTGTACGGCGTGCATCTGGCGCTGCCGCAGCAGTTGATGGTGCTGGTACTGTGCATCCTCGGCGGCATCGGCACCGCCGGCATCCCGTCCGGCTCGCTGCCGGTGATCGCGATGATCTGCGGCATCGTCGGCATCAACCCCGACGGCATCGGCATCATCATCGGCGTCAATACCTTCCTCGACATGTGCCGCACCGCGCTCAACGTCACCGGCGACCTGGCCACCGCGGTGGTGGTGGCGCAGCGCAGCGGCGAGCGCGACCTGCCCGGCGACGACGACCTGGGGCGGCTGGACGAGATCGTGCGCTGACCGGGCGTCTTCCTGCTCCCGGCTCCCCGCTCCCTGCTCCCCGCTCCCTGCTCCCCGCTCCCTGCTCCCTGCTCCCTGCTCCCTGCTCCCTGCTCCCTGCTCCCTGCTCCCGTCTCCCGCCCTTGACCGCGCGTGTTGCCAGCCTGCGGGGGCTGTGCTCCAATCGGGCATCGCAGTTGCGCGCCTCGCGCCGGGGAGAACTGGCATGACCGACAACCGTCCGTGGCTGGCCCACTATCCGCAGGGCGTTCCGGCGGAAGTGAACCTCGACGAGTTCAAGACCATCGTCGCGGTGATGGAGTCATCGTGCCAGAAGTACCGCGACCGCCCGGCCTACCGCAACTTCGGCGTCACCCTCAGCTACGGCGACGTGGATCGCCTGAGCAGCCAGTTCGCGGCCTACCTGCTGCGCGATCTGGCCCTGCGCAAGGGCGATCGCGTGGCGGTGATGATGCCCAACCTGCTGCAATACCCGATCGCCATCTTCGGCATCCTGCGTGCCGGGCTGATCGTGGTGAACACCAACCCGCTGTACACGGTGCGCGAGCTCAAGCACCAGATGAAGGACTCGGGCGCGATCGCCATCGTGGTGGTGGACAACTTCGCCGCCACCGTGCAAGAAGCCCTGCCCGACACCGGCATCAAGCAGGTCATCACCACCGGCGTGGGCGACATGCTCGGCTTCCCCAAGGGCCTGATCGTCAACTTCGTCCTCAAGTACATCAAGAAGCAGATCCCGCCGTTCTCGATTCCGCGTTCGATCCGCTTCGAGGAAGCGCTGCGCCGCGGCCGCCGCCACAACCTGCCGGCGGTGGACATCGGCGCCGAGGACATCGCCTTCCTGCAATACACCGGCGGCACCACCGGCGTATCCAAGGGCGCGATGCTCACCCACCGCAACATCGTGGCCAACATGCAGCAGGCCGGCTCGTGGATCGGGCGCAGCCTCAAGCCCGGCGAGGAAGTCATCATCACCGCGCTGCCGCTGTACCACATCTTCTCGCTGACCGCCAACTGCATGATCTTCATGCGCATCGGCGGGCTCAACCACCTGATCACCAACCCGCGCGACATGCCCGGCTTCGTGAAGGAGTTGAAGTCCAGCGGCTTCACCTGCCTGACCGGCGTCAACACCCTGTTCAACGGCCTGCTCAACACGCCCGGCTTCGACCAACTCGATTTCAGCCGCCTGCACCTGACCATGGGTGGCGGCATGGCGGTGCAGCGCGCGGTGGCCGAGCGCTGGAAGAAGACCACCGGCTGCCCGTTGATCGAAGCCTATGGTTTGACCGAAACCTCGCCGGCGGCCTGCGTGAACCCGCTGGACCTGAAGGACTACAACGGCTCGATCGGCATGCCGGTATCCAGCACCGACGTGGTGCTGCGCGACGACGACGGCAAGGACGTGCCGCTGGGCGAGGTCGGCGAGCTGTGCATCAAGGGCCCGCAGGTGATGAAGGGCTACTGGCAGCGGCCCGAGGAAACCGCCAAGGTGCTCGACGCCGACGGCTGGCTGCGCACCGGCGACATGGCGAAAATGGACGAGAACGGCTACTTCTACATCGTCGATCGCAAGAAGGACATGATCCTGGTGTCGGGATTCAACGTCTATCCGAACGAGATCGAGGACGTGGTCGCGCAGATGCCCGGCGTGCTGGAAGTGGCCGCAGTCGGCGTGCCCGACGACAAGTCCGGCGAGGCGGTGAAGGTGGTGATCGTCAAGAAAGACCCCAACCTCACCGCCGATGCGGTCAAGGCGTTCTGCAAGCAGAACCTCACCGGCTACAAGCTGCCGCGCGTGGTGGAGTTCCGCACCGAACTGCCCAAGACCAACGTCGGCAAGATCCTGCGCCGCGAGCTGCGCGACGCGCCGAAGTAGGCTTCAACGCCGGATCGTTCCACGAGAAGGCCCGCGCAAGCGGGCCTTCTCGCGTTGCCCTTGGCACGTTGTAGGGCGCAGGCGATAGCGCAAGAATCGGTGCGAGCGCTTGTTCCATGCCCCTCCCGACCGCTGCACGCTCCGGTGGCCGACCACCTGCCCAAGGATCATCGCCATGCCTCCCGTCGAACTTCTCACGCCACGATTCGCCCGCCCGACGCTGCGCATCGAAGAACAGCCCGACGCTGCGATCTACTGGATGTCGATGCACGCCGATCTGGGCCACCGCCCGGCCCGCGCCTGCTTCCGGACCGAACTCATCGCCGACATTCTCGACTACCAGCGCCTGCTCGCGCGGCGGCTCGAAGTCGAATCGCGCAACGCGCCCGGCAGCCTTGCGCACGTCGTGCTCGCGTCCTGCACCGACAGCTTCAACCTCGGCGGCGATCTTGCGCTGTTTTGCGATGCCATCCGGCACCGCGACCGCGCCGGCCTGCTGGACTATGCGCGGCGCTGCGTGCAAGGTGTGCACGCGTTCCACGACGGCCTCGGCGGCCGCGCCCACAGCATCGCGCTGGTTCAGGGGGACGCCCTTGGCGGCGGTTTTGAGGCCGCTCTGAGCTGCCATACCATCGTCGCCGAGGAAGGGGTCGGCATGGGTCTACCCGAGGTTCTGTTCGACCTGTTTCCGGGCATGGGCGCCTACAGCTTCCTGTGCGAGCGCGTGAGCCCACGCACTGCGGAGAAGCTGATGCTCGATGGCCGGATCCATTCCGCCGAGGAGCTCCACAAACTAGGTCTGGTCGACGTACTGGCACCACGCGGCGAAGGCGTGCGTGCAGTCCGCGATGTGATCCGCAACAACCGGCGCATCCCGCATGCGTGCAACGCGATGCATGCGGTCATGCGCACCCGATCGGTGGCCGACATCGGAGAACTGATGCGGATCACCGAGATCTGGGTCGATACCGCGCTTCAACTCGGAGAAAAGTCGCTGCGGACGATGGAACGACTGGTCAAGGCCCAGGACAAGCGCGCGCACATCACGCCGACGCCAGCGTCTGCCATGGCGCCTGCGTCCTGAACCATCGGCTCTAACAAGTTGTTGAAAAAGGGCTTTCCCCCGCCTGCGCGGGGGCAGGCTCTTTTTCAACGTGCCCAGTCCGGTACATGCCCGTACCCGGCTCCGCCCAATCAAACACTTGCGTGTTTGATTGGCGTGCGATCCGTCCATGGATCGCATCAGCAGGCTGTTTTTCAACAGCCTGCTAAGTCGACGGCGTGTCCACGGCCGCGCCGTCGGCGGGTGGCGATTTGCACCCGGCCGGATGGTCCAACTTGTACGTCAACGCGATCGACGCCGCTTCGAGCAAGCGGCTGAGTTCGCCCAGTTCGCGACGCCAGTTCGTCGCCAGCGCCTGATCGGTTTCGCGCATCCCGGCCGCACAGCGCGCCGCAATCTTCAGTGCGCCCACGTTTGCCGCCACACCCTTGAGCGCGTGCAGCGCCTCGCGGACATCCTCCCAACGCCGCGCGGTGCCGGCCTGCTCGAGCTGTGCAACACATCGGGACGCATCGCGCAGGCTCTTGTCGAGCAACTCACGCACGGCGTCCATACCGATATCCATGTCCAGCAGATCCTGCAACACGCCGCCCTGCGGCGCCTCGTCGAGGACGACGGCTGGCGACGGCGCTGATTTGCCATCGGCTTCGGCGATTTGTGCCAGGCTATCGAGCAGGCGCTCGATCACCACCGGTTTGCTCAGAAAGGCAAAGGCACCATTGGCCTCGACCTCGCGCACCGTTTCAACAGTCACGTCGGCGCTGAGCACGATTATGGGCGTGCGCTGCTGGCCACCCGCTTGCATGACCCTTGCTTGCCTGATCACGTCCAGGCCACTGATGTCGGGCATGTGCAGATCCAGGATGGCGGCGTCCCATTCGCCCGCAGCCAGCGCATCCAGTGCCTGTTCGCCGTTGCAGACAAGCATCACCTGGTGGCCCGCGCGCTCCAGCAGCCGATGCAGCACGGTACGGTTGGATGCCAGGTCGTCGGCCACCAATAAGCGCAACGAGCGTACGCGCGCGCGGTGGCGCACGAGCGGGTTGCCCATCGCGATGATCTGGGCACCGCCCGGAACGCCTTCCACGCCCGCTTCACCCTGCCCCAGATCGGCGGTCGCCGACCGGCAGGCTTCGTCCGCCACCCGTAACGGAAGCTCCACCCAGAAATGGGTACCGCCACCGGGGTTGTCCTCCAAGCCGATATGGCCGTCGAGCATCTCCACCAGGGTCTTGGTGATGGTGATCCCCAGCCCGGTGCCGGCGTACCTGCGCGCCGGGCCGGTATCGATCTGTTCGAACGGTTTGAAGATGCGCTCGCGATCGGCAGCGGGTATGCCGATGCCGGTGTCGCGAACCGAAAAGCGCAGCGTCCTCGTCCCATCCTCGACGCGGCCCGCCGCGCGAACCTCCAGACTCACCGATCCACGGTCGGTGAACTTGAGCGCATTGTTCATCAGATTGAGCAGGATCTGGGTCAAGTGTCCGGAATCGCCCACGACCCAGTCGGGAATCCCGTCGTCGATTCGCGCATCCAGTTGCAGGCCTCTGGATGCGGCCAGCGGCAACAGTACCGTCCGCACCTTGCGCACGACCTCTTGCAGCCGGAAGACGCCGTCGCGTCGCTGCAACTTGCCGGCCTCGATCGCCGCAAAGTTGAGCACGTCCTCGACCGTCAGCAGCAGTGCCTGCGCGGATGTCTGGATCACATCGGCGCATTCGCGCTGCTCCGGGCTCAGCCGTGTGCTGGTCAGCGCCGCGGACATCCCGATGATGCCGTTGAGCGGCGAGCGCAGTTCGTGACTCATGGTCGCCACGAAGCGGGTCTTGGCGGCGTTCGCGTTACGCGCTTCGGCGATCGCGCGATTCAAGGCGCGCAACAGACTCGCCAGGTACATCGGGATCGCGATCAGGCCGACCCAAAGGCCCCAGCCGAGGTACGGGTTGGCCTTCCAGTAGGGCGTGAACGCCAGCACCAGCGCAAATGCGAGCATCGCATGGGCGACGGCCAACCGCAGAAAGGACTCGCCGTAGCGCAAGCCGTTACCGATCGTCACCCACATCAGCACTACATACAACAGTGCCGTGCGTTCACCATCGACCACCATCAGGGTGGCGATCGAGCTGTAGTCCAGGAGCATGCCGATCCAGCGCCGCAGGTTCGACGAGCCGGGGCTGACCATCACCCGCGACATCAGCACCAGGCTGCTGACCAACTCGACGGTTGCCACCGCATACAGCAACGCGAGCTCGCCAGACGAGCGCGGCACGCTGGCGTTGGTGACGAGCACATAAGCGAAGAACAGTACCGTGATGATCAGCCGCACCACGATTTGCTGGTGCTCGCTGTCCTGCCGTCGCCGCAGGCGTTCGCGGACATCGTGCACGGACAAGATCACGCAATCACCCGCCGCTCAGCGAATACCCTTTCGTTCCACGCTCATGTAGCGCGCGCACACCTCCGCGATCGGCTCCGGTCCGTCGCGCAGCAATGCATCCACACAGGACGGATCGAAGTGCCAGCCGCGCTGCTCGCGAATGTGGCCAAGCGCCTTGTCCAGCGGCCAGGCCTGCTTGTACGGTCGCGGCGACAGCAGTGCATCGAGCACGTCGGCAACCGCGACGATCCTGGCCATGAGAGGAATCTGGTCCCCGACCAAACCATCCGGATAGCCGCTGCCATCGTAGCGCTCGTGATGGCGCAGCGCGATCACCGCGCTGGCGAGGATGACACGATTGGAACTGTCGCGAAGCAGCTCATGCCCGATCTGCGGATGCTGGCGCATGATCGCCATTTCGTCGTCGGTCAGCGGCCCGCATTTGCGCAAGATCTCGTCGGGCATCGCGATTTTGCCCAGATCGTGCAACGGTGCCGCCATTTCGAGCAGATGCACGTCCTCATCGTTCATGCCCATCCGCTCGGCGATATAGCCGGCGAAGTGCGCCATCCTTTCGAGCGAGGCGCACGTCCCGCGATCGCGATACTCGATGGCGCGCGCCAGTCGGATCAGGGTTTCACGTTCGCGTTCGCGCACTTCGTGCATGCTGGTGAGCAGGCGTTGCTCCATCGACAGCGCCCGTTGCCGATTGCTCTCGCTGGACTGGCGCAGTTGCAACAGATTGTGGCAACGCGCTCGCATCTCCCGCGGTTTGATCGGCTTGGTGACGAAATCGATGATGCCTGCCTCCAGTGCAGCCTGGCGCACCGGCTCGTCATCAACGACGGTCACCAGCACGATCGGCACATCGCGACGATCAAGCGGGGCGCGGAAGCGGCGAGCGAACTCCAGCCCGTCCATGCCGGGCATGCGGTAATCGAGCAGTACGAGGTCGGGACGGAAGCGGTCGGTCGAATCCAGCGCCTCGGCGGCGCTCTCGAAATCCGCGATGGACAGGCCCGACAACGGTTTCAGCACAGCCCGCAGCAAGTCGCGGGAGGATTGCTGGTCGTCCACGATCAAGACGTTCATGGCAGCCACCTGTCCTTGTCGCCGTCGCCGCAATTGGAGCATACGACGCCCGCAAGGCAATCGCCACCGGCTGATTGCGGCCGACGTGGAAGTCAGGACTCGATCTGATCGGCGTCGAGATCGCGAATGACCCGCTCGGCGTGCTGCACGAAGTCGTCCTGCGTGTCGCGGAAACGATCGGCGATCTCGCGAATCTGCCCCTCGCAAGCGAAGAACGCATCGACGATGTCCGGATCGAACAACACCCCGCGACCGGCACGAATCTCCTTCGCCGCATCCTCGTGACTCATGGCAGGTTTGTAGATGCGACGACTGATCAGGGCGTCGTACACGTCGGCGACCGCCATCAGCCGCGCCGAAACCGGAATGTCGTCGCCACGCAACCCCTGCGGATAGCCGCTGCCGTTCCAGCGTTCCTGGTGGCCGTAGGCGATCTCCTTGGCAATGCGCAGGAAGCCGACTTCTGTGCCGATCGCCAACTCGGCGTGCGCGATCGCATCGCCACCGAGGGTGGCGTGCGTCTTCATGATCTCGTACTCCTCCGGCGTCAGCTTGCCAGGCTTGAGCAGGATCCGATCCGGAATGCCGACCTTGCCGATGTCGTGCAGTGGCGCCGACATGTAGAGCAGATCGATCGTCTCTGGCGTCAGCACAGCGGCAAACCGCGGGTGCCGGGCGAGGTGTTGCGCCAGCAGCTTCACATAGTGCTGGGTGCGCCGGATATGGTTGCCGGTTTCGTTGTCGCGAGTCTCCGCGAGGGAGGCCAGCGCACCGATGGTGACTTCCTGGATGCGGCTGATCTCGTGCGTGCGCTTTTTCACCTCGCGATCGAGGAATTCGCTCTTGTACATCAAAAAATCGCGCGCCGCCTTGAGCTGCAGATGGTTGCGCACTCGCGCCTGCAGGATCGGCGGGCTGATCGGTTTGGTGACGTAATCGACGGCGCCCAGATCCAGCCCGCGGCGCTCGTCTTCGACCGCACTCATCGCAGTCAGGAAGATCACCGGCACGTCGCGCGTGCGCGTGTCGGCCTGCAATTGCTCCATCACCGAGTAGCCATCCATCTCCGGCATCATGATGTCGAGCAGGATCAGATCCGGCGGCGACGCCTGCGCGAGTTGCAGACCCCGCGCACCGCTGGGGGCGACCTTCACCTTGAATTCGCCGCGCAGTACCTCGCTGACCAGGGTGAGGTTCTCGGCGGTGTCGTCGATCACCAACACGACGGCTTGGCTGTCCGTGTCGATCATAGGGCTCTCTCCCATCCATTGGTGTTTGGTGACTGCGCTTGCGAGTTTACGACTGCCGCCACGCGGCTGTCTTGCCACTACCAGCCGACGGCGTCCAGAGCCTGCAGCGCCGCCTCGAAATCGAACACCGCCACCGCACTGGCGACTCGGCCGATCGCGGCGGCGTGCGGCGTGCCCGCGGTCAGCCGGACCAATTCGCCCAGCACCTCGGTAGCCTCCGCGTTGCCTTCCGCCAACAGGCCACGCAAGCGCCCGGCCAATGCCTGCCATCGGCCCGGATCGGCGCCCGCTGGCGCTGCCTGTGGCGCCGGACTTGCGGCGAGGCTGGCCAGACCGGCGAGCACGGGATCGAGTTCGAGCCGGGTCAGACGCAACAGTTCGTCGACGCGATCCGGGGTGGCACGGTCGCTGCAGGCGCGTTCGAGGGCCTCCGCTGCAGCGGCCAGCGCCGCCGCGCCGAGGGTTGCGGCGACCCCCTTGAGCGTGTGCGCCACTCGCGCCTGTGCTGAGGCATCGTCCACCTGCGCCGCATTCACGAAACGCGCCTCGAAGTCGTGTTGGTTGGCACGGAACATCGACAGCAGGCGCCGGTAGAGCACCTCATTGCCCATCGTCGCGGCCAATCCGGCGCAGGTGTCGATGCCCGGCAGATGCGGCAAGCCGGGTAACGCCCTGCTTGCGGGTTGCACCCTGGGCGGGCCGTCCGGCGTCGCCGACGGCTTGACCCAGCGCGCAATCGTCGCAAACATCGCATTGACGTTCAGCGGCTTGGCGATGTGATCCTGCATCCCGGCCGCGAGCGCCTTCTCGCGATCGCCGGCCATCACGTTGGCGGTCATCGCGATGATCGGCAGCTCCGCCAGTTCCGGGCGTGCGCGGATCGCGGCAGTCGCCTCGTAGCCGTCCATGACCGGCATCTGGCAATCCATCAGCACGCCGTCGAATCGCGTGTCGTGTTGCAGGATGTCGAGCGCCTCCTGCCCATCCCCGGCAATGACGACTTCGATGCCGGCCTGCGCCAGCAGTTCTTTTGCCAGCTCCTGATTGACCTCATTGTCCTCGACCAGCAGCACGCGGGCGCCGCGCAGGTCTTGCACCGCCTGTCCGGCGAGCCCACTGTGCGCGCGCACACCAACCAACGACGGCGCGCCGCAGCCGAGCACTTCGCCGATCGCATCGAGCAGGCTCGATGGCGTCACCGGCTTGGTCAGTACCGATTCGAGCCGGACACCTTCGCTCGCCGCCATCTGGAATGCATCTTCACGGCCGAACGCCGTCACCATGATTGCTGCCGGCAGTGTCTCGGACGCCATGTCTTGCTGCATGCGGCGAAGGGTTTCCAGTCCGTCCATGACCGGCATTTTCCAGTCGATCAACAGCAGGCCATAGGGCCTGCCACCTTGCTCGGCCGTTGCGACCCTCTCCAACGCGTGCTGGCCGTCGCCAGCGGTGTCCACCCGCATCCCGAGATGCCCCGCGATCGCCGCGAGGATCTCGCGCGCAACCGGGCTGTCGTCGATCACCAGCACGCGCAGGCCCAGCAGCTCCTCCAACTGGAAACTGCGGCGCGACGTGGGTGCCACCGCTTGTACGCCGAGCCAGACGTTGAACTCGAATGTCGAACCTTTGCCTGGCTCGCTCTCGACCCGGATCCGGCCGCCCATCATCTCGATCAGACTACGGGAAATGGCCAAGCCGAGGCCGGTACCGCCATATTTGCGTGTGGTCGAGCTGTCGGCCTGGGTGAACGGCCGGAACAGGCGCGCGACCTGTTCGGGACTCATGCCGATGCCGGTGTCGCGCACCACGAAATGCAATTCGACATGGCCCGCTTCCTCGCCGACTTTTTCGATTCGCACCAGGATTTCGCCGCGTTCGGTGAACTTGGCCGCATTGCTGCCGAGGTTGATGAGCACCTGACCGAGACGCAGCGGGTCGCCGAGCAACCCGTTGGGCACGTCGGCACCGACGTCGAACAGCAGCTCCAACCCGCGTTGCTCGGCCTTCATGCCGACCATGTTGGCGACGTCGTCCATCACATCCTCGAGCCGGAATGCCGTCGTTTCCATCGACAACCGGCCGGCCTCGATCTTCGAAAAATCGAGGATGTCGTTGATGATGTCGAGCAGGTTTTCCGCGGCGCGATGCACTTTGTCGATGTAGTTGCGCTGGCGCTTGTCGAGGCTGGTCTGCAACGCCAGATGCGACATGCCGATGATCGCGTTCATCGGCGTGCGGATTTCATGGCTCATGTTGGCGAGGAAGTCGCTCTTGGCGCGAGTGGCTTCCTCGGCGATATCCTTGGCGCGCAACAATTCGACTTCGGCGCGCTTGCGGCCGCTGATGTCCACCAGCCAGACGAGGAGCCCGTCCTGCTCTGCATGGCGGATGGGCAAGTAGGTCACGACCATGTCGCCGATGCTGCCGTCGCGCAGGAACATCCGGATATCCTGTTCGCGTGCGATACCCTCGCGCCCGACCAAATCCAGCATGCGGTCGCGAACTGGCGGATCCACGTACAGCACCCGCGCATCGTCGCCGGGCCCGATGCCGAAGGTTTCGACGAATTTCTGGTTCGCGAACCGCACGACGTTGTCCGCCGAGAACGCGATGTTGATCGGGCTGGTGTCGAGGATCGTCTGCAGATGCTTGCGCTCGGCTTCCAGCTCCCGCTGCGCGGTCACGTATTCGGTGATGTCCTGACTGACGCCGTAAACGTCGGTCGCGTTGCCGTCGGCGTCGCGCATGATCGTGCCGAAGGAATGCAGCCAGATCACCCTGCCGTCGATGGGCCGCCGCCAGGCGTGGATGGCGTCATGGGATGGCGCCGTGCCTTCGATCGCAGCCCGGAAGTTATCCTGTGCGCGGCGCGCAGACTCCGGGTCGCCTGAGCGGATGCAGACCAGCCAGTGATCGCGCAGGCCATAACGCAGGCCGCCTTCCTGCGGGTCGCCGCAGATTTCCACCAGCCGCGACGAGGACAGATAGGTCTGCGAGTCGTCCAGCTTGATGTGCCAATAGCCGGCCTTGGTCAGCGCCAACGCCTGATCGTGCAGGAAGTTCATGTGCAACAATTGTTCACGCGCGCGCTTGCGTTCGGTGATGTCGCGCATGGCGGCCACCACACCGACGAGGGCGCCGTCCTTGCGGAATGGCGTGGCCGAATACTCGGCCGCAAAGGAACTTCCATCCTTGCGCCAGAGCACCTCGTCATCGACAGTGCGCACGATCCCGTCCCTGCCGGTCCGGTAGATCGGGCATGCCTCGAGCGGATACACGCTGCC
>JAFEEL010000060.1 GCA_018241125.1 Pseudomonadota bacterium | reverse complement strand
CTCTCCGGCTCCACCCGCTTGCACAGCCGCTGGTGGGTGTCGTAGACGTAACGGCGGGATTCGCTGATCGGGCTGCCGTTCCACGTCCCGCTGCGGGTGATCGACAGCGGCTTGCCGAACACGTCACGGGCGATGCGGCGGCGTGCGCGATGTCGGCGAATGCGGCGTGGTCGCGGTGGGGTGGTGGCATGGGCGCGAATCATTCAAGTGGACGTTTGAAACGGATATTTACCCCGGCCCCTTATTTTCCTTATTTTGGCAACTACCTTCACCTCAGGCAAGATGTCTCCACACCGATCGCGACTGTTCCTAAAATTGGACGGTTAGCAAATCGTCCGTTGCAAGCCCGACTGAATTCACGAAGTTCTCTGCGTCAACGCAAATGTCATTTGCGTTCTTTCCAGATTTGTACCATCCGGCTAACGAATCGATCCTGTATTCATCGTCGACCCTTCTCCAAACTTCCATGCCGATGGGAGTCCTGGATTCAGCCTTCAAAAGGTTCAAAAAGGTTGATGCATCTACTTTTCTCAAACCTCGCTCCGCAGAGCCGAATGCATCTAATGGAACCCCGTAGCGCAACAGAAAAGACCAGAGATCTACGTTCCCGTTCTTGTCCGGCATAGGCTGTCGTCCTTTTCGTCGAAGTCATGGCGTGATCGTTAGGCCACCACCGCTCGAGCATGTTCCGGCGCAAGTCGCATTGACCGCTCTGTCTGGGTTAAAGAACCTGTGATAGATCTCGTTCGACTGGTTCTTGATGTATTCAAAGGTTCCTTCCCTTCCCTTGTAACCGCCCTTCACAGTGAGCATTTGAACGGGGTTTCCGCGACTGTCGGCTGCCGTACTAACCTTGCCATCCCTAGCCGCGAACCCATCCACTTGATGAGGAAACGCATGATTGTCGCCCTTCTTCATCTGGCCGGCCACGCGATCAGCTAAGGTCGTTCCTTCGAAGAAGGCTTCACCCGGAGTCCGCACAGTCGCCTTCGGTGTATTGGTCAAAGCATTCTTGATCATCGAGACGGTTTTCACCGCTCCAACGACCTCGCTCAAACCAGTGGCCGCCAGCATCACCGCAACGGCGGGAAACCCAACGTTTTCAGCTAGTTTGTCGGCTGCTGCCGGGTTCGCATTGGCCCACGCCCCATAGGACTGCACCATTTGGTCGCAACTGGCACCGTCGGCGCAGCGCCCATCCGGATCCGTAAACTTGTAGGGATTGTTGTTGGCGTACCAGTAGCGATTGAAGCTCGCGCCGGAGTCGCTGGCCTGCACCGGATCGGTGCTCAGGAAGCGCCCCATGACCGGATCGTAATAGCGCTGCTGGGCATACGTCAGGTGGGTCGCCGCATCCGTCACATGGCCGGTATAGCCCGGCCCTTGCACGTACTTCCCGTCGCCCGGCTCGCCCCACGGCGTGTACAGCTCGGCGCGGGTCAGGGTTCCGGTCGCGCTGGTCTCATAGCGCGGGCTGCGCAGGGCGTCGGTGTGCTCGTAGGTCGTCGTCCACTGGTTGGTGCCGATCGGCGAGGCGCGCCTGGCGACCAATGATCCGTTCAGGCTCACGTAGTCGGTGGTCTGGTTGCTGCGTTGATCGTCCTCCGTCAGCAGTTGCCCGCCCCGATCGTACACCGGATAGTCGATCTTGCCATCCGTGCTGCGCGTGATCTTCACCCGCCGCCCGTAGCCGTCGTAGCGATAGCTCTCCTTGCCGGTGACGGACGTGAGGCGGTTGGCGGCGTCGAACGCGTAGCTGTCGTTGCCCGTGCCCTTGGAGGTGACGTTGCCGTTGGCATCGTAAGCCAGCGCCCAGTTGACGTGCCCGGCGATGGCGGTCAGGTGCCATGTCGTGGGGTCGTAGCTGAAGGTGTTCAGGTAGGTCGCCGTGTTGCCCACCTGATTGGCGCGGATGTTGTCCAGCGCGTCATACGTCGTGGCCGCGCTGATCCACCACTGGTGCGGGGCAGACGTGCCGGTGAGGCGATCCAGCCCGTCATAGGCCATCGTGCGGCTGTTGGCGTTGCCCGCCGTGCCATCGGCGATGCCCTTGACGTTGCCGTTGGCGTCGTAGGTGTAGGTGTCGTCCAGAATGGCACTCTGGCCCGGCTTCTGATCCAAGCTGCGCAGCGGCAGCTCGCGGGTGTTCTGCGTGAGCGTATGGACGATGCCGTTGCCATACGTGAACCCACTCATCCCGCCATTGGGGAAGTAGGCGATGGCGCTGGCGTACGCGCCGGCCTGCGTGGGCTGGCCCAGCGCGTTGGGGGCGGTGGCGCCGCACCGAATTTAGTGGGTGTCCTTGTCTTTGGCTTGATCCAGTCAATCAAATAAGATCGCTCCAGGACAGAGTCATCGATCACGAATCGATATCCGATTGGTTCTGCCTTGCGCACTCGACCGCAAAGCAACCTCACCTGTCTATAGAACCTGAGTTTGCTGCGATCCTTGTTGCTGATACCGATATTTCGCAGCTTGACGTAGTAGTCGCGCAGTATGCTGCTCGGGTTGAGATCGCTCCCCTGCGAGCTTTGGATGACGGTCGCGCTTCCGGGAAACTCGGCATCCCAACCAACAAGGATGGCAACGCTAGATGCCTCGCTCTGACGCAGCTGCGTGTATTCCTTCAAATCCGTTTTCAGGATCGCCCGCGTCTTGACCTGTCTATCCAGATAGGAATCTCGATTGGCAACAAGATCATCGAACGCGACAAACTTCGCCCCATCGCAGAAGTCGCGGCATTGCGCCGCACCGATGTACATGGAGCAGGCTGCAAGGATCAAGAGTGCGATCCTATTGATCACGGGCCGCCTCCACATACGCCATTCGGGCACCAACTATCCGTGGATCGTTGCGCCTCACCATACACGGCATTCATGTTCAGTCCGGACGAATGAGTCCATGTCCCATCAGGGTCATCAACTCCCAAACCTTGCCATACAGGTGTTTCAGCACGCACGCCGCGCACCTCGTGCCAGAACTCCTCAGATGGATTCCTTGGCAAATGACCGGCTTTGAGATCATCTTGCCCATGCTTGAGTTCATGCATGCCGGCAGCTACGACAGTTGCTTGCCCTTCCGCTGGTGAGAGGCCTTCTTGCTTGATGCTTTGCAGATTGATGGTCAGCGTTATCATCCCTGTCTTCGGATCCCCTGACCCTCTTGCTGCCGCAGAAAGATCATTGGGATTATTGTTGGCCTTGACGGTCACGTTATTGCCGTCATTCTGCGTTCCAAAGGCTTTCATCTCGCCCGCAAGCTTCGCATAGGCCTTGGATTTCGGAGAAAAGGCTTGCTGCGCCTTGGTCAAGCCATCCGTGATCATTTGCCCAGCATCGCAGGACGCCTTGTCGCCACAGCGATACCGACCATCTGGATCCCTGAATCTATAGGGATTGTCAGAGGCGTACCAATAGCGGTTGAAGTTCGCGCCCGTGTTCGGATCGGTCGGCACCGGATCAA
The DNA here is from genome assembly GCA_018241125.1 of Pseudomonadota bacterium. Classification (GTDB taxonomy): domain Bacteria; phylum Pseudomonadota; class Gammaproteobacteria; order Xanthomonadales; family Xanthomonadaceae; genus SZAS-103. The sequence continues at coordinate 322 of JAFEEL010000060.1, read as the reverse complement.
CGGAGAGGAAGCCGCCACGCACCGGATCGTAATAGCGCTGCTGGGCGTAGGTCAGGTGGGTCGCCGCATCGGTCACGTGGCCGGTGTAGCCCGGGGCTTGCACGTACTTCCCGTCCCCCGGCTCGCCATACGGCGTGTACAGCTCGGCGCGGGTCAGGGTTCCGGTCGCGCTGGTCTCATAGCGCGGGCTGCGCAATGCGTCGGTGTGCTCGTAAGTCGTCGTCCACTGGTTTTTGCCGATGGCCGAGGCGCGCTTGGCGACCAGGCTCCCGTTCAGGCTCACGTAGTCGGTGGTCTGGTTGCTGCGCTGGTCGTCCTCCGT
>JAFEEL010000005.1 GCA_018241125.1 Pseudomonadota bacterium | reverse complement strand
GCGGCTGCCGACCACCAAGAACCGCCACATCGACCAGCTGCTGCCGCATCGCTGGCAACCGGCGGGCTGACCGGGTTTGACGCCGGGCCGCAAGGTGTCGTGGGCGGACGGTTACCCTTGAACTTGCGCGCCGCCTTGGCTCGCAAGCCCTGACTGCGCAGGCTTTGCGCCACTTGCCGTCGCCCGGCCTGCAAGCTCCTGGACAGCCGTGGCGCGCCGGCGCGGCCCCGCTCGGCAGCGAAGGCCTGCCTGCCGCACCCGCGCGTCCAACTGCGCGCGCTGCTGCGCCCGCAGCGACGGCTTGCGATCCCGCCACGAGTAATATCCGCTCGACGACACCGACAGCACCCGGCACATCAGCCGCACCGCGAACTGGCCTGCGTGCGCCTTCATCGTCGCGTACTTCACTTGGGTTGCTTGGCGAAGTACGCCGCCGCTTTTTTTAGGAAGGCGTTCTCCTCCTCCAGACGCGCCACCTCACGCTTGAGCCGCGCCTGCTCGGCCTGCTGAACTTGCCGTACTTCCGCGTCCTGACCGCGCTGCTGCGCCTTCCCGCGCCATGCGTACAACTGCGCCGGCTGCAAACCCAGATCACGGGCCGCCACCACCACGCCATCCTTGGCTGCCCGCAGCAACGCCTGCTGCTTGAACTCCTCGCTGTGCCGCTTGCGCCTCTTCTGCTCCTGCGTGATCTTCTGGGTCATCTTCTGGGTCATCTGCCTCACTCCGGTTGGCGATAGTGAATCGCTAATCCGGGTGTCCGTGAAACTGGGGTAGGATCACCGCATCGAACTGCTGGCTGTCGTGCACGTTGGTCGGTGGACGCGCACGACGCCCCGGTTCGCACTAGACTGGGGCGTCCGTCGCAGCCATTGCGCCTTCCTGGAGGATTCCAACGTGACCGATACGCCCCTGTGCCGCCTGGTGACCCGCAGCGACTTCGATGGTCTGGTGTGTGCGGTGCTGCTCAAGGAGCGCGGCCTGATCGACCGCATCGAGTTTGTGCACCCCAAGGACATGCAGGACGGCAAGATCGCCATGGGGCCGGACGACATCAGCACCAACCTGCCGTATGTACCCGGTTGCAGACTGGCCTTCGACCACCACGCCAGCGAGATGACGCGCGTGGCCGGGCATCCGGACAACCACATCATCGACCCCAAGGCGGCCTCGGCCGCGCGCGTGGTCTACGACTACTACGGCGGCGCGGCGGCGTTCCCGAACGTGTCGGTCGAGATGATGGCGGCGGTCGACAAAGCCGATTCGGCGCAGTTCAGCCTCGACGAGATCCTCAACCCGACCGGCTGGGTACTGCTGAGCTTCCTGATGGACGCGCGCACCGGACTCGGGCGTTTCCGCGATTTTCGCGTCTCCAACTACCAGTTGATGATGGAGCTGATCGACTACTGCCGCGATCACACGATCGAGCAGATCCTCGCGCTGCCCGACGTCGCCGAGCGCGCCGATCTGTATGCGGCCCACCGCGACAAGGCGCGCGCGCAACTGCGCCGCACGGCGGCCGTGTACGGCAAGCTGGTGATCCTGGATCTGCGCAACGAAGACCCGATCTACGCTACCAACCGCTTCACCTTGTACGCGTTGTTCCCGCAGGTCACGGTGTCGATCCACGCCATCTGGGGCGTGAAAAAACAGAACACCGCGTTCGCGATCGGCAAGTCGATCATCGACCGTTCCAGTCGCCTCGACATCGGCGCGCTGTGCCTGCGGTACGGCGGTGGCGGCCACGAAGCGGCCGGTACCTGCCAGGTTGCCAATGAAGATGCCGAGCGGGTACTGGGCGAGTTGATGGCGCAGATCGAAGCCAGTTCCTGAGGCGCGGTTGCGTGTCCAAGGGACGGCACCTGGGCGCATCGCTCTAACAGGTTGTTGAAAAAGGGCTTTCCCGCCCTTTTTCAACGCGCCAAGTCCGGTACATGCCCGTACTCGGCTCCGCCAAATCAAACACTTGCGTGTTTGATTGGCGTGCGATCCGTCCATGGATCGCATCAGCAGGCTGTTTTTCAACAGCCTGCTAAGCTGCGGCGAACCGCGCGACCGAGCGCATTCAGCAACCTGATGCGTCGCCAAACGCGCAACGCCGGTCAACTGCGCGCCTCACCGTGCGTTCACGCCACCAAGCGCAGCGTGAACCGCGAGAAAGACCTGCCGGCACGGACGCCGATCCCCCGAAGTGTCGGGCGCGGAGGCCGCCATGAACATCACTCGAACCCTTGCCAGTGTTGCGTTGTGCGGCGTCCTCGCCATTTCCATGGCGCAGGCGGCGCAGGCCCGGGCTTTCGGCTTCCACGGCGGCAACGGCGGTGGTGGCGGCTACTCCCACGGCGGTGGCGGCTACTCCCACGGCGGTGGCGGCTACTACCACGGTGGTGGTGGCTACGATCACGGCGGATACGGAAACGGTTGGGGCGGGTGGCATCGCTCCGGCTACAGCGTGTCGATCGGCGTCGGCGGCCCGGTGTATGGCGGCGGCTACTACGGCGGCTATGGTGGTTATTACGCCGCGCCGGCGTACTACTACCCGCCGCAGCGCTGCTACTACGACTACTACGGGGTCTATCGCTGCCGCGCGCCGTACTACTACCCCGCGTACTATTCGGGGTATTACGGGCCGGCGGTGTCGATCGGCTATTACCGTGGCTGGGGTGGACGCTGGTACGGTGGCCATTGGTACCGCGGTGGTGGCTGGCACGGCGGTCATTGGCGGCATTGATCTGGAACGGCGGCGCAGCAATCCGGGCGCCTGCGGCACGCTGGCGTTCGGAGTGGGCGTGCCGCATCGGCGCATGGATCGCGGGAGACTTCGATTCTGCCGATGGTGCATCGGGTAATGGTGAATGGGCTGCGCTGCACGGCCACAGCGCGCATGAGTTGATGCCCGCGCTGACTTGACGCCGACCGCGTCGCCCGGTCAGGCTCACGCATCGCCATCGGCGTTGCCAGTCGCACCATCCCGTGATCGATCCGCAAACTTTCGACGCCCTCGCCGCCGCCGGATACAACCGCATCCCGGTGGTGCGCGAGGTGCTGTCCGACCTCGACACGCCGCTGTCGGTGTACCTGAAACTCGCCGATGGGCCGCACACCTATCTGTTCGAATCGGTGGAAGGCGGCGAAACCTGGGGCCGCTATTCGATCATCGGCCTGCCGGCCAAACGCACCTACACCTTTCGCGGCAATCGGCTCGAAGTGCGCGAGTGGGGCGAGTTGATCGAGTCACGCGAACTGGTCGATCCGTTCGCCGAAGTCGAAACAATTCGCGCGCAGTTTCGCGTGCCGCGCATGCCCGATCTGCCGGCGTTCACCGGCGGGCTGGTCGGCTATTTCGGCTTCGAGACGATCGGCTGGATCGAGCCGCGACTGGCCGCAGGCACGCCCAAGCCCGACCCGCTGGGCGCACCCGATGCGTTGCTGATGCTCTCGGAAGAAGTGGCGGTATTCGACAACCTCAAGGGCCGCCTGTACCTGATCGTGCACGCCGATCCGGCGACCCCGCACGCGTTCGCGCGCGCGCGACGGCGGCTGGATGAACTGGTGCACCGCCTGCGTCATTCCGGGCGCAGCTATCCGGACACGCAGGCACCGATGGCGCTGGGCGAAAGCGATTTCGTGTCCGGCTTCACCGAACAAGGCTACAAGGACGCGGTGCGCAGCGCACAAGCACACATCCGCGCCGGCGACGTGTTCCAGGTGGTGTTGTCGCAGCGGCTGTCGGTGCCATTCCGGGCGCGACCGGTGGACGTGTACCGCGCACTGCGCGCGTTGAACCCTTCGCCGTACATGTATTTTCTCGATCTGGACGGCACCCAAGTGGTGGGTTCGTCGCCGGAAATTCTGGTGCGCCTGCAGCACGATGAAAACGGGCAGGGCACGGTGACGGTGCGCCCGATTGCCGGCACCCGCCCGCGCGGGAAAACGCATACCGAAGACATGGCGCTGGAAGCCGACTTGCTGGCCGACCCGAAAGAGCGCGCCGAGCATCTGATGCTGATCGATCTGGGGCGCAACGACGTCGGCCGCGTCAGCGCGCCGGGCAGCGTCAAGGTCGGCGAGCAGTTCGTGATCGAACGCTACTCGCACGTCATGCACATCGTCAGCGAAGTCACCGGCACGTTGCGCGATGGATTGAGTTACGCCGACGTGCTCAAGGCGACCTTCCCGGCCGGCACGGTCAGCGGCGCGCCCAAGATCCGCGCGCTGCAGATCATCCGCGAACTCGAACCCATCCGCCGCGGCATCTACGCCGGCGCGATCGGCTACATCGGCTGGTGGGGCGATGGCGACACCGCGATCGCCATCCGCACTGCGGTGATCCACGATGGCCGCCTGCACGTGCAGGCCGGTGCCGGGATCGTGTTCGACTCCGACCCGCACATGGAGTGGCAGGAGACGATGAACAAGGGCCGGGCGTTGTTTCGCGCGGTGGCGCAGGCGGCGGAGGGGTTGTGACCGCGCGCGGCGGCGGAAACCGTGACCGCCCGCACGCATGAAGCTGAACGCGGCGCATTGGTTAAATTTTCCGTCATGTTGCGGCAAGAAGGCGGTCCAGCCGGCCCGAGGATGATGGCCCCACGCCCGGATGGATGCGCAAATCCTGGCGACCCGAGCAACCCAACCCATCCTTTTGGAGCATGACCATGATCCGCAACGTCCTGATCGCCCTCGCCCTGACCCTGTTCGCCGGCACCGCTTTCGCCCAGGCTTCCGGTTCGGCCGCCGCCGACGCCGGCTCGGCCGCTTCCCCGGCCGCTTCGGCCGCTCCGGCCAAGCACCACGCCAAGAAGCACCACGCCAAGAAGCATCACGCTGCGAAGAAGGCCGCTTCGGCCGCTTCCGACGCCGGCTCGACCGCTTCGGGCATGTAATCTGGCCTGTGTCCGCGATGGTTCGCGGACATCCGGCTTGACGCAACACGACCGCGCCGGCTTGCCGGCGCGGTTTTTTTGTGCGCCAGACCGGCCAGCTGGCGGGTGCGTTTGCGTGGGCAGCGCGCGGGTTCGCTGGCGCGGTATGCTTTCGGGGAACCCTCTGGAGCCCGGATGCGCATCCTCATCGTCGAAGACGATCCCCACACGCTGGCCCATATCGCCAAGGGCCTGAGCGAAGATGGACACAACGTCGATCAGGCCGACAACGGCCGCGACGGGCTGTTCCTTGCCACCACCGAATCCTACGACGCGATCGTGCTCGACCGCATGTTGCCGGCGGTGGACGGCCTGACCGTGCTGCGTACCCTGCGCGGGGCCGGCAATCCGGTACCGGTATTGCTGCTGACCGCGCTGGGCGACGTCGATCACCGCGTGGAAGGCCTGCGCGCCGGCGCCGACGATTACCTCGTCAAGCCCTACGTGTACGCCGAGCTGTCGGCGCGCCTGGACGGCCTGTTGCGTCGCCGCCAGGCCACCGGCAGCGAGACCACCGAACTGCGCGTGGGCGATCTGGAACTCAACCTGCTCACCCGCGAGGCGCGGCGTGCCGGCAAGAGCATCGAACTGCAGCCGCGCGAGTTCCGCCTGCTCGAATACCTGATGCGCCAGGCCGAGCGCGTGGTCACCCGCACCATGCTGCTCGAAGCGGTATGGGACTACCACTTCGACCCGCAGACCAACGTGATCGACGTGCACATCAGCCGCCTGCGCCAGAAGATCGATCGCGGCCACGCGCGGCCGCTGCTGCACACCGTGCGCGGCGCCGGTTACCGGCTGGGAGTGCGTGAGTAGGATGTCGCGCCTGTCGGCCGCGCGCTCGACCAGCACGCGGCTCGCGCTGGCGGTCGGCGGCTTGTTCCTGCTGTCCTATCTGTTGATCGGTGCCGGCTTGTTCTTCGCCGTCTCGGCGATCTTCGCGCAGGATTTGCACGAGGTGATCCGGCTCGACAGCGCCGATCTGGTGGAGTTGTATCGCGAATCGGGCTATGCCGGCCTGCGCACCGAGGTCGCCGAGCGCACCGCCGCTCCCGACGACGACAATGCCGTGTACGAACTGATCGACGCGTCCGGCGCGCTGGTGGCCGGGCAGTTCGCCAACCTTCCGGATTTCGCGCGCAAAGGCAACGGCTGGGTCGAGTTCGACGAGCGCAACGCTAGCGGCCGCATCCGCGTGGTCGCCAAGTTGCAAACGCTCAAGGATGGCAGCGTGCTGTTGACCGGGCGGCGCAGCCACAACCAAGCGCGCTTCGAGGCGCTGGTGCGGCGCACCTCGTTGCTGGCGCTGCTGGCGGCCACCGTGCTGGGCGGTGTGATCGGCTGGATCACCGCACGCATGGTCACCCGGCGGCTGGGCGCCACTTACGACATCGCCCATCGCGTGGGCGCCGGTGAACTGGCGCTGCGCATTCCCGAGGACGGCAGCGGCGACGCCTTCGATCGCCTCGCCAAGCGCATCAACGCCATGCTCGACCGCATCCAGGAACTGCTCGATGGCGTGCGCCATGCCACCGACCACATCGCCCACGACCTGCGCACGCCGCTCACGCGCTTGCGCAACCGGCTGGAGGACATGCGTGCCCGGCATGCGTCCGGCGACCGCTTCGCCGACGATCTGGACGCGGCCACCGCCGAAACCGACCAGTTGCTGGCCACCTTCGGCGCGCTGCTGCGCCTGACCCGCATCGAAGCCCAGTCCGCACAGGCCGACGACCCGTTGCTCGCGGTCGAACCGGTGGTGCAGGACGCGGCGGAGTTTTACGCGCCGGTCGCGGCCGATCGCCGCATCGCGCTGGACGTGCACACCGCCGCCTGCTCCCTGCGCGGCGATGCCGACCAGTTGTTCCAGCTGGTGGCCAACTTGCTCGACAATGCTCTCAAGTACGCCCCGAAAGGCAGCCGCGTGAGCCTGGATCTTTCATCCGACGCGCACGCCGTGCAGGTGGTGGTCGCCGACCACGGCGCCGGTATCCCGCCGACCGATCGCGAACGCGTATTCGACCGCTTCGTGCGTCTGGAAGAGCACCGCGGCTCGGCCGGCAGCGGTCTGGGCCTGAGCCTGGTACGCGCCATCGCCCACCGCCACGGCGGCACCGTCGTGCTGCAGGACAATGGCCCCGGCCTGCGCGTGGTGGTGCGTTTGCCGCACGGCGTGCGCGGGTAGCTTGGGAATGACTTGATACGCTCGAAGCGCTTGCCATTGAAGCGCGAGTTGTCTGCATTCCTTGCATTCAATTGCACGCGTGTCTATGACCTCATGTCATACCGACGAAGCAGAAGGCAGCCGAAGAGTTATCCTTCACGATCTCCATCAGCTTGCCAAAGCTATCCACTACCTCGTACTTGACGTTCTCGGGGGCGTAGTGGCGGTTCATCTCGTCGAAGAACTTGCGGGCACACTGGATCTTGGTTTTCTCGATCTCGCGCAGTTCCATGCTGGAAATCGAGCCTTTGGTTTCAGCCACGAAGTAAATGTGCTTGACCGCGCCTTCCTTGAAGCTGATGGCCCAATCGGGGTTGTAGTCGCCTACCGGCGTGGGGATCAGGAAGCCGCGCGGCAGCTTGGCGTAGACCACCACGTCGCTTGAGGTATCCAGCTCGGTGACGAAGCCGCGTTCCACCTTGGAGTCGGTCAGCACGTAGTCGTAGATGTGGTGCTTGAGCTTGTCGCCGGCCTTGCTGAAGTCCTGCTTGGTCATCCCGGCCGTGAAGATGTCCGTGTCGTAGCGTTCTTCCACCGCATCGTAGGCCAGGTGCTCGACGATCATGGTGGCCTTCTGCTCGTTGATGAGCCGGATGGCCTCGGCGATGAAACTCTCAGGGTTGGTCTTGTACTGTGCGAAGACTGCGACGTTCATCCCCTTGAGGATGTCGGCTACCGTGCGGCGGGTGAGCTTGGTGCCTTCGGCGAGCTTGCCGATCAGGTCGTAGCGCACGTCGGAATGGACGGAGGCGCGGTGGTTTTCGACCACGCTTTCGCCGATGCGAAAGCTCTTGCCACTTTCTAGCTGTTCGCGTTCCACCGCGTCCAACTGCTCGCCGCTCACGATCATGTATTGCAGCGGCGTCACCCGCAGGCCGATGTTTGCAGCCGGATTGTTGAGGGTGTCCACGGCTTTCTTCACCAACTCATCGCTGTCGAAGTGGACGCTGTAGGCCGCCTTGCGGTTGATGCGGTTCCACAGCGCCTTGAACTCCTGCTTGTCGAAGTTCGCGTTGAGCGGATTGCGCTTCGGCTTGCGGCCATCGCCGATGTCGGGCAGTTGCGCGGTGCTGAAGACGCTGTCGATCAGGGCGATGACTTGCGCCTCGTAGGGCTTCAGATCCGTGGGCAACTCGGCCAAGGCGCCATCCTTCCTCGCCTCATGGTAGATGCCGGTGATGCTGTCGTTGTCATCGGTGTAATCGTTCTTGAGCAGGTACTTGTAGATCTGCTTGGCCATGGCCGCCGTGACGGGTACGTCGCCCTGTTCGGTCTTGAGCACCTTGCCGGTGAAGTAATGCTCATCGGCTTTGCGCGGGCGTTCGGACAGCGCCTGGGTCATGTCCTCCTGCAGACCGGCGACGAAATCCTTGTAGCTCTCACTAGCCACCACGGTGAGCAGGTTGATGTCATGGACGGTGATAGGGTTGTCCATGCGCTCGCCTTGCTGGTTCACGGCGAGACGCAGACCGCGTCCCACTTCCTGACGACGCGAGACGGTGTTGTCGCTGTGCTTGAGCGCGCAGATCACGAATACGTTGGGGTTGTCCCAGCCTTCACGCAGCGCCGAGTGCGAGAAGATGAAGCGCACCGGCTCAGTGAGCGACAGCAGGCGTTCCTTGTCCTTCAGGATCAGGTCGTAGGCGTCTACATCGTCTGACTGACCAGCATTCTCGCCACGTTTCGCCACGGTGGGGTCGGTGAGGTGCTTGGTCTTCTTGTCGATGGAGAAGTAGCCGCTGTGGGTCTTCTCCGTGGCGATGCCCTTCAGGTAACGGGTGTAAGGCGTTTCCTCCAGCTGCAACACTTCGTTGAGGTGCTGGGTGTATTCCTCCTCGAAGATGTGCGCATATTCACCCTTGGTGTCGGCTGCGGCGTAGTCGCGGTACTTCGCCACCTCGTCGATGAAGAACAGGCTCAGTACCTTTACGCCCTGCGAGTACAAGGCCTGTTCCTTGTCGAAGTGCGCCTTGATCGCCTCGCGGATCTGGATGCGGCGCAGCATGGCCTCGTTCACATCGCCCGTCGCATCGCCCACGGAGAGTTCTACGCCGTTGGTGAAGCTCAGGGTGTCGGTGTTGGCGTTGATGTCGGAGACCACAAAGCCTTGGCGGTACTGGTCCAGCTCGTCGGAGAGCGTGAACAGGTTGTCGCCCTTCTTCAGCTTGCGCACTGCGCGCTTGATCTTGCCGCCGGCGAGCTTCTGCTCGAACTCCACGCGGGCTTCGGGCGGCTTCTTGCTCGAAATCTCGATGGACTGCAGGTACAGATAGGCATGGGTACCGGTCAGCCCCTTCATGGTGATGCCGCGCACAGCGATCTTCTTCACCAGCTTCTGGTTGTAGGCATCCAGTGCGTCCAGACGATGCACTTGGTTGTGGCGGGTCTTGTGGGTGGCGGAGTAGCGCAGCACCATCAAGGCCTTGAATGCCTCCAGCGACTTGAGCGTCGCCGTGCCTTCCATCTTCTGCGGCTCGTCCAGGATCAGGATGGGCCGGTTGGCACTGATGACGTCGATGGGTTTACGCGACTGGAAATCGTCCAGCTCCTGGTAGATGCGCTGGTTGTCCTTGCCGGTGGCATTGAAGGCCTGCACGTTGATGACCATCACGTTGATGCCGGCATCCGACGAAAAGCTCTCCAGCTGGTGCAGCTGCTTGGAGTTGTAGATGAAGAACCGGGCCTTCTTGCCGTAGGTCTCCAGGAAGTGGTCGGCAGTGATCGCCAGCGACTTCGCCACGCCCTCGCGGATGGCGATGGATGGCACCACGATGATGAACTTGCTCCAGCCGAACTGCCGATTCAGCTCGAACAGCGTCTTGATGTAGCAGTACGTCTTCCCGGTGCCTGTTTCCATCTCGATGTCGAGGTTTACCGGCGACACCTTGGTCTTGGTAAGCGTCGTGGAGATGGTCAGGTTCTGGCCGCGCTGCGCCTTCTGGATGTTCTCCAGCAGCGCCTGGTCGGTCAGCAGGAGGTCGGCGTTCCGGAAGCCGTCGCCGCCACCCAAGGTGCTACCGATGGTCTGGCCCTTGGCCTGCTTGCCCGGGTCGATGCGGTAGCTCACGGCGCGAGCGCTGGCGGGCGGCTGGCCGGCAAAGCAGTCCACCACCGCCTGTACGGCAGCGGTCTGGTAGGGCTGTATCTTGAACTTGAGCTTCATGCAGTTCGACTTCTCTTTGCAGCTCTTTGCGGCCAGTGGCCACAAAGAGATGTAAGTAATTGATTTTTAAGCGCCATGCTGGGCGCCTCTTTGAAATCTCTTTATTTCTTGGCCAATTGCCACTTGGGGGCAGTGTCGGAGCCGGCGTTCACAATCGTCCCCTGGCGGCGGAGCTTGGTGAGCAGCGTGCTGACCTTGTTGGCCTTCTGCTTGTCGCTCAGCGCATCGCTCAGCTTGTCCAGCAGCAGCTGGTTGATCTCGGCCCGGCTGGCCTCGCCCTTGACGGTCAGGTAGTCGGTAATCAACTTGAGATAGAAGGCGTCGTCCTGCCCGCGGGTGCGGATGTAGTCCGCCACGCTGGCCGTGGCCTTGGCCACGGAAGCAGAAACGAAGTAGTTCGGCTTGCGGCCCTCGATCAACCCTGCCTTGCGCAGATGGGCGGCGACCGTGTCGGGAATAGCCAGCTTCTTCTGCACGCGGTCGAGCGCCAGCACGTCGGCCAGTGGCAGATCGGTGCGCTGGATCAGCAGGCGGCTGTAAGCCGGGTCGACCACGCCACCATAGATCGTCATCTTCACGGCCCCGGCTTCGCCAAGGTCGTAGTCCGGCATCGGGAAGTAGCGCCGTGCCTGGCGAACGTACATGTCGTGGATGCCGTAGCCCATGGTGTCGATCATGTTCAGCTCGGCCATCGCCTGGGCGAGAAAGGGATTGCGATAACGCCGGGGCAGCTTGGTGCCCGTGATGTAATCGTCGGGGCTTCCCTCGTAAAAGCTGCCCTCGTTCTCGAACACCAGTCGGTCGGGCAGCTCCGTTACCACCACGCGGCCGTTGCGCGTGTAGTCCTGATGCGCGATGCAGTTGTGCAGGGATTCCAGCACGATCTTCTGGTCGTACTTGGCCACTTCCACAGGTACCAGCTCATCCTGCGGCAGGATGCGCAGCTGGATATTGCGGATGCGCTGGTACAGGCGGGTGCTGCTCAGCAGGAAGGGCGGACCGAAATGTTCGTAGGCGCGCTCCTGGCCCACCAGGCTCCAGGTCAGTTGTGCGGGGTGGGGCGAGAGACGGTGGGCGGATTCGGCCTTGCCCAGCAAGAGCAAGGTGGTGCGGGTGATTCGGCCTTCACGGGTGAGACGTGCCCGATCGAGGAAGGTGGCCAGGGGCCAGGCCGCCACCACTTCCGGCGCAAAGCTGTTGGCGTGTTTCTGCGCGAAGGACTCACGCGCCTTGCCTACAGCAGCATCGTCCAGGTCCGCCAAGGTGGCGTCGGCAACGAACTGCGCCGTCCAGTCCTGAGTGAGGGTCTGGTTGCGGATTTCGTCCAGCTTGTCCAAGCCCAGCGAGACCAGGCTTTCCCCGGCACGCGCGTAGTAGTGGCCCTTCCACGAAATGGCGATGCCGCGCGGTGCGGCAGGAATCTGAAACAACAACACCCTGCCATCGGTGTGCGGCAGCACGTGGATGTCGCGAAAGGTCAGCCGCGGGTCGCTGTTCTGCGTGATCTGCATTTTCAGCTGCTGCAGGTGCTCGGCCTTGGTGCGGTAGTCCGTGCCCACCACGCGGCGCGTCTTGTTGTTTACGCCGAACACCAGCCAGCCGGCATCCGCTCCGCGCAGGTTGGCCTCGTTGGCCAGCGCGGAGAAATACTTGCCGATGTCGTCGGTGCTGTAGTCGTTGCTGGCCTGCTTGAACTCCACCACCTCGTTTTCCCAGGTGGCGATCAGGCCGTCCAGCAACCGCGTCAGTTCAACCTGCTCCATCACGCCACCTCACAGGCACTTCACTTCAGTGGCAGGCGAGAGCAGCTTGAAGATCTGCTCGATGTTGATCTTCACCGTGCTGTCCCTGAAGCCCGCGTCGCGAAACACTGCGCGCAGCGGTTTGTAAGTGGCCAACTCCTTGGCGAAGGCATCGTCGATGCTGCCGGCGTAATCAAAGCATGCGGCCAGCGCATTGCCGTCGACGAAGTACACGTCCTTGCCCTGGATCGTCTTCTTCTCGATGGGCAGGGCCAAGTCCACGCCCCAGTCCAGCATCACCTGGAACAGCAGGTCGAAGGCGCTGCGGCCGGGCTTAATGTTGTCCACGGCAGCGAACAGGCCTTCCTGGGTCACGGCATCGGGTGTGTAGTACACGTCGGCCATGTTAGAGGTGTCGATTTTCAGGACGCGGAAGCCGGTGTCCTTGTCCCAACTGTCATGACAAGTTCCAGCGAGCACATTCTGGCCCGCACGTCGGATACGCTCACGGCTGACCTGGGGAATCGTCTTGAAGCCAGCTTGAAAAGCCGGTGTGTCCGCAGCTGTGGGTTCGTCGAGTTGCACCATAATGAAACGGCGATTGCTGCCATCGGTCGCGTTTTGCAGCATGACGGAGTGAGCTGTCGTCGAAGAACCCGCAAAGAAATCGACGATGATGTCGTCACCTTGAGTGAGCATCTCGACAAGCTCCTGCAGCACCAGCTCGTCTTTTGGAAAGTCGAACAGGTCGCCGCCCATGAGCGCGCGCAATCGCTTCGAGGCGGCGCGGCCGTCCTGATAGAACACGCTGTAGGGTGTTTGCTGCTCTTTGTCTTTCAGGTAGGACTTGATGCAAGGGACGGCATTCTCATCTTCGCCAAAATGCACGCGGTCATCGGTGATCCACTCCTGCATACGCTTGGGATCACTGGTCATCCAGCCACGGGAAGGAATCTTGACCGGCTTTCGGGTGACAGGATGAAGCACCTCATACTTCGGGCCGCCACCGCCTGGCCATGAAATGTTGTCCGGGAAGTAAATTCCACGAACATCGACGTGTGCGTAGTGCTTATGTGCCTTGGAGGGATGACTATCGGGGAGTGACCGAAACCACTCTTTCATCCCTTCGGTCATCGCTTTGTAGTCATCTCCGTGCTGGCGCTTCAAGCGGTCGTGCTTGGCGTAGATATCCTCAAGCCCCTTCTTGCGCTGCCGCCAAGTGATCTGCTTCTCGCGAAGATATTCAGCGTCGCGGGCATAACAGACGATGTATTCATGTGAAACCGAAACCAGTCTGGAGTCGTTCTTCCGCCCGGCGGCCCAGACCATGTCGGCTATGAAGTTGGATTGGCCAAAAACCTCGTCCATGACCAGGCGCAAGCGTGGGTGCTCGCCTTCATCGCAAGAAACAAAGATGGCGCCATCGGACGTGAGCATGTTCTTCGCCAAACGAAGACGGGGCGCGATCATGGTCAGCCAGTTGGAATGAAAGCGCCCGTTGCCTTCAGGGTTGGCAACAAGGCGAACTCCTTCTGCCGTGCGCTCACCTGATTCGATTTCGTGAGCCGTTTGCTCGGAAGCAAAGCTGTCCTTGTAGATGAAGTCCTTGCCCGTGTTGTACGGAGGGTCGATGTAGATCATCTTCACCTTGCCCAGATACGTCTCCTGCAGCAGCTTCAGCGCCTCCAGGTTGTCGCCCTCGATGAACAGGTTCTTCGTGGTGTCGAAGTCCACGCTCTCCTCGCGGCAAGGCCGCAGAGTCTTGGCAATCGGCGCGTTTGCCCTCAGCAGCGCTTCGCGCTTGCCCGGCCAGTTGAGCTGGTAGCGCTCTTGTGGCCCTTCTACCAGCGATTCGGACAAGGTCTGCTTGAGCTTGTCGAAATCCACCACCAGCCGCACGCCGCCATCTTCGCTCGGGCCTTCCGTCACGCAGTCCGGAAATAGCCCGCGTATCCGCGCGATGTTGCTCTGGGTCAGGTCGGGCGAGTGCATCTTCAACTTTTCCATCGTGTGCTTCCTGGGGTTCATTCTTCGTCAGAAGAATCGTGATGCTTTAGTTCGGCAAATTTGGCTGCCATTGTCGGGTTGCCCCGAGTCAATTTCTTGATCGTCAGATCCTCGGCCTTGTCGTTCGCGAGCCGGAGATTGTTCGCTGACTTGTGGAGCGCGTCCTTGGTCTTCTCCAGGTCTTTGATTGCCTCATCGATGCGTTTGATGGCCTCCTCGAAGCCTTCGGAGGCGAGCCGCCAGTTCCGCCCAAACGCGGACTTGAAGTCGCCAAGCTGGGTCTCGAATCGTGTGATGTCGACGTTCTGTGCTCGGACGAGGGCGAGCTCCGACCGGTAGGCCAGCGACTTCATCGCGGCGTTGCGCAGCAGCGTGATGATGGGGATGAAGAACTGCGGACGGACCACGTACATCTTCGGGTAGCGATGGAACACATCGACGATCCCGGTGTTGTAGAGCTCGCTCTCCGGTTCAAGCAGGGAAACCAGTACAGCATATTCGCAGCCCTTCTCCGTGCGATCCTTGTCGAGCTCCTTCAGGAAGTCCTCGTTCTTCTTCTTGCTGGCGGTTTCGTCGCCCTCGTTCTTCATCTCGAACATGATCGAGACGATTTCGGTGCTGTCTTCGGCCAGGTCACGGAAGATGAAGTCGCCCTTGCTGCCGCTGCGCACGTCGTTGTCCTTCTCGAAGTAGGCGTGCGGGAAGGCAGTGGCGCGGATGCGGTTGAACTCGGTCTCGCAGTGCTGCTCAAGGCTCTCTCCGATCATCTTGGTCGACAGTTTGGCCTTCATGTCCTTGAGGCGGTCGATGGTCTCTTCGCGATCCTTGAGCTGGGTCTCGTACTTTTCCGTCAGTGACTTCTCGGCGAGGCTTTTTTCAAGCTCTACGCGTTCGAGACTGTTCTTCAGCCCATCACGCTCTTTCTCGACCACACTGACCGCCTTGGTGACGGCGAGCTGCTGTGCGACTTCGCTGGCATCAAGCTTGGATTGCAACGCCAGAATCTCGGCGTCCTTCGCTGCGGCGGCTTTCTGTACCGCGTTTGCAAGCGTCACCTCGGCCAGCTTGGCTGCGGACTGCTGGTCGCGTTTGGCCTGCGCCAGATCGTTGGCGAGCGTGTTGCGCTCTTTCTCGACGGGGCTCAGGGCTTCGGTTACGGCGAGCTTGCACGCCGCCTCGCCGGAATCGAGCTTGGCCTGCAATTCCTTGATCTCGGCATCCTTGACCAAAGCCTCCTTCTGTAACTCGCTCGTGAGCTTGGCTTCGGCTAGCTCGACCGCGTTGCGCTTGTCTTGATCGGCGAGCGCCAGCCGCTCATGCAGCTGCTTGTCGAACTCCTTGTCGCGAACCTGCTTCAGGATGTCCGCGTAGCGGGCTTCATCGATCTTGAATGCGGTGCCGCAGTGCGGGCAGATGATCTCTTGCATCGTTGTTGACCTTTTTCCTTGGCGGGGATGGGCGTCACTGACGACGAGCGGTCAACCCGAGTGGGTCGTGTAGTTGGTGAGGCCGGACGAGTACACCTTCAGTTTTTCCACATTTATCTCCGATGATGAGCGAAGAGCGGAATGTGAATAGGAAAACCTCGCTTTTCACTCTTCACTCTTCACTCTTCACTTTTCGGCAGCTTTCCGGATTGCTTTTCCAGCTTCTTCTCATCGGACTTTAGCCGCGCCTGCAAGCGCATGCGATCCTCGATCAGCTCCTGCTTGCGGGTTTGCAGGGCGAAGTAGCTCTGGGCGAAGGCGATGGGTTGTTTGCGCGGGTCGCCGTTCTGGGCGGCCAGATGGCAGGCGTAGCGGTTGAGCATGAAGTCGTCCACCGGGCGTTGGCCGCCCTTGCCCACCTCACCATTTTCGTGGCGTCACGAAAATGGTCGTCTGGGTCGTAACCCGTTGATGTGCAAGACGCGATGGCGCGCTGGATGGCGGTCATGAAGTTCTCCCAGCGGCTGTAACCCAAGGGCACCATAAGGTCGCGGGCGAACCAAAACTCGATGCTGTCCTCGCCAATGCACTGGGCGAGCTGGTTGAAGTGCTGTTTGAGGGCTTGCAGGGCCGTATCGGTCATGGGGTGAGTCCTTGCAGTTCGGCGCGCAGGGCCTTGAGGGTGGCATTGATCTCCACCTTGCGATTGAACTGCCGCTCCGTCGCAAGCTGTGAGATCACCTTGTCCATCTCCTTCCGCAGCATACGTACCTTGCTCTCGCGTTCGACCAGCGCTGGCAGCGACTCGTTTGGGCGATGGGTAAGCGGGATCAGCGCATGCAGCACCTGTTCGTACAACCCGCCCAGATTCAGCGCGACCGGGAGAGTTGCGCGTGGACTCTCGGCGGCGATCCAATCAGTAGCGAAATAGTCCGAGCATACCCAGCGGCCAGCCTCACCCTCGCTCGGACGCTTGTAGCAACCGACTACCTGAAGGCGATCCTCATGGTGCAGCTCGAACAGGATCGGAAAGGGGATGGCCTTGTCGATGCAGCGCAGGATGTCGTGGTGAAGTTCCGGCGCCCTGAGCTGCACACGGAAGACCAGGATCTCCGGTACGCCGGGTGAGGCAGGAAGATTGGTCGTTTCGGGCGCCAGCTTGTACTGCCAGACGATCTGTTCGACCTGTTCGGCGAACAGGCCTTTGAGGCGAGCGCTGGCCGAGCCGTGTTCGTAGAGTTTCGCCTTGGGGACGACTTTCCCGAAAGCACAGCTTGCGGGAAAAGTGAAGAGTGAGGGGTGAAGAGTGAAATGGTCAGGCATCGTGGTTCCTGCCATTCTTGGCGGTCTTGGCGATGCTGGTGAGGATGGCGACAAGCTGGTTGGACTCGTCCAGCATGGGAGCCAGCTTTCCCTCGGGGACGATATCGGTGGCGATCAGCAGGCGTAGCCAGTAATGCGTTTCGCGGGCTTCCTTGCAGGCGATGTACATCTTGGCGGTGAAGTCGGTTTTGCTCTGGCTGCCATGGGCCTCCTCCACGTTCGCGCCTACCGAGGTACCCGAACGCAGCAACTGGTCCGCCATCGTGCGCGACACCCCCGGCGCAGCGTCCAGCATCTGGCATAGGCGAACCACCCGCGCAGCGAACGCGAACGTCCGCTCCTTGATGTCGCTCGCCATTTCACTCTTCACCTTTCACCCTTCACTATTACAAGGAACGCGATCAGCTCGAAGTCGTCCAATCCAGCGATGGTCTGGGTCAGGGCCGTGGTCTTGCCGCCGGAGAACAGGCTGTCGATGTCTTTCTCTTCCTTCACTTCGACCATCGAGCGGATGGCCTTGCCCAAGAGGTCGGAGTAGGCCTGCATGTTGCGGCCGTCCGCAGTCTCCCGGTTGAACTGCTCGCACAGCGGGAGGAAAGGTTCGTCCGACCCTTTGCAGCAGGTGCGCGCCAGATCGAGCAGGCGCTTCACTTCGGTCTGGTCGTGGACGACGTCGCCGTCGCTGCCGATATAGATCAGGTAGTACGGGTGCAGGCGGTTGTGCTGAGGCTGGTTGGCTGTCGGATTGATGCCCGCGTTGCGATTGCGCAGGGTGAAGAGCACGCCGGGCGGCAAGCCGATCTGCGCGTCGGCAGGAACCACAGCGTGCAAGCCGTTGGGGGCATTCTTCAACTCGCCGTGGGCCTTGACGTAGTTCAAGAGATCCATGCGGAAGTCATTGAGGCCGAGATCGGTGATCGACACGCCTGCCTTCACGTCTTCCAGCTCGATCACTTCCTCCTGCAGCCGCCGCAGTTGCTCCTTGCGGTAAGCCACGTCGTTGGCCTGGGCCGAGAGCACGTTGTCGTCGCCAGTGGCGGTGACGTCGACAATGGTCATGCGGCTTTCCACGCGCTCTTTGAGATTGATGTACTCGTCCAGCGAGATGTCGGGCCAGAAGCTAGCCAACTGGATGCGGCTGTTTGGCGAGCCGATTCGGTCGATGCGCCCGAAGCGCTGGATGATGCGCACCGGGTTCCAGTGGATGTCGTAATTGACGAGGTAGTCGCAGTCCTGCAGGTTCTGGCCTTCGGAGATGCAGTCGGTGCCGATCAAGAGGTCAATTTCGGCCGGCTCCTGCGGCAGCACGATGGCCTTTTCCTTCGAGCGCGGCGAGAACAGTGTTAGCAGTTCCTGGAAGTCGTAGCGAGTAGCGAGATTGGATTTAGGCCGGGAGCTGCCGGTGACCTTGGCGCTGTGCAGCCGCCCCTTGGCCCACAACTCTGGCGCCAGGTCGGTGTAGAGGTAGTCGGCGGTATCGGCGAAGGCGGTGAAGATCAACACCTTCTTGTTGCCGGGATTGATCGGGTGGGCGATCTTGTCGTGCAGCAAGGCTTTCAGGTGCTGCAGCTTGGCATCATCCGCGGGCGTGATCTTCTCCATCTCCGCGAACAGCATGGCGATCACGTCGAGGTCGCGCTGCAGATCGAACTGCCAGCGCGGCAGATCCATGTCCGCCAGGTCGATCTTGACCTTGCCACCCACGTTGAAATCGCTGCTTTCTTCGTCCAGCCAGTCGTCCTCCTCGGCATCCAGATTGTCGAGCGCAGCGGTTTGGTCGCTTACACTGCCTTTGCCGCCGTTGGTATCGAAGGCTTCGACCTTGCCCAAGGTGCGCTGGTGGTTGTCTTGCAGCATCTTCAAGGTCAGCCGGAAGGCATCGACCGAGCTTTCCAGGCGCTTGAGCAGGTTGACGGTGAGCAGCTTCTTCAGGCTTTGCTCGCGATCTATCTGGCGTAGCGCGCCGCCGCCGCCCGATACCTGGGTGTCGTACATCTCCTCGTATTTCTTGATGCGGCTGGGCAGGATGTAGCTCAATGGGGTATAGATCGCGAGATTGAGCTTGGCGAGTTGCTCGAAAATCTCGTTGAAGCTCATCACGTCCGTCCGCGTGGTCAGCGGGCAGCGAAACGACAGTGGCTTCAAGCGCTCCGGGAAGGGGCCGATGTCGCGGGTGTCGTAGAACGTCTGGATATGCTTGCGCGAGCGGGCGATGGTGACGCTGTCCAGCAGCTCGAAGAAGTCGAAATCCAATGCGTCGAGGATGGCGCGCGGTGTGCGCTGCTCCGGCGGCAACAGCGACCAAGCGTTGAAGGCACGCTGCGCGTTGCGGAACACTTCTTCCACAGACTTGCTGGTACGCAGCTTCTTGTTGAGGTTTTCAGAGTCACCCTCGTAGGCTAGCGCCAGCTGGTTGCGCAGGTCGTTGAAGCGGTTGTTGACGGGCGTGGCCGAGAGCATCAGCACCTTGGTCTTGACGCCTTCGCGGATCACCTTGCGCATCAGTCTCTGGTAGCGGGTCTCGCGCTCCTTCACCGCATCGTTGTTGCGGAAGTTGTGCGACTCGTCGATGACCACCAGGTCGTAGTTGCCCCAGTTGATGCGATTGAGCGGCGCGCCGAAGGACTCGCCGCTGGTGCGGGAAAGGTCGGTGTGGCAGAGCACGTCATAGCTGAATCGATCTTTCGCGAACAGGTTGGTTTTCAGGTTGCGGTTGTAGTTGAGCCAGTTGTCCGCCAGCTTTTTGGGGCAGAGCACCAGCACCGACTTGTTGCGCAGCTCGTAATACTTGATGACGGCCAGCGCGGTGAACGTTTTGCCCAGGCCCACACTGTCGGCGAGGATGCAGCCGCTGTAGGTCTCCAGCTTGTTGATGATGCCGGTGGCAGCGTCGCGCTGATAGTTGAAGAGCTTGTTCCAGATCAACGTGTCCTGATAGCCCGTGCGATCGTTGGGTAGCACGTCTTCGTCGAGATCGTCGAGGAACTCGTTGAAGATGTTGTAGAGCATCAGGAAGTAGACGCTTTCCGGGGAGTTTTCCTGATACACGGAAGCGATGTGCTGGCAGATTTGTGCCGTGACGTCTTCGAGTTTTTCGGCGTCGTTCCAGATTTGCTCGAACAGGTTCAGATACGTTGCCGTGGAGGCGTGGTCGTCCAGCTTGTTGATGAAGTTGGAGACGGCGTTGCCTTGTTGGTAGCCCAGATCGACGGCAGTGAAGCCATGCAGCGGCATGTATGCCGTGGCCCCCTTGGGAGCCTGGACGCCGGCGAACTGCTGCATGGGCGCCTTGCTGCGGTTGCTGCGGAACTTCGCCTTGCGGCGCAGCCAGTCGGCGCACTCGCGGGCAATCGCGCGCTGGGTAAGCTTGTTGCGCAGCTGTATCTCGAACTCGCTGCCGTAGAGGCTGCGTTCCCGGTTCAGCTTGGGAATGTGGAATTCACGCCGCTCACGCTTTACCTGATCGGTGACTTCGTCGGCCACGAACGTGGGCGAGGTGAAGATGAATCGCAGCTCTTCGACCTGCCCCAGCTCAGCCTTCAGCGCCTCGTAGGCGTACATCGAGAAGCAGGAGGCGGCGATCTTGAGCTTGGCACCCGGTGCGAGCGCTTGCTTGAGGTCGTCGCCGAAGAGGTGATTGATGTTGTCGAGGATCTCCATCAGCGACGCCCCTTGCCCGTCGTCTTGTGCTGGTTGCTGTTGGCGTCGATCCAGCGCTCCAGCTCGGAGCGGCGGAAGCGCCAAGTGCCCCCAAGCTTGAAGGCCGGGATGTCCCCGTTCTGGGCGAAGCGATAGACCGTCCGCTTGCCTGCCTTGAGGTAGGCGGCAACTTCGTCGAGCGTGAGAATTTCCCCGTAGGAACCGGTCACGTCGTGGCTTCGCCCCTGTTGGCTTCAGCTGGCCAAGTCTAGCCAATTCTTGCGGACACAAGGCACGGTGCGGCCGCGTGTCGCCGTCGGGTCTGGTGCGGGCCGCAGTGCATAAGCGGCACGTGTTCCGTTCGTTTGGTAGCCGCGGGATACGTGCAAGAATGCCTGTCTGGCGCCGATTGGCCGTCTGCATGGGTACCCAACGTAGTGCGGGTATCCATGCGGGTATCGGAGTGATGATTTCATCAGATGCGTTATGCAAAACAAGCAGATAGGCCTTTTATGCTGCTGATGATCGACAACTACGACAGCTTCACCTTCAATCTCGTGCAGTATTTCGGGGAGTTGGGGCAGGAGGTCGAAGTGATGCGCAACGATGCCATCGACGTGGCGGGCATCGAGGCGCGTGCGCCCTCGCATATCGTGATCTCGCCGGGCCCCGGCACGCCTGATGATGCGGGCGTGTCGCTGGACGTGCTCACGCAACTGGGCGGGCGTATCCCCATTCTCGGCGTGTGCCTCGGGCATCAGGCGCTTGGGCAAGCATTCGGCGGCGCGGTGGTGCGTGCCGGCAAGATCATGCACGGCAAGACCTCGCCGGTGCACCATCGCGGGCAAGGCGTGTTCGCCGGGTTGCCCGCGCCCTTTCAGGCCACGCGCTACCACTCGCTGGTGGTCGAACGCGACAGCTTGCCCGATTGCCTTGAGGTCACCGCGTGGACGCAAGATGCAGATGGCGACGTCGAGGCGATCATGGGCCTGCGCCACAAGAGCTTGCGCATCGAGGGCGTGCAGTTCCATCCCGAGTCGATCCTGACCGAGCACGGGCATGCGCTGTTGCGGAATTTTCTGGAGGGCCGGGACTCGGGAATCGGGACTCGGGACTCGTAGAAGCCGACCCGAGCTTACGACGCCGTTCGTGTCCGGCTTCCACCACGGGCCTTGTCCGGTGTGGGCGGTTGCAGATGGTCGGTTGTTTGGCATGATCGGGGAAAGGTTCGCTGGTGTCGCCGCTTACCCCGAGTCCCGAGTCACGAAAATGCCCATCACTCCCCAGCAAGCCCTGCAGCGCACCATCGAACACCGCGAGATCTTCCACGACGAGATGGTGGATTTGATGCGGCAGATCATGCGTGGCGAAGTCTCCTCGACGCTGGTCGCGGCGATCTTGTCCGGGCTGCGGGTGAAGAAGGAAACCATCGGCGAGATCGCCGGTGCCGCCAGCGTGCTGCGCGAGTTCGCGGCGAAGGTGGACGTGGATGGCGATACGTCCCGATTCGTGGACATCGTCGGCACCGGCGGCGATGGTTCCAACACCTTCAACATTTCCACCGCCAGCATGTTCGTGGTCGCCGCTGCGGGCGCGAAGGTGGCCAAGCACGGCAACCGCGGGGTGTCGTCGAAGTCGGGCAGTGCCGACGTGCTCGAAGCGCTCGGCGCGCGCATCGACCTGCAACCGGCGCAGGTCGCGCAATGCCTGCGCGAAACCGGGCTGGCATTCCTGTACGCGCCCAACCACCACCCGGCGATGCGGCACGTGGCTGCGGTGCGCCGTGAGCTGGGCGTGCGCACGTTGTTCAACATCCTTGGCCCCCTGACCAATCCGGCCGGCGCGCCGAACATCCTGATGGGCGTGTTCCATCCCGACCTGGTCGGCATCCAGGCGCGCGTGCTGCAACGGCTCGGTGCGCGCCATGCGCTGGTGGTATGGGGGCGCGATGGCATCGACGAGGTATCCCTCGGCGCCTCCACGCGGGTGGCCGAACTGCGCGATGGTCAGGTGCATGAATACGAGGTGCACCCGGAGGATTTCGGCATCGCCATGGCCGCTACCCGCAACCTGAAGGTAGCCGACGCGGGCGAATCGAAGGCGATGCTGCTCGATGCGCTGGCCGACACGCCGGGGCTGCCGCGCGAGGTGGTGGCGCTCAACGCCGGCGCGGCGCTGTACGCGGCCGACGTGGTGCCCGACATCGCAGCCGGCATTGCGCTGGCGCGGGCCACCATCGCCAGCGGCGCGGCGCGGCGCAAGCTCGACGATTTCATCGACGCCACGCAGCGCCTTGGCGTCGCAAACTGCTAGGCTGCCGATCCTTGCCGATTCCCACGCCACGAGACCCGCGATGAGCGCAGACTCCTTCGCCAGCACCCCCGAACCGCCGTACTTCGCGGTGATCTTTTCCAGCCAGCGCACCGACGCCGATCCATTGGGTTATTACGAGGCTTCCGAACGCATGTTGGCGCTGGCGCCGCAGCAGGCTGGATTTCTGGGCATCGAGAGCGTGCGCGGTGCCGACGGGTTCGGCATCACCGTGAGTTATTGGGACAGTGAGGCGGCGATCACGGCGTGGAAGCACCACGCCGAGCACACCGCCGTGCGCAAGCGCGGTCGGCTGGAGTGGTACGAGCACTTCGAGCTGCGCGTGGCCAAGGTCGAGCGCGCCTACGCCGGCCCGCGCGCGGATCGCTAGATGGCCGACGTGCTGCACAAGATTCTCGCGCGCAAGGCGCAGGAGGTCGCCGAACGCTCGATGCGCGTGCCGTTGACCGAACTCATCGCCCGCAGCAAGGATGCACCGCCCGTGCGCGGCTTTGCCGATGCCATTCAGGTGCGCATTGATCGTGGGCAGGCGGCAGTGATCGCCGAGGTGAAAAAGGCCAGCCCGAGCAAGGGCGTGATCCGTGCCGACTTCGATCCGGCCGCCATCGCGCGCAGCTACGAAGCCGGCGGTGCGGCCTGCTTGTCGGTACTCACCGATGTGGATTTTTTCCAGGGTTCAGATGCGTACCTGCGGCAAGCGCACGCTGCCTGCGCGCTGCCGGTGCTGCGCAAGGATTTCATCATCGACCCGTACCAGGTGTACGAAGCGCGCGCGCTGGGTGCCGACTGCATCTTGTTGATCGTCGCCGCGCTCGACGACGCGGCATTGCTGGAACTCTCCCCGCTTGCGGCCGACCTCGGCATGGACGTGCTGGTGGAAGCCCACGACGCCGCCGAAGTCGAACGCGCGCTGGCCGTGCCGGCGCGCTTGCTCGGCATCAACAACCGCAACTTGCGCACGTTCGAGGTTTCGCTCGATACCACGCTGGCGCTGCGCGGGCGCGTGCCGCAGGGGCGCATCCTCGTCACCGAAAGCGGCATCGCCACGCGCGCGGACGTGGCGCAGATGCGCGATGCGGGCGTGCATGCTTTTCTCGTCGGCGAGACGTTCATGCGGGCGGACGATCCGGGTGCGGAACTTCGCCGTCTATTTGCCGGTTGAGCCCTGTCGCCCGTTTGTCTGCCCGAGCTAGGCAGAAGATTCGCCGCTTGTTCGATGAGAGTGCCGACGCACGCAACAAGGCGGTCACGCGCTACGCGCGCGAGCAAGAGCACTGCCGCCTTGCCCTCACGCATCCCCCAACCGGCGCACGAAGCGCAGGCCGGTTTCCGGGTAACCGCAGCGACGGTAAAACGCGTGTGCGTCGGTGCGATGGGTTGCGCTGGCGACCTCGATGCGTGCCGCGTTGCGCGCGCGCGCCCAGCGCTGCGCCTCGTGCAGGAACTGCTGGCCGATGCCGCGGCGCTGCCAGTTCGGCGCCACCACCAGTGCGGCGATGTGGCAGATGTCCACGCCGTGCACGAACGAGTAGCGCACGTTCATCGCGATCAGGCCGGCCAGTTCGCCGTGCTGATCGGCCACCAGCACGCGCTGGCGCGGGTCGGGGCCGGCGCGCTGGATGCGTGCCAGCGCTTCTTCGCGCGTGCACGGGTAGCCCAGTACGCCGAGCAGCGTACCGATCGCGGCCGCGTCGGAGGGCAACACCGGCCGCAGCAGCGGCCGCGGCGCGCTGGTTTGTGTCATCCGCCGCGGGTGGCGCGATAGACCACGATGGTCTTGCCACGGGCGTGCAGTAGTTTGTCGGCCTGCATCTGCTTGAGCACGCGCCCGGCCATCTCGCGCGAGCAGCCGGCGATGCGCGCCAGTTCCTGTCGGGAGACGCGGATCTGGGTGCCTTCCGGGTGGCTGAGCGCCTCGGGCTCTTCGCACAGGTCGAGCAGGGTGCGCAAGATGCGCCCGGAAACATCCATGAACGCCAGACGGCTGGCCTTGCGGCTGGTATCGAGCAGGCGCTTGGCGAGCTGCGAGGCGATCGCGTACATCAGCCGCGGGCACTCGGTGGCCAGCGGGCCGTGGAACAGCGCCAGCAGACGCTCGTAGCTGATCTCGGCCACTTCCACCGGGCTGCGCGTGCGCAGCAGCACCTCGCGGTGGTCGGTCTTGACGAACAGACCCAGTTCGCCGATGAAATCGCCCGGGTTGAGATAGGACAGCACCAGCTCGCGGCCGTCGGGCTCCTCACTGATGATCGACAAGGTGCCGCTGACCACGTAGTGCAGGCTGTCGGCCGGGTCGCCGGGCCGGAACACGTCGGTGCGATTGGGGTAACGCCGGCGGTGGCAGTAGCCGAGGAAGCGCTCGAGCGTGGTCGCGTCCGGCGCCAGTTCGGAGGAGATCAGCGGGCGCAGCAGGGCGTGGGGAAGCAGGTGGGCGACTTTGGCCATGGCCGTTCCTGGAGGGTGCCCGTGGCGGGCTGGCAAGGGCGCAGCTTAGGGCCAGTTGCCGCTTTGGGCAACGCGTCTCTTGCATCCGTGGCGCTTTGGCCGATAATCGCGGCCCGAAACGTGTTCGCCGGGTGGGAGGAATGCCGTGGTCAAGCCGCTGCCGCGTCTGAAGCTTCAGGGCTTCAACAACCTGACCAAGTCGTTGAGCTTCAACATCTACGACATCTGCTACGCGATCTCCGACGAGCAGCGCCAGCGCTACATCGAGTACATCGACGAGGCATACAACGCCGATCGCCTGACCCAGATCCTCACCGACGTGGCCGAGATCATCGGCGCCAACATCCTCAACGTCGCCCGCCAGGACTACGACCCACAGGGCGCGTCGGTGACCATCCTGATTTCCGAAGAACCCGTCATCGACCGCAAGGACGTCGGTTCGGAGGCGATCAGCGGCGCCATGCGCGAGCACGCCGAGGATGCCAGCGTGGTGGCGCATCTGGACAAAAGCCACATCACCGTTCACACCTACCCGGAAACCCATCCGCAGAACGGCATCGCGACCTTCCGTGCCGATATCGATGTGGCCACCTGCGGGGTGATCTCGCCCTTGAAGGCGTTGAACTACCTGATCGAGAGCTTCGAATCGGACATCGTCGTGTGCGACTACCGCGTGCGCGGCTTCACCCGTGACGTGAAGGGCAAGAAGCACTACATCGACCACAAGATCAACTCGATCCAGGACTTCCTGTCCAAGCCGCACCGCGCGCACTACGAGATGATCGACGTCAACGTGTATCAGGAGAACTTGTTCCACACCAAGATGCACGTCAAGGAGTTCGACCTCGACACCTACCTGTTCGAGGAGAAGGCCAAGAACCTCTCGTTCAAGGAACGCCTGCGCATCGAGGCCCAGCTCAAGCGCGAGATCGAGGAGCTGTTCCACGGGCGCAATCTGGTGGATTGACGGCCGGGAGCCGGGGAAGCAGGGAGCAGGGAGCAGGGAACGGGGAGCGGGGAACGGGCAAGATGGGTCTCGCATTCGCTCGACCCTTCCTGCCTGTTGTGCACTGTCATTCTGAGCGTAGCGAGGGATTTGCTCTTGCGTCATTGATGAGAACCAACAGATCTCTCGCGGTGCTCGGGATGACCATGTGTCGCGGGCGCTTTACCAGCGGGTTGCTCGCTCGTTGACACGACCCAGCGCAGGGAAACTGTTCGCCGTTAGCAGATCGCATCTGCCCGTTCGCCGTTAGCAGCGCGCATCTGGCCGTTCGCCTCATCCTCGCCGCACCGCCTATGCCGGCGGCTTGGCGTCCAGATGCGCGCGCAGGAAGCCGGCGACTGCGGTCCACAGAGTTTTCTCATCCTGATCCGACCAGTGGCCGTGCCCCTCACCGGGAAGCGTGAGCAGCACCGGCTCGCGGCCGGCGATGTTGAGCATGCGTACCATCCGTCGGGTGTTTTCGTAATCCACGCGCGGGTCTTCGGTGCCGTGCACCAACATCACCGGGACGCTGAGTTCCTGGTAGCGGTAGATCGGCGCAGCGGTACGCATCCGCTCGGCATCCGTCATTGGATCGCCGATTGCTTTGACGAGCGCAGTACGCCCCTTCGCATACGCGCCGGTATCGCTGGCGCTGAACATCAGCAACTGGTCGGTGGGGCCCGAGATGGACACCACGCAGCGGAAGCGCCCCGGCCAGCGGATCGCCGACATCATCGCGGAAAAGCCGCCGTAGCTGGCGCCGACGGCGCAGACGCGCTGGTCGTCGAGCGGATATTGCGCGAGCGCGGCACGGGTGGCGGCGTCGATGTCGTCCTCGATCAGGCTGCCGTAGTGGTGCTCGCCGGCTTCGCGGAACGCTTTGCCGTAGCCTTCAGAGCCGCGGAAATTCACTTGCAGCACGGCGTAGCCCAGCGAAGCGAACAGTTGTACCGACGGATCGAAGCCCAAGCTGTCTCGGTACCCGATCGGGCCACCGTGCGCGTACACGATCAGCGGTACGCGCCCCTTCGCGTTCACCGGCATGGTGAGGTAAGCCTCGATCGGCAGGCCGTCGCTACCCTTGGTCTGGATGACCTTGGCGCTTGCCAGGTGATCCTTCGACAGCCAAGGCTTGCTGTCGTCGATCAACTCGGCGGTCCCAGCCGTTGCGTCGAAATGGTAGAACTGCCCGGGGCGGTCGCTGCCGGTGACCAATACGAGGAACTGCGTGCCGGCGTCGCTGCGTCCGACGATCAATGCCGCCTCGCCCGGGAAGGCCTTGGCGATGCGACCTTCGATCGCGGCGTTGGCTTGATCGAAGAACGCCGTGACGAGCAAGCCGTCGTCAAGGTAACCGGCGCCGATCAGGTTGCCGTGCGTGTCGGCCACCGCCAGTTCGATGTCCCGGCCAGGCTTGCTGTAGACCGTGCGCGCGATCGCGCCGGTTTTTGGATCGATTTCCACCAGTTCGCGCTGCGCGCGATCCTTGTCGGTCAACGCGTAGATCGCGCTGCCGTCGGCAGACACGGCCAAGGGCAAGATGGGGTCAGCGGGGTCGATCCGCAGCACCTGCCGGAACGACCCATTGCTGCCCCAATACAACGCATAGCCGTCGCGGTCGCGCACCACCGCCGCACGCGGCTGCGCGTTGCCATCGACGAACCAGTGCAGCACGCCATGCAAGCCGCGGTCGATCTGCGCATTGAAGGCGAACTGGTTGCGCAAGAACGCGTCGGCGCTTGAGATGTCGAGGTCATACAGCGAGGACCCGTGCTGGAACAACACGTGATCTGGCTTGCCGGGAATCGCCGCGAGGATGACGCCCGACACCGGAATCGCATATCCGGTGTGCTGGCGGCCCTTGGGCCCGGCCGCGCCGATGTGGAACACGCGCACTACGGGCGCCGCAGTTCCGGCGGTGACCGCCAGCGTCTGGTCGGAAATCCACTGCAAACCGGTGATGTCGTAATCCAGATCGAGCACCCGCGTGGCTTGCTCGGCGCCAAGGTCGATCACGTCCACGTGCCAGCCCTTGTCGGCGTAGGTGATCTCGGCCACCAGATCGCCGCGCGGGTTCATGCGCACGCTGCGCACGCGCGGCTTGCGGAACAACTCCTCGATGGGAATGGGCAGCGTGCCGGCGGCCGGTGCCGGCAAAGTACGTTGCAGGTCGGCATCGGTGAGGGTCGGGTGTGCGGTCAGAGCGGCCTTGTAGAACGCCGGGAACGGGTCCGGATAGTGGCCGCTGTAGTCGAAATCGAAGCGTGTGTACACGCCCGGTGCGTTGGCGCGCAGCCAATCGATTCCGACCAGGGCGCGATTGGGCACCCGCACCGCGATGCGGTTACTCGGACGGTACAGGAAATCGCCGGGGTAGTTGATCACGCCCGGACGAACCTCGAACGCGAGTTCAGGATACCGGTTGAGTTCGAGGAAGAACCAGTGGTCGTGGCTGGTGAACTCCAGCCGGCTCCAGTGGTAGCTGCCGGCGGTCACCACGTACAGGCGCGTGGTCTGTCCCTTGGGCAGGTCGGTGATCGTCTTGCTGCCGGTGTCGTTGCCCGGCTGGACGAAGCGCAGCGCGTCGATCGGCGTCTGCGTATCGACATCGACCAGCAGCAGGCCCTCGTCGGGCTTCAGGGTCGGCACTTCGCCCACCGCCACCGGGCGGATCGAGGCGCGAGCACCGGCGGTCAGGCACAGCAAGACCAGCACGGCAAGCCAATGCAGAGGCAGTTTCACCGGCACACCCCACGAAAAGCGACTCATCATTGTCTCACGTCGAAAGGGTGGCGCTGAGACGCAATTGCGCACACTACGCACCAAGTCCCGAGTCCCCCAACTTTCGGCCCATGCCGCACCCTCGGCAGCCTGTTAGTGTGCGCGGTCGCCGCACTGCGTTGCGCCCGCCATCGTCCATCCATTTGCCCAAGGAGTCCGCATGAAACGCATTCTCGCCGCCGCCATCGGCATGTCCCTGCTGACCGGCATCGCCGGTGCCGCCGCGCCGCTGACCTCCGGCATCGACACCGCCGGGATGGACAAATCGGTGCGCCCGCAGGACAACTTCTACGATTACATCAACGGCCACTGGCTGGCGACCACGCAGATCCCCGCCGACAAGCCCAGCTACGGCGCTTTCACCGTGCTGTACGACAAGACCCAGGAAAACCTGCGCACGATCGTCGAGCAGGCGCAGAAATCGCCGCAAAACGCCGGCGAGCGCAAGATCGGCGACCTCTACGCCAGCTACATGGACGAGGCGCGCGTCGATGCGTTGGGCCTGAAGCCGCTGCAACCCGAACTCGACCGTATCGCGGCGATCAAGAGCACGGCCGACCTGCCGGCGTTGATGGCGCATCTGGCCCGGATCGGCGTGGATGGCCCGTTCGGCGGCGGCGTGCACCAGGACAACAAGGATTCTACCAAATACGTGATCGACTTCGGCCAAAGCGGCTTGGGCATGCCCGACCGCGACTATTACCTGAAGGACGATCTGAAGGCCAAGCGTGACGCCTATCAGGCGCACGTCGAGCGCATGCTGGCGCTGGCCGGTGACGCCGACGCCAAAGTCGAGGCGGCCGACGTGGTGGCGCTCGAGACCGAACTGGCGAAGATCCAGTGGACGAAAGTCGAGAACCGCGACCCCAACAAGCTCTACAACAAGGTCATGCTCGCCGACCTGCCGGCGCTGATGCCGGGCTTCGACTGGAAAACCTACTTGGCCGATGCCGGTGTGGCCGGCAAGGTCGATTACGTCATCGTCAGTCAGCCCAGCTACTTCAAGGCGCTCGACGGCATCATCAAGAACACGCCGGTGGCGACGTGGAGGGCGTACTTCCGCTGGCAGGCACTGCATTCGGCCGCGCCGTACCTGAGCAAGGCGTTCGTGGATGAAAACTTCGCCTTCTACGGCACCGCCGTGCGCGGCGTGCCGCAGAACCGCCCGCGCTGGCAGCGCGGCATGAGCCTGATCAGCCAGGCGCTGGGCGAGCAGCTCGGGCAAGTGTATGTGGCCCGGTATTTCCCGGCGTCCAGCAAGCAGCGGGTGACCGAACTGGTGCACAACCTGCTGGCGGCCTACAAGACCAGCATCGACACGCTCGACTGGATGAGCCCGGAGACGAAGAAACAGGCGCAGGCCAAGCTGGCCACCTACATGCTCAAGCTCGGCTACCCGGACAAGTGGCGTGATTATTCGGCGCTGACGATCGACCGCAACGACCTGCTGGGCAACCTTGCGCGCGCCTCGGAGTTCGAATACGACCGCGAAATCAACAAGCTCGGCAAGCCCATCGACCGCAGCGAATGGGGCATGACCCCGCAGACGATCAACGCCTACTACAACCCGGAGATGAACGAGATCGTGTTTCCGGCGGCGATCCTGCAAGCGCCGTTCTTCAACCCGGCCGCCGACGACGCGGTCAACTACGGCGCCATCGGTGCGGTGATCGGTCATGAAATCAGCCACGGCTTCGACGATGAAGGCTCGCAGTACGACGGCCAGGGCAACCTGCACGACTGGTGGACGAAGGAAGATCACGAAAAGTTTGCCGCCAAGACCAAGGCGCTGGTCGCCGAGTATTCGGCATTCGAGCCGGTCAAGGGCTACCACCTCAATGGCGAGCTCACGCTGGGCGAGAATATCGCCGACAACTCGGGCCTGGCGATCGCCTACAAGGCCTACTTGATCTCGCTGCACGGCAAGCCCGCGCCGGTGATCGACGGCATGACCGGCCCGCAGCGCTTTTACGCCGGCTTTGCACAGGTGTGGCGCAACAAGATGCGCGAGGACGCGATGATCGCGCAGATCAAGGCCGACCCGCATTCGATCCCGGTCGATCGCGTGATGGGTACGGTGGTCAACCAACCCGGCTTCTTCAAGGCCTACGACGTCAAGCCCGGAGACAAGATGTGGGTGGCGCCGGACAAGCGGGTGATCATCTGGTGACGCAGGGAGCGGGGGGCAGATCCTTCCCGCTCCAGTACCGACCCATCATCGCTGCACGTCAATACCCGAAGCGCTCGATCCACGGCTGCAGCAGCGGCAGGTGCGGCTCGAGGTGTTTGCGGTAACGCTCCCAGCGGCCGCGGGCTTGCCGGTAGATCGGCTGGCTGACCTGCTCGTAGCTGGGCGTGTTGATCTTGCCGCGATCCAGAGCCTTCGTCGAGAACTGCCGCAGTTGTGTTTCGAACGGCAGGCCGAGGAAGTCGCACAACCCCTGCACTTGGCCGTCGAAATCCTCCACCAGAGCCTCGTAGCGGATGGTATGCACATCCAGCGGCAACTGGTCGCGGAACGCCTGCCAAAGGCGCATCGTGCGGTTGTAGAGCGATGCGGTGTCGGCGAGCGTGCGAAAGTTGGCCATCGCATCATTGACGCGGAAGTCCTGCATGAAACAGCTCAGTACGGCGTCGCAGGGATGGCGCAAGGCGAACAGAAACTTTGCGTGGGGGAAGACGACGTGGATCGCTCCAGCCAGAGTGAGATAAAACGGAAACTTGTCTACCAATAGCGTGTCGGCGCGTCGTGTGCCTCGGCGGCTGACGGCACGCCAGTATTTTTCACGCAACATTTGCGCATCCAGCCCATCACACCGCGAGATCGAATGCGGATAGCCACCAGGCATCTGACGTGCCATTACCAAGGCTTCGGCAAACGTTTGCTCCTCCTCAAGCACTTGGACGGCACTGTGGCTGTACAAGATGGTGTTGAGCAGTGTTGTGCCAGAGCGTGGAAACCCGAGCAGGAATACGGGCGAAGATTCATCTGATTCCATTTCATGCGGTGGCAGACGCCACGAGCCCAACCAGCCGCGGTCTACGAGTTCCAGCAGGTAGTCAACCCCCCGTGAAAACTTGTTGCCGAGCGGATCGTCGACGCCGGGATCGGCCTGAGCAGATGCGTTGGCGCGCGCAAAACAGTCGATTGCTCGATCCGTGTCGCCTAGCAGATCCAGTACCTTGGCGCGTTCGAACAACGCCATCATTGCCAATTGAGCAGTGCTGGGAGAGGCTTCGACAGCGGCGACATGTTTGAGTGCAAGCGGGTAGTCCGCCTCTCGTCGCGCAAGCCTTGCCGCCAACAGGTGCGCGCCGGCGATTGCCGAATGGTTGCTGCCGTCATCCGCAGGTGCCAAACGTAACGCGGTATTGGCTTCTTTTTTTGCTTCGCTCACGCGATTGCTGGCTTCACAGATGTTGGCCAAGTTGGTATGAGGCGGCAGCAGATCCGGGTTGAGGCTAATCGCATGGCGATAGGCCGCTTCGGCCAGGTCGGTTTCGTGCTTGATCTCGTGCAGGATGCCCTTGATGTTCCACGCGACGGCGCTGGCGGGTACGGCCAAAATCAATTCTTCGACCAGGCTCGTAGCCCTGTCGATGCGGCCCGCGTTCAACCACAGGCTTCTGGCGAAGTCGAGATGATTGATGAATCCTTTGACATCCCCGCGACGGAAAAGGCAACGCGCGACCTCTTCGTGGAAAGCAGGCATGCCTCGCTGCAGTCGATCTGCTTCATCAAGGGCAGTGAGAGCGCTGTCGATTGCACCCATCGATCTTTTGCAACGCGCCATCTCAATCCACGCCGCAGCCTCACGTGGTCGTATACGTGCACACTGTTCAAGTCGCGCCAACGCCAGTTGATATGCACCACGCTGCCGGTGGAATTTTCCGACTTCCAGCAGCATGTCAGGATCTCTAGGCGCCATCCTTTCCACTTGATCGAATGCGGCAACGGCGCGATTCTCATCTCCAGCCTTTGCGCAGGCGTTTGCAAAGTTGGCCAGTACCGCGAGGTTCCCCGGTTGCGTGGAGAGCACGCGTTCGAATGCCGCGACGGCTCCATTCCAGTCGCCTTCGGCTTGCAGGCACTGCGCAAAACCATACGCGGCGATGGCGTGGCGTGGCGCCAGTGCCAGCGCCTTGGCGAAGGCCTCGCGCGCACCACGGACGTCGCTGGTCTCCAGTCGCGCATGGCCCAGCCCGGCCCATACATCGGCGCTTTGGAGGCCAAGGCGGGTGGCCTTCCACAGCAAGTACGTGGCTTGCTCATTGCGTTCGGTGCGCAGGCAGAAATCGCCGTATTCGGCCAGTGCCACGGCATCGTCGCGCGCGCCGTCCAGATATTGGACGTACAGCAAATCGGCCCGCTGCAGATCGCGCTTCGCCAGGGCGTCGCGCGCCTGTCGCAGCAGGTGATCGTCACGGGCGGGTGTAGGGGGCATGGCGTGGTTCATGCGGAAGCGGCGCTCACGGTCGTTGAATAACCGAAATGGTCGATATACGGCTGTAACGCCGGCAAGTGTGGTTCGAGGAATTCGCGATATCGGTGCCAGCGACCGCGGGCGTCGCCGTAGATCGGGCGCACGATTTGCGCGTAGCTGGGCGTGCGGATCTTCGTGCGTTCGCGCGCCTTGGCGGCGTACTGGCGAAGTTCTTGCATCCACGGCACGCCGAGGAAACCGCACAAGCCCTGCACCTGCGCGTCGAAATTGTCCACCAGCGTTTCGTAGCGCAGCGTATGCACCGACAGGGGCAACTGCGCGCAGATCATTTGCCAGACCTCCATCGTGCGCGCGTACAGCGCGACCGTGTCGGCGAGCGTGCAGAAGTTGAGCATCGTCTGGCTCATCTGGAAGGACTGCATGAAGCAGCTCAGCACCACGTCGCAGGGATGGCGCAGCGCGAACACGAAGCGCGCCTGCGGAAATACCCGGTGCAGCAACGGCGCCAGCGCGGTGCCGGTGGGGAACTTGTCGAGCAGCAATTGCCCGGGTCGGACATCGACGTGCTGGCGCACCTCGTCGAAATAGACCTCGCGCAGCCAGCCGATGTCGGTCGCGTCCAAGTCAGCCAGCCCGTGCGGATAGCCGCTGGGGATGTCGCGCATCGCTTCGACCAGCGCCGGGATCGCCGGCAGCTCGTCCATGCCGACGATATCTTGATGGCCGTCGAGCACTTGGTTGAGCAAGGTCGTGCCCGAGCGCGGGAAACCGATCAGGAACGCCAGCGGCGGGTGCGCCGGCAGCGCCGGGATCGACGGCAATCGGCGCGGCCAGCCGTCGTGAAACAACGCGATCGCGCGGTCGAGGCCGGCAATGATCTGGTTGTCCTCGGGATGGGCCGAACGCCAGTCGCGCGCGGCAGCGGCATTGCCTTCCACGAACGCGGCCATCGCCTCGGCCGGACGGTCGAGTGCATCGAGCAGCTTGCCGCGCTCGATGTCGGCCAGCGCGCGTTGTGCGTCGGTCGATCCGTTGGCGTGTTCGCCGTCGAGCAGCACGAGGCCGCGCTCCGGTGCGCCGTCGCGGCGTTCGACGCGGGCCAATGCAAGCACCACGCCGGCGGCGCTGTCGGATGGCTGGCCGGCGCCGATGTGCGGCAGCGCCGTCTCGGCGACGCGGCGGGCTTCGTCGAGGCGATTGGCGTTCTCCAGATGCAGCGACAGATTGGCCGATGGTGCCAGCAGCGCATGATCGCAGGCGATGGCTTGCCGCCACGCGCTTTGTGCTTCGTCGAAACGCTGCCGCGCCGAAGCCTGCCGTGCGCGCGCATTCCAACCGGCAGCACTGCGCGGGTCGGCGGCCAGCAGCTCGTCGATCAGCGCCTGCGCGGCGTCGTGCTCGGCGGCCTGCAGCCACGCCTCGATGGCGCGAATCCATAGCGCGTGACCGGCGGCGACATCGCCGAGTGCGATGCGGCAACGGCCGACTTCCTCGGCAGCTTCCGGCGGCAACGACGCCAGTTGCGTGAGCCGATCCAGCCACGGTTGCGCCCGCGCCAAAGCACCTTGCAAGCGCACGCAGCGCGCCTTTGCGATCCATGCCCTCGGGTCGTCCGCATCCTGGCGCAAGCGTCGATCGACCAATGTCTCGGCGTGCGCCGGCTCGTCGACATCGCACAAGAACCTTGCGTGACCGAGCAACAAGTCCGGGTGTTCCGGGGCCAGCGCCTGCGCGCGTGCGAACAGCGCGCGTGCCCGTGCATGATCGCCGGCGCGGTGGCAGGCCTCGGCCAACGGCGCCAGCACCGGCAGGGCTTCATCGTCATCGGTGCCTGCCAGCGCGATTTGCAGTGCGGCCGATGCGGCAGCGAAATCCTTCAGCGCCAGCAGGCTCACACCGAGGCCGTGGTGGGCCTGCGCGTCGTTCGGTGCGATCGCGATGGCGGTGGCGAACTGCGATTGCGCCAAGTCGAACTTGTGCAGTGCCAGATGCGCGTAGCCCAACTGGATGCGCAAATCGGCGTCCGCCGGGGCGAGCTGGCAGGCCCGTTGCAGCAGGTAACACGCACCGCGCGGGCGCTGGGTTTGCAGGCAAAAATCGGCGTACTCCGTCAGCGCCGGCACGTCGGTGCGCGCTTGTCGGAAATGCTGCAAGTAGAGTTGATCGGCCCGGTACGGATCGCCGAGGTCGGACGCATCGCGCGCCTGAAGCAGCAAGGAATCGTTGTGCTTCATGGCCGCCGCATTGCTCACGGCGCGCCGCCGGCTGCGTGGGCGTAACCGAAGCGCTCGATCCACGGCTGCAACGCCGGCAGGTGTGGTTCGAGATATTTGCGATAGCGCAGCCAGCGATAGCGCGCCTGCCGGTAGATCGGTTGACTGACCTGCTCGTAGCTGGGCGTGTCGATGCGACCGCGCGCCAACGCCTTGTCAGAAAAATCACGCAAGTCGTCCTGCCATTCCACGCCGAGGAAAGCGCACAGCGCGCGCACCGTCGCATCGAAGTTCTCCACCACGTCCTCGTAGCGGATGGTGTGCACGTTCAGCGGCAGCAGTTCGCGCCAACGCTGCCACAGTTCCATCGTGCGCACGTACAGCGCCACGGTGTCGGGCAGCGTGCAGAAGTTGGCCATGGTGTTGTTGAGTTGGAAGCTCTGCATGAAGCAGCTCAACACCACGTCGCAGGGATGGCGCAGTGCGAACACGAACCGCGCCTGCGGGAACACCCGGTGCAACAGGCCGGCCAAGGTGGAGTTCATCGGAAACTTGTCGAGCACCCAGCGTGCGCAATCGCCGTGCCCGCCGTGGATTGCGACGGCGTCGTCGTAAGCGCGACGCAGCAGGCCCACGTCGATGCCGTCGATGTCTGCCAGCACCTGTGGATAGCCGCCGGGCATGCCATGGATGAGATCCATCAGGGCTTGCGTAATCGGCTTTTCCTCGATCGCGTTGATGCGCGGATGGCTGTCGAGCACTTGATTGAGCAAGGTCGTGCCCGAGCGCGGGAAGCCGAGCAGGAAAGCGACGTCGCGGTGCGGCGGCAGATCGATGATTGGCTGCCACGTGCGTGGCCAGTCGCCGTTGAGGCGATCGAGCACCAACTCGATCCCGGCCAGCGTGCGGTTACGGCCCGGGTTGAGGTTGCGCCACGGTTCCAGGGTCAGGCGATTGCCCAACTCGAACGCTGCCATCGCGCCGGCAACGTTACCCTGTGCGTCGAGCAGCTTGCCGCGTTCGTACGCGGCGTGCCGACGTTGCTCGGCGATCGGGCCAAGTCCATCCAGCCGATCCAGTTCGCGTAGCGCGCCGTCGGCATCGCCGCGTCGGCGTGCCAGCTTGGCCAGCACCAACCGCAACTCGACCGCGCCCAGTTGCGGTTGCTGTGCATCGACGCAAGTCACGGCGGACTCGGCGACCGCCTGCGCCTCGGGCAGGCGATTGCTGCGCTCCAGCGCGTAGGCGAGGTTGGCCGGCGCTTCCAGCTGTTGCCGGTCGCAGGCGATGGCCTTGCGCCACGCCGTTGCCGCGGCGTCGTCGCGATGCCGCGCCGATTCGAGTCGCCCCTGTGCATTCCACGCTGCCGCGCTGGTCGGGTCTTCCCGCAGCAGCTCGTCGAGCAATGCCTGCGCGGCGTCGTAGTCCTTGTCTTGCAACCAGCGCGTGATCGCCGCCAGCCAGCAGCGATGGCGCGCGGCGGTGTGTTCCGCGCCGATCAGGCAACGCCCGCGCTCGGCCTGCGGCGCGGCGTGCCCGGGCGCGATCCGTTCGATGCGATCGAGCCATTGCAAGGCCTGGCGGAGATCGCCCAGCAACCGCAGGCAACGCGCCTTTTCCAGCAGGATCGGCGGCTCGTTCGGCGTGTGGGTCAGGCAGGCGTCGATCAGCGCCATCGCTTGCGCCGGCGCACAGGTGTCGAGCAGGAAACGTGCCTTCGCAAACCCCAGTGCCGGTTCGTTCGGTGCCAAGCGCGTGGCCGCTTCGTAATGCGCGGCCGCGGCGGTGTCGTCGCCGCTGCGAAGGCAGGCATCGGCCAAGCGCAGCAGGATGGGGAAGGCATCGCCGCCATTGCCCGCCGCCATCAAGGCGTTGCCGAACGCGGTCGCGGCCGCTGTCCAGTCTGCAGCCCACATGTGGCACAGGCCGATGCCGAAGCTGGCCGAAGCCTCCCCCGGGGAACGCGCCAGCGCGGCGGCATGGCACGTGCGTGCATGCACGAAATCCCCGCGTTCAATGAGGGCGTAACCCAGTTGCGCCAACCATCCGGCTTGGCCGGGGCGCAGCGCGTCGGCCCGCGACAGCAGGTACACGGCGGCATTCGCGCGCCCCGTGCGCAGGCAGAACACGGCGTACTCGGCCAGCGCATCGGCGTCATCGCGCGCGGCTGCAAGATGCTGCACGAACAGCGCATCGGCACGCTGGAAATCCTTGCGCGCAATGGCTTGCCGTGCCTCGTGCAAGTTGGCTGGATCGATTCGTTGGAGCGTGGGAGTCATCGCGATTGGATTGCCCTGCGCACGCGACGCCTAGCATCGCGGCATACCGCACCGTGGCGTAACGTTAATCATAACCCGGAGCAACGCACGCGGCGGTGGCCGTTTGCCGACACGGGCGGCGAGGCTTGTGTAAGCTGTGCGCCGCTTGCACAAAGGTGAAGGGGTACGCAGGTGGTGATGTATCGATTCAGCTGGTACCGGAGATTCACCGTCAGGCACCGCTTGGCAATCTGTCTGGCTTTGACCAGCTTGGGTTGGTTGCTGCTCACCGGAGCGGTATTGGCCAAGACGTACCATAACGGTGGTTACCAATTCGATGTCGATCCACCGCCGGCGTGGGTCGATGTCCTGCCGGCGCCGACACAGTGGCACGGCGACGAGGATGACAAGGGGCAGACGTGGCGCAATTGGGTGTGGGATCAGCAGATCGATCGTCGCCACGGCGATCGCGTCCGCTACATCGACTATGTCTACCAGCCGCTGACCGCGGCAGCCGTGGCCGATGCGTCCAAGTTCCAGATCGGCTACTTGCCGGATTTCGAAAAACTCACCATCCATCGCGTGCAGGTGTTGCGCGATGGCCTGTGGAGTGATCGCCTCAAGCCCGAGACCATCACTCTGGCGCGCCGCGAAAGCGAGTTCGAGTCGGACATGGCCACCGGCGAGGTCACCGCCCTGTTGGTGTTCGAGGACATCCGCGTCGGCGATGTGGTGCGCGTCAGCTACTCCATCGCCGGTGCCAATCCCGTACTCGCCGGTCTGGTTGCGGATGGAACGACCATCGGCGGCAGCCATCAAGTGCAGTACGAACGTTATCGCGTGATCCTCGATCCGGGCGTGCCGACGACGGTGGTTCGTGACCCACGTATCGCCCCTGAGCGCACCGAGGACTTGCCGGGCGGCAAACGTATCACCATCGAAGAACACGACCTCAAGCCGATCTCCACGGCCGGGGATTACCCGCGCTGGTTCTATCCCGCACCGATCGTGATGATCGCGCAGCGGCATTCCTGGAAGGACATCGCCGATTGGGCGCGTGGCCTGTATTCGCCGCCGCGGCCGTTACCGGACGATTTGCAACAACAGATCGCGCAATGGGCGAAGCTGCCAGATCCGCGCATGCGTGCGGTGCGAGCGCTCGAAGCGGTGCAAGACCAGGTGCGCTATTTCGGCCTGGAAATCGGCCAGAACTCGCACCGCCCGGCCGAGCCGGCCGACGTTTGGCGGCGGCGTGAGGGCGACTGCAAGGACAAGGCGCGGCTACTGGTGGCGATACTGGCGCAACTGGGTATCCATGCCGAGCCGGCGCTGGTGTCCACCCGCGGTGGCGATTGGGCGCTGCACCAGCCGCCTTCGGCGGACGCGTTCGACCATGTGATCGTGCGCGCGCACTTCGGTGCGGACACGGTCTGGCTTGATCCAACCCGGACACTCCAGCGCGGCGATCTCGACCAGCATGCGGTGTCCGCGTTCGGTTATGCGCTGCCGCTGGTTGCCGGTAGCGATGCGCTGGTGCCGGTGGTGCGCACGCCTGCTGAAGATGCGAAATGGCAAGTGGACGAACGCTACACGCCAACGGCCGATGGCAAGAACGTGCACTTGCAGGTCGTCACCGAGGGCGATGATACGGCCGCCGAAGTGCTGCGCGGGCGCGTGGCGGACACCGATCTGGGCAAGTTGCAGGATCGGTACCGCAATTTTTACGGCAAGCGCTTTCAGTCCGTCACGGTGGCCGCGCCGCTGCAAGTTCGCGACGATCCATTGCACGATCGCGTACAGATCGAGGAAAACTACACCTTGGCCGACCCGTCGACGCGGCTGGATGGCGGCGTGCTGGGCATCGACACACGCGCCGACGGCATCGACGACTTCACGCGCATGCCCAGCGCGCTGGGTAATCCGTACCCGGTCGATCTCGATTATCCGGTGCAGGTGGAGCACCGGATCGAACTGGATCTGCCCAAGGGATGGCACTGGGAAGGGCAGGCCATGCACAAATCGATCGATGGGCCGGGATTCACGTATTCGCTGGAGACCGCGCAGATCGGCACGCAGGTGAGCTTCGTGCACCGCTATCGCAGTACCGCGGCGTTCGTCGACGGCAAGGAGGTGAATCGTTATGCCGATGCCTTGCGCCAAGTCAACGATCTGGAGGGCCGGCGTTTCGTAGTGACCCGCGATGCAGCCGACCAACGTGACGACCGCTTGCAGCGTCTGGTCAAGGGCATTCTCGACGGCAGCGGTGGCGATCATGTGCCGGGTGCCGCAGATGGCTCCGGTCCTGTGAACGCCGATTCTTCCGGTCAGCACCCTGCCGGCAAGGACAAGAAGGGCCATTGACATGCCATCTACCGGAACGGACCTGCGCGTGGTTTTCCTGACGGCTGCGCTGGTGTGCGGTCTGCCTGCGTCGGCGCTTGCTGTCGATGCGCCTTTGCCGGAGTTCCCTGCGCCAACGGCCGATACGGCCGCCGCCTTGCAAGCGCGGTTTCAGGCGCAAGCCACGCTGGCGTCGGTCGATGGAGCCGTCGACGTGGTGCAGCGGCTCAGGGACGCCAACGACAAAGCCGGCGACGGCAAGACCGACATTGCCGCGTGTCGGGCGCAGGCGGTGGCGTTGGATGCGGCGGCGCGCCACGATCCCTTCGGCTTGGCGGTGTGGTACTACAAACGACGCTGCGCGCAGGCGTTGGGTAATGCGGCCGAAGCGGCACATAGCGAGCAAGCTTTCGCAACGGTGCTGCGGCAGATGCTCGCAGGCCTGCCGCCCGACGATGGCAGGACCGCCATCGGCCTGTATGCAACGGCCGATGGAACGGCGTTGATCGATGCCAGCGGCGAGCATCTGATCTATTCGTATTTCGACGTGTCTGACCTGCAAGCTGGATTGCGCTGGCGTGTGGGCTTGCGTGATCCGGCCAGCGGGCGCGAACGCGAGCTTTCATTCGACTTGCTGCGCAATCGACTCAAGCTGGTGCACAAGCCATCCGCCGCGGAGGTGCCATTGCTGTTGGTGGGGTCGTTTGAGGATCTCGCCGATTCGTTTTTCAAGGATTACACGCAGAAGGATGGGCTGCCGGCCACGCTCGACGCGCTCGATGGAATGACGTCCGAACGACGCTCCGCGCTGATCGCACAACTGACCAAGCGCAGCGACCTTTCCAGCGCGCTCGTTCTGAATCGTTATTGCGTCGCGCACCCGGACGCGGCCTGCACCGGCAAGGCGGTCGATCACCTGCTCGATTTTGCGGAGAAAGGGAGTGCGCAGGCGATGCTGGCGCTCGCCTATGCCTACCTGCGCGGCCAAGATGTCAAACACGACGACGCTGCCGCGCGAACATTGTTGCTGGGCGCAGCCAAGACCCTGGGAACCGGTGCGGCATTCCAGCGGTATCTCGATCTCGATCAAGATTTCGCATCTGACGCCACCGATCTGCCGCAATGGGCGCTCGTGCAATTGCTCACCGCTGCCGACAAGGGCGATGCGCTGGCGGCCGGTGTCGCGCTGCAACTTCTCGGTCGCACCGACAAGCTGCAGGCCGACCCGGCACGAGTGCTGGCGCTGCGCGCGCAGGTACGGACGGCAGGCTTGGCTTACATGGAACAGCGCTATCTGTTGTCCGCATCGGCACGCGAGAAGGCTTGGCCGGAAGTGGTGCAGGCTGCCCAGACCTTGTACGCAATGCATGCACCGGACTCCGATCGAGCCGCCGCCGCCGTCCGCCTGTGGACGATCTACCTCGGCGGCAACCATCCCGGCGTGGCGCCCGATCCGGTGCAGGCTCTGCAGTGGGCGCGCACTGCCGGCATGGATGGGAACGTGCCTGCGATGCGCTATGTCGGTCTGATCCATGCCGACCAGACGCACGACCCGGAGTCCTTGCGGTTGGCGGTGGCATGGCTGCTGCCGGCGGCTCGGGCCGGCGATACGTCGGCGATGTTCGCGCTCGCGCGTCTGGCCGAAGGCGATTATCCGGCGTTGGTACAAGCCGGGGAAGGCAACGCACAGTTGGCGGCCAAGATTTATCGCACGTTTGCCGAGGCAACGCCGGAAACACCGGAGGCGGCACAAGCGCGGCGGGCTTTGGCCGCCCTGATGCTCGATGGACACGGCACGCGTCGGGATCCGGCCGGCGCACGTGCCTTGCTCGAACACGATGCCAATGCCGGCAACGCCGGGTCGGCGCTTGCGCTGGCGCAGGACTTGTACGGCGGCCGCTTCGGGGTGCGCGATGCGGATGGTGCCAAACGCTGGCTGGACAAGGCGCTGGCCAAGCCTGAGCCGGCGGTCGCAGCACAGGCGGCCGACCTGCTGTTTCTGGGCGTCGCCCTGCCGGCCGACCAAGAGCGCGCCATCGCCCTGTGGCAGCAGGCGGCGGCGCAGGGTTATACGGTGGCTTGGAACGAGATGGCGTGGGCGTTGTGCACGGCGCCGGATGCGGCCGCCCGCAATCCGGCGCGCGGCTTGCAATCGATCGCCCGCATCGCGCCGGCAGATCGCACTGCCGGAGAACTCGATACCGTGGCGGCTTGTCAGGCGGCCACTGGCGACTTCGCCGCTGCCATCGTCAGCCAGCAACAGGCCATCGCCGGCGTCGAGCCACACACCGATACGGCGGCACGGATGCGCGAACGGTTGGGCCTGTATCAGACGCACCGCGCCTATTTGCAGCCGCCGCCGAAGGCGTCGGACGCCGCGCCACAGGCTCCGAGCGCGATGCCGACGAAACGAAGCTGACTGCGGTGATTGTCGGCACGATGGCTGCGCGGCATGTGGTTGGCATGCGATGATCGGGCCGCCATGAACGACCAACTGCGTCGCACCCGCATCCTCGCTACCCTCGGGCCGGCCACCGACGCGCCGGGCGTGCTCGAATCGCTGATCGCCGCCGGCGTAGACGTGGTGCGCCTGAACTTCTCGCACGGGCAGAGCATCGACCACGCGCGCCGGGTCGCGCAGGTGCGCGCCATCGCCGACCGGCTGCGCCGCGAGGTCGGCATCCTGGCCGACTTCCAGGGGCCGAAGATCCGCGTCGAACGCTTCGCAAATGGATCAGTGCAAATCAAGCGCGGTGAAGTGTTCGTGCTGGAGTGCCGCGCCGATGCCGCCCCGGGCGATGCGCACCGCGTGGGCATGAGTTACCTCGGGCTGGTGCACGACGTGCAGCCGGGCGACACCTTGCTGCTCGACGACGGGCTGATCGCGCTGCAGGTCACCGCCATCGAGGGGACGAACATCCGCACCGAGGTGCTCACCGACGGCGTGCTGTCCGACCGCAAGGGCCTCAATCGCCTCGGCGGCGGATTGTCGCTGGGCGCACTCACCGACAAGGACCGCGCCGACATCGCGCAGGCGGCCGGGATCGGCGTGGACTTCATGGCCATCTCGTTCTGCCGCAGCGCCGCCGACCTGCACGAAGCACGCCAGCTCGCGCACGCCGCCGGCGGCACGCGGGTGGCGATGGTGGCCAAGATCGAGCGCGCCGAAGCCATCGACAACCTCGCGGAGATCATCGATGCCTCCGACGTGGTGATGGTTGCGCGCGGCGATCTGGGCGTGGAGATCGGCGATGCCGAACTGCCGGGCCTGCAGAAAAAAATCATCCGCGAAACGCTCGATCGCGGCAAGGTGGTCATCACCGCCACCCAGATGCTGCAATCGATGGTGGAAAACCCCATCCCCACGCGGGCCGAGGTGCTGGATGTGGCCAACGCGGTGATCGACGGCACCGACGCGGTGATGCTGTCGGCGGAAACCGCCT
The DNA here is from genome assembly GCA_018241125.1 of Pseudomonadota bacterium. Classification (GTDB taxonomy): domain Bacteria; phylum Pseudomonadota; class Gammaproteobacteria; order Xanthomonadales; family Xanthomonadaceae; genus SZAS-103. Next base: position 5,017 of record JAFEEL010000005.1, on the reverse strand, counting down.
CCGGCCAGTACCCGTTGAAGGCGGTGGAGGCGATGGTGCGCATTTGCCTCGGCGCCGAGCGGCAGTTCGAGGCCGACACCGATTTCGAGGCGGCCCAGCGCGGCCTCAAGCAGGTCGATCAAGCCATCGCGATGGCGACCATGTTCCTCACCGAGCACATCCAGGTGCGCGCGGTGGTGGTGCTCACCGAGTCGGGCGGCACCGCGCGTTTTCTCTCGCGCTACCGCTCGCCGGTGCCGATCTACGGCCTGTCGCGCCACGCCGATGCGCGCCGGCGCATGGCGATGATGCGCGACGTGTTCCCGATCGCATTCGACAGCCGCGGCCTGCCGCCGCGCGATGCTGCCCGCGCCGCGGTGCGGCTGTTGTTCGACCACGAATTTTTGTCCGCCGGCGATCGGCTGGTATTCACCAGCGGCGACACCATGGAGCTGCGCGGGGCGACCAACACCCTGCGGTTGCTGGAAGTGGATGCCGACGGCGGCGCCGACGGGTTGGGGGAGTTGTAGGCCTCGCCAGTTCCCGCTTCACGGTCGCGGCGCTGTCAGCCGCCGCGACGGTGCCGATGATGGCCGTCAATCTCAGTGCCGCGGGTTGGCCTGCGCCGGGATTCCGGCCGGGCCGCTGCCGCAACCGGCGCCATTGCTGACTGCGGTCACCGCACCCGATGCGGCGCTCACCGTGCGGCTGTAGCACGCACCCGCGTTGTCCTTGAAGAAATAACTCGACGAACTGCCTTGTCCGCTCGGGCCGGTGAAGTTGCCGTTGGAATCGAAGTTCAGTGTGTCGGTCGGGTTCGCCGACTGGCTGCGCGTGCTGCTGAAATAGCCGTCCGGGCCATTGCGGATCTGCACCCGCGTGTAGCCCTGATTGGCGGTGGTGGTCTGCGTGGCGCTGCCGTCGCCGGCGACCACATAGTTGATGTCCATGCTCAGCGGGAACGACCAGTTGCGGGCGTCGTAAGAACTGCCCGACGGCCAGCTGCTCGACGAGCTGTACGACGCGGTGCTGGTCTGGTTGATCGTCTGCTCGAACTGGGTGGCGGTGTTGAGGATGTTCTGCTTGTTCTCGAACGCCAGCGTCTGCGCGGCCCGGGACTTCACCACGCCGTGCGAGGTGTTGGCCGTGCCGATCGCCAGCAGACTGTGGCGCGAGACGGTGTCGAACGTCAGTTGCGTCTGGTCGGGCGATTGCGTGGTCGTGGTGGCCGGATGCACGCCGGTGTCGATGACCGGTTGCACCGAACCGGTGACCTGCGTGCTGCCGTGATCGAGATACAGCAGCAGGTTGCCGGCGGTGGCGAAATACTGGCCGGCGTTCTGGAAGGTCGAATCGCCGGTGACCACGCGCAGCGCGATGGTGTGCGGCTGGCCGTTGTCGAGCAGGGCGACGAACGGGGTCAGATCGACCCGGAACGGCACGAAGTTGAGCGTCTGCACGCCGGGGATGGGCCGCCACAAGTAGGGATCGATGCCGCCGGTGAAGATCCACGCCGACACCGGTGCGATCCCGGCTTCCTGCCCATCGATGGTGACCTGCGTCTCGCGGAACGCGGTGCCGCCGCAGGAGTTGAGGCTGGCCGCGAAAGCATCCGGCGCGCAGGTGTACCAGAACTCGTCGCCGCTTTGCGCTTGCGCGATCACGTCCAGGTAGGCGCGCTCGGCGTTGGCCGGCAAGCTGAGCGTGCGCGCCAGCGGGTTGCCGTCGGTGTCGATGTACGCGTAGGAACCGGCCGGGTCGGAGGTCAGCCCCACCACCACGTCGGGCGCCTTGGCAGCCGGGTACGTACTCGAAGCCGGATAGAAATCCAGTTCGGCGCTGCCGGTGATCGAGCCGTTGTAGGTCGCGTTGTAGATGTTGTAGAGGGCGACATTGGCCGGATGCGCGACGCCGAGCAGCGCCGACAGGTCGGTCACGTCGCGCTCGACGTGCCAGCGTGGGCTGACCTTGGAACTGGGTTCCTGGGTGGTGCCGAAAAATACGTTGGCGCCGCCGATCCACAGCGCGGCGGTGCGGTCGAACTGGCGGCCCTTGGAGACGCTGAAATCGGCCTTGAACACGACTTTGTTCCACGGGCCGGGGCAGTTTGCCGGCGGCGTGTAGTTGAACGGATGGTTGGCGTAGTCGTTGAACGTGCCGGTGGCCGACGTGGCGGTGTACAGCTTCACCACGCACGGTCTGACCGGTGGCACCGGCACCAGCGGATCGGGGGTGGCCACGCCTTTTTGCCCGATCGGGATCGGCGGGCCGACGACCCCGGCACTGGCGGTCGCCGTGGCGGCGATGCCTGCCAGTGCGCAGGCGATCAACAAGGCGAGTGGGCGTCGACGATTGGCGTTCGAGTTCGGTTGCATGGCCAGTGCTCGGCTGTGGGTGATGGTGGGCTCACGCGAGTGCGCGGGACGAGCGAATCTAGCAAGGCGTTTGTGAAAATGAAGCCCGCGTGATGCCGCCCCGCGCTGACCCGCGCACAGCCCTGGCGCGCGCTCCGGTATAATTCCCTGCTTTCCCCGCCACGACCGGATCTGCGCCATGAGCATCGACCAGCTTGCCGAAACCGCCCAGGCCATGGTGGCCGCGGGCAAGGGCATCATCGCCATCGACGAATCCACCAACACCATCAAGAAGCGCTTCGATTCGGTGGGCGTGGAAAACACCGAAGAAAACCGCCGTGCGTACCGCGAGATGTTGTTGACTACGCCGAACCTCGGCGAGCACATCTCCGGCGCGATCTTGTACGACGAAACCCTGCGCCAGAAGACGACCGACGGCGTGCCCTTCGCGCTGGTGATGGCCAAGGCCGGGATCATCCCGGGCATCAAGGTGGACAAGGGCCCGGTGGCGCTGGCCGGTTTTCCCGGCGAGGTGGTCACCGAAGGATTGGACGGCCTGCGCGACCGGCTGAAGGAATACGCCGCGTTGGGCGCGCGCTTCGCCAAGTGGCGCGCGGTGATCACCATCGGCGAGGAGATGCCCTCGGGCACCTGCATCGAGGCCAACTCGCACGCACTGGCGCGCTATGCCGCGCTGTGCCAGGAAGCGGGCATCGTGCCGATGGTCGAACCCGAAGTGCTGATGGACGGCGACCACGACATCGCGGTGTGCTACGAGGTCACCGAGGTGGTGCTGCGCTCGTTGTTCGGCGCGCTCTACGAACACAACGTGATGCTCGAAGGCACCATCCTCAAGGCCAGCATGGTGGTATCGGGCAAGGATTGCCCGGAGCAGGCCGGCGTGGAGGAAGTCGCCGAAGAGACGCTGCGCTGCCTGAAGAGCACCGTGCCGGCCGCGCTGCCGGGGATCGTGTTTCTGTCCGGCGGCCAGTCCGACCGCGACGCCACCGCGCACCTGGACGCGATGAACCGCATGGGCCCGCACCCGTGGCCGTTGTCGTTCAGCTACGGCCGCGCCATGCAGTCGGCGGCGCTGAAGATCTGGGCGAAGGATCTCAAGGCGAACGTCGGCGAGGCGCAGAAGATGGTGCACGCGCGCGCCCGCGACAACGGTCTGGCCGCGCTGGGGCAGTGGGAGGGTTGAGCGGTTGCGGTGATCGGTTGCGACCGTCCCCGGTCGGCGGGAGCGGCGGGCGGCACGTTTGTGTGGGAGCGATAGACGGGCTTTTTTGTGGGAGCGGCTGCTAGCCGCGATCAGTGCCTGTATCGGGCTTGTCGTTCAACGGCCGAAGGCTGGTCAAGGCCCTCCCACAACAGCTTGAATGCTTCCGCCGCTTCGGAGTCTGTGGGAGCGGCGGTGGAAGGCATTCACTTGCCATCCATATCCTCGGCAGTTATATAGTGAGCCATGGATTCATCCTTCAACGCGCGGCTCGGTTTCACCATCGGCGACGTCACGCGGTTATACCGCCGCGAGTTCGACCGTCGTGCGGCACATCTGGAACTGACCCGCGTGCAATGGCGAGCATTGCGCCGGATCGCGCGGGCGCAGGGCCTGACCCAGGTCGATCTGGCCGATGCGCTGGAGTTGGCTCCAATCGCGGTCGGGCGTGTGCTCGATCGTCTGGAAAAGGCCGGCTTCGTCGAGCGCCGTCCCGACCCCAAAGATCGCCGTTGCTGGCGCTTGTATCTGGCACCGGGTTCGGCGCGGGTGATGGCGGGGGTGGATCGCATCGCCGCCGATCTGGTCGAAGAAGTCTTTGCCGGCATTGCCAGCCAAGACCTGGAAGCGACCGCGCGGGTGATGGCCGTACTCAAGCAGCGGCTGGGCGGCGCGCGCCCGTGAGCGCCTGATCGGAAGCCTCCGCGCCTGCTATCGTGCGGGGCATCCGCGCAAAGCCACGCTGCGATGACCTGGCCCGAACGCATCGACGCCGCTGGATTTTGCCTGCGCGACTGGCGCGCGGACGACGTGCACGCACTGGTCGTGCATGCCAACAATGCGCAGGTAGCGCGCTGTCTGGGCGATCGTTTTCCGCATCCGTACACGGCAGACGACGCGCACGCCTTCATCGCCCACGCGCTGCACGTGGCCGTCGAGAAATCGTATGCAATCGAGGTCAACGGCGAGGCGGCCGGAAGCATCGGCCTGATCCCGGGCGAAGGCGTGGAACGTCACAGTGCCGAGTTGGGGTTCTGGCTCGGGCGCGCCTACTGGGGCGAGGGCATCGTGACGGCGGCGGTGCGCGCGCTGCTGCCGCACGCTTGGCGCGAACTGCGCCTGTATCGTGTGCAGGCGCGCGTATTCGCCGACAATCCGGCGTCGATGCGCGTGCTCGAACGCTGCGGATTCGCGCGTGAAGCGGTGTTGCGGCGGCAGGTGGTCAAGGGCGAGCGCCTGCTCGATCTGCACGTTTTCGCGATCACGAGGGAGGTGCTTGATGGACAAGCGTGACCAGTCGAGGCGACCTTCGCCGTGGGATCAACGCGGGGCGGCGCAGCGCGGCACGCGATCGCCGCAAGGATCGCCGCAAGGATCGCCGCAAGGATCGCCGCAAGGATCGCCGCAAGGATCGCCGCAAGGATCGCCGCAAGGATCGCCGCAAGGATCGCCGCAAGGATCG
>JAFEEL010000059.1 GCA_018241125.1 Pseudomonadota bacterium | reverse complement strand
CGATGGCCTAGGCTGTCGCGCAGGAGATGGCATTCTCCGGTTGTTCCAAACCGCCTCGCGGCTGATGATGCCTGACGATTGCACCGGTCGATCCGGTGCGGTTTGCGCACGGCCAGCGGGCAACCCTCGACGATCCAGGGCTTCCGTCGTGCCGAGTTTCGGACATGACGGAGGATGCATGGCACTCACAGGTTTGCTTTCCGGCTGGATCGGCATTTCCATTGGCGCCGCGCTCGGCGCGTTGCTGCGCTGGCACCTGGGCCTGTGGCTCAACCCGATCTTCCCGACCATCCCGTTGGGCACGCTGGCGGCCAACCTCGTCGGCGGGCTGCTGATCGGCTTGATCGTCGAATACACCGCAATCAATGCGGCGGTGCCGCCGGCGTTGCGGCTGGCCGCGATCACCGGCTTCCTCGGCGGCCTGACCACGTTTTCCACGTTCTCGGCCGAATCGGTCAACTTGCTCTTGGCCCGGCAGTGGGCTTGGTCGGCTGCGCACATCGGCGCACACTTGCTGGGCTCGCTCGCATTGACAGCGACGGGCATCTTCATCGTTCGCCTGCTGGCATCGAGGGCCTCGGCATGACCGCCTGTAGCGCACTGCGTTTTTACATCCACGAAAACCGCAAGCTGCACGGCGCCCTTTTCTACGACTGGCTGCTGGAGGAGGCGCGCCGCAATGGGGTGCACGGTGGATCGGCATTCCGCGCCATCGCCGGGTACGGTCGCCACGGCGTGGTGTACGAGCCGCACTTCTTCGAACTTGCCGGGCAATCCACGGTGGTGGTCGAGTTCCTGCTTGCCGATGCCGAAGCCGACGCCATGCTGGCACGGCTGCGCGCCGAGAAGGTCAGCGTATTCTTCTGCCGCTATCCGGTCGAACTGGGCGTTACCCGACAGGACGCCTGAGCGGAAGCTCGCGGTGGCCGCCGCCGGCCGCCGCCCGCGTTGGGATGGACGAACCGGCGAAACTGCAAAATCGGCAACACATCGCCGTGCTTGATCGTCGTATGCTGCGCTCTAGCGCCGCCCTCGCCCACGGCTTGGATCCAGCGACCGCCATGCCCGACTCCGACGTCTTCCAGCGCCTTGAAACGTTAAACGCCATCGGCGTGGCGCTGTCTTCCGAACCCGACCTGGCCAGCCTGCTCGAACGCATCCTCGAAGCGGCGCGCGGGTTCGCGCACGCCGACGGCGGCACGTTGTACCGCCTCGAAGACGACCACCTGCGCTTCGTGGTGTTGCGCAACGACACCCTCGGGCGCCGCCTCGGCGGCAAGACCGGCCAACCGATCGACTACCCACCGATCCCGCTGCGGCTTGCCGACGGCAGCGCCAACGCCAGCATGGTGGTGGTGCACGCGGCGCTGAGCGGGCAGACGGTGAACATCGCCGATGCCTACACCGCGCAGGGCTACGATTTTTCCGGCACCCGCGCGTTCGACGCCAAGACCGGCTATCGCTCGCAGTCGTTCCTCACCGTGCCGATGAAAGACCACAGCGGCGCGGTAATCGGGGTTTTGCAGTTGATCAACGCGCTCAACCCGGATCGCTCGGTGCGCGCGTTTTCGGCCGAAGACCAGCGGCTGGTGGAATCGCTGGCATCGCAAGCGGCGATCGCCATCAACAACCGCAAGCTGATCGAGCAACTCGAATCGCTGTTCATCGCCCTGATCAACCTGATCAACACCGCCATCGACGAAAAATCGCCGTACACCGCCGGCCACTGCCAGCGCGTGCCGGAGTTGACGATGATGCTGGCCGACGCGGCCTCGCGCAGCGGCGAAGGGCCGCTGGCGGATTTCCGCATGGGCGACGCCGACCGCTACGAGCTGAAGATCGCCGGCCTGCTGCACGACTGCGGCAAGATCACCACCCCGGTGCACGTGGTGGACAAGGCGACCAAGCTGGAGACCATCTTCGACCGCGTGCACCTGATCGATGCGCGTTTCGAAATCCTGTTGCGCGATGCGCAGATCGACCTGTTGCAGGGCGTCATCTCGCAGGCGCAGCACGATGCGCGGGTGGCGAGCCTGCACGCGCAGCGCGCGGCGGTGCGCGCCGCCAACACCGGCGGCGAGTTCATGCGCGACGAGGCGATCACGACGATCCGCGATCTCGGCCAGCAAACCTGGCGCGACGCCGATGGCGTCGAGCAGCGCCTGCTCAGCGACGAGGAAATCATGAACCTGGCGATTCGTCGCGGCACCCTCAACGACGCCGAGCGCGAAGTCATCAACCGCCACATCAACGTCACCATCGACATGCTCGAGGCGCTGCCGTGGCCGACCCACCTGACCCGCGTGGCCGAGTTCGCCGGCGGCCACCACGAACGCATGGACGGCAAGGGCTACCCGAGGGGCCTGAAGCGCGAGCAGATGAGCGTGCAGGCGCGGGTGATGGGCATCGCCGACATCTTCGAGGCACTCACCGCACGCGACCGGCCCTACAAACCGGCCAAGACCTTGTCGGAATCACTGACCATCCTCGGGCGGATGAAACTCGACCATCACGTCGATCCGGATCTGTTCGATGTGTTCATCCGCGAACGCGTGTTTCTCGAATACGCCAGGCGCTTCCTCGACCCGGACAAGACCGACCTGCACGCCATCGACTGGCACAAGATGCCCGGGGTCAGTGCGGAACTGGCCGAGCACATGATCGCCACTCAAGCGCAGAGCTGAAGCCTTCCACCACAGCAAGCCCGGCTTGACCGGCTTTGGGCGGTTGCTGGGCGGTTGCAGGACCTGCACGATCGGGGATTGCGTGCAGTCGTCGCGGCTGGTTTTCAACAGCCGAAGGCTGGTCAAGCCGCTCCCACTGAAGCCGCTCCCCGCAAGCGACGCAGCGGCATGCCGCTACGCCGCTTGCGCTCGATCCTTCCGGCGCTTGCGCAACTCAGGATTCCGCCTCAACCCTTCGCGAACCGCCCGACCCACGCGGCGAACGACTGCATGAAATTTTCAAGGAACTTCGCGGTGCCCTCGTTGGCGAGCTTGCCGTCGCCGTCGAACAGGCTGGCCACGTTGCCGATGTAGGCTTCGGGCTGCGCCAGCACGGGCATGTCCAGAAACATCAGGGTTTGCCGCAGGTGATGGTTGGCGCCGAAGCCGGCGATGCCGCCGATGGAGGCGCTGACCACCGCCCCCGGCTTGCCCGTCCACACGCTCTGCCCCCACGGACGCGACGCCAGATCGATGGCGTTCTTGAGCACGCCCGGCACGCCGCGGTTGTATTCGGGGGTGACGAACAACACCGCGTCGCAGCCGCGAATGGCGGTGCGAAACCCAACTCCGGCCGGCCCGGGATCGGCCTCGCGATCCTGATCGAACAAGGGCAGATCGCGAATCTCGACGATGGCACACGTCAAGCCAGCCGGCGCCCGTTCCATCAGGGCATGGGCGATCTTGCGGTTCCACGAGTCCTTGCGCAGGCTGCCGACGATCACTGCGACGTTGCGGGTCATTGCTGGGCTCCGGTTGGGGAAGCCCATCATGGCGCGAACCGGCGGCGGCCGCGAGCGCAGCGCATGGAACGATCCATTCAGGAATCGCTGAACAAATCCATCCCCCGCCTTCGCGAGGGCAGGCGGGGGATTTGTCAGCCAGCGCCAAGTCCGGTACCTGCCCGGACTCGGCGCATGGCACCGCCCACGCCACGCTTTGGCCCGGGCGTCGCCCCACCACCCGCACACCCGATCCGGGCGCTTGCATTCGCCCCCGGGCAGGGCATGATGTGGGCAAGTCATGCGCCGCTGCGGCGATCGCCGCCAAGCGCGTCGTCGCCCGCCCACAGGTGATCCCATGGCCTCCTCAGGCATCGACTTTTGTTCTTCCGATACCGCATCGTCCGGCGCGTGGCAGGTCGACGGCGTCGATCTGGTCGCCATCGACGCGGCCGCCAGCCACGAAGGCTGGACGACGCACAAGATCGACTTCAACGGCATCGACTCGCTGACGCGCGCGATCGAACAGGTCACCGCCGCGGTCGGCGCGCCGTGGTTCGCCAAACACGGCCGCGAAGGGCTACTGCAAGCGCTGATCGACCTCGATCGCCGCGACAGCCGCGGACACCTGCTGCTGATCGACAACGCCAGCGCGCTGCGCAGCGCCGCCGCAGTGGATTTCACGCGGCTTCTGGATATCTTCGAAGATGCATCGACGCACTGGGTCGAGCGCGGCAGACCGTTCTGGGTCTTCGTGGCGCTCGACGATGCGGACTTCGACGGCCATGGTGGTTGACGCGGGACGGCGGGCATGACCGGCGCGGCGTTTGAACAACCGGCGACCGCGCCCTCGCCACGCTTCGAGTTCCAGTCGACCTGGCGCAACTTGCAATCTGCGGACGCGCAGCGGGTGCTGGCGTTCTGGCAAGCCCACCGTGCCATTGCCAATACGGACGATGCGCAGCGCCGACTGGCGCAGGTGGTGATGATCGCCCACGCGCCCGATGGCACCATCGCCGCGGTGTCCACGGCCCTGCCGACCTTGCCGCCGCGCTTTGGCCAGCCGATGCTCTACTACCGCGCCTTCGTGGCGCCGCAATGGCGTACATCCAAGCTGGTGCGCGAGATCACCAACCGCTCCTGCGCCACGCTGGAAGCCGCTGCGCGCGAGCGCGGCTTTCCCTGCATCGGCGTGCTGCTGGAGCTGGAAAACGAAGGGTTTTACCGCGCCTTGCGCAAGCCGGTGTGGTGGAACCCGCGCTTTTACTATGCCGGCGTGAGCGAGCGCGGGCTGGAAATGCGCGCCTTCTACTTCGCCGGCGCACGCCTGAAGAGCGCCGAAGAAGTGCGGCGGATCCGTCTGCCGGCGCATGGGTAAGTGGTGATTCGTGATTCGTGATTCGTGATTCGTGATTCGTGAAAGGTGCGCGCTCGCTCTGCTGCTTCCCGCTCCCTGCTTCCCGCTCCCTGCCCCACTCACCCCACTTCGGCCAAACTCGCCAAATCCGCCGCATCCACGAAACGCAGCGATTCCGAGTTCACGCAAAAGCGCAGTCCGGTCGGTGCCGGGCCGTCGGGAAAAACATGCCCGAGATGGCAGTCGCAGCGCGCGCACAGGATTTCCTCGCGCAGCATGCCGTGGCTGCGATCGGTCACGGTCATCACGTTTTCCGGCGCGATTGGCTGGAAAAAGCTCGGCCATCCGGTACCCGAATGAAATTTCGCGCCGGATGCGAACAACGGCAGCGCGCAGCAGATGCAGGCATAGACCCCGTCGCGATGGTTGTCCAGCAAGGTGCCGCAGAAGGGCAATTCCGTGTCCTTGCCGCGGGCGATACGGTACTGCGCCGACGATAGCTGCGCCTGCCACTGCGCATCGGATTGCAGCACGCGCGCCATTTCCATCGGCCCGACCAGCTCGCCGTTGGCAGCGAACACCCGGCATTGCATGACCGGCCTCCTGAAGATTACAGCCGTACCCAGCCCACCACGGCGCTGCACCGCGACACTTGCACGCACCAGCGCCGCGACCAATCACTCGCCCGAGGCACGCAACACGATACTGCAACAGGTGGTTGCGCCCTCGGCTTTTTGCAACTCGGACAAGTCCACCGGCACGACGTGGATGCCGCCGCGCTGCAAGCGCTCGCCGGTGCGCGGGAAACAGGCCGGGTGGATCACGCCACCCTCACCGATCAGCAAGGCATTGGCGGCATGTTCCTCGTCCGGATCGACTTCGATCAGACGGTAGCCTGCGAACGCTTCGCGATCGATCCAGCGCGGTTGGATCAACAGGGTGTCTTCTCCCACCTGCGTGACCGCCGATTTCAGATGCAGGCAATGCCGCGTCGGTACCGCCTGCACGGCGTAGCCCAACGGCCTCAGGTGCCCGGCAAGCTGGGCGATGCCTTCGGGGTTGGTGCGTGCGCCCTGGCCGACGAACACGCGTCGGCCCACGCGCAACACATCGCCGCCATCGAGCGTGCCGTGCGCCTGGATGTGTCGCAGCTGGCGGCACCCGGCCAGCACAGCAGCCACCGCCGCGCCCTCACTGCGCCGAGATTCCACCCCCGGCCGCGTCATCACCGCGATCTCGTCCACCACCACCGCCACGTCCTCGACGAACACCGCGTCGGGCATCGCATCCAAGGCTGGCAGCTCGATCACCGTGCAGCCCAGCGCGGTCAACGCCTGTCGATAGGCGGCATGCTGGAGACGCGCCGTGGCCACGTCGATGGGCCGGCGGTCGACGAACGACAGCTCGCAATCGGACAGGCTGGCGCTGACATCGCGGGTGATGGCTTTCAGCATGACGGTTGGCCGGTATGGCAACGAGTGCGGCGCGACCCGGGAGCTGGCAAACAGCGAGCCATCTCAGTCAGTCGTTCCGCAGGCGATGCGCATGGTCGCACGCGCGGCAAGCGCTCGCCATCCCAGCCACGACCCACGGCAGCCCGGATTACCTTTCCGTAACCTGAATCCCGCGGCTTGCCCGTCAACCCGTCGCAAGGGTGGGCGTTGTTGTGCCTGCACCACCACCCATCCCACGGAGCTCGTCATGAAGGTTCTAGTGCAGTCTCGCCTCGCCCTGTTCACTGCCATCGCCCTTGGCCTGGCGTTTGCCGCCAACGCGCAGGCGCAATCGGCCGCCAGCGAGACCGGTCGCGATGTCAAGCAACAGCAACGCATCGATCAGGGCCTGAAGTCCGGCCAGCTCACCACCCGCGAAGCGGCCCGGCTCGAGCAAGGCGAGGCGCGCATCGACCGCACCGAACAGCGCGACCTGCGCGACGGCAAGCTGTCGCCGGCCGAGAAGGCGCAGATCCAACGCGAACAAAACCATGAAAGCCGCGCGATCTACTCCGACAAACACAATGCGGCGACCGGCAACCCCGACTCGCGCAGCTCAGAGCGCATGCAGCATGACGTGCAGCGCGACGTGAATCAGGAACGCCGCATCCACAACGGGGTCGACAACGGTTCGCTCACCAACAAGGAAACCGGTCGTCTGGAAGGTCGCGAGGCGCACGTGGACCATCTGGAATCCAGAGCCGGGCGCGACGGTTACGTCGGCGCGGGCGAACAAGGCCGCATCCAGCGCACGGAAAACCGCGACAGCAAGCGCATCTATCGCGACAAGCACAACCGCGCGCGCCGCGGCGGTTGATCGCACGGCGCCGTCAGGGTATCGCGACAGCGCACCGGCCGCCCCAGGCGGCCGGTGCGCTTCGATGCGGCCCGCCGAAGAGGCCAGCCGTGCAGCACGTCGGTTCCGGCGGTTGCGCTTCAGCGCCTGCCCGCGCCGAACTCTGCCACCGCATCGTGCGCGTGCAAACTCTCGTGGTGCGCCACGCGCACCTGAAAGCCGCTCACCAGCGGCTCGCGTTGCAGCCACTGCCGCAAGCGCCGCGCGGCATCTTCGCAGAACATCGGGTTGACGCCATTGGCGCGCGCGAAGGCTTGCTCGTCGATGCGCTTGACCGCCGCTTGCACCGGCGTGGCCAACGCGCCTTCGGCGCCGTCGATCAGGCGTTGCAATGGCAGCGCTTCGATGCCCGGTAGCAGGCGCGCGCGGATGCTCGCGGTGCTGCGCTGGCTGTGCGGGGTGGCGCGCATGCCGTGTTCGCCGGCGAGCCAGCGCAACGCGGCATCGCGATCGAGCGGTGCATCGGCCGCGAAGGCCTGCGCAAAATCCTCGGCCACCAGTTGCCGCGCCAATGCCGTGGACGCCGGGCAGGTGCTCGAGTACACGACGGCAAACGCCACCTCGATGGTGAATCCGGTGGGCAGCAGGCTCGCCGTGAGCGTCACCGGATAACGCCGCCAGCCGCAGTTGCCGCTGGCCAGGGCGGCACGCCGCAGGAACTGGTCGAAATCGATGCGCACCCGCGCGCGGGTGGAAAGCCCGGCATGGCTCGCCACGAACTCTCGCAACAGGCTTTCCAGCAGCGCCGGCGACAACGGTGCATCGGCAAGCTGCGCATCCAGCGCCAGATACAGCCGCGACATGTGGATGCCGCGCGCGCCCTCGCGCAGATCGACCTGCGCGCTCACCCGCGCCGGCATGCGCAGATCGGTCTGCCCGACCAGCCGCAACGGCAGCTCGATGGCATCCATGCCGACCCAGTCCAGGCCGTCGCTGGCACCGATGTCGGCCGCCACGTCCGGCAACGGGCTCGCCTCCTCGCCACGGGCGGGTGCTCGAAACTCGCGGAGTTGATCGCTGGACATGCGCACCTCAGATTCAATACGCCGCCAGGCGGTTGGCGTGGCGGTCGGACATTTTAACCCGGGCCCCGATCACGCGCCGCCGTCCAGGCACGCAACAGCGCACGCAACGGTGGCATGCGCCGATTGCGCCCGGCAGCGCGCTCGCGCAGCAGCCAGCCATCGAAACCGGTGCGCGCACGGCGAAACAGGCTCGCCTCCAGCGGCACGCGCGGCAGTGCTGCTGCCAGCTCGCCGGCCCAATCCCGGAGTGCCGGTTCCCCACCCGGCCCGGCCAAGGCAGCGGCGGTCAGACCATGCCGCGCCAGCAAAGCCAGCGGCACGCGCCCGCCGGGGCCAGCCTCACGGCCGATGCGCAGACGCTGGCCCAGCAGGTGCGCCGCCGCCGCTCGCTGTGCTGGCGCCGAAGTGGGCACCACGAACAGCGCCGCTTCCATCGCCACCAGTGCATCGGCCAGCGGCGCCACCGTCGCCAGTGCCGCTTCGCGATCCACCGGTCGCCCGGCGTCGTCGTCGGCCACCGTCGCCAGCGCCTGCGCAAGCCGTGCCCACGGCAGCGCCGGTTGCGCCAGCGCGCACGTGAGCGGGTGCCGGGGATGACCCTGCGCCGCCAGCGTCGCTTCCTCGGCCCACCACAGGCACTTGATCTGGGTCGGCCGCGGGTCGCTCAGCTCCAGTGCCGCTTCGCGGCATTCCAGCACCAACGCACCCCACAGCGCGAACTGCGTGCGCTGCGAAGGTGGGCAGAATACTTCGGCGAACGCCATCTCCGGCTCGCGTGCGCGCCACTTGCCGATGAAGGCGGCGGCCTGGCTGCCGGCGCGGAGCGGATCGGTCTTCAATACTTGTCGCGTCCGAACCCATCGACCAGGCCGAAGCACAACTCCAGCGGGAAGCCGATGCGTCGATCCGCGCCCCAACGGGTCGGGTCATCGTGCGCTTCGCGATAGCCCCACAGCGCCACCACCGACGGCATGGCGGCAGCGCGTGCGGCCTGCACATCGCGCTCGTCGTCGCCGACGTAAACGCAGCGCCCCGGCTCCACGCCCAGTTGCACGCAAGCGTGCAACAGTTGATCCGGGTCGGGTTTTTTCTTCGGCAGGCTGTCGCCGCCGACCAGCACCGCACAACGCTGCGTCCAGCCCAGCTTGGCCACCACCGCGCGCGCCAACCCTTCGGGCTTGTTGGTGACGATGCCCCAGCGCACGCGCGCGCGCTCGATCCGCCCAAGCAGTTGTTCGACGCCCTCGAACGCGCGGCTCTGGTCGGAGATGGCAGTGCCGTAGTAATCGAGGAAGGTCGGCACCAGGTTTTCACGTGCGGCCGCATCCAGATCGGGGAACGCCACCGCCAGCATGGCGCGCGAGCCCTTGGACACCACCGGGCGCAAGCATTCGAGCTTGATCAGCGGTCGCCCGAAGTCGAGCAGCAGGCGATTGGTCGCCACCAGCAGGTCGGGGGCGCTGTCGACGAGGGTGCCGTCGAGATCGAACAACACGCAAGCAATCGATAGATCGGTCATGCCGGCTTCACCGCACAGGCAAGATAGTTCACGTCGGTTCTCCGCCCGGTCCGCGCGCTGCGCGCCAACGGGTTGTAATACAGGCCGCTCACGTCTTCCAGTTGCATTCCCGCGTCGCGCAGCCACGCCGCTACCTCGGAGGGGCGGATGAACTGCGCGTAGCGATGGGTGCCCTTGGGCAACCAGCCGGCGACGTATTCGGCGCCGACGATGGCCAGCGCGAACGCCGCCGGAGTGCGGCTGAGGGTGGCCAAGAACAACCGACCACCCGGTTTGAGCAGTCGCGCGCAGGCACGGATGATCGAAACCGGATCGGGCACGTGCTCGAGCAGTTCCATGCAGGTGATGGCGTCGAAGCGTTCCGGCGCTTGCTCGGCGAGCGTTTCGACCGCAGCGAGGCGATAGTCCACGCGCAGATCAGGCCGCCCGACCTGCGCTTCGAGCAGGTGCAGACGGGCGACGTCGATCAACTCGGGCGCCAGGTCCAATGCCACCACCTCCGCGCCCTCGGCGGCCAGCGCCTCGCTGAGCAGGCCGCCGCCGCAACCCACGTCCAGCACGCGCGCACCGCGCAACGGCGTGCGCGCCCGCACGTAGGCCAGACGCGCCGGGTTGAGATCGTGCAAGGCACGCTGCGGACCGGAGGTGTCCCACCATCTGTGGGCCAACTCGGCAAATTTGTCGAGCTCGGCTTGATTGAAATTTTCGGATGCCGTGCTCATGCCGTGCGCTCGATTGCGCCGATGCGTTCGCGCCATTGTCGCGCATTGGCGACCACGGCATCCGTGTCGATGTTCACCAACTGGCCGTCACGCAGCCGGCGCACGCCATCGACCCATACGTCGGTGACATGCTGGCGGCCGGCGGCGTACACCAACTGCGCGATCGGGTCGTACAGCGGCTGGGTTTCGACGCAGTCGAAGTCCACCAGCGTCACATCGGCGCGCTTCCCGACCTTGATGCTGCCAATCCGCTCGCCCATGCCCAGCGCGCGCGCCCCGCCCAACGTGGCCATGCGCAGCACATCGGCAGCGGCCATCGCGGCGGCGTCGCCAGCGACCATCTTGCCCAGCAGGGCGGCCGTGTGCATCTCGCCGAACAGGTCCAGATCGTTGTTGCTGGCGCAGCCGTCCGTGCCCAGCGCCAGATTTACCCCCGCGCGACGCAAGTCCTGCGCGCGGCAAATGCCGGAGGCGAGCTTGAGATTGGACTCCGGGCAATGCGCGACGCTCACGCCGCGGGCCGCGCACAGGGCGATCTCGGCGTCGGTCAACTGCGTCATGTGCACCGCCAGCAAGCGGTCGTTGCACACGCCGAGCCGATCGAGCCGCGCCAGCGGGCGCTGGCCGTGCGCCTTCACCGAGTCGGCGACTTCGTGCGCGGTCTCGTGGATGTGGCAGTGGATCGGCAGGTCGAGTTGGTCGGCCAGCATGCGCACGCGCTCGAAGCTGGCGTCGCTCACCGTGTACGGTGCGTGTGGCGCGAAACACGTGCGTACCAGCGGATCGTCGCGATACAGGTCGTGGACTTCGCGGGCCTTGTCGAAATATTCGTCCGCGCAAGACGCCCATGCAGTCGGGAACTCGATGACGATCAAGCCCACGAGCGCACGGAAGCCGTGCCGGCGGTAGGTGGCGGCGGCGACATCGGGAAAGAAATACATGTCGTTGCAGCAGGTCGTGCCGCCACGCAGCATCTCCGCCACCGCCAGCTCGACGCCGTCGGCGACGAACTGCGGGCCCACCACCGCGGCCTCGATCGGCCAGATGTGGCCTTGCAACCAGTCCAGCAGCGGCAAGTCGTCGGCCACCCCGCGCAACAGGGTCATGGCATTGTGGCAGTGCGCATTCACCAGCCCGGGGATCAGCGCCGAGTGCGGGCGCACAACGACTTCGGCGGCGCGAAAGGCGTTGCGGGCCGCGGCAATCGGCAGCACCCCCACAATGGCGCCGTCCGTGATCGCCACCGCATGCTCAGGCAACACCACGCCATGCGGCTCGACCGGGATTACCCAGCCGGCTTCGATCAGCAGGTCGCAGAATTGGGGAGCAACGGCGTCGGTCATGATGCGCTCTTCGCTCGTCATCCCCCGCGCAGGCGGGAATCGCTGGTCATTCAATGAAATGGTCTGGGCGACGACAAAAACATGAAAACAAGAGCGATCCCCGCCTACGCGGGGATGACGCATCGGCCAAGGCGCTGGATCCCTCGCTGCGCTCGGGATGACGTTCCGGCAAAGCCGCGCGCAAGCGCGCGGGCCGGAACGTCACTTCACCCGACTGACGTACTCTCCGCTGCGGGTATCGACCTTGATCACCTCGTCCTGATTGACGAACAATGGCACCCGCACCACCGCGCCGGTCTCCAGCTTGGCCGGCTTGCCGCCGCCGCCGGAGGTGTCGCCGCGCAGGCCCGGGTCGGTCTCGACGATCTTCAGTTCCACGAAGTTCGGCGGCTGCACGGCGATCGGGCTACCGTTCCACAACGTCACCACGCACGGCTCTTCGCCCTTGAGCCACTTGGCCGCATCGCCCACGCCGGCGGCGTCGGTCTGCACCTGCTCGAAGGTCTCGACCTGCATGAAGTGCCACAGTTCGCCGTCGTTGTACAGGTACTGCATGTCGGTATCGACCACGTCGGCAGCCTCCAGCGAATCGGTCGCCTTCATCGTCACCTCGACCACGCGCCCGGACTTGATGTTGCGGTACTTCACGCGGGTGAATGCCTGCCCCTTGCCGGGCTTGACGTATTCGGTGTCGGTAATGACGCACGGCTCGTTGTTGACGATGATCTTCATGCCGTTCTTGACGTCGTTCATGCCGTAAGCCATGTGCAGCGCTCCGTGGGCGAGCCGTCGGTACGGACGGCTACAATGTTGGGGTCGATGATTGCCTTGGGACGCGACCGCCTGTCGGCGGTGGCGCAGCCGAATATGATAACCGCACACGCCCATTCGGCGCAGCCGCGCTGGCAAACCCTGTGGCAACAGGCCGTGCGCGATCCGCGCGAGTTGCTGCATCTGCTCGACCAGCCCGAGCTGGCGCAGCGCGTGTCCACAGCCGCCACCGCGCAGTTCCCGTTGCGCGTGCCGCGCGGTTTCGTGGCGCGCATGCGTCGCGGCGATCCAACCGACCCACTGCTGCGCCAGGTACTGCCGATCCTCGATGAGGATCGCATCGCGCCGGGTTTTTCGCTCGATGCGGTCGGTGATGGCGCCGCGCGCGCTACCAGCGGCGTTATCCAGAAGTACGCCGGACGCGCCTTGCTGATCGCCACCGGCGCGTGCGCGGTGAACTGCCGGTATTGCTTCCGACGCCATTTCCCCTACGCCGAGGAAGCCGCCGCCGCAGACGGATGGCTGCAAGCGCTCGACTACATCCGCGCCGATGCCGGCATTCAGGAAGTGATTTTGTCGGGTGGCGATCCGCTGGCACTGGCCACACGCAAGCTGGCGCAGTTGAGTGGCGCGCTGGCATCGATCGCGCACGTGAACACCTTGCGCATCCACACCCGCTTGCCGGTGGTGCTACCCGAACGGGTGGACGGCGAGCTGCTGGCGTGGCTGCGTGGCCTGCGCCAGCGCGTGGTGGTGGTGATCCACGCCAACCATGCCAACGAGTTCGACAGCGGCGTCGATGCCGCCTTGGCCGAGTTGAAAAGCGCCGGCGTCACTTTGCTCAACCAGTCGGTGTTGCTGGCCGGGGTCAACGACGACACCGACGCGCTGGTGGATCTGTCCGGGCGAATGTTTGCCGCCGGCGCCCTGCCCTATTACTTGCACCAGCTCGACCGCGTCGCCGGTGCGGCGCATTTCGAAGTATCCGACGAACGCGCCCGCGCCCTGCTCGCGGCGATGCGCGAGCGCCTGCCTGGCTATCTGGTGCCACGGCTGGTGCGTGAAATAGCCGGAGAATCGTCGAAAACACCGTTATGAACACATGCCGTCGGCTGCGGCCGGTCTCCCACCTCGCCGCCGCGCTGCGTTAAGATGAAAGGCCCGGCCGATGCGCTCGCCGCTAGTTCGGCGATCCGCGTAGACTGACTCGACGCAACCGCCGTCCGACTTCTCCAGAGCCTGCCGCATGGCCCCGAAAGCGAAAGACACAAGCATCCGGTTGATGGTGGTCGAAGATCAACTCGACCACGCCGAGCACCACATCAGCCTGTTGCGCAACGGCGGCCTTGCGGTGCGCCCACAACGCCCGGCGGACATGGCCGAGCTGAAGGCGCAGCTGGCTCAGGGCAACATCGATATCGTGCTGGCTTCGCTGGATTCGAAGAACTTCGCCTTTCCCGACGTGCTCAATGCGGTAATCGCCTGCGGCAAGGACGTGCCGGTGGTCGCCACCATGGGGCCGATCGACGAGACCAAAATGATCGCCGCGCGCGTGGCTGGCGCCCGCGCGGTGGCGCTGCGAGAAAAGCCCGAACACTTTCGACTGGTCGTGCGCGAGGAGTTCGCTTCGCTCGAAGCCCGCCGCGGCCTGCGCCGCGCCGAAGCAGCCCTGAGCGAGTCGGAGCGTCGTTGCGACTCGTTGATGGCCTCCTCGCGCGATCCCATCGCCTACGTCGCCGACGGCATGCACATCCGCGCCAACGAGGCGTACCTGGAAATGTTCGGTTTCGAGGACTTCGAGGAAATCGAAGGCCTGCCGCTGCTGGACATGGTCAGCGATGGCGACGCCGATCGCTTCAAGGCCTTGCTCAAGAGCCTGGCCAAAGGCGAGCCGCCGCCGGGCAAGTACGAGTTGCGCGCGCGGCGCGCCGACGGTTCGGATTTCGATGCCACGATGGAGTTCGCGCAGGCCAAGTACGAAGGCGAAGATTGCCTGCAGATCGTGTTCCGCCAGCGCATGGTCGATGCCGACATGCAGGCCGAGCTGGACAAGTTGCGCTATGAGGATCCGGCCACCGGCCTTTCCAACCGCCGCTATTTCATGGAGCAGCTCGAACCGATGGTCAAGGCGGCCACCGAAGGCAGCAACGATCAAGTGCTGCTGCTGATCGAGCCGGATCACTATTCGACGTTGATGCAGGACATCGGCATCGGCCACAGCGACGAGTTCCTCGCCAAGCTGGGTGCGCGCCTGCGCGAGGCCGTCGACGGCAAGGTGGTGGCCGCACGGTTTTCCGACCACACGTTCGGCGTGCTCAAGGCCGACTCGCCGCCCGAGGCCAGCAAGGCGCTGGCCGAGTCGATCCGCGTCGCTTTTCAAGGCTTCATCGTCGAAGCCGGCGGACGCTCGGTGAACATCACCGCGAGCATCGGCGGCGTACAGATCGGCGAAAAGATCGCCAGCTTGCAGCAGGTGCTCGGCAAGGCCAGCCAGGCGGTCAACTCGTCGGCGACCCTGGGCGGCAACCGCGTCGAAATTTTCGATCCATCCGCCCGCGATCGCGCCGAAATCGAACGCATCGCGGCGTGGGTGGCCCGCATCAAGGAAGCCATCGCCGGCGAGGGCTTCGTGCTGCATTACCAGCCGGTCATCAGCATGAACGGCCAGCCCGGCGAGACCTACGAGGTGCTGTTGCGCATGAAGGGCCCGGGTGGGGAAATCGTCCCGCCGGCGAACTTCCTGCCGATCGCCGAGGAGCACGCCCTGCTCGACGACGTCGATCGCTGGGTGGTGACACGCGCGATCGAGGTGCTGGCCGAACGCAAGAAGGCCGGCAAGCAGACCACCTTGCTGGTGAAGGTCTCGCCGGCCTCGTTGCAGGAGGGCAAGTTCGAGGATCTGATCTCCGCCCAACTCAAGAAGCACGGCGTTCCGGGCGATCGTCTGATCCTGGAGATCCCGGAAACCAAGGTATTCACCAACCTGCGCGCCACGCAGGAACTGCAGCGCGTGGTGCATCCGCTGGGCGTGCGCTTGGCGCTGGAGCAGTTCGGCACCGGGTTGAACTCATTCCAGATGCTTGGCCACATCGAGGCCGACTTCCTGAAGATCGACCGTTCGTTCTCGGCCGATCTGGCCAAATCGCCGGACAACCAGAAGAAGATGCGCGAAATCACCCAGGAGGGCCACAATCTCGGCAAGCAGGTGATCGCCGAGTTCGTGCAGGACGCGGCGAGCATGAGCGCGCTGTTCTCGATCGGCGTGGATTTCGTGGAGGGTCACTTCCTCGCCGCCGCCGGGCCGGAGATGAACTACGAGTTCTGATCGGCCCTGAGCTGCGTTTTCCCACTGGCATCGTTCCTTGTCGCGCTGGCGCCCACCGTCGCCGCACTCCACGGCGATCATCACCCGCGATGGGTTCGTGCGCCTGCAATCCGAGCTGGACGAGCTGTGGCGCGTGCGCCGCCCCGAGGTAGTCGCCGCTCTGGCCGCCGCCGCCGCCGAAGGCGATCGCTCGGAGAACGCCGAATACACGTACCGCAAGAAGCAACTGGGCGAAATCGACCGGCGCGTGCGCTACCTGAGCAAACGCCTGCCGGCGTTGCAGGTGATCGATGCAATACCAACCGACACCGCCGCGATCTTTTTCGGCGCGACGTTTCTGGTCGTGTGCGACGACGGCAAGACCGCGCGCTACCGCATCGTGGGGCCCGACGAAACCGACGCCAAATCCGGCCACATCAGCATCGACTCGCCACTGGCGCGCGCCGCACTGCGCAAGCGCGTGGACGACGCGTTTGCAGTGGTGCTTCCGGAAGGTACGGCGACTTGCGTGGTTGTGCAGATCCAGTACGGCGACTCGGGGCCTCAGATTCCGCCGAACCAGTCGTACCCCCGATCCTCCCAGTAGCCGCCCTTGCCACCGGCGATGCCGGCATATCCGTCGACCAGTTCGATCGCCGAAAGGTACTTGGCCTGCTTGTAGCCCAGCTTGCGCTCGAGCCGCACGCGCAATGGCGCGCCGTTGGCGATCGGCAATGGCTGGTCGTTGAGGTCGTAAGCGAGGATGGTCTGCGGATGGAATGCGTCGATCAGCCGGCAGCTTTCGTAATACGGCGCATCGCCGAGCGTATCCAGGCAGCGGAACACCACGAAGCGGGCGCTCGCCTTCACTCCAGCCCGTCGCAACACCGCCTGCAGCGGTACGCCTTTCCACTTGCCGATGCAGCTCCATCCTTCCACGCAGTCGTGGCGGGTGATCTGGGTGCGCGCTGGCATCTGTCGCAAATCGGCCAGCGACAGGCTCAACGGCGTCTCGACCAGGCCACGCACTGCCAGCCGCCAATCGGCGAAGTCCGCGTCCGCCAAGGCCAGATAGGCATCGTCCTGCGGGTCGGTCGAGCCGTTGGGCCGAAACACCGGCGAGATTTCGGCGGGCGAATATTCGCGGGCCAGCGCATCGGTCGGGGTGAGCGCGCGTTGCGCGGATTCCGTCGCCGGCCCGGCCTGATCGAGAACCCGCGCGAACCACGCGGTGTCGGCCAGCTTGTCGCAACCGGTCACCATCAGCGCACCGGCACCACCGAGCAGCCCACGCGCGAGGAAGCGGCGGCGCGTCGATGCGGTATCTGCTTTCGTGGGAGGGCCTTCCAGGCCCGATCCGGCCTTGCGATCATCCCGGTTGGTCATCGCGTTGCCTCCTCGACGGGTCGCTCCGCGTCCCTGCCGCCGGGTACGTCGTACCAACCGGTCAGCATCGAACGCACATGGTTGACAGCGCCGGCGACGAGCAACTCGAACAGGTGGATGGCGACGAACGCCAGCAGCGCAAAGGCGAAGATGAAATGCACCGTGCGCGCCGATTGCCGCCCGCCGAGCAGATCGAGCAGCCAGCCCATCACCGGATCGAAATGCGGCGACATCGCCAGCCCGGTCAGCAGCATGCCGGGGGCCAGTACGCCGATCACCGCCAGATAGGCCAGTTTTTGCAGGACGTTGTAGCGCGTGGCCTGCTCGCCTTGCGGATGCCGCAACAGCGCATGGTCGACCAGTGAGCGCCCGAACCCGCGCCAATCGGCCTGCGTCGGCGCCAGATCGCGGCGCAGATGTCCGCTTCCCAGCGCCCACAGCAGGTACGCCGCCCCGTTGATCGCCAACAGCCAGGCGAAGGTGAAGTGCCACTTGCGACCCAGCGCCAGATTTTGCGGGCCGGGCAGCGTCGCCCAGGTGGGGAAGGCGCGCGCTTGCGGCTTTCCCGACGGGCCGGTGGACACGCCCAGCACGCCATCGGTATCGAACCGATGCGCGCCGACACGCACCGCGCCGTGATACTGGCCGTCGGCCCCGCGCAGGGCGACGATTTCCAGCAGCGGGCGGTCGAAATCGGACTGCTCGCCCCAGTACAGATGCGGGTGCGCGTTGAAGATCGACAACCCGCTGCCGAGCAGCACGGTCATGCACACGACGTTGATCCAGTGCGTGATGCGCACCGGCAGGCGGTGGCGGTACACCGTCCACCGCAGCGGTGGCGCGGCGGTGGCAGGCGCGGCAGGCGCTGGCATCGTATCCATCGCCCCCGTGCTCGCACTCGTGCCGGCTGTCATCTCGGGCCTCGCATCGTTGGTGGGCAAGACTACTCCGGTTCGCACAGGCCGCACCCAGCAATCGGCCGGCAAACCACCAGCCCGCATCGCATGACCGGGCGCTCAAGGCAAGCAGACGGAGCAGCGGAAAAAACCTTACTCTGGGCGCTTGGCCGGGAGGGCGACATGGGCGAGCGCATCGAACTGGAAACCGCCGTTGGTCGCATCGGCGGCTGGCTGGCGCGCCCGCAAGGCACGCCGCGCGGCCGGATCGTGCTGATCCAGGAAATTTTCGGCGTCAACGCGCACATTCGCGCCGTGGTCGAACGCTTCGCCGGCTCTGGCTACGTGACGCTGGCACCGGCCGTGTTCGATCTGATCGAGGCCAACATCGAGTTGGACTACGACGCGGCAGGCATCGCCCGCGGGAAGGCGCTGGCCGCGGCACTGGGCTTCGATCGCGCGCTGGCATGCGTGCGCGCGGCGGCGGCGTATCTGCGGGAATGCCCCGGCAGCTTCGAACCGGCAGCGATCGGATTCTGCTGGGGCGGATCGCTCGCCTTCCTTGCCAACACGCGACTGGGCTTGCCGGCGGTGAGCTACTACGGCGCGCGCTCCATGCCCTTCATCCACGAAGCCCTGCGTGCGCCGATGCTGTTCCACTTTGGACAACGTGACCGTTCGATTCCTGAAGCCGACATCGCCGCCACGCGCGCCGCGCAGCCGCAGGCGCAGGTCTGCGTGTGGCCGGCCGGGCACGGCTTCAACTGCGACCAACGCGCCGATTACGATGCCCCGAGCTCGGCCAAGGCACTGGCGGTGACACTGGCGTTTCTCGCGCAGGCGCTGGCGTGAGCTCGGCCAAGGCACTGGCGGTGACACTGGCGTTTCTCGCGCAGGCGCTGGCGTGAGCGCGCCGGCCACCGGGTTCGTCTTGCACGCGCGCCTTGCCGCCGACAGCGTGGCCGTGGGCTTGCTGGCGCTTTCGGAACTGCGACTGATGAACGACGCGCGCTTCCCATGGCTGATCCTGGTACCGCGCATCGCCGACATCTCCGACTATACGGCGCTGCCTGCCCGCGCACAGGCCGCCTTGTGGGATGAAATCGGTCGCTGCGCGCAGGCGCTCAAGGCGCTGTACGCGCCGACACGCGTCAACATCGGCCTGCTCGGCAATCTTGTACCGCAGTTGCATGCGCACGTGGTGGCGCGGTTCGACCACGATGCGGCCTGGCCCGGGCCGGTGTGGGGCTCGGGCCCGGCCGTGGCATACGACCCATCGGCAGCGACGGCTTGCGTACGCGCCATCGGGCGCGCACTGGATTGCTGAGCGCACGATGCCCGGCGACACCGTACCGGCTGCCCCAGCCATCGAGCGCCTCGGCGATGGCGCGCTGTTGTTGCGATTCGGGGATCACATCGATGCAACCGTCAACCGGCGCGTGCACGCCTGCGCGCAGGCATTGCGTGCGTGCGCCCCGCCGTGGTTGCTGGATCTGACCCCCGCCTACGCCAGCCTTGCCGTGCATGTGGACGTCGCGTGCATCGACCGCGACGATCCGTTGTCCGTTGTGCAACGTTGGCTGGAGGATCGACTGGCGATGGCCGCTTGCGCCGGCGCAGCGACGAGCACAGCCGTGTTCGAGATCCCCGTGCTGTACGGCGGCGATGGCGGACCGGACCTTGCCAGCGTCGCTGCGCGGGCCGGCATCGAAACGGACGCTGCCATCGCCCTGCACTCGGCGGCCGCCTACACGGTTGCGATGCTCGGCTTCGCGCCGGGCTTTCCGTACCTGCTCGGGCTCGATCCGCGCCTGCACACCGCACGCCACGCCACTCCACGAGCGCGCATCGCCGCCGGCAGCGTCGGCATCGGCGGCGCGCAAACCGGCATCTATCCGGCGGCCGGGCCGGGCGGCTGGCAGATCATCGGGCGCACGCCGCTGCGCCTGTTCGACGCCACGCGCCAGCCACCGGCGCTGCTGGCACCGGGTCAGTGCGTGCGTTTTGTCGCCATCGATGCGGACACTTTCACCGCACGCGACGAGCACACACGATGAGCCTTGCCATACTCGCACCGGGCATGCTCACGACGGTGCAGGACGCCGGGCGCCACGATGTGCGCGCGCTCGGGGTGGGCGTCGGTGGCGCGGTGGATGCCTATTCGTACACCGTGGCCAATCGCCTGGTCGGCAATCCGGCCACCGCCGCTGCGCTGGAGATCACCTGGACCGGGCCGACGCTGCGCCTGCGCCGGGCAGCGCGCATCGCCCTGTGCGGTGCCGACATCGACGCACGCGCCAACGGCATCGCCTTGCCCGGCTGGCGATCCATCGACCTGCCAGCCGACTGCACCCTCACCCTCGGGCCGTGCCGGCGCGGCGCGCGCGCGTATCTGGCCATCGACGGCGGGATCGACGTGCCGCCCGTGCTCGGCAGCCGCAGCACCGACTTGCGTGGCGGTTTCGGCGGCTACGAAGGCCGCCCATTGCGCGCCGGCGACACCCTGGCGCTGGCGCCGACCCGGCTGCCCAAGCCCGTGCGCCGGATCGCCATCGCCCCGTGGTGGATCGACCACGAGCCCGATCTGTTCTTCACCGATTCCATCGCCGTGCGCGTGCTGTCGGGGCACGCTGCAACGGCCCCGATCGACGCTCTGCTGTCGGCGGAGTTTGCGGTAAGTGCGGCCAGCAACCGCCAGGGACTGCGCTTGCACGGGCCGCCATTGCGACTGGCCGATCCGCGCCAGCACCTGTCCGAGCCGGTGGTGCCCGGCACCATCCAGTTGCCGCCCGACGGGCAACCCATCGTCCTGCTCGCCGACGCACAAACCGTCGGCGGCTATGCCCGCATCGGCCATGCCATCGCCGCCGACCTGCCGCGCTTGGCGCAGCGCCGCACCGGCCAGCGCGTGCGCTTCATTCTCGTCGATGCCGCGCACGCCGCGCGCGCCGACGCTGCGCAGCGCGCCCGCCTCGGCAAAGCGGCGCTGGCAATCGGCGCCGCGCACTTGGCGGCGGAGCGCGGCTTGCCGTCGTTCCCGCAGGCATCCGGACCGCACCACCGCCAGTAGGCCGATCGGCTCGGCGCCCGATCCACGCGCGCACGCGGCTTGTCCGAGCACCATCGCGCAAGGGATCATGTACGCATGTCGCCGCTTGTTGCCATCGTGCCCGCACTGGTCGGCTGGGTTGTTGCCAGCGCATCGGGCTGGCTGCTCGGCCCGGCCTTGCAAGCGCGCCTTGACGAGTTGCCCGCGCACGACCCCTGGCGCGGGTGGCCAAGCCGCGTGTTCGCCGCCGGCATCGCCGCGCTGCCGTTGACGGCATTGGCCAGCGGTGCGCAGGCGTGGATGCTGTGGGCGGCCGCCTGTGCCGGCTGGCTACCCGGACTGCTGCGGCGAACGCCGCAAGCCACGATCGCGGCGCGCGACGAAGACTTGATCGAAGCCATCGACCGCCTGTTGCCGCAGACACAATGCGCACAGTGCGGCTTCCCCGGCTGCCGGCCCTACGCGACCGCGATCGCCACAGGCCGCGCCGACATCAATCGATGCCCGCCCGGCGGTGCGGCCGGCATCCACGCGTTGGCCACACTGCTGTCGCGGGCACCCAAGCCGCTCGATCCGGCGCACGGCATCGCGAAGGCGAAAGTCGTTGCGCGCATCGTCGAGGCCGATTGCATCGGTTGCACCAAGTGCATTCAAGCCTGCCCGGTGGACGCCATCATCGGCGCACCCAAACGCATGCACACGGTGATCGCCGAGCTGTGCACCGGCTGCGAACTGTGCGTGCCGCCATGCCCGGTGGATTGCATCGAACTGGTGCCGCCACCGAACCGCCGTGCAGACCAGTCCCCCGTTGCCGCACGGTCGCCACGTCGGTTTGTAGCACCCGACTGACCCGCCGTGTAGATACATCCCGCCCCGGTCGGTCGCACATCACCTCACCCCGACGCACCCCGTGCACACGCGTTCGACACGGTAACCGTCCTTGCCGAGCAACTGCACCAAGCCGTCGGGCCCCAGCAAGTGCATGGCGCCGACGATCACCAGCACCGGCCCTTTCGTCGATGCAGCGATCTTGTCGAGCTTGGGCACCCAGTCGCGGTTGCGGTCGTCGAGCATCCGCCGTTGCATGTCGGGCTGATCCTTGAACTCCTTGAGTTCTTCGGCATACAGCGCGCCGGCGTTGCCCTCGCGCCACATGCCGTGCATCTGCGCCATCTTCTGGCTGAACTTGGGCAGGTCGTCGAGCATTTCTCGCAGATCGCGAATCTGCTCGGCCTTGGGGGTTCCGGCGATGATTCGCAACTGCTGCTGCGCAGTCTCGAAGCCGCCGGTGGCCTTGCGGTCGGCGGCAGATCGATCCATGAAGTGCTTGTCCAGCCCCAGATTCGGATCGTAGGAAAGCTTTTTCGTCTCCAACGCCAGGATGGTCATGCTCGCCAGCCACGGGCGCATGCGTTTGAGCATGAACGCCGACAGCCCGTTTTTCTGCCCGTAGGCGGACAGGCGTTGCCACAACTCCGGCCCCAGATCCGCCTCGAGACTCTCGGACGGATCCTGATACATGCCCAAGGTCGCGGTGGGCCCCAGCAGTGCCAGCGGATTCATCTCTGCCGGGGGCACCTCGAACACCACTTGTGCGGCGCCCCGATACGCACCCTGCACGTCGTCGGACAGCGGGTAATCGGATGCCAGCAGGATGTGCAGCGAACCGAGCAGGTAGATCGTGGTGTCGCCCTTGCTGGCTTTCCACAGCAGCGGCGTGGGCGGCTTGGCCAGCGCGCCGGCGGCCAGCAGCAGGCCGAAGACGAGCGCGAGGAAAACGTGTAGGCGGCGGCTCATGGCTTGGCCCCCGGCGACGCCAATGGGCCGGCGTACTTTTTCTCACCGGCAGCGATCGAAAGATCGAGGCGATTTTCCGGCGGCGGCAGCGGACAGGTCGCGTAGTGGGTGAACACGCACGGCGGGTTGTAGCTGCGATTGAAGTCCACCACGGTCACGCCGTCCTTGGGCGGATCGGCGTAGAGAAAGCGCCCGGCACCGTAGGTGGTCTTGCCGCTGGTGCGGTCGGCGAAGATCAGGAACAACTGCCCGTCGCCTTCGTCAAGGGCTTCCAGACGATAGGTCTTGCCGTCCTTGGCGAACACCACCACGCCGGGATTGGCCATCGGCTCGATGGTGTTGATGACCGAGGCGATGGGCATGGTGCGGCCCTTCGGGTGCGGTTCGAACTTGGCGACGATCCGCCACGCCGGATCGGCATCGTAATAAGTCAACCCGGAAAAGTGCGTGCGTGTGCTCGCGTTGGCGTCCTTCACGCGCAAGGCGAACTTGCCGGCGCGCTCGATCACCTGGAAGTTGGCGCTGCCGTGATTGAACGCGACGATGCTCGGGCCGCGCGGGTCGTCGGTGGTGTCGGTGCGCAACGTCACTGCGCCGGTCGCGGGTTTGCCGTCGATCGTCGCCGCAGCGGAAGGATCGGCGTTGAACACCGACTTGCCGTTGCTGAGCGTGAGCGTGCCCAGCGCCGCCGGCCCGACGTTCAAGTGCAAATCGCTGCCCGCCGCGCTGCCGAGCGTGTGCCGCCCCGGTTCGATCCAGTGCAGGCCCACCAGCGACAGCCAGCCGTCAGGCGCGCGCAGGCCGTCGAGGCGCTGCTGCCGCCACTGCGTGGTCTGCTGCACGAATGCGGGAACGGCGCCGGGCGTGGCGACGATGGGCGGGAT
Organism: Pseudomonadota bacterium; assembly: GCA_018241125.1. GTDB lineage: Bacteria > Pseudomonadota > Gammaproteobacteria > Xanthomonadales > Xanthomonadaceae > SZAS-103. Next base: position 11,103 of record JAFEEL010000059.1, on the reverse strand, counting down.
CGGTGCGGCGTGGGCGGTCATCGTGGACAAGACTCCGGCGAGGACGAAGGTGCGCATCGGATGGGCGATGCGGGCAAGTAAAGATCGGGTGAGCGGCATGCAAACTCCTGTCGGGCCTAAAAGGCCCTCCCACAAGGATAAAGCCTGAGCAGCCGAGAGAGACTCATGGGAGCGGCTTTTATGGGAGCGGCTTTTATGGGAGCGGCTTCCAGCCGCGACAGGTTTTTCCCATCGGGCCTGTCTTTCAACAGCCAAAGGCTGGTCAAGGCCCTCTCACAACAAGCAAAGCAGCTTGACCGGCCTTTGGCTGTTGAAAGCCAGCCGCGACAGGCTTTCCTCGTCGGGCCTGTCTTTCAACAGCCGCGACTCAATCCAAGCTTCGCAACCATTTCGAATGGCCGAATCCCGACCGTGCCCTCAGCTCGAAAACTACCGCCCACGCAAAAACAGCCGATCCAGTTCGGCATGCCCGAGTTGCACCCAGGTCGGCCGGCCATGATTGCATTGTCCGGAGCGCTCGGTCGTTTCCATGTCGCGCAGCAGGGCGTTCATTTCCGGCAGCGTGAGGCGACGGTTGGCGCGCACCGAGCCGTGGCAGGCCATCGTGGAGAGCAACTCGTGGTGGCGTTCTTCCACCTTGCGGGTGTCGCCGTGCTCGCGCAGATCGGTGAGCACATCCAGCAGCAATTGCCGCGGATCGGCACCCTCCAGCAACGCCGGCACACCGCGCAGACTCAGCGACTGCGGGCCGCTGCGCTGCACTTCGAAACCCAGCGTGGCCAGCGCCGCCGCGTGCTGCTCGGCGAAGTCCGCCTCGCGCTCGGACACCGCCAGTGTCGGCGGCACCAGCAGCGGCTGGGTGCGGATACCCACGCCCTCCTGCGCTGCTTTCAGGCGCTCGTAGGTGATGCGCTCGTGGGCGGCGTGCATGTCCACCAGCACCAGACCGAGCGCGTTCTGCGCGAGGACGAACACGCCATGCAACTGCGCCAGCGCGTAGCCCAGCGGCGGCGGCGCGCCTTCGTCATCCGGTGGCGGCATCGTCGAAGGCAATGTGGCGCTGGCCGACGAACCGGTCGACGTCGTCGCCGGAACGCTGCCGAAACCGCCGGCATACGCGGCGGCGCGCTCGGCCACGTTCAACGCCAACCCGGATTGCCGCGGCGGCGGCCACGCGAATGCCGGGCGTGGCGATGTCGGCGCTTCATTCATCGCGGCAATCGGCGCCAGCGGCGGGCAGACCACCGCGCCGGCGCGGGTATCGGCCAGCGCCTCGTGCAAGGTTCGATACACGAAGTCGTGGATCAGCCGGCCATCGCGAAAACGCACCTCGTGCTTGGCCGGATGTACATTCACGTCCACCCGGCGCGGGTCGAGTTCCAGAAACAGCACGAATGCCGGATGCCGCCCGTGATACAGCACGTCGGCATACGCCTGCCGCACCGCGTGCGCCACCGTGCGATCGCGCACCGCGCGGCCATTGACGAAAAAATACTGCTGGTCGGCGCTCGAACGCGCGGCGGTCGGCAGGCCGATCCAGCCGTGCAGACGCAGCCCTGCCGCCGCGTGATCCAGCGCAAGGCAGGCGCCGGCGAACTCCGCGCCCAGCGCCTCGCCCACCCGCGCCAGTGCATCGGCGTGCCCGCGCAGCGGGCGGTAGTGGCGGATCTGCCGACCGTTGTGGGTGACGCGCAGCTCGATCTGCGGGCGCACCAGCGCCAACGCGCGCAGCCATTCCTCGATGTGCGACAGCTCGGTGCGCTCGGCCTTCAGAAACCGCCGCCGCGCCGGCACGTTGTAGAACAGGTCGCGCACCTCGATGCTGCTGCCGCGCGGGTGCGGGTGCGGCGCGACCGCAGAGGGTTTGCCGCCATCGACCTGCAAGCGTGCGCCGTGTTCGCTGCTCGCATCGCGCGAGGTCAAACTGAAGTGGCTGACCGAGGCGATCGACGGCAGCGCCTCGCCGCGAAAACCCATCGTCAGCACGCCCTCCAGATCTTCCAGCGAGGCGATCTTGCTGGTGGCGTGGCGGCTGATCGCCAGCGGCAACTCGGCGGCAGCCATGCCCACGCCATCGTCGCGCACGCGGATCAGGCGGATGCCGCCTTCTTCCAGATCCACGTCGATGCGTGTCGCGCCGGCGTCGAGCGCATTCTCGACCAGCTCCTTGACCACGGACGCGGGGCGCTCGACGACTTCGCCAGCCGCGATCTGGTCGATCAATGTTTCCGGGAGCTGACGAATCGGCACGGCGGCATCGCGGCGGCAAAACGCGATGATAGCAAGCGCGGTAACGCCAATCGGCGCAGTTCAGCCGTTGTCCGAGCGGGCAGGAATACGCAATCGCTGGCCGACGCGAACCTGGTTGCCATGCAAGTCGTTGATCTGGCGCAGGCGTTGCAAGCTCACGCCGAAATGCTCGGCGATGTCGCGCAAGCTTTCGCCGCGCTGGACGATGTGGATGCTGCGACCATCGTCGGCGGTGGCCAGCAGCACCGGCGTGCGGGTGGCGGACGCCGCATCGACCTCGGGAGGCGATTCATGCGCGACAGTCGTTGCGGCAGCATCGGCGGGCCGCGCGGAGTCCATCGCGGCGATGCGCACGGCGTGCGTCCCGCGCGGATGCAAGGCAGCGAACTGGGTACCCGGCAAGGGTGTGTTGATGAAATAACTCTCCACCCCGCTGAGCACCGCATGCGCCAGCCGCGAGCGGTACACCGGGTCGTTCAGGTGCCGCTCTTCCTCGGGATTGGTGATGAAGGCCGTCTCGACCAGCATCGAGGGCACGTCGGGCGAACGCAGGACGACGAAATTGGCGTGTTCGGGGTGCGCCTTGTGGGTGCGGCCGATGTCGCGTAGGGCCTGGTGGACGCGCTCGGCGGCATCCTCGCTGGCCTTCATCGTGGCGCTTTGCGACAGGTTGAGCAGCACCGAGGCCAGGGTGTCATCCTTGTCGGACAGCTTCACCCCGCCCACCAGATCGGCCGCATTCTCGCGGTCGGCCAACCAGCGTGCCGCCTGCGAGGTGACCCCGCGCTCGGACAACACCCATACCGAGGAACCCGAGGCGGTATGGGTGGGGTCGGCATCGGCATGCACGGAAATGAACAAGTCGGCCTTGGCCTCGCGGGCCTTGCGATACCGATCAGCCAGTGGCACGAAATAGTCGCCATCACGCGTCAACACCGCTTTCATGCCTGGAACGGCGTCGATCTCCCGAGCCAACTCACGCGCAGTGGCCAGCGTGATGTTTTTCTCGTACGTACCCGAAAAGCCCTTGGCCCCCACGTCCTGACCGCCGTGACCGGCATCGACCGCGATCACGATCGGTCGCAGGTGGGTGCCGAGCACGTCGCGAACGGTGCGCGCGCCGGGTGGCGGCGGCGGTGCGTGGGCGGACTCATCGGTCGCAACCGCTGGCTGCGCCGGATCGACAGATGCTGCTACCGGCCGCGACGGGGCCGCAGCCTTGGGCTCGGATTCCACCGCGCCCGCTGGCGTCAGCAGCGTGGCATCGGGATGGCCAGCGGACGCTGCGGCGAGCGCGGAGCCTTGCCCAGAGCCGTCAGCCACCGTTCGCGGTGAGCCGGATCGAGCGAGAACCGCGTTCGAGTCGATCCGCGACGAACCACGGCGCGACTGCTCGCCTCCGACGGGCGCGCTCGCGTTGCCTTCCGGCCAGTTGCTCGCGTCGCGACGCGGCGAACCGGTGAGTTCCGTCCGCGGCGAGCCGGCCGGGGCAAGATCGACGTTCGCGTCCGTCCGTGGCGAACCGGCAGAGTCCGTTCGTGGTGAGCCGGCAGAGTCCGTTCGCGGTGAGCCGGATCGTGCGAGCACGGCGTTCGAGTCGATCCGGGCCGAACCACGGACGGAATCTGCGCCGGATGGAGCGCTCGCCCGTGCCGTCGCGCGCGTCGGCCGATCGCGCATCTGGATCAGCAGCCGCGTTTGTCCGCCCATATGCCGCAGTTCGGCTTTGGGCCGGACCTTGCCGCCAAGTTCGAACACCAGCCGCACGTCACCGGGTACCGGCTGACCGGTGCGCACGTTGGCGACGATGCCGTTGGGCCCGGGTGCCTGAAAGTTTTCGGGCAGGCGGGTCTGATGCAAGTCCACCACGAGACGGTCTGGATCGGCCAGCGAGAACACGTCGTAGCGCGTGTCGGTGGGCAGACCGATGGCAACCTGAGTCCAGCCGTCGGTGTCGGTCAGGGCGACCTCACCCAGCGTGTCCGCGGCAGCCGCGCACGCCGGCCCGCCCAGAGCCGAAAGCAGGGCGACAGTCAGCCCGAAGCGGACGAGGTGGCTGCACATGGGCGTGATAGATACGCCGATCCGCGCCCGATTGCAAGTAATTTTCCTTGCAAATCCACAATCTGCCGAAACTATTTGAAATCATCAACATGAATGTCTTGCAGGTGCCTGTTCTCGGACAGCCGATCCAGCCATGCCGCGCCAGTGGCCGAGCCGGCCGTCAGGCTGGCTTCGCGCCCGTCGCCGCGCACCCGCAAACGCACATCCAGGTCGGCTGTTGGCAACGCGCCGGCGCCACGTTCGGGCCATTCGATCAGCCACAGCCCCGACTGCTCCGCCAGCGCATCCAGCCCCAGAAACTCCAGTTCGTCCGCCGCACCGATCCGGTAAAGATCGAGGTGAAACCCGTCAACGCCATCGTCCAGCCGATACGGTTCCACCAAGGTGTAGGTCGGGCTGCGCACCGCCCCGGTCACGCCGCAGGCGCGCAGCAGGGCGCGGGCCAGCGTGGATTTGCCAGCACCCAGATCGCCATGCAGGTAGACGACCGCCGGCCGCGGCCGACTGGCAGCCAGCGCCGCGCCCAGGCGCATCGTCGCCGCTTCGTCGGGCAGGTTCAGGTGCACGGATCGGCCAGCCGGCGCAGATGGACGAACAGATCGGAAGCCAGCAGACCGCGCCGTCCGCCCTGGGCCGCCGCGGCGTCGCCGGCCGCGCCATGCAACAACGCACCGCAGGCCGCGGCAGCGAATGCCGGCAAGCCCTGCGCCCGCAAGCCGGCAATCACGCCGGTGAGCACGTCGCCCATGCCACCGCTGGCCATGCCCGGATTGCCCGCCGCGATCACCCGCGGCACCTCGCCCGGTGCCGACACGATGCTGCCGGCGCCCTTGAGTACGGCTACGCAGTCGTAGCGCGCGGCCAATGCCGCAGCGACGGCGAAGCGGTCGGATTGCACGCGCTCGGTCGGAATCCCCAGCAGGCGCCCGGCTTCACCCGGATGCGGGGTGATGATGGCATCGGCAAGTGCCCGCGGCGCGGCGGCCAGCACGTTCAGCGCATCGGCATCGAGCACCAGCGGCTTGCCAGCGCCCAACGCCGCCGCCAGCAGCGCGCGCCCCCAGTCGCCAGCGCCCAGTCCCGGGCCGACCGCGAGCACCCCGGCGCGCGCGCAAACAGCGCGAAAGTCGTCCAGATCTTCCACTGCCTGCGCCATGACTTCCGGTCGGCGCGCCAGCAGCATCGCCACGTGGTCGGCACGCGTGGCCACGCTGACCAACCCGGCCCCGGCCCGCAGTGCCGCCTCGGCAGTCAGGGCGATCGCCCCGGCAGTGCCGTGGTCGCCGCCCACGCACAGCACGTGGCCGAAATCGCCCTTGTGGGAATCGGGAGTCCGTGGTGGCAGATAGCCGGCCAGCGCTTGCTGACGCAGCAACCACGCGGCCGGGGGGCACGCGGCGATCGTCGCAGCCGGCACCCCGAGACCGTCGCAATGCAAATCCCCGACCCGATCCAGCGCCGCACCGGTATGCAGCCCACGCTTGTGGACGATGAAGGTCACGGTTGCGCTGGCGCCGATCGCCACGCCCGGCACCTGGCCGGTGTCGGCATCCACCCCGCTGGGCACGTCCAGCGCCAGCACCTGGGTGCCGGCGCCGTTGATCGCCGCGATCAGGGTCATGGCCGCACCTTCCGGCGCCCGCGTCAGGCCGATGCCGAACAGCGCATCCACCCACAGATCGACCTCCGGCAACGCGCCAGAAAACCCGTTCACTGCCCCGCCCGCGCCCAGCCAATCGGCGCAAGCCTGCCGCGCCGCCGCGCTGCGCGGTTCGCCGTCGGGCAGCTGCAACACCAGCACCTGCCGCCCGGCCTCGTGCGCCAGTCGCGCCAGCACGTAACCGTCACCGCCGTTGTTTCCCGGCCCGCAGGCGACGCCCAAACGCCGCGCTTGCGGCCAGCGTGCGGCCAGCACACGCCATGCTGCGGCACCGGCGCGCTGCATCAGTGCGTACTCGCAGATGCCCAGTGCCTGTTGCGCGGCCAAGTCCAGCCCGCGCGCATCGGCGACCGCGAACAGCGCCTGCTGGGAGGGCGATGGGTGCATCTGCCGATTCTATCGACATCCCCGGGCAAGCAGCGGCTTTCTTCGGCGGCGTGCGCAGCATGACGCCACCCCCGCAGCCCACGCCGTCCGCTCGCGGTACCCCGGCACGCGCAATGGCCGGCCATGCGACCGACCCAACCCGCTGCCGGTCATCCAATGCCGGTTCCCCACCCACAGGGCAGGAAACGCTTGTCTGGTTCAAACGATTCAGGTAAAAATCGCAAATACGAATCTCTATCGTTTGCAACAAGGATGGTCACCGATGCAATCAGCTCCACGGATCGGCTGGATGGCGCTGCTGTTGGCGATGGCCGGGCAAGCGCACGCAGGCCATCCGCTGGTCAGCGACGACACCGGCACACAAGGAACCGGGCATTGGCAGGTCGAGTTGAATACCGACTTCACGCATTTTCCGGATCCGGCGCTGTCCGATTGGAGCCACCAGTTCAACGCCGCCTTGACCCGCGGCGTGGCGGCAAACCTCGATCTGAGCCTGTCCGTGCCGTGGCTGTGGTTGCCTGCCTCCGGTACCGCCGCCCAGCACGGCGTGGGCGACATGACCGTGCTGGCGAAGTGGCGCTTCCACGATGGATCGAACGGCTGGAGTCTGGCCTTGCGCCCGGAAATCACCCTGCCCACCGGCCGCGCCAGCCAGCAACTGGGCAACGGGCGGGCGACCGCCGCGCTGACGCTGATTTCGACCTGGACGCGCGGGCGCTGGACGTGGCTGGCCAACGCCGGCATTTCCCACAACGACAACAAACTCGGCGACCGCAAGCAGCTGTGGGCGGCGTCCACCGCCATCGCATTCACTGCCGGCGATCGCCTGACCTGGGTCGCAGACATCGGCGCCAACCGCGCCGCGGAAGTCGGCGCCGGCACCGAGCGGTTCGGCCTGCTGGGCGCGATTTTCCATTTCGGTCAGAACGTGGATCTGGATGTGGGTTGGCAGCGCAGCCTGAGCCCTGGCCCGGCCAGCGACACCCCGGGCGCAGGCCTGACCCTGCGTTGGTGAAGCGCATCCCCAGCGCACCGGCCACGGGCATCGGCCGCCCATGCCAGCGTCACCACCCACAGCCGGCAGCACCCGGTCGGCGTGCCTGGCTTGCGTGGACGCGCCGGGTTGGCATGCGGGTACCTATACTCCGCGCATGCAAACATCCGATCCGGTAACGCGCGCAGATGGCGCGCAACTGCTCGCGCGCATCCGCACGTGGGCCACCGAGTTGGGTTTCTCGCGGCTGGGTGTGGCCGACGTGGAACTGGACGCTGACGCCGCGCACCTGCGCGCGTGGCTCGCCGATGGCCGCCACGGCGACATGGAATGGATGGCGCGCCACGGCGAGCTGCGCGAGCGGCCCGAGGCACTGCGTCCGGGCACGCTGCGCGTGCTGTCGGTGCGCATGGACTATGCGACCTCCGCAACCGCCGACGATTGGGCCGCGCTGGCCGACGGGCAACGCGCCTACGTCGCCCGCTATGCGCGAGGTCGCGATTACCACAAGCTGATGCGCACCCGCCTGCAGAAACTCGCCGAGCGCATCGGCGCGGAAGTCGGCCCATTCGGCCATCGCGTGTTCGTCGATTCGGCGCCAGTGCTCGAGCGCGCATTGGCGCGCAACGCCGGGCTGGGCTGGATCGGCAAGCACACCTGCCTGATCGACCCCCAGAACGGTTCGTGGTTCTTCCTCGGCGAGATCTACATCGACCTGCCGCTGCCGCTGGATGCGCCGGCCAGCGAACACTGCGGCACCTGCACGCGCTGCATCGAAGTGTGCCCGACTCAGGCCATCACCGCGCCCTATCAGCTCGACGCGCGCCGCTGCATCGCCTACCTCACCATCGAACACGAAGGCGCGATCCCGGAAGACCTGCGCGCGCCGATCGGCAACCGCGTGTTCGGCTGCGACGACTGCCAGCTCGCCTGCCCGTGGAACAAGTTCGCCAAGATGGCATCGCAGCCGGATTTTCGCGCGCGCAACCGCCTCGATGCGGCTAGCCTGGTCGAGTTGTTCGCATGGACCGAGGAAGAGTTCCTGCAACGCACCGAAGGCTCGGCGATCCGCCGCCTCGGCCACGAGCGCTGGTTGCGCAATATCGCAGTGGGGTTGGGCAACGCGCCGGGCACGCCGGCGATCATCGCCGCCTTGCAATCACGCGCCGAGCATCCATCGGCGCTGGTGCGCGAGCATGTCGCCTGGGCGCTGGCGCGGCATGGTAGCCGAATCACGTCAACACACAATTTCATGCCAATGCGCGATTTCACGTCAACGCGCGATTTCACGTCAACGCGCGATCAGTAATAGTCCTGCTCCAGCAGGTGTCGCACCGCCAGCACCAGCACGCGATCGGGTGGCAGGATGTCATACAGCGCCAGATAGCCGGCACCACCAAACGGGATCAACAGCTCGCGGCGCAAAGGATTCTTGCCATCACCGGCCTTGCGATGGATCAACGGTGCCTGTGTCAGTTGCGTGACGAATGCCGTCTGAATGGCGCGCAGCGCGCGTTCGGCGATTTCCAGATCCTCCCGGTGGCGAGCGCGTTGCAGTAGAAATTCCTGCAAATGCAGCAAGTCGTCTTCGGCTGCCGGCGACAACGTGACGCTGAAGGTCACGAACGCCCGCGCGGCTTGAGTTGCTTGCGGCGTGCGTCCAGCCGCGACTGCAACTGCGCCAAGACCTGCTCAACCGGGCGCAACTGGCCGGTGCGCTGATACGCATGCGCCGCCGCCTGCGCGCGCACGAGGAAGGCATCCTGCACGCGCCGGTACTCCACTGCGCCACGGACGCTGGCCTCGACGAAGCCGGACAACGTCTCGCCCTCGCGCAGCACCGCTTCCAACTCGCCGCGCAGTTCCGGCGAGACGCGCACCTGCGGCAATACGGCGGTCTTCATGCACCCGTTGTAGTGCATTTGCGTTGCAGATTCAACCTCTCGCCCGGGCGCACTGAGCGCTATCAATAAAACCCCTGGATGTCCCACCACTCGCCGTTGCGCACGACGCTGATGTCGTGGCCCTGCATCGCGGCGAAGTCCACGCCGTTGAACGACACCCCGCGTGTGAAACTCTGATTGCCGCTCATGCTGATGCCCTTGAAGCGAATCGGAACACGCGGGGACACGCTGCCGTCACGGTTGACACGAAAGACGGTGGTGTAAGGAACCCTGCGGGCGGACGTGCCGGCAGGAGCGCTGGACTGCTTGGGTGCCTGCATTGCGGCAGTCACTTTGATCTCGTGAAGGTTGCCGCTGGCCATCTCATCAAACGTCCCGCATTGCTTGCTCAACAGACGCACGTCGCGATACGAATCGATGTTCGCATCCGCAACAGTAATTATGCCTCCTTCCTCGGCATCCATCTGTTCGCGAGCTTTGAAGTTGGAAAACGTGAACACCCCGGTTCCGTCGTATTCGTCGCAAAAGACGCCTTTTTGCCCAACCACATCATCGCCGCTGACCGGCACGCCGATTCCAAGACCTTTCGAAATGGCCAGGGAAACGTCATGGACGTTTCTCGCGATGAAACACTCATGCTTGGCAAGTACCCGATTAGCGCGCCGCGAAGCCTTGTCCGGGCATATCTTGAAAATGATGCCGGCATCGTTGTCCTTCCCATAAATGAACTCTCCTCGCACCGTGATGGCAGAACTTCCCGCCGCGATCGCGACGCACGGAATCAGGCTTGCAAGGACAACGGATGCAATGCGGATGTTCATGCCCCCCCTTGGCTGGTCAATGGATTTCAGCAGTCAGTTCTCGAAGCTCGACGTGAAGTTGCCTTGGTCGGTGTCCACCTCGACTGCGATCACGTTGCACGATCTTCCCCCGAGCACACGTCCGGCTGGAAAGCTGTATTCCAGCTGGTCGCCGAAAGCCAGATTCTTCGGAAATTGCGGAACCTGAGGCTTCCCCAAACCATATCGGCCGAGTCCGATTTGCGTGGACGATTCGTCCAGAATGCAGCGGCCTTGATTCACGAGGATGTTGTCGATGCGCACCGCATGCGCACGAACCGTGATCGTCAGATACTGAAAGTCGGCGGGCATCGTGATGGCGCCGTCGCCGATGCGCTCATGGCGTACCACGACCTTCACATCGACCGGGGGTGCCGACGAACAGCCGCCCAGAACCGCGACGCCCAGCGACGCGACGACTGCAATGAACGGCACCATCGACTTCATCACCGCCCCCCAAAGAACCTGAGGCTACCCGATGCGGCTGGATTCGCGTTGTGTGGCTTCCCCATCGAACGCAACGCGATTACATATGTTTCATGCAAGCATGTAACCACGCCTAACGTCAAGACCGCCCCACGACAAGGCGGTCATGGCCAAGACGATCCATCGCGCGGAGTACCGGCAGGTAGTGGATCGGTTGCGGGAAGCCAGGGAAGGACTGGGCATGTCGCAAACCGACCTTGCGCGGCGATTGGGTCGCAGGCAGCAGTGGGTGAGCCTGATGGAGAACGGCAGTGGGCGGTTGGACGTTATCGAGTTCGCCGAGGTCTGCCTTGCGCTGAACGCCGACGCGACTGCCGTTCTGGGCCCGGTCGTCGGCATGCTCGCGGGGCATGATGCAACCCGGAAAAAACGAACTCGGAAAGGCACTCCGGTCTAGCAGGCCGTTGAAATTCACCGGCACTACAGCAGGGGTTCGGTAGTCTTTGCGGACGATACCGATGACAGGAGTTCGGCATGCGCGGCGCGGATGTGATGCAGGAATCGTTGTTCACGAGCGTG
>JAFEEL010000058.1 GCA_018241125.1 Pseudomonadota bacterium | reverse complement strand
GCACAAGAGCTGCAAGCAGTGGAGGACAAGCTAAACAATCGACCACGCAAACGTCTGGGCTACTTGACGCCAGCTGAGGTATTCTTCAACTACGACCACGTTGCACTTCAAAGTTGAATCCGCCCCCGAATGACCGGCGCCGGTGGTATTGCGCGAACGCGGCGCGGCCGCGCCGCTACCCACTTTCCCATCTTTCCACGGAGTCCCATCATGCCCATGCTCAAATCCATCGCGCTGGCCGTGCTGCTGGCTGGTGCCGCATGGCAGCCCACGGATGCGCGTGCTGCCACCACCGCGCCGGCGGCGCTGAAGCAGGATCCGATCGCCGCCGCCACCGCAGTGCTCGACGACATGGACTACGGTCGCTTCGAGGCCCTGCACTCGCGTTTCTCGGAAAAAATGGCGCAGGCCGTCAGCCCTGCCGAGCTCAAGGCGATCTGGACGCAGCTGCCGTTGCAGTTCGGCAGGTTCGCAGACCGCGGCAAGCCGCAGGTGCAATCGACCGACGGCACGACGGTGGTCGTGATCCCGCTGCTTTTCGAACGCGGGCAATTGCAGGCCAGCATCGCCATCGATGCCGACGGCAAGATCGCCGGCTTCTTCATCAAACCGGCACCGCCACCGCCTGCGGCCACCCGCAGCGACCTGCGTTCGCATGACATGTCGTTCGCGCCGCCCGGACGCAGTACGCTGCCCGGCACGCTGTTGTTGCCGCAAGGCAAAGGCCCATTCCCGGCGGTGGTGTTCGTGCACGGCTCGGGCCCGAACGATCGCGACGAGAGCGTCGGCGGCGTGCGCGTGTTCGCCGATCTTGCGCAGGATCTAGCCGACCACGGCATCGCCAGCCTGCGCTACGACAAGCGCACCAAGGCGCATCCGGATGAGTTCACTGGCGCGTTCACCATCGACGACGAAACCACCGACGACGCGGTGGCGGCGGTGGCGTGGCTGCGCACTCAGCCCGACATCGATGCAAAGCGCATCTACGTCATCGGCCACAGCCAGGGTGCGATGATGGCCCCGCGCATCGCGCAGAAGGCCGGCGACGAGGTCAAGGGCATCGTGTTGCTGGCCGCGCCAGCGCGGCATCTGGAGGGCATCCTCGTCGAGCAAAACGAATACATGGCCCATCAGGCTGGCCCCATCAGTGCGACCACGCAACACCAGCTCGACCAGCTCAAGTCCGCTGTGGCGGCGGTGAAGAAGATCGACTCGCAAACACCGCCGACGCAGAAGTTTCTGCTCGACCTGCCTGCCAGCTATTGGCTCAGCCTGAAGGACTACGACGACGTGGCCGTGGCCGGGAAAATCAAGCAACCGCTGCTGATCCTGCAAGGCGGGCGCGACTTCCAGGTCACCGCGCCGGACTGGCAACGCTGGCACGCGGCGTTCGTCCACGATCCGCGCGCCAGCTTCCACGACTACCCGGCGCTCAACCACCTGTTCGTCGCCGGCACGGGGCCCAGTTCGCTGGCTGAATACACCCATCCGGCGCATGTGGATGCGCAGGTCGCCAGCGACATCGCCGCTTGGATCGAGGCGCATTGATGCCTGCGTATCGGGCGCACGGCCGATGACCGCCGCGCGAGCGGGCGCTAAGCTGTCGGCATGAAATCGCCCAGCCAGCGCCTGCTCAATACGCCGCTCGTGGAAGCCGTGCCCGCATGGCTGGCGAAGGCGCGCGGCAACGCCACCGCACGCACCCTGGCGCAGTCGGAGTGGCTATTGCGGCGCAAGCTCGATGGTCGCTTTCTGGCCGCCGTCGCCGGCCACAGCGTGCGCTCGCTGGACGCGGCGACGCTACGCACCGACACCGGAATCGGCGCGGCGCTGGACGCCATCGCCCGCGACTGCGGACAGGACGTTTCGATCACGACGCATGGCGGCCCATTGCGCGCGCTGGAGATTCCGGCAGATTACGGCGCCGTGCATGGCCTTGCGCCCATCGCCGAGCCGGCGGAGTTGGCCTATGCCGGGCGCGATCGCTATCGCCGCCCGCTGTGGCTGCTGGCGCCGGCCGCACGCGCGTGGCTGCGCATGCGCGCGGCCGCGCGCGCCGATGACGTGTCGCTGGACGCCATCTCCGGCTACCGCAGCCACGCCTATCAACTGGGCATCTTCCAGCGCAAGCTCGCGCGCGGACAGACCATCGCGCAAATCCTCACCGTCAACACCCCGCCCGGTTACAGCGAGCACCACTCCGGTCGCGCGCTGGACATCGGCACGCCGGGGCAGCCGCCGGCGGAGGAATCCTTTGATAACTCCCCGGCTTTCGCGTGGTTGCAACGCCACGCTGGCGCTTTCGGTTTCGCGATGAGCTATCCACGCGACAATCCGCACGGCATCGTCTACGAGCCGTGGCACTGGGCATACGCGGGTCGCTGAATCCGGCCACGCGCGCGCTGGCGCGCGTCACCCCTGCGAGCGTGGAACCGGTTTTTTCTGCTTGGCCACGGCCGCTCGCCCGTTCGCGGAAATCAGCTTGGCCGCATCGGCGGGGTCGCCGGTATCGACGATCCGCCACAGGTACAAGCTCGCCAGTGTGCGGAACGGTGCCCACGCCGCGCCGCGGGCAAGCAACTGCTTTGGCGTCGGCATGGCCTGCAGACCATCCACGATCTGCGCGCCTTTGCGGATGCCCAGATCATCGACCGGCAGCACGTCCGGGCGGCCGAGACGGAACATCAGCATCATCTGCACCGTCCACGGCCCGATGCCGCGCACCGCCGACAACGCGGCGATAATCTGCGCATCGGTCATGGCCGCCATCTGTTGCAGGCCGGGGATCTCCCCGCGCGTGGCGCGCGCCGACAAGTCGCGCAAGGCCAGCGTCTTGTTCCCCGACACGCCGCAACTACGCAAGGTGGCATCATCCACGCGCGCGAACGAATCGGCATGCAGCAGCTTGGAGGCGGTCGCGACCTCGACCCGACCGACGATGGTCGCGGCGGCCTTGCCGGACAACTGCTGGAACAAGATCGCCCGCGCCAGCGCGTCGGTCACGTCGAAGCGCTGCCGCCAGCGTGGCTGCGGGCCGATCGGCTCGAGCCGGCGCAGCCAGCGCGCCAACGCGCGGTCGGCCTTGCGCAGGTGGGCGTGCGCCGCATCCAGATCGAAGCCACGGGCGATCCGTGTCACTGCCGTCCCCTCGCGATCAGCTCGCATTCGGGCGTGCGCGCCGTCGCCACCACGCGACCAGCAACACGATCACGGTGAGAATCGCCGGCACGCCGAGGATGTCGATCAGCTTCAAACGCATCGCCAAGCGCTCGACCTTGGCATTGAGCTGGTGTTGCACGTCGCGCAACTGGGTACGGATGCGCTGGCGCTGGCGCTGGAACTGCTCGATCTCGACCTTCTGGCTGGCATCGCTCGACAACCCGCCTTGCCCCGATTTGGCCGCCTGCAGCGCCGCAAGCCGCTCCTCCATCGACTTCAGGCGCACCATCAGTTCGTCCTGTTGCCCGCGCAGGCTCTGGTCGGCACGCTGCTGCATCTTCTGGATACGCGTGAACGGCCGCGCGAAGCCCTCGCGCGCGCGCAGCCCGATCAGATCCGGCGTGCCGGCCAGATTGTCCACCGCGTTGGCGACGAAATCGCCGTTGCGCGCGAACGGATCGAGCAGGCGACGACCGAAGAAATCCTGTGCACGCACCCACATCCGATCGGTGAGCACGTCGGTGTCGGCGACCACGATCACGTTCACCGGCGCTTTGGCAACGGCGATATGGCTCGGGTCGTGGCGATCCGGGAAAGCGCTGGCCGGTTTGCCCGTGAAGCGCGCGGCCAGCACCAACGGCCGCCCCCCCGGCTTGTAACCTTCGGCCAGTTGCCGCGTATCGGCTTGCAGGCGGACGCGGTCGGTGCTGACGGTATCGGCGTCGGGCGAACTTGATGCCAGCGGCTCCATCGCCAACGGGCTTCCGGCCGCGAGTGCGAGCGCGCCGGCCGTCGAAAAGTTCAGCGAGTCCAACTGTGCGGTCACCACATCGCCCTGATTGAGGTTGTCGCGCGAAAGCCCCAGGGCAACCGGGTTCGGCTGGATCTGACCGCTGGCCTCACTGCGAATCTGCAGGGCGTTGCGCGGGTCGCGCACGACGTTGCGGGTGTCGAACTCGATGCCCCAGGCCTTGAACACCTTGCCCAGAGTGGACGACACACTCGGCGTCAGCACCCCGTCGGCCCCCACGCGCGGCGGATTTTGCCCGAGCGGGTCGGTCTCCGCGTCCGGATCGACGAAGGCCAGCAAGCGTCCGCCGCGCAGCACGAACTGGTCGATGGCATACAAGGTGTCGTCCGGCAAATCCTTCGGGTGGATCAGGATCAACAGATCGACGTCGCTGCCGATGGAGGTCGGATTGGGCTGCAGGCGACGCAGTTCGTACGCCTTCGACAGTTCGGAGTCGATGGCCCAACCGGGCTTCACCTGCCCGCTGGAAGGATCGAAGCTCGGCCCGCTGGGTAGCGCCGACAGCACCGCCAACACCGGCTTGTGGCCATCGCCGAGGGAAACCAGCAAGCGTGCGATGTCGTATTCGAGAAAGACTTCCTTGGCCGGATCGAAAAACGGGTCGACCGAGCGCACACCGCGGGTGTTGGTTCCCACCAGCCCGAAATACAGCTGCGTGCCGTTGACGCCCACCGGCACCGCTTGCAACCCGGCTGCCGCGGCCTTGTCTTCGGCATCGGTATACGGCTGCGGGTCCACGACCTCCAGCTTGATCGTGCCATGCGACTTGCTGGCCATTTCCTCGATCAACTCGCGCACGCGCTGCGCGTACGACCGCAGGCCCGGCAGGTCGCGCATGGCCGTCGTGGAGATGAACAACTGCAGACGGATGGGCTCCTTGTTGGTGGCAAGGATGTGCTCGGTGCCCGGCGAGAGCGTGTAGATCCGGTTGGCGGTCAGGTCGATGCGAGCACCGCGCAGCAGCGCGCCGCTGGCGAATACCAAAACGACGAACGCCATCGCCAGCATACTGAGCAAGAACCACAGGGGCAGCCGTCGCAACATGGCCGTTCAGTCCCCTTTCCGGCGATCGACCACCCACACACAGGCCAGCAGCCAGGCGGCGATGGTGGTCAGGAAGAACGCCACGTCGCGCAAGTCGAGCAGGCCGCGCGAAATGGCATCGAAGTGGCTCAGGAAGCTCAACTGCGCGATCGCATTGGCCACGCCCTGCGGCAGAACGCCGGCGACCGCCTGCTGCACCAACGGGTAGCCGGCCAGCAACAACACAAAGCAGATCGCCACGGTGAGGATGAACGCCACCACCTGACTGCGCGTGGCGGCCGACAGGCATTCACCGACGGCGAGGAAGGCGCCGGCCATCAACCAACTGCCCACGTATCCGGCCCAGATCACGCCGTTGTCGGGATGGCCGAGGAAGTTCACCGTCAGCCACATCGGGAAGGTCAGCGCGAGCGCTCCGCCGACATACAGCCAAGCAGCGAGGAACTTGCCCAGCACCGCCTGCCAGGTCGGCAATGGCAGGGTCAACAGCAGTTCGATGGTGCCGCTGCCGCGCTCCTCGGCCCACAGTCGCATCGCCAGCGCCGGCACCAGAAACAGGTACAGCCAGGGATGGAAGGCGAAGAACGGTTGCAGGTCGGCCTGCCCGCGTTCGAGGAAATTCCCGAGGTAAAACGTCAGCGCTGCCGCCAGCATCAGGAAAATCACGGTGAACACGTAGGCCACCGGGGTGGCCAGATAGCTGCCCCATTCGCGGCGGAACACCGTCCACACCGCGCTCATCGCGCACCCTGCCCGAGGGTGAGGCTGCGGAACACGTCCTCCAATCGGCCCCGTTCCAGATGGGCGTCCGCAAACGCCACGCCACGCGAGGTCAAGCGCTCGCCAACGGCCGCCAGCAGCTCCGCGCCACCGGCGCCGAACACGATCAGCCGTCCGCCGCTCTCGTCCGGCTCCACCGCGCGCACGCCCTGCATGCCTTCCAGTGCGGCGCGGACGGCTACGCTGTCGCCGGCCCGCAACGACACCGCGCCATGAAAGCGCGAGCGCTGTTCGAACTCGGCCGGGGTGGCGTCGGCCAGCAGTTTGCCGTGGGCGATCACGATGGCGCGCGTGCACAGCGCCTGCACTTCTTCGAGGATGTGCGTGGAAATGACGATCGTACGATCCCGCGACATCTGCCGGATCAACCGGCGCACGTCGTGTTTCTGGTTGGGATCCAGGCCATCGGTCGGCTCGTCGAGCAGCAACGCCGGCGGATCGTGCACGATCGCCGCCGCCAGCGCCACGCGGCGGCGAAAGCCCTTGGACAGGGTATCGATGCGTTGGCCCAGCACCGTCTCCAGCGCCAGCCGGGCAACGACTTCGCCGACGCGGCGCGCGCCCGTGGCCGCATCCAGCCCGTGCGCATCGGCAACGAAAGCCAGAAAGTCGCGAACCCGCATCTCGCCGTAGCTGGGTGCACCTTCCGGCAGATACCCCAGCGCACGCCGCGCGGCCAGCGGGGCGCTCACCACGTCGTGCCCGCAGACGCTGGCGCTGCCCCCGCTGGGTGCCAGGAATCCGGCCAGCATGCGCATGGTGGTGGATTTGCCGGCGCCATTGGGGCCGAGAAAACCCAGCACTTCGCCCGGCGCTACCGAGAAGTCGATCGCATCGACCGCGGTGAAGCGGCCATAGCGCTTGCTCAGTTGCCGGGCCTGGATCATGGGATCGTGCGCGCGAAGGAAGATGCCGTGCGCCACAGCCCGGCACGGCTGGTGCCTGCGACCACCCTGGCCGCTGGAAGTTCCGCCCGCGTGCGCAAGGCGCCCCCGGACGCACCCATGCGCGTCGCCGCCCGCACTACCGATGCCCTTGCGCGCTTACTTGCCGTTGCCGGTCTTGAGCGGCCAGTACAGGGTGAAGTCGCCGCTGTCGGAGAACGCAGAGGCGATGCCGTTGTTGTAGAACTCGTAGGGATGATCGCCGAGGGTGACCGCGTGCACCACTGCCCACGCTTTCATCGCGTCGCGGGTGGCCGGCAACGCCGCCATATGGCCCTTGTAAACCGCGGTCACCGCGCTGGCGGCCGGCATCTGCACATACTTCACCGGGTTGCCCCCAGCCGGGTCGATCTTCACGTCCAGCTGCGGGGCCGGCGCGTCGGCGGGCGTATCGGCCGCACCGGCCTTCTTGACCGGGATCGCCAGATCGAACTTGTAAGTGTCGGCGCCGAACTCCTCGGTAATCACGCGCAGCGGTCCGGCGGCGACCAGGCCATTCTTTTCCATCACCTGTTGCAGCCATTTTTGCTGCGTGGTCATCGCCGACTGCACTTCGTCGTTCGAACGTTTCGCGGTGGTCGGGGCCATCAGCAAGTTCACGCTCGGGGTCTTGACGACCTTGGGTGGCGCCGGCAAGGTCGTGTAATCGAACTTCGGAATCGACGCGAGCATGTTGCCCAGCACGTTCAAGCTGGCCTTCATCGGGTCGCCGACGCTGCGGGTGACGTACAGACCGGCATAGCGGCCGAACAGGTTCATGCCGTAATCGACGTCGTAGCTCTGCGTGATGCGAACCGCCTGGCGCATGTTGCCGACGCGCTCCAGGGTGAACACGACGGTCTTGTTGGTGCCGTAGTCGTGGTTGGTCACCTGGATGGTGACCGACTTGTTCGGTTCGGCCTTCACGATGCGCCAAGTCCCGCTGCCGACCACCGGGTCGGTCGATGTGTAGTCGACTTGCGCACCCACGCCGTTTTCCGGACCCGAAACAGTGAACTGCGCGCCCTTGTACGGCGACCAATCCTTGAAGCGCTGGAAGCCCGACAACAGGTCGTACACCACCGGCAGCGGCCGCCCGGTGTCGACCGTTTCGCTCACGTGTCGGCCGCTGGGCAGCACCACCACGCCGACCACGACGAAGATCACCACCACGATCACGACGGCGATCAGGAACTCAACAATACGGATCATTCGCGGTCTCCAGAAAACGGGTCGATTCGATCCTGCCGGCACCCCCGGCGGTCGAACGCTCGCAGGCGGCGTCCCGCCGCCGCGCGTGCGCAAGGGCGCAATCGTAGCAGGGAACCGCGCGGGCGCGTAGTCACCCCGGCGACATCCATCGGCGCTTGGCACGGGGCGCCAGCGATTCCGGGGTGAACCGCCGGGCCGGGCATCCTTGCCTACACCAACCCCAGTTCGAACGCCTTGAGCACCGCCCGCGTGCGATCGCGCACACCGAGCTTGGACAGAATGTTCGACACGTGGTTTTTCACGGTACCTTCGGCGACCCGCAGCGAGTTGGCGATTTCCTTGTTGGAAAAGCCGCCTGCCATCAGGCGCAGGATCTCGGTTTCGCGCTCGGTCAGTGGATCGGGCCGTTCGAGGCTGACGAAGGAATTGTTCATGTGCTCCAGACCCGAGAGCAGCCGCTGGGTCACCGCCGGCTGCACCAGCGAGCCGCCCTCGGCCACCGTCTGGATGGCACCGACGAGTTGTTCGAGCGAGACGTCCTTGAGCAGGTAGCCGCGCGCACCGGCCTTGATTCCCGCCAGCACCAACTGGTCGTCGTCGAAGGTGGTCAGGATGATCGTCGGCGGCAGCGTACCGGCCTCGCCAAGCGCGCGCAGCGCCTCCAGCCCGGACAGGGTCGGCATGCGCATGTCCATCAGCACCACGTCGGGCCGCAGGCGCGGAATCAACTCCACGGCTTGCTGTCCGTCGGCGGCCTCGCCGACCACCTCGATGCCCTCGGCCAGCGCCAGCAGCGAACGGATGCCCTGCCGGACCAGAGTCTGGTCGTCCACCAGGCAGACGCGAATCATGCGTGATCCTCCTTGCGATGGGTGCATCGTCTCACGCCGGCTTGTCCATCGGCAGGGTCAGTTCGAGCGCGAAGCCTACCCCGTGCGCGCTGTCGATGCGCACGCTGCCACCGTGTTGCGCGAGGCGTTCGCGCATCCCGCGCAGGCCGTTGCCGGCCGTCGGAGCAGCCGCGCCGCGGCCATCGTCGCGCGCCTGTACTTGCACCGCTGCGCCGTCGCGACGAAAACTCAGCCACAGGTTGTCGGCCTGCGCATGGCGCAAGGTGTTGGTGATGATCTCCTGCGCACAGCGCAACAGCACGTTGGCGTGTTCCGGGTCCTCGACCAGGAAAGGATCGGGCATCTGCAAATGGATCGCCGGTGCCAGCACGCCTTCGGTGAGCGTGCGCAGCGCGGTGCCCATGTCCACCGCGCCCTCATCGCGCAACTGGCTGACCGCTTCGCGCACGTCGGTGAGCAACAGCTTGGCCAGCGTATGGGCCTGGCGCACGTGTTCTTGCGCCTTGCCGGCGGTGAGGTGGTTGGCCACTTCCAGGTTCAGGCTCAGCGCGGTCAGGTGGTGACCGAGCAGGTCGTGCAGTTCGCGCGAGATGCGCATGCGCTCGGAAAGGCGGGTGCTCTCGGCCAGCAGGGCGCGGGTGGCGCGCAGCTCGTTGTTGAGCCGGCGCTGCTCCTCGCGCGCCTGCGCCTGGTGGCGGGCGACCAGCGCGGTGATGAAGGTGAAGCTGGAATAACCGACGAACAGCATCGACTGCAAGATCGCCTCGCCGGTCTTGAAGCCCTGCAGCATGAAAATCGGGATCAGCGCGAGGTGCTGCAGCAGCAGCCAGGGGATGCCCACCGACAGCGGCAGCAGCCATGGCAGCACGCCAGCCAGCACCAGCAACAAGATGCCGCCCAGACCCGAGCCGGAAAAATGGCACACCGCGATCGCGCAGGCGGTGAGCACGCCGAGCAGCAACACGTCGTACCAACGCGGGCGGCGCACGCCCAACGAGCGCGTCACCAGCCAGTAGCCGGCGCCGAATGTGGAATAGGCCAGCAACCACCAGTGCAGGTTCGTTTCCGCCGCCACGCGCTCGGCACCCTCTTGCGCCGGGATGCTCGAGGCGGCCAGCTGCAGCGGGATGCCCACCATCGCCCAAGTGAACAGGCCGGCGTAGCGCAACAACTGGGTCGGGCTGATGCGGTTGAACATGCGCCTATCGTGCCGTACGGCGAATCCGGGCGGATGGGTCCGAAGTCATGCACGCTGCCCGGCGACCCGTACCGTACGGTTGCGTATGGATGCGCGTCGAGACAACCACCACGCCGGGGTGGGCGTCAACGGCCTGACCACAATATCTTGTGCATCACCGGCTTTTGTTGTGCATAATACGGTATCCGAGGCCGTCCGCGCCGGGCGCCCGGTCATGGGTCGCCCGGCCGCGCCGGGGCGCTTGCAGGCAGGGGGTTGCATGAGGACGGTCGTCCGCGACGTGCGCGAAAACGAGCTGGAACAGGTGCTGGCCCTGAACAATGCGGCCGGCGCGGGCATCCTTCCTCTCGATACGGCACGCCTGCGGTTCTTCTGGGATCACGCCGCCTACTTCCGCGTGGCCGAACTCGACGGCGACATCGCCGGCTTCCTGATCGCGTTGATGACTGATGCGCGCTACGACAGCCCGAACTTCCTTTGGTTCGGCGAACATTATCCCGAGTTCGTGTACATCGATCGCATCGTGATCGCTGGCGCGCATCGCGGCGAGGGCTTGGGCCGCGTTTTCTATGCCGACGTGCAAAGCTTCGCCGAAGTGCGCTCGCCGCGCCTGACCTGCGAGGTGTTCGTCAGCGGTGGCGCCGATCCGGCGCTGCTGTTCCACGGCAGCTTCGGGTTTCGCGAAGTCGGCCAGCAAGTCGTGCCCGGCACCGGCTTGCGCGCTTCGTATCTGGTCAAGGACCTGTGCAGCTTCGCGTGGGTGCGCGACACCTACCTGCGCGACGGCGCTGGCGGCCTGCCCGCGATGGATTGGTTGCGCGCCCGCCCCACGGCAGCGGCGGCCACGCGCGTGGCGGGAGTCTGAAATGGCCGCCCCGATTCCCGATTACGAACAAGCCGGCGAGTTGAAGATCGGCCAGGTCGGCATCGCCAACCTGCGCATCCGCACGCTCGACGTGCAGCGGCTGGCCGCGGAAATGCGCGAGCGCGTACAGCGCGCGCCGAAGTTGTTCGAGCGTTGTGCGGTGGTGGTGGATTTCGGCTCGCTCAGCCACTGCCCGGATGCAGCCACCGCGCGCGAACTGGTGCAAGCGCTGAAGGATGCCGGGGTGTTGCCGGTGGCGCTGGCCTTCGGCACCACCGAGATCGAAAGCCTGTCGCGGACGATCGGCATGCCGCTGCTGGCCAAGTTCCGCGCGCAGTACGAACGCCAAGCCGAAGCTGCGCCCGCGCCGCCTGAGCGCGTGGTCGAACGCATCGTCGAGCGCGTGGTCGAACGCGCGCCCGCAGCGCCCACGCCGGAGGTCGAGCCCGCGTCCGCACCGGCAGTCGCTGCGCCGGTGCCGGTGGCGCGCGCGCCCGGACAGTTGCACACCACGCCGGTGCGTTCGGGCCAGCGCGTGTACGCCCAGCACTGCGACCTCACCATCTGCGCGGCGGTCGGCGCCGGCGCGGAAGTCATCGCCGACGGATCGGTGCACATCTACGGGCCGCTGCGCGGACGCGCGCTCGCCGGCGCCCTTGGCGACACCCAGGCGCGCATCTTCTGCCGCGAGTTCCAGGCCGAACTGGTGGCGGTGGCAGGCAACTACAAGGTGCGCGACGAAATCCCGGCCGAACTGGTCGGTAAGGCCGTTCAAGTGTGGTTGCAAGACGGCAGACTACACATCGAGGAACTGATCTGATGACCACGCAAACCGAGACCACGATCATGGACCCCATCACGCCCGCGAGCGGCAATACCGAAACACCCATCGACGCCACCGTCGTCGAGGCCGTCGCCAAGGTGACCGCCGAGGTCGCCGTCGCCACCGCCCCGGCACCGGTCAAGACCGAGCGCAAGATCAAGGCCGAAGTGCTGGTGGTGACTTCCGGCAAGGGCGGCGTCGGCAAGACCACCACCAGTGCGTCCATCGCCTGCGGGCTGGCCCGCCAAGGCAAGAAGGTGTGCGTGATCGACTTCGACGTCGGCCTGCGCAACCTCGACCTGATCATGGGCTGCGAGCGCCGCGTGGTGTACGACTTCGTCAACGTCATCCACGGCGAGTGCACGCTGCGGCAGGCGCTGATCAAGGACAAGCGCTTCGACAACCTGTACGTGCTGGCCGCTTCGCAGACCCGCGACAAGGACGCGCTCACCAAGGACGGCGTGGAAAAGGTTCTGGCGGATCTGAGCGACGACGGCTTCCAGTTCATCGTCTGCGACTCGCCGGCCGGCATCGAGAAGGGGGCGTTTCTGGCGATGTACTTTGCCGACCGCGCGATCGTC
Organism: Pseudomonadota bacterium; assembly: GCA_018241125.1. Taxonomy (GTDB): domain Bacteria; phylum Pseudomonadota; class Gammaproteobacteria; order Xanthomonadales; family Xanthomonadaceae; genus SZAS-103. Next base: position 51,329 of record JAFEEL010000058.1, on the reverse strand, counting down.
GTGGTCAACCCGGAAGTCAGCTCGGTACGCGACTCCGATCGCATCCTCGGGTTGTTGTCGAGCAAGACCCGTCGCGCCGAGAAGGGCCAGAAGGTTCGCGAGCACCTGCTGCTCACCCGCTACAGCCCGGCGCGCGTGGAGAAGGGCGACATGCTCTCGATCAAGGATGTGCAGGAAATCCTTGGCCTGGAAGTGGTCGGCGTGATCCCCGAGTCGCCCGAAGTGCTGCAATCGTCCAACTCCGGCGAACCGGTGATCCTGTCGGCCGAATCCAACGCCGGGCAGGCCTACGATGACGCGGTGGCGCGACTGCTGGGGCAAAAGCGCGAACTGCGCTTTACCAGCGTCGAGAAAAAGGGCTTCTTCGCCAAGCTGTTCGGAGGCTGACCATGGGCATCTTCGACTTCCTGCGCGGCAAGCCCAAGAACACCGCATCCATCGCCAAGGAGCGCCTGCGCATCATCGTCGCGCAAGAGCGCACCTCGCGCGGCACGCCCGATTACATCCCGATGCTGCGGCGCGAACTGCTCGAGGTGATCCGCAAGTACGTCAAGGTCGATTTCGACGCGGTCAAGGTCGATCTGATCAAGGAAGGCGATCACGACGTGCTGGACATCTCGGTGGCGCTGGCCGACAAGGCCGAACTGGCGCCCGAGCCGGTCGCGGGATAGAACCCAACGCCCCGCTCCAGCGGGATTGCCGCGGTGACGGCCCATGCGGCCAAGCCCCTCTCCCGACGGGAGAGGGGTTGGGGTGAGGGGCGAAAATCCGTGTCGCCAGGTCCTTCGGGTTGAAGGCCGCTTCCGGCAACCCAATCCTCAGCTGAGCTCACCATCCTCGATCCCGATCCCTTTGGCGCAGGCTCTTGTTCGGAACGCAGATCGCCAAACCCGTCGTCGCATCGTCACAACCCGCATGCTGACCTTGCACGACACCGGCTTCTCCGCACCCGCCGCGCTGCTTGCCCGTTACGGATTGAACCTGATTGCCGTCGCCGACGGCGCACCGATCCCCGGCAGCTATTGGGGTGAACCCGAAGCCGGACTGATCGGTACCGATGTATTTGCGCGCGCCGACACCCCGGTGCATTCGCTGCTGCACGAGGCCTGCCATCTGATCGTGCAGCCGCCGGAACGCCGCGCACGCGTGCACACCGATGCCAGCGACTCCATCGCCGAGGAAGACGCCACCTGCGCGTTGCAGATCCTGCTCGCCGACGAACTGCCGGGCGTTGGTCGTGACCGCTTGATGGCCGACATGGATGCCTGGGGCTACAGCTTCCGTCTCGGTTCGGCGCGCGCGTGGTTCGAGAATGATGCGGAGGATGCATTGGCGTTTTTGGTCGAACACGGACTGGTCGAACCCCTGCCCGACCCGATCGATCCGCACACGATGCGCGTGCGTCTGCGGCGGCCTCCGGCCTGCGCGTAATCGGCGCACCGCGCTCGCCGGTATCGCTCAAACGACCAACCACGGGTCTGCCGGCCAGCGCGAAATCCATCGCAAGGACGGCGTGCGCACGGTCACGAATCGCGCATGAATTTGCGCCGACCATCACGGTTTCCACCCGCACGCGGGCGGACACTCGCGCCGCGCCCGCCAATCAAATCCATCGCCTTCCTCCGGAGGTGCCCCATGTCCGTCCCGCTGGATTTTTCCCGTCGCGCCATCGCCGTCACCATCGCCGCATCGGCTTGCCTGGCCGTCCACGCCGCCAATGCGCCGGTGACGGTGGCCATCGATGCCACCGCCAACCGGCACGCGATCAGCGCCAACGTGTACGGCGTGGCCTTCGCCCCGAATGCGGCCACGCTCAAGGATCTGGGCGCACCACTGAACCGCTACGGCGGCAACACGAGTTCCAGCTACAACTGGAAGGCCAACGCCTCCAACCACGCAGCGGACTGGTATTTCGAGAGCATCCTGGAAGACACCGGCGCCAGCGCCGGTGCGATGGCCGACGCGTTCGTCACCACCAGCAAGGCTGGCAACGCGCAAGCGCTGCTCACCGTGCCGATGCTCGACTGGGTGGCCAAGGTCGGCAGCGGTGGCGCCAAACTGGCGAGTTTTTCGCAGCAGAAATACGGCGCGCAGAGCGACGCCGACTGGCAGTGGTTTCCCGACGCCGGCAACGGCGTGCTCGCCAGCAGCGGCAAGGACGTGGTCGGCAACGATCCCAACGACGCCAGCACCCCCAACTCGGTGGCGTTGCAGCAGGCGTGGCTGGCGCACTTGATCGGCCGCTGGGGCAACTCCAGCGGAACTGGCGTGAAGTACTACGCCCTCGACAACGAACACAGCATCTGGCAGGGCACGCATCGCGACGTGCATCCGGTGGGCCCGACCATGGACGAGATCGGCGCGAAGATGCTCGCCTATGGGCACATGATCCGCGCCGCCGATGCCGGCGCGATCATCCTCGGCCCCGAAGAGTGGGGCTGGAGCGGCTATTTGTTGTCCGGCTACGACCAGCAATACGGCGCCACCTACGGCTGGGACAAACACCCGGACAAGGACAAGCACGGCGGCATGGATTACATGCCGTGGCTGTTGCAGCATCTGGCCCAGGATCAGAAGGCCACCGGCAAGCGTTCGCTGGATGTATTCACCCTGCACTACTACCCGCAAGGCGGCGAGTTCAGCGACGACGTGTCCACGCCGATGCAGTTGCTGCGCAACCGATCGACGCGTTCGCTGTGGGATCCGGCTTACGTCGATCAAAGCTGGATCAGCGACAAGGTCAATCTGATCAATCGCATGAAGGGCTGGGTCGCGCAGTATTACCCGGGCACGAAGATCGGCATCACCGAGTACAACTGGGGCGCCGAAGGTTACATCAACGGCGCCACCACGCAGGCCGATATCGACGGCATCCTCGGCTGGATGGGCGTGGACTACGCCACGCGCTGGACCACGCCGGATGCGGGCACGCCAACCTACAAGGCGATGAAGATGTACCGCAACTACGACGGCAAGGCCTCGGGTTTCGGCGACACGTCGGTCAGCGCCAGCGTGCCCAACCGCGACCAGTTGTCGGCGTGGGCGGCGGTACGCAGCAAGGATGGCGCACTGACGGTGATGGTCATTTCCAAGGTGTTGTCGGGCAACACCACCGTCACCTTGAACCTGGCGCACTTCGCCGCCGGCAAGTCGGCGCAGGAATGGCAGCTCACTTCGGCCAATGCCATCAAGCAATTGGGTAACGTCACGGTGGCATCCAACCGCGCCGTGGTAACCGTGCCGGCGCAGAGCATCAGCCTGCTGGTGATCCCGAAGGGTTGAATCCACGGGGAGAGGACGCCCGGGGCGACCGTGGTGGTCGCTCCGGGCGAAGTTCAGCTTCGGATCGCGCAGCGGCGATCAGCCAGCGACCACGCTCGCACCTGTGATCTCCCGCAGCATTTCGGCTTCCAGCGCGCCAACCCGCGCGTCCCAGTCGCCCATCATCGCCACGTACAGCAGCTTCTCGAACTCCGGGGCGAAGCGGCCGATCACCGCGTCCGGATCGGGCATCAGGCGCGCGTCGCCGATCAGGCCGAAATGGACGTGGTTCTCATAGCTCAGGATGCTGATGCCCACGCCGATGCCGCCGGTCTGCGGCACCCAGAACATCATCTCGCGCATCTTCTGCCCGGCCATGTACAGCGGTTGCTTCGGGCCGGGCACGTTGGTCGCCACCGCGGTGGCCTTGCGGCTGAACAGGTCCAGCGCAATCCGCTGCAATGCCGCCGGCGCCATGCCCAGCGCCGCGAGCAGGCCGAAGGACACGATCGCCTGCCGCGAGTTCTTCAACTCGTCCATGTGCGCGGCCACGCGCTCCAGACGCCGCACCGGGTTGTCCTCGCCCACCGGTAGTTCGAGGAACACCAGTCCGAAGTGGTTGCCGAGTTTCCTGGCGTGCTTGAGCGGGCGCAGGTTGACCGGCACGGTCGCGCGCAAGGTCACCCCGTCGATCGCTTCACCGCGTTCGATCAAATAGCTTCGCAGCGCGCCGGCCGCCGAAGCCAGCAGCACATCGTTGACCGTGCACTGGAAGGCGCGGCTGACCGCCTTGACCTCGTCCAGATCCAGCGGATCGGCCCAGGCCACGCGCTTGCTCACGCCCAGCCGGCCCTTGAGCACCGTCGGCGGGTCGTCGGGCAACACCACCGCGTTGGCCAGCTCGCGGGCGATTTCCTTGCCCTCGTGCGCCAGCACCGCCGCCAGCGACGGGTCCTCGTACAACTTCGCACCCATTTGCACGCCGCGGGCGAGCATCTTGCCGCCGAGCTTGCGGTAGCGCTCGAAGCTGCCCTGCGGCTCGCGCGCCTTGACCTCGTCCAGCCACGCGCTCTGCCCCTGCGTGTCCGGGTCGGCGGACGCATCGGTCAACGACAGCAGCACCTGCACCAGCGCGATGCCGTCGGCATAGCAATGGTGGATGCGCGCCACCAAGGCGCTGCCGCCGCGATAGCTTTCGATCAGATGGAACTGCCACAGCGGCTTGCTCTGATCCAGCGGCGTGGATGCGAGGTTGCTGACGAAGCGTTCCAGCTCGCGCTTGCCGGCACGCCCGGGCAGCGCCGACAGGCGCACGTGCCAGTCCAGCACGAAATCGCCGTCCTCCTCCCACGTCGCGCCCGCCGGCCCGTCCACCGCCTTTTGCCGAAAGCGCGGATACGCCAGGAAGCGATCGCCGATGACTTGCCGCAGGCGCGCGATCGGCATCGGCGTGTCGAACATCAGCACGCCGGTGATCATCATCAGGTTGGTCGGCTTCTCCATCCGCAACCACGCCGTATCAACCCGCGACATCGGCTCGCGGCGTAGCTTGCGCGCGGCCTGTGGTTCAGCGTCGACGTGGCTCGTGGTCTGTCGGCTCGTGCTGCGTCTGGCCATCGCCTGCCCTCCTGCGGGAAAAGGCAGTGAAGCATGCGCCGCAGGCAGGCGCAACGGCGCCCAGGATCCGATGGCCCAAGCCATCAGCGTCTGGCAAGCGGTTGTGCCGACGCGCCCCCGAGCCGGTCAGGGCAGGCAAGTGCGTGATTGGTGGGCGGTACAGGGCTTGAACCTGTGACCCCTGCCGTGAGGTTGCGCTGGCGCGATGACCGATTGCGCGCCGTCGCGCCGGGAACCGTTGCACGCGAAATGGGAGTGTTGGGCGGCGTGCTGACGTGGGCACGCAAAGAACGCCAGATTCCACTTACGCAAAACCCCGATCCGCCATTGCGGCGCCCGCGTCGATGCACGCCGAGCATAGCCACCACCCGTCGATCGGCTTGCCCAAGTCGCACCACACCAGCCGATCCGAGTCGGTGCATCGGCAATAGTGGCAGCAGTGCGGCAGGGCGGTCATCGCCATTGCTGCGCGCCGTGCAGGACGCGCAGCACCTCAACACATCTGGCCCGAGGCCGAACGCGATACACCAAAACGAACGGCGTGCGCTGGATCACCAGTTCGCGAGTGCCGTTGACGCGCCCGACCCGACCCATGTCCGGGTGTTCTTGCAGATGGTTGGCCTGTTGCTCGATTTCCTCATCCACTCGCAGGGCAGCCTGCGGGTTCCTCTCGGCGATGTAGTCCAACTGCGCGAATCGCAGTTGGCGCGCCAGGGGCAGCCAGACGAGTTTCAACCCTTGGCCTCGACACCCGCCCGCACGCGCCGCCGCCAGGTCGCACTTTCCTGTTTCATCTGGTCGTTGGAAACCCACTGCGTAGCCGGATCGTTGGCTTCGGCCAAGGCCGCCTCAACCTCGCGTCGAAACCAGGCATCGTATTGGGCCGCATCCTGCTGCTGGCTCACGACGCTGCGCATGAAGTCGCGCAACAGTTGTGCGGCCGTACGATCGCGCGCTTTCGCCGCGTCGCTGAACTTGTCCTTCAGCGCTTCATCTACCCGGAAAGTAAACGTTGTTTCGCTCATGGCCGGCACCTCGTGTTACGCCATGTGTGCATGGTAACACGCATCTGCGGAATTCTTTGACGGAGTGCTGCCTGAAAGTGGCAGGAGACTCCCACGTTTGTCTTTACACTTGCGATAGCCTGCGGCGGCTCGCCGCTACGCGGCTCGGGCCTCGTCAGGCGCTGGCGCGCCCTCGGCCCACGACGCCGTGCCGCCGTGGTGAGTTTCTGGCGACCTGCGGACGATTCCGCAGCAAATAGTTGGCAATCGACCCTAAAATACCGGCCAATTCCGGCCATCTTGCCGCATCGTACAACCTGGGTCTTCCAACAAAAAACCCCTGCAAGAACAGGGGTTTGCGTGGTTCGTTATGGTGGGCGGTACAGGGCTTGAACCTGTGACCCCTGCCGTGTGAAAGCAGTGCTCTACCGCTGAGCTAACCGCCCGCAAAATCTCCAACCTCCCGCGTTGCCTGCAGCGTGCGCTCCCCGGTCCTGCTTGCCGGAGATCGTGCGAAGGCGGATATGACCCGCATGTCCGCTACCAACCCTGCGTCTGCCGACGCACTGGGCACCGGTGCGAAGGCCGCGCAGCATAAGCCGCGCACTCGCCCCGGGTCAAGTCGAACGCCGATCGGAATAAGCCGATCAGTCCTCGCTGGCTGTGGCTTCCGTCGCCAGACCGATGCCGGTCGGTCGGCGCCGCTCGGGGCGCAGCGGGTGGCGCAGCCACGCAAAGAACGCGACCGCACGAACACGTCGCCCGGTGAGCCAGAAATAGCCAACGCATAGCAGCATGAACGCCAGCACCAGCAGCGGCTCAGGCACCCTCGCCAGCAAGGCCAAGCCGGCCAGCAAACCGAACGCGAGGTTGATCCCCATGACCGTCAGGGTCAGTTCGCGTGGAGCAAAGCCGGCCTCCAGCATCAGGTGATGCATGTGATTGCGATCAGCGCGGAACGGCGACTGCCCATTCAACAGGCGGCGTCCGATGAGCACCACGCAATCGACCAAAGGGGTTGCCACCAGCCACGGCCCGAGGATCGGGCTGACCGGGTGCGCTTCGTTCTGGGTCAAGCGAAAACAGGCCCAGGCGATGGTGAACCCGAGCAGCGCGCTGCCGGCATTACCCATGAACACCCGCGCCCGCGCCTGCCAGGGAAAGCGCATGTTCATCAGCCAGAAACCCAATATCGCACCAGACACCACGATCACCTTTCCGGCCAGTTGCGCGTTGCCCGAATACAGGGCGGCCGCGGTGAACATCGCGAACGTCGCCAAGCCAATGCCACCGGCGAGCCCGTCGACGCCGTCGCTCATGTTGATCGCGTTGATGACGCCCACGGTGGCGAACATGGTGAATGGCAGTTGCCACGCTCCCAGGTTCAGGCTGGTGGCGCCCAACAGCGGCCCGACGTGCTCCACCGCCACGCCGCCCCGATACACCAGCCACACGGCAAAACACTGAACCGGGATGCGCAACCACCAGTGCAGGTCGAACAAGTCGTCGAGAACGCCGGTCGCCACCAGTACCAGTGCAGCGGCCGCGAAGGTCAGGTCGATGCGATCCCAATGCCCGACCAGAGCCAGTCCCAGCAGGATACCCAGCAACATGGCGATTCCGCCGGTGGTGGGCGTGGATATCGCGTGATCCTTGCGCCCGGCCGGATGATCGAGGATTCCCAGACGCCGGGCGATCGGCTGCAATGCGCAAACCGCGGCAAAGGTGACGGCGGCAGTCATCGTGCACAACGCAAGATCGGGCAGCAAGTGCCCTCCGGCGTCGAATAGGGTTGCGTCGAACTGGGCCAACACGGCGCACTCGGTTGCAATCTGGAACGCCTATCGTAACCAATCGCGCACAACCTCGGTAGTGACGATCATTGACACGCCTGCGTCGATGGGTAAAATGCACGGCTCACGCGGGAATAGCTCAGTTGGTAGAGCACGACCTTGCCAAGGTCGGGGTCGCGAGTTCGAGTCTCGTTTCCCGCTCCAGATTTCTCCGATGCCCCGGCTCGCCGGGGCATTGCGTTTCCGGGTCGAGCGCACGGCATGGCGCACGACTTGCGAGCTACAATCGAACAATCTGGCCGGGTGGCAGAGTGGTCATGCAGCGGACTGCAAATCCGCGTACGCCGGTTCAATTCCGACCTCGGCCTCCAGATCGTAACCAGCACCACCGAAGCCCGCGGGGACACGGGCTTCGGTGCTCCCTGCTGCGTGGACGGCGATCGCGCTTTCGCATCGACCCGGCTTGCGCGACCATGGGCACCGGCCCGGATGGCGAAACAGGTAGACGCAGGGGACTTAAAATCCCCCGGCCGCAAGGCCATGTCGGTTCGATTCCGACTCCGGGCACCAGGCGTTGCGGCACCCTGCGTAGTGGCCAGATGGCGCCAGACCTTGTCGCAATCGCCCCAATATCAGGCCTCCGGCGCCTTCACGGCCAGTTCAGTGGGGTGTCGGCAAATAGCCACCCACCCACCGCAATTCGGAGAATGTCATGGGGCGCAGATGGGCCAGCGTGCTGTTGCTGTTGTCGCTATCGGTTCCGGCCTGGGCGGGCGTACCGCTCAAGGGCATCGGCGTTTCCCTGGGAAAGATTCCCGGCGGCGGCTGTGCGGCCAAGACCACCGATGCCATGGGGCATGTCGACTTCGGGATCTGGCCGACTCTGCCCAAGGGCGCCGTGTACACGGTACGGATTGAGCATGCGCCGACCGACGTGAACGTCACCATCAAAGGCGCCAGCGGCGGACCGATCTCGCGCACGGTTGCTCACGGCAATGCCAATGAACGCATGGCGGCGCAAACCATCCGCTTGGTTTCCGACGGGAAGACTCCGCTGGTCGTCGAAGTCGAGGCCGCGTCGACGACCCTGCCCGTCAAGGCTGCGGAACCCCATTCGATCCAATGACGGCCATCCGTGACGCTCGGTCCCCGGAAGGATTGGGCACGGCGCGGCATCTGAGCGCACGGCACCGCCGATTGGATCATCGCGAAAGCGCCGGGAATTTGACGGACGCAGCCATTCGTCGAATGGCGGAGAGAGAGGGGTGAGGCCGCGCGCTTGCGAGCCACCGGCGCGCGCAGCGATGCCCTAACCGCGGGCGGGCGAACGCCCGAGCGCTGCGCGCGAGGGCAGGAAATCCCGCGAACGTAGCCATTCGTCGAATGGCGGAGAGAGAGGGGTGAGGCCGCGCGCTTGCGAGCCACCGGCTCGCGGGCGGGCGAACGCCCGAGCGCTGCGCGCGAGGGCAGGAAATCCCGCGAACGTAGCCATTCGTCGAATGGCGGAGAGAGAGGGATTCGAACCCTCGATGCAGCTTTTGACCGCATACTCCCTTAGCAGGGGAGCCCCTTCGGCCTCTCGGGCATCTCTCCGGGGGTGGCGACTGGGCGAGCCAGCGCGCCAGTCGAACGCGCAGGATACCGTCTACGGCTTGTCGGGTAAACCCGCCGCATCGCTGGCAGCGGGTTCGGCGGTGGTGGTGCCCGCCGCACCGGGGTCGTCCTTGTGGATGCGCTGGAAGATTTCCTCGCGGTGCACGGCTACATCCTTGGGCGCGGTGATGCCGATACGCACCTGGTTGCCCTTCACACCGAGCACGGTGACGGTCACCGCGTCGCCGATCATCAGGGTCTCGCCCACCCTACGGGTCAGGATCAGCATCTCTGGCTCCTTCCCCGGCATCCGGCCGGGGTTCCGCAGCGACCGCTGGAAACGCCGTCGCCACATGGCAACGATGGTAGGCCACGCCCCGACCGGGCGCAACGCGGTCGGGCCATGACTGATGGCCTACGGACTGCAATTCGCAAGTGCTGCACCAGTGGGAGCGGCTTCCATCCACGACAGTGTTCCGTCTGGCCTGTCTTTCAACGGCCGAAGGCTGGTCAAGGCCCTCCCACAGTGCGCGCCGGTGGGAGCAGCTTCAGTGGGAGCGGCTTCAGTGGGAGCGGCTTCAGTGGGAGCGGCTTCTGGGAACCTCGAAAAACCGATTTTTTGCTCGTCATCCCGGCGAACGCCGGAAGCGCTTTTTTAACGGCGACAGCCGGTCATCCAAGTTGCTGTTCCGCAAGTCGAAATGGATGACCAGCTTCGCTGTTGAAACGCACCTCCGGCTTGCGCCGAGAAGCTTCACAACGGCGAAGCCGGCCAATGACGTAAATGTGAGGTTTTTCGATGTGCCCTTCTGTGGGAGCGGCTTCTAGCCGCGACAGCTTTCCGCCGTGCCGCGACGGCTCCCCCGCGCACACGCGAACACCACGCTATGACGCGGCTTTGGCCGCCACCCACCCACGCACGCCGGCCAGCGCCGCCACCAGCGCCGGGCCATCGGCACCACCGCCCTGCGCCAGATCGGGGCGACCGCCGCCCTTGCCGCCGATCTGCGCGGCGATGTGCGACAGGAGGTCGCCGGCCTTGACCTTGCCCAGCGCCTTGCCGTGCACGCCGGCGATCAAGGTGGCGCGGCCATCGGCCGCCGAAGCCAGCACGATCACCGCATCGCCCAGTTGCTGCTTGAGCTGGTCCACGCTCTCGCGCAGCGCCTTGGCATCGATGTTTTCCAGACGCGCCGCGACCAGCTTGAAGTCGCCGATGGCTTGCGCGGACGCGGCCAGATCATTCGCGGCACCGGCATTGGCCTTGGCCTTCAACTGCTCCAGCTCGCGCTCGGCCTTCTTCTGGCGGTCGATGAGTTGGCGCAGTTTGTCGTGCACGTCGCCGCCGCCGAGCAGCTGCGCGATCTGCGCCAGCCGGCCTTCCTCTTGCGCGATGTGGTCGAGCGCGCCTTGACCGGTCACTGCCTCGATGCGGCGGATGCCGGCGGCAACGCCGCCTTCGCTGAGAATCTTGAACGCGCCGATGTCGCCGGTGCGATGGACATGGGTGCCGCCGCACAGCTCGGTGGAGAACGCGCCCATGCGCAGCACGCGCACGCGCTCGCCGTATTTTTCGCCGAACAGCGCCATCGCGCCGAAGTCGATGGCTTCCTGCATGCCCATCACCCGCACTTCGGCTTCGGCGTTGTGGCGAATTTCGGCATTGACCATCGTCTCGATCGTCGCCAGTTGCTCATGGCCGACCGCCTGAAAATGCGCGAAGTCGAAACGCAGGCGATCGGGCGCGACCAGCGAGCCTTTCTGGGTGACGTGTTCGCCGAGCACCTTGCGCAGCGCGGCGTGCAACAGGTGGGTGGCCGAATGATTGAGCACGATGGCTTGCCGGCGCGTCGCATCGACCCGCGCATCGAGCGCATCGCCGACTTTCAGCGCCTGTGCGCCGTGCCAAATGCCGGCGTGCCCGGAAAACACACCACCCATCTTCAACGTGTCGGCAACCTCGAAGCGACCCATGGCGTTGTCGAGCACGCCGGTGTCGCCGACCTGGCCGCCGGACTCGGCGTAGAACGGCGTGCGCTCGAGCAACAACAATGCGTGCTCGCCATCGGCCAAGTGTTCGATCTGCCTGCCGTCGCGGACGATACCGACCACCTTGCAAGCGCTCGCCGCCAGCGTCTCGTAGCCCAAGAATTGCGTCGGCGCGAGTTGGCTGGCCAGTTCGGCCGGCATCTGCCCCTTGGCCTCGAACTTGCCGGCGGCGCGGGCGCGCTCGCGCTGCTGCTCCATTTCTCGATCGAATCCAGTCACATCAACCACCCAGCCACGTTCCCGCGCAACATCGGCCGTCAGATCAAATGGGAAACCGTAGGTGTCGTACAAGTTGAAGGCGATACGCCCTGGAATCGTCTTTGCAGCAGGCTTCTCAATGCCGATGTATTGCGTGTCTTCCCGGAGCGCGGACTCCAGCAACTTCATGCCGTTCTCGATAGTCTCGCCGAAGCGATGTTCCTCAGCGCGCAATGCGTCTTCCACGAGACGCTGCTTGCTCGCCAGTTCCGGGTAGGCATCGCCCATCTGCGCGACCAGCGGCGCCACCATCTTCCAGAAAAACTCGCCGCGCACGCCGAGCATCCAGCCGTGGCGCAAGGCGCGACGGATGATCCGGCGCAGCACGTAGCCGCGGCCCTCGTTGGACGGCAGCACGCCATCGACGATCAGGAATGAACAGGCGCGGATATGGTCGGCGATCACCCGCAGCGACTTGTTGGCGAGGTCGTGCGTGGCGGTGAGTTTGGCGGCGTTGCGGATCAACTCCGCGAACAGGTCGATCTCGTAGTTGCTGTGAACGTGCTGCAGGACGGCGGCCAATCGCTCCAGCCCCATGCCGGTATCCACGCATGGTGCCGGCAATGGCGACAGCGTGCCGTCGGGCGCGCGATCGAACTGCATGAACACCAGGTTCCAGATCTCGATGAAGCGGTCGCCGTCTTCGTCTGGCGAACCCGGCGGGCCACCGGCGATGTGCGCGCCGTGGTCGTAGAAGATTTCCGTGCACGGGCCGCAGGGGCCGGTGTCGGCCATCTGCCAGAAGTTGTCCGAGGCGTACGGCGCACCTTTGTTGTCGCCGATGCGCACGATGCGCTCTTGGGCCAACCCGATCTGCCGATGCCAGATGTCGAACGCCTCGTCGTCGCTGTGGTACACCGTGACCATCAGCCGCTCGGCGGGTAGCTTGAACACTTCCGTCAACAGTTCCCACGCCCAGGCGATCGCTTCGCGCTTGAAGTAGTCGCCGAACGACCAGTTGCCGAGCATCTCGAAGAAGGTGTGGTGGCGCGCGGTGTAGCCGACCGAGTCGAGGTCGTTGTGTTTGCCGCCGGCGCGCAGGCAGCGCTGCACGTCGGCCGCGCGCACGTAGGGCAGTTTTTCGCTGCCGAGAAACACGTTCTTGAACTGCACCATCCCCGAGTTGGTGAACAACAACGTCGGATCGTTGCCCGGCACCAGCGACGCCGAGGGCACGATGGTGTGACCTTTGGCCTTGAAGAAGTCGAGGAAGGCGGCGCGGATCGCGCTGGTGGTCATCGGCGGGGCGGCGTTGTCGCTGGCGGTCATGGTGTTCATCGGGACAAGGCAAGAAAAACGGATCGAGCGACCGCTGGCCGCCGGCGGCCCGTACAGCGCGCGCCGGGACGGGATCGGATGAATCATGCGGTGCGCGGACAGCGGCGCCAAGCGGGGGCTACGGACGCAGCCGCGTAGGTTAGCAGGTCGGGGCCGAGTCGGCCCTCGAAAACGGCCGCATGGAGCCCCTCTCCCGCCGGGAGAGGGGTTGGGGTGAGGGGCCGCTTACTCGTCGCACCCAAGCTCTTCGAAAATCTCGTCACCCCCGTCCACCCGTGCCGCAGCGAACGCATCGGCGTGTTCGAAGCCGCGACGCAACAGCAGCTCGATCGCTTTTCGACGATGTGCCGGATCCCGCAACGACACGGCCGTGAAGCGCCGCGCCACGAGTGCCTGCGCCGCTTCGCGCCAATCCGTGTCGCAGGCCGCGAGCGCGGCGGTGATCCGTTCTGCGTCAAGCCCGTGCATCGCCAGCTCGGCGCGGATGCGCAATGGCCCATAGCCGGCGCTCGCGCGTGAGCGCGCGAGGCTCTCGGCGAAACGGGTGTCGTCCTGCCAGCCCAAATGTGCCAACCGATCGACGGCGGCGGTGGCTTCACTCTTCTCGACACCACGTACCGCCAGCTTGCGGGTCAATTCCTTGCGGGAATGTTCGCGACGCGTGAGCAGACCAAGCGCGCGTTGAACAGGCGTCTGCTCTCCGTGCGGGATGCGATGCCGGCTCACGCGGCAGCAATTGCGTCCAACAGCATCGCGGAAACTTTATTGAACACGCGACTCATCGACATTTCCCGCCATCCCGCGCCGACGGATGACTCCACCTCTTCTTCCTCGAGGACATGGAGCGGAATCCCATGTGTTTGCAACATGTTCCGCAGGAGATTCAACGACCGCGCGCGTGCCATCCTGTCGAATCGAAACCCGCCGAAAAGGATCACTTGGTCGAGATCGGCCAAGACCCCCGCCAACAAGTGTTCCGGGCCGTGACCGTCGTCAGGCGCGGGCGTACCTATGGCAATCACTCGAGAGCCTTTCGCGCCGCAGTCGTCCAAAACCAGCAGATTTCGATGCCCGCATTCACGAACGACATGCTCACTCAGGAATCCGAAGGGAAGCACCATGCGGCCATTCATGATTTCCGTCCTTCTGATTCGTCTTGAAACTTTGCCGATTGTGCCAGCCAATATCGGTAGTCCCTGACATAAGACCACTCTCGCCTGCCTTCGCGCTTGTCGCGGACGTATGTGCGAGCATTTTCGAGAACGGCGAAGCGGTTTTCGATCGTGACCTGACCAACCGGCCAAGGGTCGTAGCCGCCCTTGATGCTGTTGCAGACACTGCAAGCCGTGACAGAGTTGACCTCATCGTCGGTGCCACCGCATGCGCGCGGCTTCAGGTGGTCCAGATGCGAAGCAGCAAACGTGTCCAGTGACTCAAGGGTGCGTTTTCCGCAATAGACGCACCGGAAACGATCGCGGGTAAATACCCGATACCACACATCCTGCGCCACCTCGAGCCTACTGGTCACAGCTCAGCCTTCTGGCATCCCGGACAAGACTGCGCACGAGCCGTAGCCATTGCGACATTCCTTTGCGAGGCGCTCATTCAACGAGTCTTTGAACCGGCCGGATCGGCACTTCGGCACCATCATTGCTTCACGCCTGCGCATCCTCGTCGTTTTCCGCCCGTGAGGCTTCCTGCGGCACGAACTTCTCGCGCAGGGCGGCTTCGAGTTTGGCGGCGGCCTTGGGGTTGTCCTTGAGGTACTGGCGGGCGTTCTCCTTGCCCTGCCCAATGCGCTCACCGTCGTAGCCGTACCACGCGCCGGACTTCTCCACCAGCCGCGCTTCCACGCCCATGTCGATCAGCTCACCTTCGCGGCTGATGCCCTCGCCGTAGAGGATTTCGGTGATGACCTGCTTGAACGGCGGGGCCATCTTGTTCTTCACCACCTTGATGCGGGTCTGGTTGCCGATGATCTCCTCGCCCTTCTTGACGCTGCCGATGCGGCGGATGTCCAGCCGCACCGAGGCGTAGAACTTCAGGGCGTTGCCGCCGGTGGTCGTCTCCGGGCTCTGGCCGGGCATCATGATGCCGATCTTCATGCGCAACTGGTTGATGAAGATGACGAGGCAGTTGCTGCGCTTGATGTTGCCGGTGAGCTTGCGCAGGGCCTGGCTCATCAGCCGCGCTTGCAGGCCGGGGAGCTGGTCGCCCATCTCGCCCTCGATCTCGGCCTTGGGGGTGAGCGCGGCGACCGAATCGACCACCACCAGATCGACCGCGCTCGAACGCACCAGCATGTCGGCGATTTCCAGCGCCTGCTCGCCGGTGTCGGGCTGGGACACCAGCAGGTCGTCCACGTTCACGCCGAGCTTGTTGGCATAGGTGGGATCGAGCGCGTGTTCGGCGTCGATGAAGGCCGCGGTGCCGCCGTTTTTCTGGCACTGGGCGATCGCCTGCAAGGTAAGCGTGGTCTTGCCGGAGGACTCCGGCCCGTAGATTTCCACCACCCGGCCCTTGGGCAAGCCGCCGATGCCCAGCGCGATGTCGAGCATCAGCGAGCCGGTGCCGATCACCTCGGCGGCCTCGGCGACCTTGTCGCCCATGCGCATCACCGTACCCTTGCCGAATTGCTTTTCGATCTGGCTCAGGGCGGCGGCCAGTGCGCGCTTGCGGTTGTCGTCCATGGTGGTGTCCTCGTGGGTTCGTGGGGGTGCAGGCAACTTACGGGATGTGAGTCTCAGGAGCCGAGACGGAAACAGGTGGATGCATTGTTTGGGTTCAAGCTGCGGCGCACCGTAGGTGATACGCGCACCGGCATGTAGGAAAACGCTGATTGATTGCCGTCATCCCCGCGAAAGTGGGGATCCAGCGACTGCAAGTGATCGACGAAAAAGCCACTGGATTCCCGCCTTCGCGGGAATGACGAGCAAAACCCGAAAAATCAACGATTCCGCAGGAAAACCTCCCGGTCGAATCGATCGCGCCGAGTGCGATGGCGGCGACCGGCGCGCTCACCGCACGGACCTTGTGGTGTTCGGCCGCACCAGTCCGCAGTACAGGCCCTCGATGGCGAAATCGTCGTCGGGCTTGACCACGATCGGCGCGTAGTCGGGGTTGCGCGGCAGCAGGCGAATGGCGTCCTTGCCGATCTTGAGCAGTTTGACGGTGATCTCCTGACCGATGCGGGCGACCACGATCTGCCCGGAACGGGCGTCATTCGTGCGGTGCACGCCGATCAGGTCGCCGTCGAAGATGCCCTCGTCACGCATCGAATCGCCCTGCACGCGCAGCACGTAGTCGGGCGCGGGCGCGAACAGCACGCGATCGAGCAGGATGTAATCGTCGGATCCGATATCTGCGCCGATGGGCAGGCCAGCGGCCACGCGCCCGAGCAGCGGCACGCGCAGAGCGTTATCGTCGTTGGCCGCTGCGGCCTTGGCCGGGGTGAAGTCGATCTGTCCTTGCGGCGGGCGTGGTGCTTGCAACACGCGAATGCCGCGCGCGCGCCCCGGGATGCGCTCGATCGCCCCGGCGGCCTCCAGCGCGTCCAGATGGTATTGCGCGGCGCGCACGCCCTTGAAACCGAAGGCGTGGGCGATTTCGGTCTGCGACGGCGGCATGCCCTCGGCGTCGATGCGCTCGGCGATCAGGGCGAGGATGGCGGACTGGGTATCTGTGAGTGACATGTTAGTAGTAATACTACTAACATTTTTTGCAGTCAAGGGCCCGCTCCGATCCACCCTCTCAAGTCATGCGCACCCACTGCAACGCCAGCAGACCCAGCACCACCATCAGCCCGCCGCCGACACGCAGGCGCGACTCCGGAGCGGCGAGCAGGCGGGCAATGGCCTGCTTCCACGCCTGCGGCGCAACCAGCGGCAGCAACCCTTCGAATACGGCCAGCAGACAGATCGCGGCCAGCAGATCACGGAATTCCATCGACGCGACCGCGCTACTTCGTCGGCGCACCGCGACCGGGGTCGGACAAATAGTGCAGCAACTCGGAGTTGGGATCGAGCACCACCACGTCCTTGCCATTGAACATGGTCTTGTACGCCTGCAAGCTGCGGTAGAACGCGTAGAACTCCGGGTCGGCCGTGTACGCCTGCGCCGCGATCGCGGCCGCCTGGGCGTCGCCTTCGCCGCGCAACTGCTGGGCATCGCGCTCGGCATCGGCGGAAATCACCAGCCGCTGGCGGTCGGCCTCGGCCTGGATCTTGGCCGCTTCCTCCTGCCCTTCGGCGCGCAGTTGCAAGGCCACACGCGAGCGTTCGGCGCGCATGCGGTCGTAGACCGAGGCCAGCACGTTGCTCTCCTCGGGCAGGTCGATGCGCTTGATGCGGATGTCCACCACCTGAATACCCAGCGAACGCCCGGCCACCTCGTTGACCTGCTTGAGCATGCCGCCGCCGAGATTGGATCGATCCAGCGAGACGATGTCCTGCAAGGTGCGCTGGTTGATGGTGTTGCGCAGCGCCTCGACCACGATCGGGGTCAATCGCTGCTCGGCGCCACTCTCGCTGCCCAGTGTCGCGGTGAAATAGCGGCGCGGATCGGCAATGCGCCAGGCGACGAAATAATCGACGCTGACGTCTTTCTTCTCCTGCGTGAGATAGCGCTTGGGCTGCGCGTCGAGGGTGAGGATGCGGCGGTCGAAGGCCACCACGTTCTGCACCAGCGGGATCTTGAAGTGCAGGCCGGGCTTGATGTCCGAATCGACGATGCGCCCGAACTGGAAACGCAGCGCCACCTGGTTCTCGCCGACCGTGTACACCGAGCCGGCGAGCAGCATCGCCACGACCGCGGCGCAGGCAACCCACAAGAGTTTCATCGATTCACCTCCCGGTCGCTGCGCCCGGGCCGGTCCGGGCGCGCCGCATCGTCGCCGGGCGACGCCGGCGCGGCGCTGACTGCCGGCAGCGTCACCGCCTGCGTGGAATCGGCCGTACCGGCATCGCCGGCGCGCGGCGGCGTCAGGTAGATGGTGTTGGTGCCCTTGCCGGCCACCACCTTGGGCACCACCTTGAGCACATCTTCGATGGTTTCCAGATACAGGCGACGGCGCGTGACTTCCGGCGCCTTGCGATATTGCTCGTCCAGCAGGGTGAAACGCCGCGCGTTGCCCTGCGCGGCGGCGATGATTGCGTCCTTGTAACCTTGCGCGCCGGTGACCACGCTGGCCGCCTGTCCGCGCGCCTTCGGGATCACGTCGCTGGCGTAGGCGCGGGCGACGTTGACCGACTTGTCCTTGTCCTGCTGGGCGCGGCTGACGTCGTCGAAGGCTTCCTTGACCTCCTGCGGCGGGCGCGCGTTCTGCAAGGTGAAATCGGCCACCGCCAACCCCGTTTTGTATTGGTCGAGCGCCTCTTGCAGGCGCGCACGCGCGTGCGAGGTGCGCACCCCGGCCTGGCCCTTGATGACGTCATCCATCGTGGCCGCACCGACCACCTCGCGCACCACGCTCTCGGAGGCTTGTTGCAAGGTCTTTTCCGGCTCGCGGTTGCCGAACAGGAACAAGCGCGGATCGGAAACGGTGTACTGCACGTTGTAGTCGATCTGCACGATGTTCTGGTCGTTGGTGAGCATGCGCACCGAGTCGGACGCGGTGCGCACCTTGGTGGCGTCCACCAGCGCCACCGATTCCACCGGCCACGGCCATTTCAGGTTCACGCCGGGCATCAGGATGCGATTGAACTCACCAAAGCGCAGCACCACGCCGCGCTGGGATTCGTTGACCATCTGGAAGCTGCTGAAGCCCAGCCAGACCGCCAGCAGGATGCCAAGCCACAGCGCGAAGCGCGGGCCAGGATCGTTCTCGCCCGTATCGCCACCGAACAGGCGGCCCATCCCGCCCTTCAGCCGGCGCAGGAAATCGGCGGTCTCGCGATCGGGGTCGCGCCCCTTCCACGGGCCCTTGTCGCCCTTGTTCGAACCGCCTTTGCCCGGCAGGTTCCAAGCCATGCTGCGCTCCTGCGTCACCGATCCGCACGGATCGGCGAAGAAAATGGCGCGCGACACGCTCGACGCACGCGGTTGAGGCTACGGATTGTAGGTAGGGGCGGCAGGGGCGGCAAGCAAGGCCTCCAGCGCATCGCCGCCTTTTTCCCGAACCAGCAGCTCGGCCTGGGCGCGCGGCAGATCCAGTTGCAGCTTCCAGCCGAACTCGTCGGCGCGCTCGCCACAGACCGCGCCCAGCGCATGCAAGCGTGCACGCAGCCGCGCCTGCACCGGCCCCAGGCGCAGCTCACCGACCAGCCGTTGCGCGGTGAAACGCTGCGCCAGCGCCGCCCGCAGCAAGTCCAACCCCGCACCGGTGCGTGCCGACACCCACACTTTCCCGGTGCCTTCGACGGGTTGTTCACGGTGCGGCTGCACGCCTTCGTCCAGCAGGTCGATCTTGTTGAACACCAGCAGCTGCGGGATCTCACCGGCGCCGATTTCCTTGAGCACCGCATCGACTTGTTCGATGCGCGCCTCACGCAACGGGTCGGCGGCATCGACCACGTGCAACAGCAGGTCGGCATCACGCGCTTCGGACAAGGTGGAGCGAAAGGCCGCGACCAGTTCGTGCGGCAAATCGCGCACGAACCCGACCGTGTCGGCCAGCACCAACGGCCCGCAATCCAGTGCCTCGACGCGACGCACGGTGGGGTCGAGTGTGGCAAACAACTGGTCGGCCACGTACACGCCCGATTGCGTGAGCGCATTGAACAACGTGGACTTGCCGGCGTTGGTGTAACCGACCAGGGCAACCCGCGGCAGTTCGTTGCGCAGGCGGGCACGGCGCATCTGCGTGCGTTGCACTTCGACTTTTTCCAGGCGACTTTCCAGCACCTCGACGCGCTTTTGCAGCAGTCGACGGTCGGTTTCCAACTGCGTTTCGCCGGGGCCGCGAAGACCGATGCCGCCACCACGCTGGCGCTCCAGATGCGTCCAGCCGCGCACCAGTCGCGTGGCCATGTGCCGCAGTTGCGCCAGTTCGACCTGCAACTTGCCCTCGTGCGAGGACGCGCGCATCGCGAAGATATCCAGAATCAACCCGGTGCGATCGACCACCCGCCGCGACAGGGCTTTTTCCAGGTTACGTTCCTGTACCGGCGAGAGCGCGACGTTGAACAGCACCAGATCAGCGCCGGTGGCCTCGCACAGCAGCTTGACTTCGTCGAGCTTGCCGGTGCCGATGTAGTGCGCCGGATTGGGCCGGGCGATTTTCGCGGTGACGCTGCCGACCACCGCCGCGCCGGCCGAGCGCGCCAGCTCGGCAAACTCGTCGAGCAGCGCCGGGTCGACCGGGCCGGGATACGGCTGCACCAGCAGGGCGTTCTCGCCCTTGCGCGAACGTTCGAACACTTAGCGGCGATGCTCGATGTCGGCAGGCGAATCGTCTTCGTGCGACTCGTCGCCGATGCGCACATTGCGCACCGGCACCACGGTGGAAATCGCGTGCTTGTACACCATCTGGCTGACGGTGTTGCGCAGCAGCACCACGAACTGGTCGAAGGACTCGATCGTGCCTTGCAACTTGATGCCGTTGACGAGGAAGATCGACACCGGCACGCGCTCGCGGCGCAGCGCATTGAGAAACGGGTCTTGCAACGATTGGCCCTTGGACATGGAAACCTCTGGCGCGATGGCGTGTTGTTGTTCTGGGCGCGCGCCCTGCCCGACCGGCCATCGCAGGCCGGGCCGCGCATCATCGCATAGTCGGCGCATGGCCGCGAATCGGCTCAGCGCGGGAGGAACATCCGCAACGCCTCCTCCAGCGCCAATGCCTCGCTGGCCGAATCGAACCAGCGCGCATCCAGTTCGCCACGCAGCCACGTGAGCTGGCGCTTGGCCAACTGCCGGGTGGCGGCGATGGCTTGGTCGCGGAAGTTGCGTGCATCGGTCGCACCATTCAGGTGCAGCCACGCCTGCCGGTAGTCGACCGCGCGCAGCGCCGGCAATTCCAGCGGCGCGGGATGGTCGCGCAGGCGCGGATCGGCGCGCAGCCGCCGCACTTCATCGAGGAAGCCGCGGTCGAGCATGGCGTCGAACCGACGCTCGATGCGTTCGTGCAACAGCGCGCGGTCGGTCGGGGCCAGCACCAGTTTCAGTACGCGGAACGGGAATGTCTGACGAGGCACGCTACCCTGCCATGCGCTGATCGGCTTGCCGGTCAGGCGCCACACCTCCAACGCTCGACTGATGCGTTGGCGGTCGTTGGGCGCGATGCGCTGCGCGGCTTGCGGATCGACGCCTGCCAGCTCGGCATGCAATGCATGCCATCCGCGCGCTTTGCCTTCTTCGGCGAGCTGCGCGCGCAAGGCGGGATCGGCCGACGGCAGGTCGGACAACCCGTCGAACAACGCGCGGAAATACAATCCGGTGCCGCCGACGAGGATCGGGATGGCACCGCGCGCAGCGATGCCAGCCAGCGCCGCCTTCGCGTCGTGCGCGTACTGCGCGGCGCTGTAGCGCTCGTGCGGATCGCACACGTCGAGCAGATGATGCGGGGCCAGCGCGCGTTCGATCGCGTCGGGTTTGGCGCTGCCGATGTCCAATCCACGATAGACCAACGCCGAATCGACGCTGACGATTTCCCCGCCCAGCCGCTGCGCCCACGCCAGCGCCAGCGCGGTCTTTCCAGAGGCGGTCGGGCCCATGATGGCGACGGCGGGCGGGCGTTGATCGGAACGGTTCATGCGCGTTGCGTCTGCACGATGATGCAACAGGCTAGCCGATGCACGGCAAGTCGCGTAGCGGGTTCAGTGCCGGTGCAGGGCGCTCGTCCCACACTGGCCAGTGATGAGCGATCCGCCGTCGCGCACCGTGCCCGGCGAAGGAGTGGCGTCATGGACTGGACGACCAGCCCGCGCGAGAGCATCGGCGCACTGCTCGCCGAAGCACACATCGAACTCGATGGCCCCCGCCCCTGGGATTTCCGGGTTAACGACGAGGCCGTGTTCGTGCGCGTGCTCGCGCACGGATCGCTTGGCTTGGGCGAATCGTACATGGATGGCGCCTGGGATTGCGTCGATCTCGACGACTTTTTCACCCGCCTGCTCGCCGCGCACGTCGACGAACACGTACGCAGCTTCGACGATCTGATCGCCGGGCTGCGCGCCCGAATCCTCAACCTGCAACATGGCGCACGTGCATGGACCGTCGCGCATCAGCATTACGACCTCGGCAACGATCTGTTCGCGGCGATGCTCGGCCAGCGCATGGTCTATAGCTGCGGCTATTGGCGCCATGCCGCCGACTTGGATGCCGCGCAGGAAGCCAAGCTCGACCTGATCTGCCGCAAGATGCAATTGCAGGCGGGCATGCGCGTGCTCGACATCGGCTGCGGCTGGGGCGAAGCGCTGAAGTTCGCCGCGCAGCGCTACCGCATCTCGGGCGTTGGCATCACCCTGTCGGAACGCCAGTGCGAGTACGCACGCGAACTGTGCCGCGGCTTGCCGATCGAAATCCGCTTGCAGGACTACCACGCGATGGGCCACGAGCCCGACGGGCGACGCTTCGAGCGGGTGTGGTCGATCGGCATGTTCGAACACGTCGGCGTGCGCAATTACGCGGCCTACTTCGATGCGGTAACACGCTGCCTGACGCCGGACGGCCTGTCGCTGCTGCATTGCATCGGCGGCGAGCGCAGCACCGATCACACCGACCCGTGGGTCGCCCGCTACATTTTCCCGAACTCGATGCTGCCATCAGCCAAACAAATCGCTGCCGCGGTCGAAGGGCGTTTCGTGATCGAGGATTGGCACAATTTCGGCGCCGATTACGAACGCACCCTGCTGGCGTGGCGCGCCAACATCGAAGCGGCCTGGGATCGGCTTCCACCGCACTACGATGAGCGCTTCCGGCGCATGTGGCGATATTACCTGGCCACTTCGATCGCCAGCTTCCGCACCCGCCGCAACCAACTCTGGCAGGTCGTGCTGTCGCCCAAGGGCGTGCCGGGTGGCTACGTGGCAGCGCGGTGAGAGTCGGACGATCCGCTGGCCGACCATGCCCATTCCCGCAAACGGTACCACCCCTCGCCCCTGTTCCCTCGCCCCTGCTCCCTCGCAATCAATCATCATCGCCCCAACGCGGGATTGCCGGCCCCGGTTTGCCTTTCGGCACCGCCTGCGCGGCCACCGCGTTCCACACCTTGAGCGCATCCACCGTCGCGGCTACGTCATGCACTCGCAGCAGCTTGGCGCCATTCTGGGCGGCGATCAGTGCGGCGGCGACCGACCCGTGCAGGCGCTGGCCTTGTTCGCGGCCGGTCAAGGTGCCAATCATCGCCTTGCGCGAGACGCCCGCCAGCACCGGCACGCCCAGGTCGGTGAAGCGCGCGAGTTGTCGCAGCAGCGCGAGGTTGTGTTCGAGCGTCTTGCCGAAGCCGAAACCCGGATCGACGATGAGTTTTTTCTTCGCGATGCCGCTCATCTCGCAGGCGAAGATGCGCTCGGCGAGGAAGCGATGCACTTCCGATACGACATCGTCGTACCGCGGCGCATCTTGCATCGTGCGAGGCTCGCCTTGCATGTGCATCAGGCATACCGGCACTTTGAGTTCAGCCGCCGCGTCCAGTGCACCGTCACGGCGCAGCGCGTACACGTCGTTGATCGCGCCGGCACCGGCGCCCACCGCGGCGCGCATCACCTCGGGTTTGGATGAATCGATCCAGATCGGTACCGAACATTCGCGCGCCAGCCGTTCGATCACCGGGATCACCCGGCGCAGCTCTTCCTCGATCGGGACATCTGCCGCGCCGGGGCGTGTGGACTCGCCGCCAACGTCGAGCGCATCGGCACCCTCCTCCACCATCCGCAAGCCCTGCGCGACGGCGGCATCCACGTCGTCACCCAGCCCATCGCCGGAAAACGAATCTGCGGTGACGTTGATGACGCCGACCACGTTCGCGCGATCGAGCCGGAGCACGCGGCCCGCGCAGTCCAAAGTCGGAA
The DNA here is from genome assembly GCA_018241125.1 of Pseudomonadota bacterium. Classification (GTDB taxonomy): domain Bacteria; phylum Pseudomonadota; class Gammaproteobacteria; order Xanthomonadales; family Xanthomonadaceae; genus SZAS-103. Next base: position 27,527 of record JAFEEL010000058.1, on the reverse strand, counting down.
CGGTGTCGAACATCGGCGTCACCAACGAGAAGGCCAGAGCGAACTCTGGCCTTTCATCGGCGGCGACACAAGCGGCCTGCCACGAGTTACGGGCTGACGAGTTCCGTTCGGATCTCGATGCGCTCCACGCGATTGGCCAGTCGATCGATGCGCACCGACTGCTCGGACACCATGCTGTGCAGGTGCCCGAGTTCTTTTTCGACGTTGCCCAGACGCAGTTTCATTTCACCCAGATCCGCGCGCACCGCAGCCTGCCCTGCACGCAGGGCGCGCAGGTGCCCAAGGATCACGTTGTCTGATGATGGACTCACAAGATCGAGCTACTCCAACCCACGCCGTCCACGCCTCACACCGACGGCGCCGGCCCCCCGATCGGGTTGGCGCTGGCGCCGGGCGTGCCGCCCGCGGACGGTTTGTCGGTGCGGCCCCAATCCTGCGGCGGCGGCGGAGTGCGACCGTCCATGATCGCGTCGATCTGGGTGGCGTCGATGGTTTCATACTGCAACAACGCTTGCGCCATCATTTCGAGCTTGTCGCGGTTGTCGACGAGGATGCCGCGGGTGCGCTGGTAGGCCCGGTCGAGGATGCCGCGCACCACCGAATCGATGCGCCGCGCGGTCTCGTCGGAGACGTTGTTGTGCTGGGTCACCGAGCGGCCGAGGAACACTTCCTCCTCTTCCTCGCCGTAGGCGATCGGCCCCATCTCGTCGGACAGGCCCCACTTGGTGACCATGTTGCGCGCCATCTTGGTGGCACGCTCGATGTCGTTGGAGGCGCCGGTGGTGACCTTGTCGGCGCCGAACACCAGCTCCTCGGCCACGCGCCCGCCGTACAGCGAGCACAGCTGGCTTTCGATGGCGACCTTGTTGAGGCTGTACTTGTCGCCCTCGGGCAGGTACATGGTCACACCCAAGGCGCGACCGCGCGGGATGATGGTGACCTTGTACACCGGGTCGTGGTCGGGCACGAGCCGGCCGACGATGGCATGGCCGGCCTCGTGGTAAGCGGTGAGCTTCTTCTCGTCCTCGCTCATCGCCAGCGAACGGCGCTCTGTACCCATCAGGATCTTGTCGCGGGCGCGGTCGAAATGATCCATGCGCACTTCGCGCGCGTTTTCGCGTGCGGCAAACAGCGCCGCCTCATTGACCAGGTTGGCCAGATCGGCGCCGGAAAAACCCGGTGTGCCGCGCGCGATCACCATCGGCTTCACGTCTTCGGCCAGCGGCACCTTGCGCATGTGCACTTGCAGGATCTGCTCGCGGCCCTTCACGTCGGGCAAACCGACCACGACCTGACGGTCGAAACGGCCCGGACGCAGCAGCGCCGGATCGAGCACGTCGGGGCGGTTGGTGGCGGCGATGACGATGATGCCCTCGCTGCCCTCGAAGCCGTCCATCTCCACCAGCAGCGCGTTCAAGGTCTGCTCGCGCTCGTCGTGACCGCCGCCCAGACCGGCACCGCGATGACGACCGACCGCGTCGATCTCGTCGATGAAGATGATGCACGGGGCGTGCTTCTTGGCCTGCTCGAACATGTCGCGCACGCGCGAAGCGCCCACGCCGACGAACATTTCCACGAAGTCCGAACCGGAAATCGAGAAGAACGGCACCTTGGCCTCGCCGGCGATGGCCTTGGCCAGCAGGGTCTTGCCGGTGCCCGGCGGGCCAACCATCAGCACGCCGCGCGGGATCTTGCCGCCGAGCTTCTGGAACTTGCCCGGATCGCGCAGGAACTCGACCAGTTCACCGACTTCCTCCTTGGCCTCGTCGCAGCCGGCGACATCGGCGAAGGTGACCTTCACCTGATCTTCGCCCTGCATCTTGGCACGCGAGCGCCCGAAGCTGAGCGCGCCCTTGCCCGAGCCGCCCTGCTGCATCTGCCGCAGGAAGTAGATGAAGATGCCGATGAACAGCAAGGTGGGCAGGAAGTTGATGATCAGCGACCAGAACAGGCCGCCGCCAGCGGGTTTGTCCTGACTGAACTCGACCTTGTGGCGGCTCAGGTCGTTGATCAAATCCTTGTCGTAGGGTGCGACGGTGGTGCCCTGACTGCCGTTCTTGCGCTCGAAGCTGATGGTGGTGGTGTTGCCCTGATAATCGCCCAGATCGACCTTGCGCACGCCATCGGCATGCAGGTCGTCGAGGAACGCCGAGTAGGAAACGTCCTTGGACGCCTCGGTCTTGCCGGGCGAAAAGCTCTGGAAGACCAGCAGCAGCACGACGGCTACCACCACCCAAAGCAGCAAATTCTTGGCCAGATCATTCATTCAAGCTTCCGATGCGCATCGTGCGCACTTGCTTCGTTGTCGGCTACGACAGGCTGGTTTGACTGCTACATCCCGATATTTCCTACCGTACATCCATGTACGGACTTCTCAAAAAGCGCGCACATCCCGACTTGCAAGCCTCGAACCGTACATTACCGCGCCCATTCTACCCCCGCTTCCCCACCGCCAGCGCGTACACCTCCGGTGAGCGCTTGCGCGAGGCCTCGGGCTTGCGCATCACCACTCGCCGATAGCGCTGCTTCAGGTCGCGGACGAAGGCATCGAAGCCTTCACCCATGAACAGCTTGGTCAAGAACGCACCATCGTCCTTGAGGTGGACCGCCGCGAAATCCCGCGCCAACTCGGCCAGGTGCAGCGCGCGCGGGTGATCCACGGTATCCATGCCACTGAAGTTGGGGGCCATGTCGGAAAGCACAAGATCCACCGCCCGCCCGGCCAGCACGGATTCCAGTTCCGCCAGCGGCCCGTCCTCGCGGAAATCCCCGCAGATGAAGTCCACCCCGGCGATCGGCGGCATCGGCAGGATGTCCAAGGCCACCACTGCGCCCTTGTCACCCAACATCCGCCGCGCCACTTGCGACCAGCCGCCGGGCGCCGCGCCCAGGTCCACCACCACCATGCCGGGCTTGAGCAGGCGATCTTTCGCCAGCAACTCCTCCAGCTTGTAAGCCGCGCGCGAGCGCATGCCTTCGGCCTGCGCCTTCTTCACGAAGGGATCGGCGAAGTGCTCGCGGAGCCAGGCATGACTGGATTTGCTGCGGGGCATAAGGTCAGCCGTGAATCGTGATAGGTGAATCGTGAATCGGTGAAGCCGTGATTGGTGATTGGTGATTGGTCAGCACAAGGGCGTACGCGAGCGGCCACCCGACTTCCGTTCGTGGTGAGCCGGGCCGGTCGAGAACGAATGTTCGAGACGGCCCGCGTCGAACCATGCCGGGAAGAATCGGCTCAACCCGACCGCGCATGATACCCTTTCGCGTCCGCAAACCCTTCCCCGCCATGCCCTTCGCCATCTCTCCCGCCCAGCGCCGTTACCTGCGCTCGCTCGCCCACGACCTCAAGCCGGTGATTCTGGTCGGCGGCAAAGGAGTGACGCCGGCGCTGCTGGCCGAACTCGATCTGGCGCTGGAGCACCACGAACTGGTCAAGGTCAAACTCGCCGCGCCTGATCGCGACGAGCGCGATGGCTGGGTCGCGGCCATCGTCGAGGCCTCTGGCGCGGCGCTGGTACAGCGCGTGGGTAACATCGCCACGGTGTTTCGTCCGCGCAAGAAAAATCCGGGTATCGTGTTGCCACGTTGATGCGAGCAGTCGTCCAGCTGATCGCGCGGCACCTTTGTCGTCCGCACGCACTCCACGGCCACCCCCTCAGTGCTTGCCCGCACGCCGAGCGCGTCGGCCAGCGCGCCCACCCGTTCATCCACTCGAGTTTTGCATGCCCAAATCGTTGACCGCGATCGCCACCGCCCTTGCCCTGCTCGTGCTGCCCGCCTGCGGCCACGCCGAGGCGAGCACTGCAACCACCGACGCCGCAGCGACGCCGGTCGTAACCGCCACCGCACCTGCAGCCGCGCCTACGGCGACTCCCGACGACGCGCAGATCACGGACATGAGTCCGATCACGGTGAGCGTGCCCAAGCCGTATATCTGGACGTTCCAGAAAGGCAACAGCAAGGTGCTGGTGCTGGGCATGGTGTATCCCGAGCCGCGCGGGCTGACCTTCGTGCCGGTCAGCATCGATCGCGCCATCGCCCAATCCGGCGCGATCATCGGCGCACCGTGGTTTCACTTCTCCGCCAACGTCAACTTGTTCAACATCCTGCCGATCTGGCACGCCGCCAGTGGCGCGGTGTACCTGCCCGACGGCAAACATCTGGCCGACGTGCTGCCGCCGGACGACCTGCGGCAATGGCAGACGCTGAAGGCGCAATACCTGCCGTACAACAGCAAGGTCGAGCGCATGCGCCCGATGTACGCGGCCTGGAAACTGTACGAAGCGGTGATCAAGCACTCCGGCGTGGCGGTGGATTCGTCCACGATGGATTTGATCGAACACGATGCCAGAAAGCTCGGCGTACCGATGATCGACGCGCAGTTCCACTGGACGGTGAAAGATCCCAAGACCGCCGCGCACGCCTTCGAGCCCAGTCCGCAGGCCGATCTGGCCTGCTTCCAGTCGATCCTCCACGGCATCTCTGGCATGCCGGAAGCCTCACGGACGCTGGCGGCGGCGTGGGCCGTCGGTGACGTGCCTACGATGCAGACCTATTTGCAGACACACACCCTGACGCACCCGTGCTGGGCCCGCGTCACGGATGACGCGGTGGCCCAGCAACAAGGGGTGGATCGCCTGCAAGGAGAGCGTGCAGCGTGGCTGGCGGCGTTGCACTCGGCAACCGAAAAGCACCCGGTGGTGTTCACCACCGCGTCGGTGGAGACCCTCATCAAGCCGGCATGGCAGATTCAATGGTTGTTGGATGACGGTTACGTGATGCTTCCACACGACGCGCAGCCGGCGGCGGCGACGGCCGCACCAGCGGCTCCGGCCCCGAAGATCTGATCGGTGGCGCACGCGGCACGGCCGACTTGCCGGGATGAACAACGCGGCGGAAGATGACCCACCGGCATGCCCTTCCTCCTGAACCAACCCGATTACGCGGTGGCCATCCTCGCGGTGCGCGAGGATGTCGTCGTGCTCAGCGACCGCACGCTGACGGCGAGTTTCCATCTCTCGCCGACCGCCGTGCGCGAGAACTGGCCGGTGCGCGACGCCGCCGCGCTCGTGCCCGCCGACCTGACCGACCTGCTCGCCGACGCGCCCGAGGTGATCCTGCTGGGAACCGGCGCCCGACAAGTGTTTCCGCCGACCGCCGTGCTGGCCGCTTGCCTGACCCGCGGCATCGGCATCGAGGTGATGGACAACCACGCCGCCGCGCGCACCTTCGCCATACTGGCCAGCGAAGGGCGGCGGGTGGTGGCGGCGTTTTTGCTGCCGGGTTGAATCAGCGCTCGGCCTGTTGCGACAGGCGCCAGTTCAAGATCGTACTCGCCAACGCATGCTGACTGGCGGGCAAGGAAACCTCGTAGGTGAATGCCGAATAGTCGTCGCCGCTGGCATACCAGGCGATGCCGTCGAGTACCAGTGCGCCCGGGCCTTTTTGCTCGTAGGCCATGGTGTGCTTGCCCAGACGCACTGCGCGTACTCTTTTTCCCGAATCGTTGGCACCCAGATCCATCGCCTTGGCCTGCGTGCGCGCTTCCGGGAAATACGGCGACGCGAGGCTGAAGGCGCAGCCGACACAGGCGCCGCCGGAGTCTTGCGAGACGATCCGACCGGCGCCGGATGGATCGTCGAACTCGTACACCGAACTGTTGTCCGCGCCAACCGCCGCCTTGGCCACACGCCACCCACGCGGCACCAGCAGCCAGCCCACGTTGGTCTGGTAGGCCACAAGGGCGCGATCGGCATCGGCGGATACTTTCCCGTGCACATTCAAAGTGCTCGCGTTGATTTCGGGTGTGGAAAAAGCGCCGTCGTCCGCGGTCGCATCGGCAACGGCGATGACGTACGCCGGAATCCGCACCGCGCCATTGACGACCAGCGTCCCGGCCGCTTTCACCTTGAACTGCGGCGCACTTGCCTGCGCTTGCGCCGCGCTGCCCAGCGCACACGCCAGAACCAAGACCCACCCGCGGATGAAATGGTTGCTCATGTCCGCTCCTCAACGTCCGGGCAAGTACGCCAGCGGATCCACCGGTCGCCCATTGCGGCGGATCTCGAAGTGCAACTCGTCGCGCGGCGCGCCCGAACTGCCCATCTCGGCGATCGGCTGACCGGCGCGCACCCGTTGCCCCTCGACGACCAGGCGCTTGCGGTTGTGCCCGTAGGCCGAGAGCCATTCGTCGGAGTGCTTGATGATGACCAGTTCGCCGTAGCCGACTAGGCCCGAGCCAGAATACACCACCACCCCGTCGGCCGCGGCGACCACCGGGTCGCCGGCATGGCCGGCGATGTCGATGCCCTGCCGGGTCGCATCGCCGGGCACGTAGCGGCCCAGCAACGCACCGGCGGCCGGCCAGCGCCAGCGCATGCCGCCGACCGTGGCCACATCGGCAGGCAGGATCGCCGCCGACGGCGTGGGCGTGGGTACGGATTGCGGAGCCGTTTGCGGTACGGTCTGCGTAGCCGGTACTTGCACGGATGCACCGCCCGGCACCGCTTCGGCGGTTGGCGGCGGCTGGCTGTGTGGCGGCATGCGCCGCAGCGGCGGCGGGTGATACGGCGGCGCCTGCGCAGTCGCCGTGGGCGGCTGGCGCGTTGGCGCGGGCGTCGCCGGCATCGCTGGGCGCGCATGGCCGCCGCGCAAGCGCAGGGTTTGCCCGACAAAAATCGTGTACGGCGGGCCGATGCCGTTGAGCGCCGCCAGCTCGCGGAAGTCCATGCCGTTGCGAAAGGCGATCCCGTACAGGGTATCGCCACGCACCACCACCACGTCGTCCGCTCCCGCCCGATGCGGCGCGTTCACGCGCTGCGGCGGACGATACGCCGACTGCTCGCGCACATCGCGATCGCGCCCGCAGGCGGCCAGCAACAGCATCAATACCAGCAAACCCGCACGGCGCCAGCGGCGCGCAGCGACGGTTTGCGGTACTTCGGTCATCCGTGCATGCCTCGGAAATACAGCCAGCCGGCCAGTGCCGCCAAGAGTAACAGGCTCGCCCACCCGACCGGCTCGATCCAGCGGTGCAGCATCGCCTCGCCTTTTTCGCCGCCCAGCTTGATCGCACCGGCGACGAGGAACACGCGCTTGCCGCGCCCGATGGTGGCCCCGGCGAAGAACGGCAGCAGCGGCATGTGCACGGCGCCCGATGCCAGCGTGAAAATCTTGAACGGGATCGGCACGAAGCCGGCGATCAACAACGCCCAGAAGCCCTTCATCGGGTCGCTGGCCTGCAGCTCGATCTGATGGAACGTGGCCGCATAGCCGAGCCGGTCGATCAACGGGCGCAACAGATCGATGGCGAAATAGCCCAGCGAGTAGCCGATCGCCATGCCCACCAGCGAGCCGCCCAAGCTGACCCCGGCAAAGCGCAGGGCGTGCTCACGCCGCGCCAGACACATCGGCGCCAGCATCACCTCCGGCGCGATCGGGAAGAACACCGCCTCGCACAGGCTGAGCACGAACAAGATCACCGGCGCACGCTTGTACGCGGCCCACACCAGCGCGCGCTCGTACAGGGGCTTGAACAACTTCATCCGTGATTGAACCTCAAAACGCCCTCCTCGATCCGGTCAGTGCAAGCAACCAACCACCCATGCGTCCGCTGCCTTTCGGTTTCCGGTTCGGTTTCCGGTTCGGCTTCCGATTTCCGGCTTCCGGTTTCCGGTTTCCGGTTTCCGGCTTCCGATTTCCGGCTTCCGATTTCCGGCTTCCGATTTCCGGCTTCCGATTTCCGGCTTCCGATTTCCGTCCTCTGTCCTCTGTCCTCTGTCCTCTGTCCTCTGTCCTCTGTCCTCTGTCCTCTGTCCTCTGTCCTCTGTCTTCTGTCCTCCGTCCCTCACACCACCCCCGGCAACAACGGCACGAACGCCACTGCGCCCAGTTCCTCCGGCGCCCAGCCCTGTTCGGTGTTGCGCCAGCGTTGCAGCACCTGCGCGCCGGCGGTGCCGACCGGGGCGACCAGCACGCCATGCGGTTCGAGTTGCGCCAGCAGGGCGTCCTCGACTTCGGCGCCAGCGGCAGTGACGATGATGGCGTCGAACGGGGCCTGCTCGGGCCAACCGGCGCGACCGTCGGCGTGGCGGGTGGTGATGTTCTTCAAACCCAGCTGGCGGAAGTGCTTGCGCGCACCGCGCAGCAGCTCGTCGATGCGCTCGACGGTGAACACCTGATCGACCAGCAGCGACAGCACCGCGGCCTGGTAACCTGATCCGGTGCCGATTTCCAGCACCCGCCGCGGCGGCGGGATGCTCGGGTGCACCGGCGCCAGCAGCGCCTGCGTCATGCGGGCCACCACCCACGGCTGCGAGATCGTCTGCGCCTTGCCGATCGGCAGCGCGGTGTCTTCGTAGGCGCGGCTGGACAGCGCCTCGTCGATGAACAGGTGGCGCGGCACCTGACGCATCGCGGTGAGTACGCGCTCGTCGCTGATGCCCTCGCCGCGCAGGCGCTCCACGAGGCGGTCGCGGGCGCGCTGGCCGGTCAGCCCGGACCCTTGCACGGACGGGCTCATGCACGCACCCGCAAGGATTCGCCCAGTGCATCGACCCAACTGGCGACCTTGCCCAAGGCCTGATGGCGGGTCAGGTCGACCTGGATCGGGGTGATCGCCACGTGGCCGTTTTTCACCGCATCGAAATCCGTCCCCGGGCCGGCATCCTGGGCATCGCCCGCCGGGCCGATCCACCACACCGGGCGACCGCGCGGATCGACCTGCCGGATGCACGGCGCGCCGCGATGGCGCTGGCCGAGGCGACCGACCACGAAGCCGCGCAGTTGCTCCCACGGGCAATCGGGCACGTTGACGTTGAGGATGGTGTCGGCCGGCAACGGATCGACCAGCAGGCGGGTGGTGATTTCCACCGCCGCGCGCGCGGCCGTTTCATAGTGCGTGGCGCTGTGTTCGTGGCTGGCGCACGACACCGCGATCGCCGGCAACCCAAGGAAGCGGCCTTCCATCGCCGCGGCGACCGTGCCCGAGTAGATCACGTCGTCGCCGAGGTTGGCCGAGCTGTTGATGCCCGAAACGACCATGTCCGGCTCGTGGTCGAGCAAGCCGCCCAGAGCGACGTGCACGCAATCGGTGGGCGTGCCGTACACGCGCCAGCTGCGCTCGTCGATCTGGGTCACGCGCACCGGCTGGTCGAGGGTGAGCGAGTTGCTCGCCCCGGAACGGTCGCGGTCGGGCGCGACCACCCACACCTCGTGGCCGACCGCGCGCAGGCGGGCAGCGAGGATGCGGATTCCCGGCGCATCCACGCCATCGTCGTTGCTCACCAATACCCGCATGCCGCCCCTGCCACCGTTTCCATAGCGTTCATTGACCCCGCGATGCGGGGGACGCCATTGTGCCACGCCGAGCGCTCCGCCCGCGCTACACTCGACCATCCCCCGGAGCTTGCCATGCCCTCGTCCTGCCGCCTGCCCGCCTGCGCCGCCGCGCTGCTGATGGCCTTCACCCTGCCGGCTGCGCCGGCGCTTGCCGACGACATCGCCGCCCAGTGGACCGCGAAGCTCGATCCGCAAGTCGTCGCCTGGCGCCGCGACCTGCACCAGCATCCGGAGCTGAGCAATCGCGAGTTCCGCACGTCGGCGCTGGTGGCCAAGCAGCTGCGCGCGTTGGGGCTGGAGGTGCGCACCGGCATCGCCCATACCGGCGTCGTGGGCATCCTCAAGGGCGGCAAGCCGGGGCCGAAACTGGCGATCCGCGCCGACATGGATGCCCTGCCGGTGACCGAGGCGGTCGAGTTGCCGTTCCGATCCACGGTACGCTCGCAGTTCAACGGGCAGGACGTGGGGGTGATGCACGCTTGCGGCCACGACGGCCACACCGCGATGTTGCTGGGCATCGCCACCGCGATGGCGGGCATGCGCAAGGATTTGCCGGGCGAGGTGATGTTCATCTTCCAGCCGGCCGAGGAAGGGGCGCCGGCCGGCGAGAAGGGCGGCGCGTCGCTGATGCTCGCAGAGGGCCTGTTCGCCGACTTCAAACCAGACGCGGTTTTTGGCATGCACGTGGTGAGCTGGCTCAACGCCGGCACAGTGGGCGTGCGCAGCGGCCCGGCGATGGCCGGCTCGGACACTTTCGAGCTGGTGGTGCACGGGCGGCAGACGCACGGCGCGATGCCGTGGAACGGCGTGGATCCGATCGTCACCGCGGCGCAGATCGTCACCGACGCGCAAACCATCGTCAGCCGACGGCTCAACATCGGCCTGCTGCCAGCCGTGCTGACCTTCGGCACGATCCACGGCGGCACCCGCTTCAACATCGTGCCCGACACGGTCGCCCTGCAAGGCACCTTGCGCACCTTCGACGCGGGCATGCGCGAGCAGGCGATGGCCGCCCTGCGCAGCATCGCCGAACACGTTGCGCAGGCCAACGGCGCCAGCGCCGAACTCGCCATCCCGGTGGGCGCCAGCAACCCGGTGCTGGTCAACGATCCGGCGCTGGCGGCGCGAGTGAAGGCCAGCATCGCCCGGGCCATCGGCGCCGAGCACGTGGTCGAGCCGCCGGTATGGATGGCCTCGGAGGATTTCGCTTGGTACGCCAAGGCCGCGCCGACCGTGTACTTCTTCGTCGGCGCCACCCCGGCCGGGCAGGACGCGGCGCGCGCGCCGTCGAACCACTCGCCGAAGTTCTTCCTCGACGAGGCCGCGCTGCACGTGGGCATGCAGTCGATGTTGCAGGCCAGCCTGGATTTCCTCGGAGGCAAAGCATGAACACGGCGATCGGACGCATGATCCTGGCCCTGTGCGCCGCGCTGTGGGTCGGCGCCGCTGCGGCCGCTGCGCCGCTGAGCGAGGCACAGAAGATCCAGGCGCTGATCCACTCGGTGGAAACCTTGCAAGGGGCGAAGTTCATCCGCAACGGCGTGAGCTACGACGCCCCCGCCGCCGCCGACCATCTGCGCATGAAACTGCGCCATGCCGGCGCGCGCATCGCCAGTGCCGACGACTTCATCACCTACGTCGCCAGCGGCTCGTCGATGAGCGGACAGCCCTACCGCATCCAGTTCGCCGACGGACGCAGCGTGACCGCGCAGGAGTATTTCCGCGGAGAACTCAAGCGCCTGCAAGGGTCGGCGCCAAGTCCGCCGGCCGCAACACGCAAATGACGGTGCCTACTCCCCGCGCCGGGTGAACACGTACACGGTGGCGGGTGGAAAGTTGCGCCAGGCGGTCTGGCCCTTGCGGGCGTCCAGTTTCAGTTCGTCGACCACCTCGCGCGCGATCGGCACCGCCGGGCCGTAGGTGAACTGCACGAAACGCCCGCCGGGGCGCAGGCACGCAAGTGCGGCGGCCATGATGTCGCGCTGCAAGGCCTTGGGCATCGACAGCATGCCCAAGCCCGAGATGATGGCATCGGCCGGCCCGCCGCCCGCGAAGCCGCAATCGGCTGCCATCTGCCCGAGCGTGCGCGCATCGCCGCACACCACGTGCGCTTGCGGGAAGCGCCGCTGCAAGTGCGCGTGCAAGTCAGGGTTGAGCTCGACCACCATCAAATCGCCCGGAGCGACGCCGTGCTGGAGCAGGGCCGCGGTGAACACGCCGGTACCGCCGCCGAGTTCGATCACGCGGCGCGCACCCACTGGCAACTCCTCCATCATCATCCCGGCCAGTTGCTGCCCGGACGGCGTGATCGAGGCCATCTTGATCGGGTTCTTCAGCCACTGCCGGAAAAACGTCCAGGCGTGGGCGACGGGGCTGTCGATGGAGTCGGTCATGGCGCGCGCATCATGCCCGTTTGCGCGGGGCGCTGTCGTTAAGATTTTGCCTGTGGGTCACCGCCGCATCTCCCAGCAGCGGTGGATGCGCGGGTTGCGCGAAAAATCCGGCGGCACGGTCTGCGCACTGATGTCGGAAATATCGGCCAGATCGGCCAGCGCGGCCTGATCGAGTTTGAAACGGCGGAAGTTGTTGGAAAAGTACAGCACGCCGCCCAGCGCCAGCCGCGCCAGCGCCGCGCGCAGCAAGCGCACGTGTTCGCGTTGCACGTCGAAGTCTTGCGCACGCGCCGAGTTGGAAAACGTCGGCGGGTCGCAGAAGATCAAATCGTACTGACCGCGCTCGGCCTCCAGCCACGCCAGCGCATCGGCCTGCACCAGCCGGTGCGCCGCGCCGCCACAGCCGTTGAGCGCGAGGTTGTCCGCCGCCCACTGCAGGTAGGTCGCCGACAGATCCACGCTGGTGGTGCTGGCTGCGCCGCCTACCGCCGCATGCACGCTGGCCGCGCCGGTGTAGGCGAACAGGTTGAGAAAGCGCTTGCCGCGCGCCAGCTGCGCGATGCGCGCGCGTAACGGGCGGTGGTCGAGGAACAGGCCGGTGTCGAGGTAATCGAACAGATTCACGTGCAACCGCGCGGCGCCCTCGCGCACGACCAGATACTGCCCGCGCTGCGCCATCGCCCCGTACTTGGCGCCACCACGTCCGCGCACGCGGGTCTTGATCGCGATCTGTTCGCGTGGCACCGCGAACACCTCGGTGACGGCACGCACGACCTCGCCCATGCGCCGACGCGCATCGGCCTCCGGCACGCTCGCCGGTGCCTGATATTCCTGCACGTGCAGGAAAGTGCGCGGCGCATCGTGCGTGTCTTCGGTGTAGACGTCGATGGCCGCGGCGTACTCGGGCAGATCGGCGTCGTAGGCGCGAAAGCAATCCACCGCCTCGCGCTGCCGCCATGACTTCAGATGCCGCAGGTTCTTGGCGATGCGGTTGGCGACCATCTGCGCGCCGTCCGCCAAGGGCGCGGGCGCGCGCGGTTCGCGCGTCGGCGGCTGCGCGGTGTCGCACACCAGCAGCACGCATTCCAGCGCGCCGTTGAAAAACGGATAGCGCTTGCTGGCGCGCAGGCCGGTCGCGCGGGCCAGATCCTCATCGCCGCACAGCAGCGATACCCGCCACGCGGGCGTGGCGCGTTGCAGCGCATCACCGAGGTCGCGGTACAACTGCGCGTCGGCGGCCAGGCGCTGGTCGTAGGGCGGGTTGCACACGACCAGTCCCTGCGCTTGCGGTGGCGCCGCGAGCTGCCGCATGTCGCGCACTTGGAAGTCGATGAAATCCGCAACGCCGGCGGCCTGTGCATTGGCCCGCGCCGCGTCGATGGCGCGCCGATCGCTGTCGGATCCGTGAAAGATGCAGCGCAGGTTCGCCAAACCTTCACGCGCGGCTTCGCGCGCGACGACGATCAAACTACGCCACAGCGTCGCGTCGAACCCGCGCCAGCGCGTCGGCAGGCCATCGCCATGCCGCGCCGATCCCGGTGCGACGTTGGCCGCCATCAGCGCGCCTTCGATCAGCAAGGTGCCGCTGCCGCACATCGGGTCGAGCAGGCCACCGCCGTCGGCGTATACCTGCGGCCAGCGCCCGCGCAGCAGCATCGCCGCAGCGAGGTTCTCCTTCAGTGGCGCATCGCCTTGTTGCGCGCGCCAGCCGCGTCGGTGCAGGCTGCCGCCGCCCAAGTCCACCGCCAACGTGGCGCGGCCCTTGCGCAGATGCAGATTCAGCCGCAGATCGGGATGCTCGGTATCCACCGACGGGCGTTGCCCGGTGTCGGCACGAAAGCGATCGACGATCGCATCCTTGACCCGCTGCGCGGCGAACTGCGCGTGGGTGATGGCGCTGCCCGACACGTGCGCGTCCACCGCCAGCGTGCCCTGCGCATCCAGATGCTGCGCCCAGTCGATCGCGGCCACGCCGTCGTACAAGGCCCGCTCGTCGGCGCAGTCGAACGCCGCCAGCGGCCACAGCATGCGGCTGGCCAGCAGCGAGTGCAGCACCGCCCGATACGCGCAGACCGCTTCGCCCTCGAAGTTGACCCCGGCCAGCGCTGCCGTGGCTTTGTCCGCGCCCAACGCCAGCAACTCCTCGACCAGCAGGTATTCCAAACCTTTGGCGCAGCTTGCGAAAAAGTGCGTCGTCATCGCGTCACAGCGCCCGCAGAAATTCGTCGAAGCGCTGCGCGCAGAACGCGACGTGTTTGGACAGGCGATGGTCGTCATCCACCAGCAGCAGGCGATCCCGGCGCGGTCGCGCCCAGTCCACCACGTTCTGCGCTCGGATCAACTCGTCGCCCCAGCCATGAATGATCCACGTCGGCACCGCGGCCGCTTCGAGGCGATGCGCAAAACCCTGCAACGCCGGCGGCGGTGCCAGCAGAAACAACCCCGCACACGGGACTTCCAGCGAAACCCGCGCCGATATGAACGCGCCCATGCTCGATCCGGCCAGTACCAACGGGCCTTTCGCGGCGCCGGCCAACGCACGCAACTGCGCGATGCGTGCATCGACGTCGCCCAGCGGGCCGTGCCCGGGCGCACGGTCGCAGGCCAGGAAGTCCGGGCGCTCGCAGCTCCAGCCCAGCGCCGTGGCAGCGGCGGCCAGCGCGGTCACCTTGGCCGCATTCGGGCCGCTTTCCAGACCATGCGAGGCGATCACGTGGCCGAGCATGCGCGCAAGTCTTCTTCGCCGTGGTTGCAGCACAACGCTGGCGACATGGCGGCCTCCGCAGCCTTGCAATGCAGGCGGCGATGCTAGCATGCGCCATGACCGCGAACCTGCCCGCCAGCAACCCGATCCAGCGCTGGCCGCTGCCGTACGAAGACCTGCTCGATGCGCGCCCGCTCGCGCAAATCGACCTCGTGGTGATCCACTGCACCGAGCTGCCGGATCTGGCGATGGCGCGCGACTACGGGCAGCGCGTGTTGTATCCGAAGTTTCCCGATGGTCGCGGCACCGGCAACAGCGGGCACTATTACCTCGACCGCGACGGTGGCACGTTCGAGTTTGCGCGCCCCGAGGCCATCGCCCATCACGTGCGCGGCTACAACCCGCGCTCGCTGGGCATCGAACTGGTCAACACCGGGCGCTACCCGCACTGGCTGGATTCGCGCCATCAAGCGATGGACGAGCCTTACCCGTCGGCGCAGATCGACGCGCTGATCGCCCTGCTCGCACACCTTCGCACGCTCTGCCCGAACCTGCGGCAGATCGCCGGGCATGAAGACCTGGATACCGAGCAAGTGCCGGCCAGCGATGATCCGACCCTGCCGGTGGCGCGCAAGCGCGATCCGGGGCCGTTGTTTCCGTGGCCGCAGGTGCTGGCGGCGACCCCACTGCGGCCGATTGCGGCGGACGATGCCACGCCCCGCGCGTTGCCGGGGTCCTGACCCGGGTCGCACGAGCGCGTCTAGCAGGTCGTTGAAAAAGGGCTTTCTTGCCCTTTTTCAACGCGCCGAGTCCGGTGCATGCCCGTACTCGGCTCCGCCAAATCAAACACTTGCGTGTTTGATTGGCGTGCGATCCGTCCATGGATCGCATCAGCAGGCTGTTTTTCAACAGCCTGCTGGAGGCGAACGAAGCAACAGCAGATCGGCAGCCCACTTCGCATGCATCTGCCCGCTGCGCGATGGCCGCCTATCTGGCGGAGTGCGGTGGAAACGCCGGCAAGCTACGCAGGTACGCCCACAGTGCGGCAATCTCGACATCGTTCATCTGCGCGAAGTTGCGCCACGGCATGAATGGGTCGATCGTGCTGCCGTCGGGACGTTTTCCCGTACGCAGCGCGCGGCGGAAGTCGTCTTGGGTCCACGCGGCCAGATTGCCGGGAGTGAGGTCCTGCGCTGTTGGAAAACTCGGCGGCGTGCCGGGAACGTGCTGGCCAGCCAGGCCCGGGCCATGGCAGCCGGTGCAGGCCTGCGCGAGGTACCGGCCGTAGGCTGGCGTCGGCGCCGGCTCGGGTGCCGTGCGCGCACGCGGCGCGTGATCGATGCGCGCAGCGGGAATCAGCGGGAAGCGCCCGAACAGGTACAGGACGTAACCCAACGGCCGGATCCGCGTCTTTCCCGGATCATGCGACACCGGCCGCATGGCTTGCACATACGCGACCAAGGCCGCGGTGTCGGCATCGCCCAAAGCCTGGAAGTCCCCGGAGGGCATGAACACCAGCGGATGCCCGTCGGGCTTGACGCCATGGCGGATGACGGCGGCGAGCTGGTCGGCGCTCATGCCCTTCGCGACCCCGGCAGGGGTGATGTTCGGGCCGACCACGCGAATCACTGGCCCGGCATCGAACACCAGCTTGCCGCCGCCGTCGCCGCCGTGGCAGTCCACGCATCCGCGCGTAGCGTAGATGTGCGCGCCTTGCAGCAGCGTGCCCGGGTCACGCCGGATCGACAACGGCAGATCGGCCACGGAATACGTGCGAGCCAGGTCGCGGCCGGTCTTCCACCACGCCAATGCCAGCAGAACCACCGCCGCCAGCACCCCGGCCCCGAACACCATCACGATCGCGTTGAGCAGCTTGCGCATGCCATTCCCCGCCGCAAACCGGTGGCCGACCGGCATCATAGCCAACGGGCGCCATCGCGTCAGATTCATCGGGTCGGCAAAGATGACGCAGTGCAGCTCGGTATAATCGGCCCATGGCATACGACACCGATCCGCAAGGCCCCGTCGGCGAACTGATCGCCCTGCTGTCGCTGGAGCGGCTGGAGGACAATCTGTTCCGCGGCCAGAGCCGCGACATCGGCACCCGCTACGTGTTCGGCGGGCAGGTGCTCGGGCAGGCGCTGTCGGCCGCGCAGGCCACCGTGGACCCGGCGCGCGCGGTGCATTCGCTGCACGCCTACTTTCTGCGCGCCGGCGACATCGAGCACCCGATCGTCTACGACGTGAACCGGACCCGTGATGGCGGCAGCTTCTCGGTGCGTCGGGTGACCGCGATCCAGCACGGGCAGCCGATCTTCGTGGCTTCCGCATCGTTCCAGCAGCACGAGCAGGGCGCCGAACACCAGCTGCCGATGCCGGTGGTGCCGGCGCCCGAGGATCTGTCGCCGCAGCCGCCACTGGATCCGGCGGTGCTGGCCCGGCTCTCGCCCAAGCTGCAACGCTGGGTCAATCGCGGCGGGCCATTCGAGTTCCGGCATGTGTACCCGCGCGACGAGCTCGACCCGGGCAAGCGGCCGCCATTCCAGCAGGTGTGGTTCAAGTTGACCGAGCGTATCGGCGACGGGCCGGAACTGCACCATGCTTTGCTGGCCTACGCTTCCGATTTCCACCTGATCGGCACCGCGACCTTCCCGCACGGCATCAGCTACTACCAGCCCAACGTGGTGATGGCCAGTCTCGACCACGCGATCTGGTTCCATCGCCCGTTTCGCGTCGACCAATGGTTGCTGTATTCCTGCGACAGCCCGACTGCGCAGGGCGCGCGCGGGTTGGCGCGCGGGATGGTCTACGACAGCCGCGGCACGCTGGTGGCATCGACCGCGCAGGAAGGACTGATGCGCATCCGCCCGACTACGGAGAACACCTGATGCGCATGGTGTTTTCATCGCCGCGCCTGGAAAACGCCGAAGCGGTGGCGCAGATGCTGCGCGACGCCGGCATCGAGGTGAAGCTCGCCAACGATCGCTCGTACAAGGGCGCGCGGCGGCAGGGCTTCAGCTACCGCGACCCGCCCAACGCCGACTCCAATCCGCAAGTCTGGGTGGTCAAGGCCGAGGATCAGCCCAAGGCCCGCGCCATGCTTCGCGAACAAGGCCTGATCGATTCCACCCGGCAAGGCGTGAGCCACCTGACCGACGGGATTGCCTCGACCTTCCTGCCACCTTCCGCGCACGCCCCCGCGCCGCGCCGAGGCAGCCCGCGCGCAGCCCTGGTACTGCGCGTGCGCTTGTTCTTGCTGATCGTGATCGCCGCGCTCACGGTACTGATCGTGCGCGGCGGATTGCACAACTAACAGGTTGTTGAAAAAGGGCTTTCCCGCCCTTTTTCAACGCGCCCAGTCCGGCGCATGCCCGTACTCGGCTCCGCCCAATCAAACACTTGCGTGTTTGATTGGCGTGCGATCCGTCCATGGATCGCATCAGCAGGCTGCTTTTCAACAGCCTGCCAAGCCACCCGCTGGCTCACCATCGACGCACCATGCGCGGCCGCTGGCCGCGCGCCATCACCGTCCCGATGCGGTCGGGGCCTGTGTCCGCACCACGGCTTCCACGCCGGCCCGACTGCCATCGGCAAAGTGCAGCGTGAAACGCACCGTCTGCCCGGCTTGCAGCGGTCGCAGCGGTTGCATCAGCATGAAGTGCAGACCGCCCGCCTGGATCGCCAGCACGTCGCCGGGGGCAATGGCCTGCGCGCCGGCAGGCGTCATCGTGCTCACGCCCTTGACGATCGAGGAACGATGCAACTCGACCATCGCGAACGCATCGCAGTCGGCGGCAACCAGGCGCAGCGCCTTCGGCCCGACGTTGTGGATGTCCATGTAGCCGGCGAGCATGTCTGTGCCCGGCGGCGCGGCACGCACCCACGCATGGTCGATGCGCACCGAGGCGGCGGTGGCCGGCTGTGCAGCGGCTTTTTTCGCCGGCATCGTCATCGCCGCCACTGGCGCGGCCGCCGCGCTGGCCGATGCCACCCACAGCCAAACCGTCGTAGCCAGCGCGATGGTGCGGATCATCGGTTTCATCGCGCCATTCTACCCGACCCGCGCTTGCGGTATCGTCGCCCGATTCCAGCCACAGGAGCACACCGGTGATCGAGCTACGGCAGCACGGCCCCATCCACGAGATCCACATGGCGCGGCCGCCGGTCAATGCGCTCAATCCCGAACTGTTGCAGGCGCTGCGTGCAGCGGTGGAAGCCGCGCCGGGCAAGGGTGCGCACGGCATCGTGCTGTCCGGCGGTCAAGGCGTGTTTTCCGGCGGCATGGACGTGCCGCATTTGATCGGCGTGGACAAGGCCGGGCTGCGCCGGGCCTGGGAAGATTTCTTCGCCGCCTGCCGGGCGCTGGCCAGATCACCGGTGCCGGTGGTGGCAGCGATCGGCGGCCACGCCCCGGCGGGCGGCTGCGTGCTGGCACTGTGCTGCGATTACCGGGTGATGGCGCGCTCGCCCGACCCGGCCAAGCCCTTCCGCATCGGCCTGAACGAAGTGCAGGTCGGGCTGGCGGTGCCAGAGGGCATCCAGATGCTGCTGCGCCGTCTCGTCGGCCCGCGCCGGGCCGAGCGGCTGATGGTGTCCGGGATGATGGTGTCAGCGCGTCGTGCGTTCGCCATCGGCATGGTCGATCAACTCACCGACCTTCCCAACGTGCACAACGCCGCGCTCGAGTGGCTCGGCGCCCTGCTCGCCCTGCCCGCCTCGCCGATGCTGCGCACCCGTGCATTGGCCCGCGCCGATGTGGTGGATGCGCTGGAAAACCACGTCCATCTGGATCGCTTCATCGACGCCTGGGACGAGCCGGACACCCAGAACACCCTCAAGGCGCTGGTGGCGAAGCTGAAAAAATGATGGGTCTGATGGGTCGATCCTCCGATCAACCCATCCTACGATCGCGTGACCGGCCTTGCCGGATCGGCGATCCAGCCGCTCCACGAATCGGCATACAAGCGTGCGCCGCGCAGGCCGGCGTGTTCCAACGCCAACAGGTTGTGGCAGGCGGTTATACCCGAGCCGCACATCGAGACGATCTGCGAGGGATCGCGCACGCCGAGCAACTCGCGAAAACTCGCCGCCAGTTCGGCCGCCGGGCGAAAGCGACCGTCGGCTTGCAGGTTCATCGCCAGCGGTCGATTGATCGCGCCGGGGACGTGGCCGGCGACGCGATCGACCGGTTCGACCTCACCGCGGAAGCGTTCGCCCGGGCGCGCGTCGATCAACAACGGCGCACCCGGACGTGCCAGATCGAGCAATCCGGATGGGTCGGCCAGGCGCGCCGCATCGTAACTGGCCTGATAGGTCGAGGCATTGGGCAACACGGTCTTCGTGCTGATGGGCAGGTGCAGGTCGAGCCACCGCGCGTAGCCACCATCGAGCACCGCCACGTGCTGATGACCGAGCAGACGCAGCATGAACCAGACCCGCGCTGCCGCCATCGCACCTTCGCGGGCGTCGTACACCACCACTTGATGGGCGGGGGTGATGCCCCACAGCTCCAACCAGCGACAGAACGTGTCGGCGGCGGGCAGGGGATGGCGACCGTGGCCCTTGCGGGAATGGTCGGACAGGTCGCGCTCCATGTTGGCGTGCACCGCGCCGGGGATGTGCGAGGCCGCATAGTCGCGATCGCCCTGCAACGGATCGGCCAGCGTCGCGCGCGCGTCGATGATCGCCAGACCGGGCTGACCCAGCGCAGCCACCAGTTCCTCGGCGGAAACCAGCGTCGTCCAGTGCATCGGATGCAATACCACCCAGTCGTTCATCGCACGCCCTCCAGCCGCTCGCGCAAGTTGACCAGCATCGCCGCAGTGGCGCCCCAGATACGGTACCGGGCATAGTCGTATTCATGATAACGCCGCACGCGCCCGGCGAACTCACGGGCGACGATGCGGATGTTGCGCGCATCCATCAAGTAGTCCAGCGGCACTTCGAACGCATCGGCCACCTCGCGCGCGTCCAGGCGCAGCGCGTAATCCGGCGACACCCGCGCGACCACCGGCAGCACGTGGTAGCTGCTGATGGTATCGAACGCATCCAGATACCCCAGCGGCTCGATACGCTCTCGCGTCAGCCCGATCTCCTCGCGCGCCTCGCGCAGCGCGGCGGCGACCGGATCGGCATCGGCCGCCTCGATGCGCCCGCCGGGGAAACTCACCTGCCCGGCATGCGTGCGCAGGTCGGCGGTACGCAAGGTCAACAGCACCTGCCAATCGCCACGCGGCACCAGCCCGACCAGCACCGCGGCCGGCGTCAGCGCGGCCGTGGGCGGCAGCAGATCTTCGTATTCGGGGCGATTCCACGCCGGCGCGGTCGGCGGCGCAGACAGTGGATGCAGCGCGCGCACGATCCGCCCGACTTCGTCGGATCGGCGTGCGTCGTGCGCCAGCGCACGCGCCGGCAGAATCTCGTCGATGTAGCGTTGCCGCGTCACGTCGTCAAACGCCAGCCACGCGGCGATTTCCTCGCCGGTGCGCTGGCAGCCCTCACAGTGTCCGCTCGCATCCAGTCGGCACACGCCAATGCACGGACTGTGGATGGCGCGGACGGTGGGTGTCGGGGAAGCAGACATGCGGCGGTGAACTTGCGCGAAGTGACAGTGCAAGGATAGACCGGTTGCAGCGCGGAAGATGAAGGAAGAACGTCGTTACGTTCGCCGCGCGAAAGAACACAGCGTGGGTATTCATTTTGGCGCGCGGATCGCCCCTGCTCCCGTCTCCCGTCTCCCGTCTCCCGTCTCCCGTCTCCCCGCTCCCCGCTCCCTGCTACTTCAACACCTCCACCATCTTGATATCCATCGACAGCGCCTGATTCGGGCCGACCGGCGATCCGGGGTCGGAGCCATAGGCCTGATCGGGCGGCAGCAGCACTTCCCAGTGCGCACCCTGACGCATCATCGGCAGGATCTGGCGCACGCCGGGCAGCGGCGATTCGCTGATGGTGATGGTCGTGGGTTGCGGGGTGGGCGTGTTGTAACTACTGACGAACTCCTGCCCGGTGGCAACCGACACCTTGTACAGGATGCGCGCCTGCCCGTCGGGACGCGGTGACGGCCCATTGCCTTCGCTGACAACCCGGTACTGCACGCCGCTGGGCAGCACCTTCACGCCGGCACGGACACGGTTCTTCGCCAGCAGGGCGTCGCTGGCCGCCTTGTTCTCCGCCGAGGCCTTGTCGAAGTTGGCCTTGGCCTGGGCGTAGAGTTTTTCCTTCAGCGCGTGCAGAACCACGCTCATCTGCTGGGTCGGCAGCGCCGGGGCCTTGTGTTTCAGACCGTCGCCGATCGCCCGCGCGAGCGTGGCCTGATCGATGTCGATCTTGCTGTCGGCCAGGCTGCGACCGTAGTCGTAGCCGAGCGCGTAACTGAGCTTTTGCTTGTCCGTCGGCGCCTGTTGCGCCGCGGCCAGCGTGCACATGCCCATCGTTGCCAGCAGCCACCAGCGCTTGCTCATCCAACTCTCCACGAAACGCCACGCGATCGTTGCGATCGGCACGGCCTGGGCCATCGCGATCGCGGCCACTACGGGCTAGGATAGCTGCCACCCCGTGCCACCGCCACCCATCGACCGCGCCGACGCGCGCAAGTTCCGCGCCCGTTCACCCCAGCCCGAGAACGCAATGACCCCCAGCCACGATTTTCACCACCTGCTGCTCGAAGACCGCGATGGCGTGCGCGTGGTCACCATCAACCGTCCGGACAAGCTCAACGCGCTCAACTTCGCGGTGATCGCCGAACTCGACGCGGCCTTTCGCGCCATCGCCGCCGATCCGGCGGTGCGCGCGGTGGTGCTGCGCGGCGCCGGCGAAAAGGCGTTCGTCGCCGGTGCCGACATCGGCGAGCTGGCCACGCTCAGCCCGATCCAGGCGCGGCATTTTTCGCAGCACGGACAGAAGATGATGCGCGGGGTGGAGCTGCTCGGCAAACCGGTCATCGCGATGATTCGTGGCTACGCGCTGGGCGGCGGGCTGGAGCTGGCGATGAGCTGCCACCTGCGCATCGCCGCCGACAACGCCAAGGTCGGGCAGCCGGAAATCAACCTCGGCGTGCTGCCCGGTTTCGGCGGCACCCAGCGCCTGCTGCGCCTTGCCGGGCGCGGGGCGACGCTGGAACTGTGCCTGACCGGTGCGCCGATCAATGCGCAGCGCGCGTTCGAACTGGGCATCGTCACTCGCATCGTCCCCGCTGAGCAATTGGAAGCGGCGACCTTCGCGCTGGCCGCGCAACTGGCGGCGTCCGCGCCGCAGGCCCTGCGCGGCATCCTCGATGCGGTGCAGATCGGCGGCGAATGCGGCATCGATGCCGGGCTGGATTACGAAACGCAGGCCTTCGCGGTGTGCGCGTCGACGCACGACATGCGCGAGGGCACACAGGCCTTTCTGGAACGCCGCAAGCCGGTGTTTGGCGGCGACTGAAACCCGATGCAAGTGATTGCCGCTACATCTGAGCAACCCTGCATCCGCTGCGGCGATTGCGCGCCGGTGTGCCCGGTGAACTTGCAACCGCAGCGTCTGTTGCTGCGCTTGCGCGATGGCGATCTGGCCGCCATGCAACGCGAGGGCGCACTGGACTGCACGCAGTGCGGGCGCTGTGATGTCGTGTGCCCCAGCCGCATCCCGTTAACACAACGCTATCGCGAGGCGAAAGCTCTACTCGACGAATCCGCACGCAAGCGCGCCACCGCGCTGGCCGCACGCGAGCGCTACCGCGCCCGGCAACTGCGCCTGAGCCGCGACGAGCAGGCGCGCGAGGAACGCCACACCGCGCAGACCGCCAACGCTGCCAGCGCCGACGCGGTCGCCGCCGCCATCGCCCGTGCCACCGCGCGCAAGGCGGCGCAGCGCGGCGCGCCCAAGGCATGACCGAAGACGCAAACGCCGGCGTCGAAAATCTCCCGCCGCCGCGACCGGCGCTGGATGGGGTTGCGCGTTCGCAGCGGGCCCTGCTGTGCTTGCTGCCGATCGTCGGTGCACTGGCGTGGAACCAGCACCGCCCAGCGTGGATGGTCTTCTGTGCGCTGGCCCTCGTGCTGGCACTGGTACCGCGGTCGACGCGACCGCGCCCGGCGACGACCGCTTTGCACCTCTACCTGCAACTGCTGCTGATGGTCCTGTGGCTACCGCCTGCGGCCGCTTGGACGAGGGCGCTCGCCATCGTGATCGCCGTCGTGCTGGCGCTCGCCTGGCGCCATCGTGATGCCGCCAATCCATTCCACCCCATGATGACCGCCTGCGCCATCGCCTTGCTGATCGCGCCGGCAACCGCCGCCATCGCGCCGATCCACGCAAACCTGCTGCTGGCCGCCGCCTGCGCGCTGGGCGGCATCGCCCTGCTCGGGCTGCGCGCGATCCGCTGGCAGGCGCCGTTGGGGCTGCTCGGCGGTGCCGGGTTGGCGTATGCCATCGGCACCGCGCTGACCGGCGCGACGTACACCGATCCGATGATACTGGCGCTGTTGCCGCCAGTGCTGCTGGCCGCATTCTTCATCGCCGACGATCCGCCGCGCACCTGCATGCAACCGCGCGCACGCCTGCTGTGCGGCGCGCTGATCGGCGCGATTGCAGCCACGGCGATCGTCGCCCTGCACGCGGCCCACCACGACGACCGGCTGCTGCCGGCGCTGGCCGGTGCGGTGCTGTTGGGCAACGCTGCCGCGCCGGCGCTGGATCGCTGGCTCACGCCGCCGCGCCGAGCGCGCACGTCCAGCCCATGACGCCCGCCGCATGAAGCCCGCCGATCGCCACGAACTGTTCGCCCGCCTGCGCGAGATCGACCCGCACCCGCGCACCGAACTGGTGTATTCCACGCCATTCGAGTTGCTGGTCGCGGTGATGCTCTCGGCGCAGGCCACCGACGTGGGCGTGAACAAGGCGACGAAAAAACTTTTTTCGGTCGCCAACACGCCGCGCGCCGTGCTCGCTCTAGGCGAGGACGGCCTCAAAAAATACATCGCCACCATCGGCCTGTTCAACGCCAAGGCGCGCCACATCATCGCCGCCTGCCGCTTGCTGATCGACCATCACGACGGCATCGTGCCGGACGATCGCGCGGCGCTGGAAGCCTTGCCCGGCGTGGGCCGCAAGACCGCCAACGTGGTGCTCAACGTCGCCTTCGGGCAAGCCACCATCGCCGTGGACACGCACATCTTCCGCGTCGCCAACCGCACCGGGCTGGCGACTGGCAAGACCGTGGAGGTGGTCGAGCGCAAGCTGCTGAAGAACGTGCCGGAAGAATTCCGCCTGTACGCGCACCACTGGCTGATCCTGCACGGCCGTTACGTGTGCAAGGCGCGCAAGCCGCACTGCCCGCAGTGCATCGTCCGCGATCTGTGTGCGTACAAGCACAAGACGCCGGGGCCGACCAGCGGCGAGCGCGCAGGCCGCGCCTGATATCCTGCACCGATGAGTGAACTTTCCGATCAAGCGCCGATGGCGCAGCGCTTTCGTGGCTTCCTGCCGGTGGTGGTGGATGTGGAGACCGGCGGCTTCGACTGCAACCGCCACGCGCTGCTGGAGATCGCGGTGCAGCCCATTTTGATCGACGCGCAAGGCTTGCTGTCGCCCGGCGCGATGACCAGTACGCACGTCGTGGCGTACCCCGGATCGCAGATCGATCCGAAGTCGCTGGAGGTCAACGGCATCGATCCCGACCACCCGTTTCGCGGTGCGCGCGACGAGCGCCCCGCGCTCGACTACGTGTTCGCACCGGTGCGCGCGGCGATCAAGGCCGCCGGTTGCCAACGCGCGATCCTAGTCGGTCACAACGCGTTCTTCGACCTCGGTTTCCTCAACGCCGCGGTGGCGCGCACCGGCCACAAGCGCAATCCCTTCCACCCGTTCAGCACCTTCGACACGGTGACCCTGGCCGGCATGGCCTACGGGCAAACCGTGCTGGCCCGCGCCGTGCTCGCCGCCGGGCTGGAGTGGGATGCCAGCCGGGCGCATGGCGCCGTCTACGACACCGAGCGGACCGCGCTGTTGTTTTGCACGGTGATGAATCGGTGGCGGGAGGGGCAGTGCAAGAGCCGGGACTCGGGACTCGGGACCCGGGACTCGGGAAGCATATAGCCGGGACTCGGGGTTCGAGGCGCGGGACTGGCGACGCCAGATTCGTAGCACCAGATTCAGGATCTACGGCGCACCTCTCTCCGGGAGAGGCTGACGCGCCGGTTGCGCACACCCCTCGCGGTTTGCCCCTCACCCCAACCCCTCTCCCGCTGGGAGAGGGGCTTTGTCGCCCGTCTCCCTGCTCCCTGCTCCCTGCTCCCTGCTCCCCGCTCCCTGCTCCCCGCTCCCTGCTCCCTGCTCCCTGCTCCATGCCCCCCATTCCTTCCCGGCATCACCTCATCGCCGCGGCCCGTTTGCGTGCCGCCGGCAACCGGCCCATGATCGGCCTTCCGTTTTTGCGGAGACGACCGCCATGATCCACGACTCCATCCTCGACACCGTCGGCAACACGCCGATCGTGCGCATCAACCGGCTCGCACCCTCGCACGTGACGATGTACGTCAAATGCGAGTTCTTCAACCCGATGTCGTCGGTGAAAGATCGTTTGGCGCTGGGCGTGATCCTCGACGCCGAGGCGCGCGGCACGCTCAAACCCGGGCAGACTGTGGTCGAGGCCACGTCGGGCAATACCGGCATCGCGTTGGCGATGGTGTGCGCGGCGCGTGGTTATCCGTTCATCGCCTTCATGAGCGATTCGTTCTCGATCGAACGCCGCAAGCTGATGCGCGCGCTCGGGGCCAAGGTGGTACTGGTGCCGGCAGCGCTGCGCGGCACCGGCCTGGTCGAAGCGGCGGAGGCATTCGCGACCAAACACGGCCACTTTCTGGCTCGTCAGTTCGAAAACGAGGCCAACCCCGCCTACCACCGCAACACCACCGGCCCGGAAATCCTCACCGATTTCGCCGGCAAGCGGCTGGACTGGTATGTGTCCGGCTGGGGTACCGGCGGTACCCTCACCGGTGTCGGACAGATGCTCAAGCTGGCGCGCCCGGAAACCAGGATCGTCGCCACCGAGCCGGTCGCGGCCTCGATGCTGGCCGGCAAGGAATGGACGCCGCACAAGATCCAGGGCTGGACGCCCAATCTCGTCCCCGCCGTGCTCGATCGCAACGTGTTCGACCACGACCTGCCGGTGACCGACGAGCAGGCCCGCGACACCGCACGTGCGCTGGCGCAGCGCGAAGGCATCTTCTGCGGGTTGTCCGCCGGCGGCACCTTCGCAGCGGCGCTGCGCGTGGCCAACGAACTGGCCCAGCCCGGCGACGTGATCCTCGCGATGCTGCCCGATACCGGCGAGCGTTATCTTTCGACCTTCCTGTTCGAGGGCATCAACGAGGGCACCGACGAGGTGTGATCCCAAGGAGGCCACATGCAACTGCACTACACGCCCCGTTCCCACTTCGCACGCAAGGTGCGCATTGTCTTGGGTGCACTGGCCATTCCCTGTGAACTGGTGGACGCGGGCAACGCCGCCGGCAGCGACCCGGCGCAGTTCGGCCCCAACCCGCTGCTGAAAGTACCCACGCTGGTGGACGGCACTCAAGTGGTGTTCGAGTCCGACCACATCGCCGCCTGGCTGGTGCGCCGGCACGACCCAGCCGACCGTTTCAACGTGCTGACCACCGACGTGGATGCGCTGAATGCACGCGCCGCGATGAACGGCATCATGGCGGCCGAGGCCGAACTCCTCCTCGCCGAGCGCACCGGCCTGGACACGCGGGCGCACCGCCGCTTCGACAAGATGCGCGAAGCGATCCGCCTCGGCCTGGAATGGCTGGAGGCACGCCCGACAGCGGTGACAGCCGTGCCGACCTACCACGACTTTCATCTGGTGTCGTTGTGGGATCACTTCGCCCTGTACGACGTGGTGCCGCTGGACTACCCGCACTTGCGCGCACACGCTGCCCGCATCGACGAGTTGCCCTACGTCGCCGCCACCCGGCCGGTCTAACAGGTTGTTGAAAAAGGGCTTTCCCCCGCCTGCGCGGGGGCAGGCTCTGCCCTTTTTCAACGCGCCCAGTCCGGTACATGCCCGTACTCGGCTCCGCCAAATCAAACACTTGCGTGTTTGATTG
>JAFEEL010000057.1 GCA_018241125.1 Pseudomonadota bacterium | reverse complement strand
CTCCCTGCTCCCTCATGCTGTCATCCTGAGCGCAGCGAAGGATCTGCTTGTGCCTAGCCAGAGAAAGCAGACAGCAGATCCCTCACTGCGTTCGGGATGACACTTGCAGGGTACTGCACTGGTTCTGCTCCCTGCTCCCTGCTCCCTGCTCCCCGCTCCCTGCTCCCTGCTCCCCGATCCCTGCTCCCCGATCCCTGCTCCGCGCCTCACTTCAACTCGGCAAAGAACTCCCGGATCCGCCGCAGGCCTTCGTCGAGCTGATTGGCCGGGCATGTGTAGCTGATGCGCAGCGCGCGCGGCTCGCCGAACGCCACCCCGGGCACGCAGGCGACACCCTTGGCATCGAGCAAGGCGTTGCACAAATCCACGTCGTTGCCAATGAGCTTGCCATCGTGGGTCTTGCCGAACGCGCAGGAGATATCCGGGAACACGTAGAACGCGCCCTGCGGCTGCGGGCACACCACGCCGGGGATGGCCTTCAGCGCGGCGACCACGCGATCGCGGTGATCCTGGAATTCGATGTTTTTCTGCGCCGGCACGTCCTGCGGGCCAGCCAGCGCCGCCAGTGCCGCGGCCGTGGTGATCTCGGGCAGGTTGGTGATGTGGTTGGAGTTCATCGTCACCACGGCGTTGGCCACCACTTCCGGTGCGGCCACGAAACCGATGCGCCAGCCGGGCATGCCGTAGGTCTTGGAGCACGAATCCATGAAGATCACCCGCTCGCGCAGCTCGGGACGGGCCATCACGAAGTTGTGGTAGCCCACGCCATCGAACACCATGCGGTTGTAGATGTCGTCGGTGATGATCCAGGTGTCCGGATATCTCACCAGCACGTCTGCGAGCGCGGCGATCTCGTCGCGCGAATACACCATGCCGGTCGGGTTGGACGGGTTGTTGAACAAGAACACCTTGGGCTTTTGCGCCAGCGCGGCATCGAGCTGGGCCGGGGTGAGCTTGTAGTGTTGCGTGGCCGGGCACGGCAACAACTGGATCTGCGCACCGAGGATTTCGGCGATGTCCACGTAACTGGTCCAGTACGGCGTCGGGAACGCGATCGCGTCGCCCTCGTCCAGCAACACTTCCATCAGGTTGTAGAGCACGCCCTTGGCGCCGATGCCCACCGCGCAATTGCGGCGCGTGTAACCGGTCATGCCGACTTGTTCGATATGCTTGAGGAAGGCATCGAGCAGCGCGTCCGAACCGCGGTTGGAGCCGTACTGCCCGGAGTCGTGTTCCAGCGCCTTGCGCGCCGCCTCGTACACGTGCGCGCCGGGCAGGAAGTTGGGCACGCCGATGGAGAAGCTGATGATGTCGCGGCCTTCGGCCTTCAGGCGCTTGGCCTTTTCGGCCACGACCATGATGGCGCTGGGCTTGGCGCGGCCCACGCGCGCGGCGAGCTTGAGCATCGGGAAACCTCGCAAGTTTTCGGGATGAAATAAGACACGAAAGCGTCCATGATTCTAACATGGCGCCACCGTTGGCTTTGCCGGCGCTCCCTCGTCCAGCACGTACAACCGCCATGCGCATCCGTCCTCGCCGCACGTTCTCATGGCTTGCCTGCGCGATCGCATTGCTGGCGACGTTGGCGATCGCCACGGTCGGCGCGCAAGTGCGCATCGCCACCGACGCCGCCGGCCAACCGCTGCACGCCAGCGGCAGCATCGTGATCGTGCAACCGGACATCGAGCTGTCGCTGCTCACCGCCGGCGGGTTGTCGGAGCCGAACAAGGAGTGGTCGCAGGCGGCACGCACGTTCTACCCGCAAGCCGTGCACGCGCTGATCGATGCGCGCCACGCGCAAGCAAAGGCGGATTTCGCGCCGCCCGACGATCTCGACCCGGCCTCGCGGATGGGACAGATCCTGCGCTTGAACGAAGCCGTTGCGCTGAGCATCGCGCAGTATTCGCAGCCTTTCAGCGCGCTGGCGACCAAGAAGGATCCGGCGACCGGAAAGCCGACGCTCGACTGGTCGCTCGGCCCGGGCGTATCGGTGTTGCACGACTCCACCGGCGCCGACTACGCGCTGTTCACCTACATCCGCGACAGCTATGCCAGTGAAGGGCGCAAGGCGCTGCGCGTGATCGGCCTGCTCGCCGGCGCGGCGATGGGCGGGGCGATGGACATCGGCGGCGGGCGGCAGGTTGGCGTGGCAACTCTGGTGGATCTGCGCAACGGCAAGGTGGTGTGGTTCCACCTCATGCAGCGCCAGAGCGGCGACCTGCGCACCGCCGACGGCGCCAGGGACACGGTGGCGCAGTTGCTCAAGGAGTTGCCGTTGTGACGGCGATGGCAACCCGCGTCGGAACCCCAGGACTTTCGTTGTCGTCGCCCCGGCGCACGCCGGGGTCCATTGACTTTGGCGGCTGCGTAGCAATCAAGACGAGTTCCGGCTTGCGCCGGGACGACGTGCAAATCCCCCGCAGCAACGTACCGGCAATGCCATGAGGCACACACCGCCAGCATGGCTGCGTGGTACCGGTCTGGCCCTGCTGCTGTGCGTCGCGCCGGCATGGGCCGACATCCCGCCGCCGCTGCAACCCCACGAACATCCCGTCGACGGCAGTACCGAGGCGCAGCTGTGGTACGGGATGGACGAAGCCGAAAAGGACATCAAGGCATCGCCGCTGCGCGTGCACGATCCGGCACTGAACGATTATGTGCACGGAGTGATGTGCAAGGTGACCGGTGACTACTGCCCGGATCTGCGCCTGTATATCGTCGACGTGCCGCAGTTCAACGCACAGATGGCGCCCAATGGCATGGTGCTGGTATTCACCGGCGCGCTGCTGCGCATCCACGACGAGGCGGAACTGGCGATCGTGCTCGGCCACGAGTTCGCCCACTACCGCCTGCGCCACGGATTGCAGTTCTGGGAAAAGGCCAAACGCACTTCGGCGGTGTTCGCCAGCTTCGGTGTTGGCGGCGGACTGGTGGGCGGGCTGGCGCAACTGGTCGGCATGG
Organism: Pseudomonadota bacterium; assembly: GCA_018241125.1. Classification (GTDB taxonomy): domain Bacteria; phylum Pseudomonadota; class Gammaproteobacteria; order Xanthomonadales; family Xanthomonadaceae; genus SZAS-103. Next base: position 7,600 of record JAFEEL010000057.1, on the reverse strand, counting down.
CCAGCTTGTTCCAGTACTCGCGCGATTTCGAACGGCAAGCCGATCGCGTCGGCTTCGCCACCGCAGTGGCGCATGGCTACGACCCGCAGGCCGGCGTGCGCCTGTGGACGCGCATCGATGCCGAAGAAAAAGCCAGCAAGTCGGGCAAGCACTTCACCGTGTTCGCCAGCCACCCCAAGACCGCCGAACGGGTGGAAGACGTGCGCGCCGCCGCCGCAGTCGCCCCGCCCGGCCTGTACCGCGATGGCCGCGATGGCTACCGCGCCGCCGTCAAGCCGTTTCTGGCACATTGGCTGGACGAAGAACTGGATCGGCGCACCTACGACACCACCATCCGCATGATGTCCGACTTGCGCGCCGCCGCCCCGCCAGACGCAACCGGGCTGCTGGATTTCTATCTCGCGCAGGCATATCGACAGCGCCACGGCGACGGCGATGCGACCACCGCCGGGCAACTCTACGAGCAAGCAGTGAACGAACCGGGCGCACCGGCCGGCGCGTGGCGCGAGGTGGGGCTGAGTCGGATGCAGCACGGCCAGCGCAGCGCCGCCGCCGATGCCCTGCATCGCTACCTGCAACTCGACCCGCAGGCGCAAGACCGTGCTTTCATCGCGCAGTATTTGGGTGAACTGGAGACGCGACCGTGACCCATGACTGGTTGGCGCGCACCGCGAACGTTCGATTCATGGCGAACGACGTGACCGGCAACTACAACTTGAATCGTGCGCATTGGGGCAGCGCCGCCTCCCCCGCTTGCGGGGGAGGATCGAGGCGGGGGGCCTGTCTTGCGAACGTGCGCCATGCCCCCATCCCATCCTTCCCCCGCGCGCGGGGGAAGGGGTGTTCCCACAGCATCCGCACCACCCTGCTCAGCCTCGCCCTGCTGCTGCTCGTCGCCTGCGCCAGCCAAGGCGGTGTATTGCAGCGCGCCGGCACGGTGGATGTGTACGACATGCAGTTGCAGACCGACCTGGCGTGGTCGCGAATCAAGGACCCACTGCAACACGAGGAAATCTGGACCATCGACGGCACCGCGCTCAACAGCCTGAGCATCTTCTCGGGCATCGCCAACGGCCAGCACGTGTTCATGCTCGGTCGTGAGCGTTCCAGCCGCCCCGACGGCCCGTGGTTTCGCAGCGGCATGCGTGCCGACGAGATCCGCGACATCGTGGTCGCGGCGATGGTGCGTCAGGGCATGATCAGCGTGCGCGCGATCGACCTGCGCCCACAGCGCTTCGCCGGTGGAACGGCCGGCGGCGTCGACGGACTGCGCTTCGAGTTCACCGCCACCAGCGACGCCGGCCTGATCTACAAGGGTAGCGTGGCCGCCGCGCAGCGCGACGGCAAGCTCGACCTGCTGCTGTGGAAAGCCCCGGCGGAGTACTACTACGACCGCGATGTGCCGGCAGTGATGAAGATGCTCGACAGCGTGCGCTTCAGATGATGCGCCACGACCGCGATCATTCACGCTGACGGCGGTTCATCGCCATCGCCACGTTCGGCGCGTGCCGCACCGTAAACCTCGCGGGCGGCGTCCAGATTCAGGAAGAAAATTCCCGCACCGACGATCAAGTCCGGCCAGTGCGACAGCGTGACTGCCGTGGCCGCGCCAGCAGCGATCATCGCCACGTTGGCCAGCACGTCGTTGCGCGCCGACAGGAAGGCCGCACGCATCAAGCTGCCTCCGTGCTCCCGTTGCCGCGCCAGCATCAACGCACACAACAGGTTGATCAGCAGCGCCCCCAGCGCCGTCAGCGACAACGTCGCAGCCGCTGGCGCTACAGGACTGAGGACCTTTTGCCAGATCGCCCAGACGGTCGCCGCGCCGGGAACCAGCAGGATCGCGGCCAGCATCGTTCCGACCGCGGCGCGGCGGCGCGCATCCCACGTCGCGGCGACGAACACCAGTGCATTGACCGCCGCGTCTTCGAGGAAATCGATGGAATCGGCGAACAGCGATACCGAGCCGATCGCACGCGCGATGCCGATTTCGATGCCGAAGTAAGCGAGGTTGAGCAGGCCGGCGGCCAACACCACCCGCCGCATGCCGGTCACGTCGCGCATGGCGAATCGAGCGACAGCGCGCGCCGCGACGGTCGATTACTTCCGGCTGTCGAGCACCTTGTTCCACTCGGCCACGCGCGCCGCCTGGGAAGCCAGCAACGCGCTCGCATCGCCCTCGATGGTCACCTTCTCGATGGCATCGCCGCCCTTGATCGCATCGACCACTTTCTGGTCGTCCGCGCCGACGACTTTGCCGAACACCGTGTGCTTGCCGTCCAGCCATGACGTTGGCACATGGGTGATGAAGAACTGGCTGCCATTGGTGCCGGGGCCGGCGTTGGCCATCGACAGCACGCCCTTCTCGTGGCGCAGGCCGGTTTTGACTTCATCCTCGAAGCGATACCCCGGGCCACCGCGACCGCTGCCTTCCGGGCAGCCGCCCTGAATCATGAAATCCGGGATGACGCGGTGGAAGCTCAGGCCGTTGTAGAAACCGCGCTGGGCGAGGTTGACGAAATTGGCGACCGTGAGCGGCGCCTTGTCCGCGTACAGCTCGACGTGGATCGGGCCCTTGGAGGTGGCGAAAACGGCTTTGAGGCTGGACATGGAGCAGCTCCGTACAGTGGGTAGGACAAGCCTTTCATGATAGCCCAGCGGCAATCCGGGCGCGATCGACTGGCGCTACACTGGCCGCCTGCGCCGCGCCCGGGACCCGGCGCGCGCCCACTTGCCTCCGAGGAACCCCATGACGCTTCGCCCTGCCCTGCTTGCGGTCGGCATCGCCGCCGCCCTCACCCTCGTCGCCGGCTGTTCGGGGCCGTCCGACAACGCGGCCTCACTGCCACGCCCGGCCGCGGTGGATGCGGCCACGATCGCCAAGGCCGACGCGCAGATTTCGCAGCCCGGCTGGCTGATTGCACGGCTGCCCGACCATACCGCGGCCTATGTGCGCATTCCCTCGCTGTGGGGCACGCTGTCGGCGCCCGACGGCCGCCCGCTGGACGCGGCGCTGGCCGCGGATGCGCACGCGAAGATCGTCGCTTCGTTGCGCAAGGCGATCCAGAACGACTCCGAGCTGGCGCAGACGCAGGCCGGCCCGGCGTTGCAACTGCTGCTGGGCGATCAAGCCGGGCCATTGGAAGTGGCGGTGCTCGATTCCAGCGATGGCGTCACGCCGTTCAGCCGCGCCTTGGTGAGCGTACCGCTGGACATCGCCGACGTGGCGGCTCTCAACGCGCGCATCGCCACGCTCAGCGCCGCCGCCGGCGGCGTCTCTCCGCTGCAAGCGCCGGTGGATGGCAATGGCGACGCCGCCTTGCAGAAGTTCGGTGCGCTGCATTTCGATGCCGCCAGCCATCGGTTGTTCCTGTCGCTGGGTGCCACCGCTTCGGCAATGACGTTGTCGCAAGACTTGGCCTCGACCAAGGATGCACATGCCTCACCGGTCCAGGACGTGGACAAGGAAATCGACTCGTCCGGACAAGGTTTGTTCGCGTGGATGAGCCTGAAAGGCATGACCGGGCCGATGGACGAGCAATTACGTGATCAACCCGCCGACGGGCTGTTGCGCGATGCGCTGGCGCACGCGCAGTCCATCGCCTTGGGCTGGGGCACCGTGGACGGACACGGCCGACTGCAAGTGCAGCTACGCGCCCCGCAAGCGCGACTGCTGGGCTACCTCGCCCCCGACGCGGGATCCATCGACCTGAAAACCGCCGGGCGCCCGCGCTGGGCGTTCACCATGGCACTGCCCTCTCCGAACAACCTGCAAGCGATCCGCGACGGTCTGGATCGCGATTTCGGCGCCGGCACGCGCGCAGCAGTCGATGCGCTACTGGGCAAGGCGCAAGCGCACACCGGCGTCGATCCGCTGGCGTTCGAAAAGCTGTTCGGGCCGCAAGTGGTGGCCTTTGGCGATGCCAGCGGCACGTTCTCGGCGATACGCGTGCGCGACCGCAAGGCGCTGGACGCGCAGTTGGCCGATTTGGCCAAGCGCCCGGGCTGGAAGCTGGACACGGTCAACGTCGAGGCCACGCAGATCCACCATCTGCAAATCCCCTCGCTGCTGGCCGGGCGCACGCCGGCGGGCGACGCCGACGCACAGGCCGTGCAACGGGTGTTTTCGCGCATCGATAGCCACCTGTACTGGGTCGATGATGGCGATTGGCTCGTGTTCGCCACCGTGCCGCAAGCGCTGGCCGATCGTGCCGCCGCGCATCCGGCGGTGCCGCTGGGCGACTGGCTCAAGCAGTCGCAGGGCTACGACGCGGCGCACACGTTGCTGGGCTTCGGTGCCACCACCCACGACATGCAGCGCGACGTGTATTACGCGTACTTGCACCTGCTGCAGATCGCCGGCGATGCCCTTGGCCAGCCTGCCGACATCGCCGCCCTGCCCTCGGCCAGCAAACTCAAGCTGCCGGTGGAAGGTGCGATGGGCATGGCCTTGCAGGCCAACGACCAGCGCATCGGATTGCAGATGACCTACGAGCAGTCGCCCATCGAGGCGCTGGCGCAGGGCAATGCCACCGGTGCGGTGGCGGTGGTGGCGATCATGGCCGCCATTGCCATCCCGGCCTATCAGGACTACACGATCCGCGTGCAGGCATCGGAAGGCGCCATACTTGCCGAGGGCAGCAAGACCGCCGTCGCCGAGTACTACGCCAACACCGGCACCATGCCGGCAGACAATGCACAGGCGGGGGTGGCGGCGCCTTCCAGCATCAACGGCAACTACGTCAGCTCCGTGCAGATCGACAATGGCCGGATCGTGGTCAGCTACGGCAATCAGGCCAACCCCCGGCTCACCGGTGGCGCGCTGGTGTTCAAGCCCGAGCCACAGGGCGGCTCCGTCCGCTGGACTTGCGACAGCCAAGCGGGCAGCACGATCCCAGCAAAATATCGACCGACGCGTTGCCGGCCCTGAGATTCGGGAAAGACACGACCGAAATCTCACGCCCCCATCCCAGCCTTCCCCCGCACGCGGGGGAAGGTGCTTGCTGCGCCGCCGCATCGCGCCAGGAAACCGGTACAATGGTCGGCTGCCCTTCCCTTTAGCGAGGCTCCCGGCGTCAGCCGGCGGGCGTTCACGCGCATCCACGACAACAGGTAGCCATCCATGGCGCAGCCAGAATCCACTTCGGTCACCCCCGCTAGGCCCTCCATGGCCGGACGCTCGGACGCTGGCGCGTCCTCATCCATCGAAAACCTGCGCAACATCGCCATCGTCGCCCACGTCGACCATGGCAAGACCACCCTGGTCGATCAGCTCCTCAAGCAGTCGCAGACCCTCGGCGAGCGCGAGAAGATCGCCGAGCGGGTGATGGACAGCAACGATCTGGAAAAAGAACGCGGCATCACCATCCTGTCCAAGAACACCGCGATCCGCTGGAAGGCGCCCAGCGGCGAGACCTTCCGCATCAACATCGTCGATACCCCCGGTCACGCCGACTTCGGCGGCGAGGTCGAGCGCGTGCTGTCGATGGTGGACTCGGTGCTGATCCTCGTGGATGCAATGGACGGGCCGATGCCGCAGACGCGCTTCGTCACCCAGAAGGCGTTCGCGATGGGCTTCCGGCCGATCGTGGTCGTCAACAAAGTCGATCGCCCCGGCGCGCGCCCGGACTGGGTCGTCAATCAGACTTTCGACCTGTTCGACCGCCTCGGCGCGACCGAAGAACAACTCGACTTCCCGATCGTGTACGCCTCGGCGCTGCACGGTTACGCGGGCCTGTCGCCGGACGTGCGCGAAGGCAACATGGACGCGCTGTTCAACGCCATCATCCAGCACGTCCCGCCGCCACCGGTGGATCTGGACGGCCCGTTCCAGCTGCGCGTGACTTCGCTGGACTACAGCAACTACGTCGGCATCATCGGCGTGGGCCGCATCCAGCGCGGCAAGGTGCGCACCAACATGCCGGTCACCGTGCTCGACCGCGCCGGCAAACCGCGCGCCGGCAAGGTGTTGCAGGTGCTGGGCTTCATGGGCCTGGAGCGGCGCGAAGTGGAAGAAGCGCAGGCCGGCGACATCATCGCGTTCTCGGGCATCGAGGGCCTCGGGATTTCCGAGACGATCTGCGATCCGTCGACGCCCGAGCAGCTGCCGGTGATGACGGTCGACGAGCCGACCATCAGCATGACCTTCCAGGTCAACAACTCGCCGTTCGCCGGCAAGAAAGAGCGCAGCGGCGGCAAGTTCCTGACCTCGCGCCAGTTGCGTGACCGCCTGACCCGCGAGACCCAGCACAACGTCGCGCTGAAGGTCGAGGAGACCGACGACGCCGACAAGTTCAAGGTATCCGGGCGTGGCGAACTGCACCTGTCGATCCTGATCGAGACCATGCGCCGGGAAGGCTACGAGCTGGCGGTGTCGCGCCCGGAAGTGATCGTGCGCGAGATCGACGGGCAGAAGATGGAGCCTTATGAATCCCTGGTGGTCGATCTGGAAGAACAGTTTCAGGGCGGCGTGATGCAGCGGCTGGGCGAACGCCGCGCGCAGCTCAACAACATCGAGCCGGACGGCAAGGGCCGCGTGCGCATGGACTTCACGATCCCGGCGCGCGGGCTGATCGGGTTCCAGACCGAATTCCGCACCATCACCGCCGGCACCGGGCTGCTGTTCCACGTGTTCGACCATTACGGCCCGCGCGCCGAAGGCGCGATCGCCGAGCGTCAGAACGGGGTGATGATCTCCAACGCCACCGGCCCGTCGCCGGCGTACGCGCAGAACTTCATGCAAGAACGCGGCCGCTTGCTGATCGAGCCGGGCGAGGAAATCTACGAAGGCCAGATCGTCGGTATCCACGCCAAGGACAACGATCTCACGGTGAACGCGCTGCGCGCCAAGCAGCTCACCAACTTCCGCGCCGCCGGCAAGGACGACAACGAGCAGCTCACCCCGCCGGTGAAGTTGTCGCTGGAGCAGGCGCTGGAGTTCATCGCCGACGACGAGCTGGTGGAAGTCACGCCGATGCAGATTCGCCTGCGCAAGAAGGATCGCACCGAGAACGACCGCAAGCGCGCCGCGCGCGCGGTCGGCTGAGCGCAGGCCGGAAAACGAAAAGGCGCCGCGAGTGACTCGCGGCGCCTTCGTTCAAGCAAGGATCACTTGCAGCTCACGCCCACCGATGCGAACGCCGAAGTGACGTCGGCCTTGGCGTAACCCAGATCGGTCGCCGCCGTCTCCACCCCGCAGGCGCCGGACTTGAAGGTGCTGCTGGCGGTCCAGTACAGGGCATTGGCGCGGGCGAACGTCTTGAACGCCTTGGGCGTATTCCAGCCGCTCTTCTTGGCCAGCAGACAGAACGCCTTGTTGTACACGCCCGAAGAGTAGTGCACGTCCAGGCCGCTGTAGTAATTGGCGGCGTTGTCGATCGAACCGCCGTCTTGCGTCGGATTGCACATGTAGCGCAGGGCGCCGGATGCCTTGAAGATTTCCGGGCCGACCAGGAAGTCGTTGCTGCCCTTCCAGTAGTACTCGGTGGCCTCGCCGCCCATGTCCGAGAACGCCTCGTTCATGCCGCCCGACTGCCCGGAGTAGGTCAGGTTGGAGTGCTGCTCGGTGAAGCCGTGCGAGACCTCGTGCCCGGCCACGTCG
>JAFEEL010000056.1 GCA_018241125.1 Pseudomonadota bacterium | reverse complement strand
CGGCTCGTTGTTCATCGGTCAGAGTGATCGCTGTAGCACGAGTCATCGTTCGCTCCAGTCCTGAGGCTATCGTTAGGACCGAAGCGGACGCAAATAGTTCATCTATTTCGCAAGCACTACACTACGTGCGCGGCGACGAAGGGCTCGACCTGCTGTATGCGCACCGCCCCGAGGCGCGGCGGATTCTCGCGCATGCGCAAGAGCGACACACGTCGATGGGCGTCGTGCGCGTCGTCGGCGGCGAGGGCTTGATCGCCTTCAAGCTGCAAGGCTACGTCAACGACCCGCTGCGGCTGCGTGATCTGGACGACATCCGGCAACTGTTGCGGGTCAATCGCGACAGCCTCGACATGGCGCAGGTGCGGCGCTACTTTGCGATCTTCGACCGCGAACCGTTGCTCGATGAACTGCTCGCCCAAGTCCTGCGCTGAACAGTCGTCGGTGCCGCCGCTTGTCGCCGATGGCGGCGTGCCGTTTCGGCCGCCGCCGGGCGACCCCATTCAGGCGTGGCTGGAACTGATGGAAGTGGTGGAGGCGTTGTGTCCGGTGTGGCCGGTCGCCAAGCCCGCAGTCGAGGGCGGTTATCGGTTGTGACGCGTTGGTCAAAGGTCTTGTCGCTCGCGCCGGGTGCAATCAACGCACGCAAGAACCTCCTGCGCCAATCGTTTACAGCGTCTCGCTCTTGTGCAGCAGCACTTCCAGCACGAACTTGCTGCCGAAGAACGCCAGCGCCAGCAGCGCCATCGCGCTGAGCGTGAACTTCACCGCGCGCGCGCCGCGCCACCCGTACCGCCAGCGCCCGTACAGCAGCCAGCCGAACACGATCCACGACAGCACTGACAGCACGGTCTTGTGCCACAGGTGCTGGCTGAGCAAATCGTGCACGAACAGCATGCCGGTGACCAGAGTCAACGTGAGCAGGACAAAGCCGGCGCCGATACTGCGGAACAGCAGCGCTTCGGTTTGCGTCAATGGCGGCAGCGCGCGCAGCCAGCCGCGGATCTGGCGGGTGCGCAGGGCGCGTTCTTGCGACCACAACGCGAGCGCCAGCAGTGCCGACAGCGACAGGGTGGCGTACGCAAACAAGGCCAGCCAAGCGTGCAGCTGCAAGCGCCAGTCGAGATCCTCGACGCGTTGGTGGCCGTAGAAGTGATACAGCAGCAGGCCGACGGCGGCCAGCGGGTGCACGATCACGCCCAGCGCCAGCAGCGGCTGCCGCCACGCGGCGAGCACCGTCAGTGCAGCCATGCACAACGCGACCAGCGAGATCGCGGCGAAAAAATGCATGTCCGGCCCACCGCTGCGCGCCCATGCCAGCGCGTGCACACCGGCGTGCGCCAGCACCGCGATCAGACCCGAGGCCAGCGCGGCCGTCCGCCACGAGGCGCGTCGTGGCGCGCCCTCGGACGTCGTGGCCCACGCCGCGCCGGTACCGGCGGCGGCGAGGTAGGCGAGCACAGCGAGAATGGCCAGTGGCAGCATCAGGGCAGTGTGGCAGATCGGGGCAGAGGGCGGAATGCGCGGTGAGGTACTCGGCGCGGCGCCAAGGCCGCAGCGCCCATGCGCTATAATCCGCGCCCCCAATGGCAACATCCCCACGACCATGTTCGAGTCGTTGACCCAGCGTCTCTCCGACACCATCAACCGCCTGCGCGGCAAGGGCCGGCTGACCGAGGACAACATCCGCGATGCCCTGCGCGAGGTGCGCATGGCCTTGCTGGAAGCCGACGTGGCGCTGCCGGTGGTCAAGGCGCTGATCGAGCGCATCAAGGTGCGCGCCATCGGCCACGAGGTGCTCAAGTCGCTCACGCCCGGACAGGCGCTGGTGAAGGTGGTGCGCGACGAACTGGCGGCGGTGATGGGTTCGGCGGCCAGCGATTTGCAGCTCAACGTGCCGGCGCCGGCGATCATCCTGATGGCCGGCTTGCAGGGCTCGGGCAAGACCACGACCGTCGCCAAGCTCGCCAAGCACCTGAAAGAACGCCGCAAGAAGAAGGTGATGGTGGTGTCGGCCGACGTATACCGCCCGGCAGCCATCGCGCAGTTGGAAACCCTCGCCAAGCAGGTCGGCGCGCTGTTCCATCCATCCGACGCCAGTCAGAAGCCCATCGCCATCGCGCATTCGGCGATCGACGACGCGCGCAAGAGTTTCGCCGACGTGTTGATCGTCGATACCGCCGGGCGCTTGGCGATCGACACGGCAATGATGGACGAGATCAAGGCGCTGCACGCGGCGATCCATCCGGTCGAAACCTTGTTCGTGGTCGATTCGATGACCGGCCAGGACGCGGCCAACACCGCCAAGGCGTTCCACGACGCGCTGCCGCTGACCGGCGTGGTGCTCACCAAGACCGACGGCGATGCGCGCGGCGGCGCGGCGCTGTCGGTGCGCTACATCACCGGCAAGCCGATCAAGTTCATCGGTACCGGCGAAAAATCCGATGGGCTGGACGTGTTCCACCCCGACCGCGCGGCCGGGCGCATCCTCGACATGGGCGACGTGCTCTCGCTGGTCGAGCAGGTCGAGCAACAGGTGGACAAGGACAAGGCGCAAAAGCTCGCCGAGAGGGTCGCCAAGGGCAAGAAGTTCAACTTCGAGGACATGCGCGACCAGCTCGAACAGATGCAGAACATGGGCGGTGTGGGTGCGCTGATGGACAAGCTGCCGGGCCTGGCCAGCGTGCCCGATGCGGTCAAGGGCCAGGTCACCGGCAAGGAAGTGCCGCGCATGATCGCCATCATCAACTCGATGACGAAAAAGGAACGCCGCCATCCCGACCTGATCAACGGTCAGCGCCGCGCGCGCATCGCGCGTGGCTCGGGCACCACGCCGCAGGACGTGAACCGGCTGATGAAGCAGCACATGCAGATGGAAAAGATGATGACCAAGCTGTCGATGTTCGGCGCGCGCGGCATCATGCGCCAGCTCAAGGGCGTGATGGGCAAGGGCGGGCCGGGTGGCTTCCAGGGCTTCGGGCCGCCGTCGCAATAGTCGCTGGCCGCCGGCGGCCGATTCGCGGATAATCCATAAAAGCCGGGGGGCGTCCTCCGGCTTTGTTTGTTTTTGCGACGGGCGTGCGTGGTTGCTACCGATGCGAGATCGTCGGTTGCAAGCCCCCCATCGGGAGAGGGGTGGGGTGAGGGTGGCGCGCCAGCAACAGCAGCAGGGGTCGCCCCTCATCCGCCCTGCGGGCACCTTCTCCCGAAGGGAGAAGGGACGCGGAGCGTCGTGGTCGAGCCAGCAGCGGCGTCGGCGCAGTCATGGATCTTGTTTGGAGCAGAAGCATGGGTCAGTCGGTCGTGGTGTTGGGTGCCCAGTGGGGGCGAAACGACGCGCTCGCATGAGTCCGGTGGACTCATGCGCGTCGTTGAGCGCCATAGGCAGGATGCCGACGGCAGGGCTGCTTGGCGAGGCCCGGATGGCCGAGCCTGGCAGCGACTCGTCGCCCGGTCGGTGAAATCATTTGGAGTGAAGGTATGGGTCAGTCAGTAGTCGTGTTGGGTGCCCAGTGGGGCGACGAAGGCAAGGGCAAGATCGTCGACCTGCTCACGCAGGACATCGGCGCGGTGGTGCGCTTCCAGGGCGGCCACAACGCCGGGCACACGCTGGTGATCGGCGGCAACAAGACCGTGCTGCACTTGATCCCCTCGGGCATCTTGCGCGAAGGCGCGCTGTGCCTGATCGGTAACGGCGTGGTGCTGTCGCCGGCGGCGCTGCGCAAGGAAATCGAGGAACTCGAGGCCACCGGCATCGACGTGCGTTCGCGGCTGAAGATCAGCCCGGCCACGCCGTTGATCATGCCTTACCACATCGCGCTCGATCAGGCGCGCGAGAAGGCTGCTGGCAAGGACGCCATCGGCACCACCGGCCGCGGTATCGGCCCGGCTTACGAGGACAAGGTGGCGCGCCGTGGCGTGCGCGTGGCCGACCTGAGCTATCCCGACGAACTGGCCGAAAAGCTGCGCGGAGTGCTGGACTACCACAACTTCGTGCTGACGAAATATCTGGGCGTGGCGGCGGTGGATTTCCAGCAAACCCTCGACGAGGCGCTGGAGTTCGGCCGCTACGTCGAACCGATGAAGCACGATGTCGCCGGCATCCTCCACGAGCTGCGCCGCGCCGGCAAGCGCGTGCTGTACGAAGGCGCGCAAGGCTCGCTGCTGGACATCGACCACGGCACCTATCCCTACGTCACCTCGTCCAACACCACCATCGGCGGGGCGCTGGCCGGTGCCGGGGTGGGCGCAGACGCGATCGATTACGTGCTCGGCATCGCCAAGGCGTATGCCACGCGCGTCGGCGGCGGGCCGTTCCCGACCGAATTGCACGACGCGGTGGGCGAAGGCATCCGCAGCCGTGGTGCCGAGTTCGGTGCCACCACCGGCCGCCCGCGTCGCTGCGGCTGGATGGACATCGTCGCGCTCAAGCGTGCGGTGGCGATCAACGGCATCAGCGGTCTTTGCATCACCAAGCTCGACGTGCTCGACGGCATGGAGAAGCTGAAGATCTGCATCGCCTACGAATACCGCGGCAAGCGCACCGAATACGCGCCGCTGGATGCGGCCGGCTGGGAGCAGTGCACGCCGGTGTACCTGGAGTTCCCGGGCTGGGACGAGCGCACCCACGGCATCACGAAGTGGGACGAACTGCCGCCGGCCGCGCGCGCCTACTTGCGTGCGCTCGAGGAGTTGGCCGGCTGCCCGCTGGCGATCGTCAGCACCGGCCCGGATCGCGACGCCAACATCGTGCTGCACGATCCGTTCGGGAGTCGTTGAGTGCCGGTGTGCGGTGGCGGTCGCCGGCGCGACAAGCGCTGGTGCCGCGTCATGCCGGTCTGATCGCAAACTCGACGGCGTGCCATGCAGTGCCGCCGACGCTCACGTGGACGATGCGCGCGGTCAGCGCTTGCCCGCTGTCCATGCGTTCGGCGATGGCTGCGTTGTCCGCCCTGCGGATGTAGCCCAGCGCGCGCCCGTTCCAGTCGATGCGAACCGCCGACGGGTCGTGCGCGTTGCGCGGTTCGCGTACGAGTTGCAGCGCGTCGCCATCGGCGAGTTGGTCGAGTACGGCAGGGCCGTCGTGGTAGGGCAGGCCGGCGACGTGACCGCGCAGCAACTGAGCCTTGCACGCCAGCCAGTCGTCCTGTCGTGCCGCCCACCCCAGCACCTGCCGCAGTTCCCTCCACGAGCGCGCATCCAGTGGGCGCACTTGTTGCGGCGGGCGCGGCTCCCGGACGGCGCGCAGGCGCGTGGCTTCCGCGACCGCTTCACGGCGGCGCTGCCATAGCGCGTTGCCGTTGAGGTGATGGTTCACGATCTGCGCCAACAGATCGTGCGCGTTGGTTGGTTCATCGTTGCGCGGCCCGCGCAGCTCCGCACGGACGAACTGGGGAGTGTCTGCGATGCCATCGTGACGATACGAAACCGTCGCGGTCTGGCCATCGGTCAGTTCCAGGTGCGCCACGCATAGCGGGGTCAGCACGCAATCGCGCCAGTAGCTGCCCACGCAGTGATGCATGGCTTCGCCCTCGTCGCGCAGTGCCTGTCGGGTGGTCAACTCGGTGGCCACGCCCAGCTCGCAGCGATACTCGCCGAACAACGGCTGCACTGCGTCGGGCAGCCCGTCGTGGACGGGTCGTTCGAGCAACGGTTGCGCGTGCCAGCGCCGCGAAGCGGCCAGCAGCGAGGGCAAGCCGCGCCGCGCCATCCACGCCAGTGCCAGTTGGAACAGATCCAGTTGCGCCAATTCTGGAGGCAACTCGCACTGCTCCAGCGCCGCACGCAGAAAGTCGCGCGTATCGCGCAACCCCCCGCGCAGCCACGGGCCGCTGCCTTCCAGTGCGCTCCATACGGCGTCCCAGCCGCCAGAGAATGCCATCGCCAAGCGGGCGATATCCGGTTCTTCGCTGGCTTTGATCGGCAGCACGCGCAGCAAGTCGAGCTGGGGTTCGAACGCGGCGCGCTGGCGCGGGCGGGCGGACGGCGGGATGGCGTCCAGCAGTTGCAGGGTTTCGCGGGAGACGAAGCCGGCGGCCCACGGTTCGCGGAACAGCGGGCTGCGGATCAGTGCGCGACTGACGCGGTAGTGTGTGGCCAATGCACCGATCAGGTCGCGACCGTGGTCGATCGCCGCCAGCAGCGGATGACCGATGCCGGCGCCGAGGGCGGCGTGGGCGAGCGGTTGATCCTCGTCGGTGCCGTACACGTCCGGGCGGCCGTACACATCCAGCAGCAGCGGTGCGATCAGCGGCGGGAACAGCTCCAGCGCCTGCAGGCGGCGTTCGCGTACGGCCGCCGGCAGCCATGCCAAGCGGTTGTAGTTGCCGACCGAGCCAAAAAATGCCCCCGGAACTTCCAGCCGACCCAGTGCCGCGAGCACCTCGGCATCGAGCTGGGCGGCGAACCGGCGCAGTTCCACCGACAGCGGGTGACCCCAGGACACCGACCACCGTGGTGCCGGCGCGACCGGCGCGCCGGGCAACGGCCACAGCGGCCCGAGCGGCTGGTCGTTGGCGATCGGCAGATCGCCAGCGGCAGCTTGCCGCGCTTGCAGGATGTGCGGCAGCCGCGCCGATCCCAGATGCGCCGCGGCGATCTTGACCGCATGCACGCGGCCGTCCTCACCCAGCAGCCACAGCCAGCAAAACGACTGCGCTTGGGCGCGCGTGAACAAGTGCCGTGCCTCGATCCAGACGTGCGTGCGCAAATGCAGACCGCGCCCGTCCAGCCCCTGCCCATCGGCGGGCGCCGGTGGCGGGGTGCCTGGCGGTTGGCATACTGGAACCAGATCGCGGGCAGCGCGTTCCATCGGCATCCTCCCAAAGCATGCGGAGGCTACGCCGGCGGTGTCTCAAGAGGCGAGACGCGGCAAATCAATCTGACGGATCGGCAACCGTTGGCGAGTCGGTCGAACCTCGGCGGTTGCTTGCTTTGCGTGATCGGCGTGTGGAGGCGGCCCCGGCTCGTTCATGCAAACGCCAGCCACGCCATCAGCGCCAGGTTCACCGCCAGCAGCGCCAGCGCGGTCGGCCACTGCGCGACGATCACGCCGTTGCGGTCGGGCAGCTCCAGCAGCACCGCCGGGACGATGTTGAAGTTGGCGGCCATCGGCGTGAGCAGGGTGCCGCAGTAGCCGGTGAGCATGCCCAGCGAACCGACCACGGCGGCGTTGGCACCGTGCGCGTGGATCAACAGCGGCAGTCCGATGCCGGCGGTCATCACCGGGAACGCGGCGAACGCATTGCCCATGATGACCGTGAACAGCACCATGCCCAGTCCGTAGGCAAGCACGCAGGCAAGCGCCGATTGCGTGGGCACGATGGATTTGACGATGGCCGCGACCGCATCGCCGACGCAGGTGGCGGCGAACACCCCGCCCAGCGCCGCCAGCACCAGCGGCAATAGCGCCGCCCAACCGATCGCATCGAGCAGGCGCCGGCCCTCGCCCAGCGCCTGCGTCGGTGGCCCGCCGGTCGTGGCCAGCGCGGCCAGCAGCGCGATCACGCAGGCCACGGCCAAGCCCACCAAGGTCGCCGAATCGTTACAGACCAGCCACGCCAGCGATTGACCGTGATGTTTCGCGTACAAGTCGGCCAGCGCGAAGGCGACGGTGACCAACGGGATCAACAGCATCGGCAGGAACAAACGATGGCGCAGGCGCAACGCATCGGCGGTGCGTTCGGAGACGGCGCGCTCGACCAGTTGCGGACGGCGCATCGCCGGGGCCAGCACCGCCAGCGCGACCACGCCGATGCCCGCGGCCTGTACGCCGCGCGGATCGCCGGCGGTGTTGGCGTCCAGCGCCCACTGCGCGCCGGCGAACAACAGCGCCAACACGCCCCAGAAGCCGCTGGCCGCGACGTGGCGTTCGCGGGCGTTGCGCCATGCCGCGGCGAGAAAAAACACGGCCAGCAGCCAGTAGCCGTATTCAAGGCGCAGCATCGGGATCGCCCTTGGCTGCGTCAGCAGTGGCCGTCGTGGCAGCCGCTGCAATGCTCACGTCCGTGGGCGCGTGCCGCGTGCGCGCCAGCCGGCGCTCGAACCACACGATGCGCACGGCGTGGATGACGAACGCGGCAATCGCGGTCGGCAGCGCCCACAGTGCGATCTGCAAGGGCTCCAGATGGATGCCGTTGCCGGCGTAGAAGCCCTGGATCAGCAGCACCGCGCCGAGCGCGACGAACACGTCCTCGCCGAAGAACAAACCGACGTTGTCGGTGGCCGCCGCCAGTGCCGCGACGCGATGGCGCGTGGATTCATCCAGATCGCCGTGCGCCTTGCTCGCGGCCGCCTCGCTCATCGGCGCCAGCAACGGGCGCACGGTCTGCGCGTGGCCGGCGACGTTGGTCAGGCCGAGCATGCTCAAGCACTGCCGCAGCGCGAGATAGCCGATCAACAGTTTGGCCAGCGTCAGCGCCCGCAGCGACTCGATCCAGCGCTGCGCGTGCTCACGCAGCCCGGCGCGTTCGAGCACGCCCACTGCCGGCAGGGTGAGCACGAACAACATCAGCGCGCGGTTGGAGAGGAAACTCGTGCCCAGCAACGCCAGCATCGCCGCCAGCGACTTGCCGGCGGCAAAGCCGCTGGTGAATCCGGCGGCGACCACCACCAGCACCGGGTTGGCGCGCAGCACGAAGCCCAGCACCACCACCGCCACGCCCAGCAGGGGCCAGTAGGCGATCATGTCAGGCTGCTCTGGTCATGGACCTGCGCCCGTCCGCATGTGCGGGAGAGGGTTATGACCAGCGCCTTCGGGTTCGGGGAGCACTCCTCCCTCCCCCGCGTGCGGGGGAGGGTTGGGGTGGGGGCGGATGTGCGATTTGGCGCGATCATCGGTCGCCCCCATCCCGTCCTTTTCCCGCCAGCGGTGAAAGGGGAGTCTGGCGGGTCGGCGCGGCTACCGTGACGCCCTCGGTATCCAGCTGCGCCCGCACGGCCAGCGCGAAATCCGCCGCGTCGGGACGGTCGCCGTGCAGGCACAAGGTGTCGGCGCGCAACGCCACGCGCTCGCCGCTGCGCGCGATCACGCAGCCGTCGTGAACGATGCCGCGCACCTGCGCCAGCGCTGGGTCGATATCGTGGATCACCGCATCGGCGTGCGTGCGCGGGGTCAGGGTGCCATCGGCCTCGTAACGACGTTCGGCGAACACTTCGTGCAGCACACGCAGTCCGATAGCAGT
The DNA here is from genome assembly GCA_018241125.1 of Pseudomonadota bacterium. Lineage (GTDB taxonomy): Bacteria > Pseudomonadota > Gammaproteobacteria > Xanthomonadales > Xanthomonadaceae > SZAS-103. Next base: position 11,470 of record JAFEEL010000056.1, on the reverse strand, counting down.
GCCGGCGGCGGGCAGGGCGCTGCCGGCAAGACCGACCAGATACAGGTTCGCGTCGGCAGCGCGCACCGCCTGCGCGATGGCTTCGGCAACGGACTCGTTGCGGGCGGCGAGGTTGTACAACGCGCCGTGCGGCTTGATGTGCGCCACGCGCGCGCCGCGTTCGTCGGCGATCCGCATCAAGGCTTCGACTTGTCGCGCCACCAGTGCGTGGATCTGCGAAGGCGCGAGAGCGACTTCGCGCCGCCCGAAGTGTTCGCGATCGTCGAACGCTGGATGCGCGCCGACCGCCACGCCGTGGCGCAGGCACAGATCGAGCGTACGTCGCATCGTGTCCGTGTCGCCGGCGTGCGCGCCGCAGGCGATGTTGGCCGAACTGATGAACGGCAGCACCGCGGCATCGTCGCAGCCTTCGCCCAGATCACAGTTGAAGTCGATGCGGGCCAGCATGCGTCGGTGCGCTACTTGCCGCGCCGGAACAGCATGCTCACGCCCAGCACGATCAGCACCGCAGGCCACCAGGTCTGCACGAGGTGGGCGATGCTGACGTTCCACAGCCCGAGGTTGTTGAGCAGCAAGATCGCACCGATGACGATCAGGATGATGGCGGGGGTGTTGATGCGCATGGGCGACGGTTCGGGAGTGGGAGATCGGTGCGGCGCGGGGCGGGCTTGCGCCCGTATCCCGTGCGCGCCGGGTGGCGCGCTATCGGCATCGACGCGGCCGCGAATGGTTCAGTGCTTGCTCGTCGGCGCCTGCCACAGCACCGCCTCGGGCTTGCCGCCGAGCATCTGCGCGCGCACCAGCGGGATCGGCGGGCCGCCGTAGCTCAGGAACGCGTCGTGGAAGGCTTTCCACGCGCTGCGTCCACCGCGCGTTTTCGTCCAGTCTTCGCGCAGTTGCATGATCATCAGCTTGCCCAGCGTGTAGTTCAGATACGCCGGATCGTAGGTGCCGCGCGCGGCCTGCTGCATGGCATTGCCTTGATCCTGGAAGGCTTGTTCGCGGAACATCTGCTCGGACTGCGCCACGCTCATGCCGCCGGTGTGCAGGCCGATCGCCGAAACGAATCGCACGTCGCGCAGCAGCGCCTCGCTGAGCTGGCCGATGTGCGCCTCCGGCTGGTGGTCGCCCAGCCCGGCGTCGTACATCATCTCCTCGCAGTAATGCGCCCAGCCTTCGGAATAGGCGTAGCCGACGAACAGGCGGCCGAAGATCCAGTTCGAGCGGTTGGCATGCAGGAACTGCACGAAGTGGCCGGGGAACACCTCGTGCGCGGAGGTGAACAACAATACCGCCTTGCCCGGCACGTAGGCCTCCTGCATCGCCTTGGGCCACGTCGGATCGGGCGGGGCGATGTAATACACCGACGGCAGGTTCTTCTCGTAGGGGCCGGGGATCTCGATGTAGGCGAAGTTCCAGCGGTTGTACGGCGGCGCTTCGGCGACCTGCGCCTGTTCGGTGCCGGGGATGGTCACCAGATCGTGATCGACGATGAACTTGCGCAGATCCACCAGTTGCTTGCGCGCGCCCTCGACGGCGCCGCCTTCGGGCTTGTCGGCCTCGACCTTGGCCACGCAATCGGCGATCGGCTTGCCGGGCAGGTACTGCGCGCAGGCGTCCTTGAGCGCGGCGGTGTTGCGCGCCAGATCGGCTTGCGCGGCGGCCTTGAGCTGATCGAGCGGGATGTCCACCATCTCGGTGGCGCGCAGCATCTTCTCGAACTTGTCCGCGCCCAGCGCGAAGTTTTGGGTGGCCTGCGGCTTTTGCGCCTTCAGCCAATCGGCCAGTTCGCGCGTGGCCTTGATCGCCTTTGCGTTCGCCGCCTGCATGCGATCTTGCAACGCCTTGTCGTGCACTTCCGCGAACGCCTTGGGTGCGTCACTGGCGAAGAAATCAGACAGCCCGCCGAACACGCCGATGCCGTAGTTGATGTACGTCGCCGGCAGCGGCGGCTTGAGGTTGGCACGGATCTGCGCGATGGCGGTCGGCAGGTTTTCCTCGTAGGTCACGAACGCAGCCATGCGCTGGGGCAGCGGCGCGTAGGGGCGGGTGAGGTAGATGCTCGGGGATATGTCGCCGGCGTAGTAGGCCGGGTTGCTGGTCGCGAAGCCCGAGTCCTCCATCCAGAACAGCTTGCCGTCGATCACCGCCAGCACGTAGTCGCGCTGGAAGCGCTGGGTGGCGTCGAGCTTGTCGTCGGAAAAAGCGGCGATCGCCGCGCGCTGCGCGTGCAGCCAGGCGATCGCCTGCTGCTGTCCGGCCATGCTGAAATCGGTGATCTTGCCGTCGAACTCGTGCTTGCCGGCGCCGATGGCATCGACCGGAAAATGCGCGAACCAGCCATCGATGAACCCGTCCACGCGGCCCTGCCACGCCGGATTGGGCGCGCGCTCGCTGGGTGCCGTGGCCTTGGCTGGAGTGGATGCCGCCTGTGCTGCAAGCGACAACGAGGACTGCCCGCAGCCGGACAGCGCGCTGGCCAGTGCCAGCGCCAGCGGTGCGAGGGCGTTCAAGGCGGGGCGATTCAAGCGCATCGGTGCACTCCGGGGCAGGTGACGAGGACAAGCCAGAGCGCACAGTAGGCAAACGGCGGCGCGGTCGCAATGCCCCGGTGGCGGTACAAAAGGAAACGGCCGGGTCTGCCGGCCGTTTCCTTGCGTTTGGATACGCGCCGATCAGCCCAGGCGCTTCATCGCGAAGTCCCAGTTGACCAGCTTCCAGAACGCCTCGACGTACTTGCCGCGCGCATTGCGATAGTCGACGTAGTACGCATGCTCCCACACGTCACAGCACAGCAACGGCTTGTCGGTGCCGGTGATCGGGGTGGCGGCGTTGGCGGTGCTGACGATGCCCAGCGAGCCGTCGCCGCGCTGCACCAGCCAGGCCCAGCCGGAACCGAAGGTGCCCAAGGCGACCTTGGTGAACTCCTCCTTGAACGCGGCAAACGATCCGAATGCCTTGACGACGGCGTCGGCCAGCTTGCCCCGCGGCTCGCCGCCGCCGTTGGGCGACAGGCTGTTCCAGTAGAAGCTGTGGTTCCAGACTTGCGCGGCGTTGTTGAACATGCCGCCCTGCGCCTTCTTCACGATGGTCTCCAGGTCGGCATCGGCGAACTCGGTGCCCGGGATCATCTTGTTGAGATTGTCCACATAGGCCTGATGGTGCTTGCCGTAATGGAAATCCAGTGTCTCGGCCGAGATGTGCGGTTCGAGGGCGTTGCGGGCGTAGGGCAGCGGAGGTAATTCGATTGCCATTGTCAACTCCTTCATGTCGCTGCGCGAAAGCGTCATTGCCCGCGCGCAGGGATTACAATTCTACCAGCCGCCGGCAACCCGGCGGGCCCGCGCAAGCATTCTGCGGCCGGGCAGACAGGGAACGAAGCGATGACGGCAATGGAGCGGTTTCGCGTCGAGGTCGAGGCGCACCCGATCGTGTTGTACATGAAAGGCACGCCGCAGTATCCGATGTGCGGCTTCTCGAGCCGCATCGTGCAGGCGCTGGCGGCGTGCGAGGCGAGGTACCACTGCGTCAACGTGATGGCGGATCCGGAAGTGCGCGCGGGCTTGCCGCGGTTTTCCGGCTGGCCCACGTTTCCGCAGCTGTTCGTCAATGGCGAGCTGATCGGCGGCTGCGACATCGCTCTGGAGTTGCACGAAGCCGGCGAGCTCAAACGCATGGCGGCCGAGGCGCAGCGCGGATGAGCATGGGCGCGTCGACGCCGGAGCCGGCCGCGCTTGCCGGTCGCGTGATCCTCGTCGCCGGCGCCAACGGCGCCCTTGGCGAATCCGTGGCGCGTGCCTGTGTGTCGGCCGGGGCGAACGTCGTTTTGCTCGGGCGACGAGTGCCGCGCCTGCAACGCCTCCACGACGCGCTCGTTGCGATGGGGTCGCAGCCGGCGATCTATCCGCTCGATCTGCTCGGTGCCAGTGCGGCCGACTACGCGCAGATGGCCGCGCGCATCGGCGAGGCGTGCGGCCGCCTCGATGGCATCGTGCACGCGGCGGCCGAGTTCCAGGGGCTGACCCCGTTGGCCAATACCGAGCCGGTCGAGTTCGCGCAGGCGCTGCACGTCAACGTGACCGCGCCGTTCGCGCTCACTCAGGCCTGCCTGCCAATGCTGCGGCGGGCTGCGGACTCTGCGGTGGTGTTCGTGCTCGACGACCCCGCGCGGGTCGGGCGCGCGTACTGGGGCGGTTACGGGGTGTCCAAGTTCGCCCTGCGCGGAATGATGCAAGTCTGGGCCGACGAGCTGGAAAACTCACCGGTGCGGGTGAGCGCGCTGCAGCCCGGGCCGATGCAAACTGGCCTGCGCGCCAAGGCGTTCATGACCGAGCCGCCGGGCACGTGGCCGCCCGCGGACGCCTACGCCGGCGCCTGCGTGCACTTGCTGTCACCCGCCGGAGCGGCGCATCGGGGTCAGGTGTGGACGCCGCGCATCGACGGGTCACAACCACCGGCGGTGGCAGTTTCCATCGACCTGCCGATGGCTCCGGCAGGCGGCGTTTCATGAGCACCTGGTCGGCCGCACTGCTGTTGCTGCTGGTGCTCGATCCGCTGGGCAATATCCCGGTGTTCCTGAGCCTGCTGCGGCCGTTGCCGCCGCGCCGCCAGCGCGTCGTGCTCGCGCGTGAGCTGCTGATCGCGCTGGGCGTGCTGATGGCGTTCCTGTTCGGCGGCCAATACGTGCTGTCGGCGATGCACCTGCGCCAGGAATCGGTGAGCATCGGCGGCGGAATAGTGCTCTTCTTGATCGGCATCAAGATGATTTTTCCCAGCGCCGAGGGCATGTTCGGCGATACCCCCGAGGGCGAGCCGTTCATCGTGCCGTTGGCGATCCCGTTCATCGCCGGGCCGTCGGGCATGGCCTCGGTGATGCTGCTGGCGCACTCCGATCCGCATCGACAGGCCGACTGGTCGATCGCCTTGTTGCTGGCATGGCTGGCGACCGCCATCGCGCTGTTCGCCGCCACCTACCTGCACCGCGTGCTCGGCACGCGGGTGCTGGCGGCCGCCGAAAAGCTCATGGGCATGCTGGTGGTCACGCTATCGGTGCAGATGTTCCTGGACGGTCTGGCCGCTTATCTGCACTCCGCCCCGCCCGCTGCCGGCCTGGGGTAGCGGGCCGCAACGGTGGTCGTGCTAGCGTTCTGCATTCCCTCGCCGTCGAGTCTTGTCCATGGAATCGCCCGTCGTACCTGATACCAATATCCCCGCAAGCTCCACCGACGCCCTGCGTTGCGCCGGTACGGTCGATGCGCTGGTTTCGCCGCGCGGCGGGCTGGACGTGCTCTCGCGCGCCGAAGTGGCGCGGCTGCGCGATGCCGCTGCCGGCAGCGTGCTGCACGACCTGCTGCGTCGCTGTGCGCTGGCGGTGTTGACCACCGGCAGCACGCTCGACGATGCGCGCGCGGCCGCGGCGCTGTACCCGGATTTCGACATCCATATCCGCCCGCACGATCGCGGCATCAAGCTCGAACTGCGCGGCGCGCCGGCGCAGGCGTTCGTGGACGGACAGGTCATCCGCGGCGTGGCCGAACTGTTGTTCGCGGTGGTGCGCGACATCATCTACGTCACCACCGAAATCGAAGGCGACCCGAAGTATTCGTTCGCCAGCGGCGGCGGCATCACCAGCGCGGTATTCGAGATCCTGCGCAATGCGCACATCCTCAAGCCCCGCAGCGAGCCCAACCTGGTGGTGTGCTGGGGCGGGCACTCGATCTCGCGCGAGGAATACGACTACACCAAGACCGTCGGCTATGAACTGGGCCTGCGCGGGCTGGACATCTGCACCGGCTGCGGGCCGGGGGCGATGAAAGGGCCGATGAAGGGCGCGACCATCGCGCACGCCAAACAGCGCAAGTCCGACCCGCGCTACATCGGCCTGACCGAGCCGGGCATCATCGCCGCCGAGTCGCCCAACCCGATCGTCAACCATCTGGTGATCTTGCCGGACATCGAAAAGCGGCTGGAGGCGTTCGTGCGCCTGGGTCATGGCTTCATCGTGTTCCCCGGCGGCGTGGGCACCTGCGAGGAAATCCTGTTCATCCTCGGCCTGCTGACCTGGCCGGAAAACGCCGCCGAGCCCTTCCCGCTGGTGTTCACCGGGCCGCGCGAGTCGGCGGCGTATTTCGAGCGGATCGACCGCTTCTTGCGTCTGGTGCTGGGCGAGGACATCGCCAAGCGCTACCAGATCCTGGTCGAAGACCCGGCAGGTGTGGCGCGAGCGATGAAGGCGGGCATCGGCAAGGTTCGCCAGCGCCGCATCCAGACGCAGGACGCGTATTTTTTCAACTGGTCGCTGGCGGTGCCGGACGACTTGCAGCATCCGTTCGAACCCAGTCACGCGGCGATGGCAGCGTTGAACCTGCACCGCGGCCAGCCGATCCATCAGCTGGCGGCAAATCTCCGCCGCGCCTTCTCCGGGATCGTCGCGGGCAACGTGAAAGAAGAGGGCATGAAGTGCATCGAGCGCGAAGGCCCGTTCGAGATCCACGGCGATGCGGACATCATGCAGGCGCTCGACGAGCTGCTCAAAGCCTTCGTGGCGCAGGGGCGGATGAAGATGTCGGGCGAATACAAACCCTGTTATCGCGTGGTGGTGTGAGGGGCAGAGGACGGAGGGAAGAGGGAAGAGGGAAGAGGGAAGAGGGGAGCGGGGAGCGGGGATCGGGGAGCGGGGATCGGGGAGCGGGGAGCGGGGAGCGGGAAGAGGACAAAGCGCGGGAACCGCGAGTCGGGAGCGCGTAGCGGGGTGCCGGAAGCGAGCGCGCACAGCCATTGGGTCACTCGATGAATGTCATCGCGAGCGCAGCGAGGGATCTCGCTTCTGAACCATCGGATGACGATCAACAGATCCCTCGCGGTGCTCGGGATGACAATGCCCCACGGACGTGATCTGGTTGCTTGATGGCGGGGGAGCCAGACGCGGGGAGCCTGAGCCGGAAGCCCGGAACCACTGGCTTTCTCGGTGCGGTCAATCCGGCCGGTCGGCGCTGTGCGCCACACTCGCGAACGCCAGCACATGTCCGTCCGGATCGAGTGCGTAGGTCGCAGTGTGGCCCCAGCTGCGGTGTGCCAGCGCGCTGAGTTCGCGTGCGCCCGCGCGCAGCGCACGGGCGTGGCATTGCGCAGGATCATCCACCAGCAAGTACAACTCGGCACGCGCGATGCCGCGCGCCAGTGCCGGATCGGGTAGCGCGGGGCCGAGCAGGCGGACGATACCGTGCTCGGGCATGAGTCCCAGCACCCCGCCGCCGGGCAGGTCGAACTCGGTCATGCCCGGCACATGCAGACGTGGGGCGATGCCCAGCGCGGCTTCGTAAAACGTCGCGCTGTGCTGCTGGTGGGCGACGTAGAGGATGAAATACGCAACGTTTGACATGGGGCGCCTTTGCTTGCGGCGACACGCGCCTGAATGGCCCGCCAAAGTGTCCCACGAACCGACCGGCGTGCGGCAACCGCGAATCGGCAGCACGCTGACGCCGCGCGTTGCGGCGTTGGGTATATGCTTGCGGCATCTTTGGTATTGCGCTTGCCGGCATCGGCGTGGCCACGCACTCACTGCAACCGACCATCGACCTGCGCGGCGCCCATACCAGCCTCACCGCACCACGGGCGCGGTTGCTGCAGGCGCTTGCCACGCATGGTTCGATCAGCGGTGCGGCGCGCGCGGTGGGGATGAGCTACAAGGGTGCCTGGGATGCCATCGCCGCCCTCAACGCGTTCATGGACGAGCCGCTGGTGACCGCCGAGACCGGAGGCAGCGGCGGCGGTGGCGCGCGCTTGACCGAAACCGGACGGCGCGTGTTGGCGTTCCATCAAGCGTTGAGTGTTGTGCAGCAGCGGCTATTGGGCGACTTCTCCGAGGGCGCGACGGGTAATGATCTGGATCGGATTCTCAACAGGCTCGACAATCTCATGCTCAAGACCAGCGCAAGAAACCAGTACGAAGGGACGGTATCAACGATCCAGCGCGGCGCGGTGAACGCCGAGGTGAGCTTGCGCCTCGACGGTGGCGATACGCTGGTGGCGATCATCACCAATCGCAGCGTGGACGATCTGGGTTTGGCCGAGGGCCGCAGTGCGGTCGCGTTGGTCAAATCCTCGTTTGTGGTGCTGGCCGCCGCCGACGGTCTGCGTACCAGCGCACGCAATGCCCTGGCAGGCGTGGTCACGGCGTGTCACGAAGGTGCGGTGAACGCCGAGGTCGAGCTGACGCTGGCCGGGGGGCAGCGCTTGGTTGCCACCGTCACCAACCAGAGCGTGCACACTTTGGGCATCAGCGTGGGCATGCCGTTGCGCGCGCTGATCAAGGCGTCGCATGTGATCCTCGCCGTCGCCGTCTAACAGGTTGTTGAAAAAGGGCGTTCCTGCCCTTTTTCAACGCGCCCAGTCCGGTACATGCCCGTACTCGGCTCCGCCAATCAAACACTTGCGTGTTTGATTGGCGTGCGATCCGTCCATGGATCGCATCAGCAGACTGTTTTTCAACAGCCCGCTAACCCGCGCCAGGCCGGCGGGGGCGAGCGGGTTTGCCGCCGATCAATAGCGCCAGGTGGCGTTGGCAAACCAGCTGCGTCCCGGCATCGGGTAGCCGTCGGCCAGTTCGTACCAACGATCGGTGAGATTGCGACCGCCCAGTTCAATGTCCAGCGTCGGCAATGGCGACCACACCAGCTTGGCGCCGACCACCGCGTAGCCGTGCAAGCGCAAGTAGCCGTTGACGTTGCCCGGCGCGATGGATGCGACGATGCGCCCGTTTTCGGCCTGCACGTCGGCCACCGCGCGCCAGCGCGGCGAGAATGACCATTCGACATCGGCGAACACGCGCTGGCGCGGCGTGTCCGTCAACGGGATGGCTGGATTGTTTAAGTTTGCCCGATCCAGCCAAGTGTAGCCCACGTCCAAGCGGCCACGCTCGGACAGGTGTTGCCGCACCGACAGCTCGGCGCCGCGATAACGGGCGCGGCCGATGTTTTGCGCCTGATTGCACACCGTGCCGCCGCATTGATTGGACGCCACCAGCGCGTTCTGGATGAGCCCATCGATCCGGCTTTCATACAACGCCGCATCAACCTGCGCGCCGTCCCACGGCCGCCCGCGCCAACCCAGTTCCAGATGCCGCGCCCGCTCCGGCTTCAGGTCGGGATTGGGCAGCGCGGTGCCCATGCGCGCCGAATACCGATCCTTGATGGTGGGAAAGCGCGTCTTGTCGGCCACGCTGGCATACAGCTGTCCGCCGCCGGCAAGCTCGTGGGTCAACTCGGCAAGCGCGTTGTTGGCCGAAGTCGCGCCGGTCGGCCAGAAGTACACCTGCCGTGCATCGCGGCGGTCGTGGCTGGCGCCCAGACGAAGATGCCAGGTGTCGGCCAACGCAATCGTGTCTTCGACCACCACCGAGGTGGTGACATCGCGGTAGTCCTTGGTGGGCGACATGGGATTGCTTTCGCGATGGCGATCATCCTTGAAATGCAGCGCAACGTGCAGATCGTGCTGCGGGAACATGCGGGAGACCCACTCCAGGCTGGCGCCACGCGTGTGATCATCGTAGGCGCTGGGGAAGCTGGTGTTCAGGATCGGCGTCGAATAGCTGGCGTTGGTGTAGGCATCCAGTCCATTGCGGTAGTGGTCGGCATAGGCGCGCAGCTTCAGGTCGCTGGCAGCGCCCAAACCGAGGTTGCCGATAAAATACAGGCTGTCTTTGTCCCAGTATGGCCAGCGCCAGTAGCGAACGCCTTGCTTGGCATGGCCGGTGTAGACCGGGTTGCCCTTGTCGGAACTCAGCAGAGAGTAGCCGATCGCGAATTCGTCGCGGGCGTTCGGCGCCCAGCCCAGCTTGAGCGACACCTTGCGATCCGCGAAAAATGCGTTCTGGCGGCTGTCGCCGGTGTCGGTTGGCGTGATCTTGTAATCGCGGAAGCCATCTGGCAGCGGAAAACTGTCGGCATCCAGCAACGACCAACCGGCCTGCAGGTACCAATCCCCACGGCGTGCGCCGACGTTCACCGCCGCCGTGCGCTCGCCGCCGCTGCCGCCGCCCACACGCAGGTTGCCGGCGAACGGCGCGGTTGGCAGGCGGGTGACCAGATTCACTGCGCCGCCTAGCGTGTTCGGGCCGTACAGCAGGGACGCGGCGCCTTTGGCGACGCGGATCTCGGCCAGATCGAACGTGGTGATGCGTCCGAAATCGATGTAGCCGTCATACGGAACATATTGGGGGATGCCGTCGAGGAACACCGGCACTTGCCGGGGGTCGAAGCCGCGCACGAAGACCAGATCTTCGTTGCGCGAGTTGTGGGAAAGGCTGGCGCCGGGCAGTGCCGCTACCGCTTCGCCCAGCGTCTGCAAGTTCAGTCGATCCAAGGTCGTACGCCCCAGGCTGGCCTCGGCGGGCATGCTGGACTGGCCCTGGCTGCCTTTGACCACGACGCGACCCAGCTCGAATACGCCGTCGGTGCGGATGCGGGGCTTGGCCTTGGCGGTGGCGTTGCCAGGCACACTTGGCTCCGATGAGGCCGCTGATGTCGCTTGGGCAGCATCGGAGTCCGGCGGATCGGCTGCCAGACACGGTGCGCTTGCGGCTACTGCCAGCGCACTGGCCAGAGCACGGAGGGCCAGTCGGCGGCGGGGTGGGGGGATGGCTTGAGTCGGCCTGTGCATGGGGAATGTCCCTTCGGTGAATGTTTGTTGCGCGCTCGTCCGTCACTCGCCCGCAGGGGCAGGCGCGTGCTGTGGGTGGAGCGATGGAGTGGGGGCGTGCCGGATGCAGATCAGCGCATGCGCACGATCTCGATCGACTGCAGGTTGCGGACGTGGCGCGGACCAGTCTTGATGTCCTTGCCCGAGATCAGCAGCAGTTGCCCGTCGTGCGGCTCCAGCGGTTTGCCGTCCTTCTCCCACGCGACCAGCACGTCCTTGCCGATGGCGGTGTTGTACAACTCGTTCCACGAAAACGTGACGACGTAGCCGTCGGTGGCGCGCGCCACGATCACCATGCGCCGCTCGTCCTTGTGCCCTTGTGCGTCCAGTCCGACGGCGTCGATCACATCGGTCAGGCGCACGCCGCGAAAATCGCTCACCTTGCCGACTACGGCGCCGGTGGCGCATACCACGTCCATTGGCCCGGTGTCGTGCGCCACCAGCTTCTTCAGGGCGGCCACGTCCAGTTCGCGTGGCGCCTTCACCGCGCCGCCGACGAGCACGGAGTGACTGGGGGCGGCGTCGGCGTGGGCGGCGTCGGCCGCCCACGCATTGCCTGCCAACAGCAGGGCACCCAGAAAAATAGCGCGTAGTTGCATGGGTTTTCCTTCGATATGTATAAGGGCTTATAGCGAAAGACATACTACTGTAGTGCTTGCGAAATAGATGAACTATTTGCGTCCGCTTCGGTCCTAACGATAGCCTCAGGACTGGAGCGAACGATGACTCGTGCTACAGCGATCACTCTGACCGATGAACAACGAGCCGAACT
>JAFEEL010000055.1 GCA_018241125.1 Pseudomonadota bacterium | reverse complement strand
CGCCACAGCTTGCCCCCGGCTGGCGTCACCAGCAGGAACATGCCGCGTTCGTCGGCCAGCTTGTAGGGCTTGTCCTTGGGCTTGGCATTCTGGACAGCGGAAGGGGTCAGCACGGGGCACCTCCTGCGGGGGTACGGCCCTCAGGAAGGGGCCGCGTACCCGCCACGATACCCCCAACCTTGGCGGTAGTCTAGGGATGTTCCGATACCTTGCCAGACGTGCGGACAAGAAAAAACCGCGTCAGTGCGCGGTTTCAGGGGTGTTGCGGGGTATGGCGGGAAGTGCGTTTGGTGGGTCGTGTCGGAATCGAACCGACGACCAGCGGATTAAAAGTCCGATGCTCTACCGACTGAGCTAACGACCCATCTTCTATCAAACAACGCTGTCGCGCCCCGCGCGACGATCACTCCCCTCTCCCTCCGGAAGATCGCAAGAGGTGAAGGGAAAACGCTCTCACTTACCCTCATCAAACAACGCTGTCGCGCCCCGCGCGACGATCACTCAACCTTTCCCTCCGGGAGAGGGTAAGGGGTGAGGGCGGAACGTCACGACACAGCCACCCCCACCCTCGTGGCACTCCATCAAAACGCCCCTCTCCAGGGGGAGAGAGACTCAAGCCGGACACGCATTCTAGCCGACGCGGCTCAGCGGCGGTATCGCGTCGGGTCGGGCACGCCGGCCTTGCGGAAGCCTTCGGCGCGCAGCAGGCAGGCGTCGCAGTGGCCGCAGGCGCGACCGTCGGCATCGGCCTGGTAGCACGAGACGGTCTGTGCGAAGTCCACATCAAGGCGCATGCCTTCGCGCACGATGTCGGCCTTGGACAGGTGCAGGAGCGGTGCATGTACGCGGAAGTGGCCGCCTTCCACGCCGGCCTTGGTGGCGAGGTTGGCCAGCGCCTGAAAGGCGGCGATGAACTCGGGTCGGCAGTCGGGGTAGCCCGAGTAGTCAACTGCGTTGACGCCGCAGAAGATGTCGGTCGCGCCCAGCGCCTCGGCCCAGCCCAGCGCCACCGACAACATGATGGTGTTGCGCGCCGGCACGTAGGTGGACGGAATGCCTTGACCGATGACGTGACCGTCGGTATCGGTGGGCACGGCGATATCGGCGGTCAGCGCCGAACCACCGATGCTGCGCAGATCCACCGTCACCACCTTGTGCGCGAGCGCGCCCAGCGCACGCGCCGTGCGCGCGGCGGCGTCGAGTTCGGAGGCGTGGCGCTGACCGTAGGACACGCTCAGCGCGTGCGCCGCGTAACCCTGCTCACGCGCCAGCGCCAGCACCACGGCCGAATCCATGCCGCCGGAGACGAGGATGACGGCGGGGGTCATGGGAAAGCCGTGAATGGTGAATCGTGAATCGTGATTCGTGAATTGTGATTCGTGATCCGTGAAAGAAAATGTGCGGGCAACCCTCCGATCGCGGTTACCGGCGCGCGTGCGCCGCTGTCCCGGCGAAAGATGTCGCCACCGCAAGCAAACGATATTGGCGATCGCGCGAGGGCTGTCCGCGCTCGTGGATCGCGTCTGCTTTCACCATTCACCATTCCCGATTCACCATTCACCGCCTTCACCTTCCCGTCTCCTCGCCCCACAGCACCTTGTGCAACTGCAACTGGAAGCGCGCGTCCACGCGGTCGTCGAGCATCCACTGCGCCAGTTCACGGGCGGGCAACTGCTGGTAGCTCGGCGAGAACAGCACTTCGCAGCGCGATGGCAGGTCATGTTCACGCAGTAGCGCCTTCGCCCAATCGTAGTCGGCACGGTCGCAGATCACGAACTTCACTTGATCGTGCGGGGTGAGCAGCGCGATGTTCTCCAGCCGGTTGCGCGCCATCTCGCCCGAGCCGGGGGTCTTGAGATCCATCACCCGCGCCACCCGCGGATCGACACCGCCGATGTCCAGCGCGCCGGAGGTTTCCAGCGACACCGCGTAACCGGCATCGCACAGGCGTTTGAGCAGATCGAGGCAGCGCCGCTGCGCCAGCGGCTCGCCGCCGGTCACGCATACATGGCGCGCGCCAAACCCCGCGACATGCGCGACGATGGCGTCGATCTCCCACCACTGCCCGCCCTGGAACGCGTAGGCGGTGTCGCAATAGCCGCAGCGCAGCGGGCAGCCGGTCAGGCGCACGAACACCGTCGGCCAGCCGACGGCGCGCGCTTCGCCCTGCAACGAGTGGAAGATCTCGGTGACGCGCAGGCGGTCGGTCGTCGCGGCCTCGAGCATGCGCGCAGCGACCGCCGTCAGCGGCTTTCTTCCATCGCCATCGCGCGCAACCGGCGCTGCGCCTGATTGGCTTCCTCGCTGCCCGGAAAGCGCCGCACCACCTCGCGCAAGGAAGCCTTGGCCGCTTCGCGCTGCTTCAGGCCGTCCTGACAATAACCGACCTTGAGCAAGGCGCCGGAGGCCTTGTTGGAATCCGGGTAGCGCTCGACCACGGTCTTGAACGCCTGCAGTGCGTACTGGTAGTTCTGGGTGACGTAGAACGATTCGCCCATCCAGTAAAACGCATTGGGCGCCAGCGGGCTGTTCGGGTACTGCTGCACGAAGGCGTTGAACTGGCTGGCCGAATCGGCGTAATGCTCGGCACGCATGGAGTCGAAGGCGGCCTTGTAGGCGGCATCGGCGGCGGCCGGGTCGGCCGGTGTCGCCGATGGTTGCGCCGGCGCCGGTGGCGGCCCACTGTCGGTGGCGGCCGGCGCTGGCGGCGGGCCCGGTCGGCTCGCCGGTGGCGGCACCGCTGCCGACGGCTTGACGCCTTCCAGTCGCCCCAGCCGCGTGTCGAGATCGATGTACTGCGCCTTGGCGCGATCTCCGGCCTGCTGCTGGTCGTTGCGCATCTGCTCGACCTGCGAGCGCAGATCCTTCACGTCCGCTTCAAGTTGGGCGATGCGGTTGAGCAAGTCCATGTTTTGTTGGCCTTGCGCCTGATCGCGCGCTTCCAGCGCCGCCACGCGGTCGGCCAAGCTGGCACGCGACTGCGCCTGCGCGCCGACGGCGGCACAGGCCGCCATCGCGCACGCCAGCGCCAGCGCCAAACGGTGCGGGCGCATCGGAGTCACTTGGCCGTGTAGACGATTTCGACGCGGCGGTTCTTGCTCCAGCATTCCTCGTTGGACTCGGTGCACACCGGCTTTTCTTCGCCGTAGCTGACCACGTCCATCTGGCTGGACGAACCGCCGTTGCCGCGGATGGCGGCCATCACCGCATCGCCACGGCGCTCGCCGAGGCCGAGGTTGTACTGGCGGCTGCCGCGTTCGTCGGTGTTGCCCTCCAGACGCATGTGCGCCATCGGGCGATCCATCAGGTACTTGGCGTGGCAAGCCACGATGGCCTGGAACTCGGGCTTGACGGCGTCCTTGTCGAAATCGAAGTACACCACGCGCTGGCGCAGGCACGAATCGGTTTCAAGATCGGCCGGGGTGTACTTGCCGCCGGTGCTCGGGCCCATCGGCTGGGTATTGGCCGAGGGCGGGCCCTGCAGGTTTTCGGCCGGGCCTTCCTTGACGTTCTTCTTGGTGCAGCCGGCCAGCGCGATGCAGGCCGCGGCGGCAATCACGAGGGTGCGGTTGATGTTCATGACGATCGTCCTTTGCGAGAGTGGGGAGGGAGTGGGAGGAATCGAGAACGGGGATCGGCGCGCGCTGCGTCAGCGCGAACGGAACGGGCCCCAGGCGGGCTCGCGCACGTCGCCGTCGGACAGCACCAGACGCTGCCGGACCCGACCGTCGACGGAAACCGCGTAAAGGACGCCACGACCGCCTTCTTTGGCGGAGTACATGACCATGCTGGCATTGGGCGCGAAACTGGGGGACTCATCGAGGTTGCCAGGCGAAAGCATCTGCCAGCGACCGGCTCCACCACTGCTGCGATCCAGCAAGGCAATACGATAGACGTTCCCGCCGCCTTGCGCCATCGCGATCTTCTTGCCGTCGAAGGAGATCGTGGCGTGGGCGTTGTAGGCGCCCTGGAAGCTCACCCGGGTCGGCTCGCCGCCGGCCAGCGTGGTCTGGTAGATCTGCGGTTTGCCGCCGCGGTCGGAGGTGAACAGCAGGGTGTTGCCGTCGGGCATCCATGCCGCCTCGGTGTTGATCGAGTAATGGTTGGTCACCTGCGTGAGCTGGCGGCTGGCCAAGTCCATCACGTAGATCTCCGGGTGCCCGGACTTGGACAAGGTCATCGCCAGCTTGCGGCCGTCCGGCGAGAACGCCGGGGCGTCGTTGATGCCCTTGAACGAGGCCAGCACCTCGCGCGCGCCGGTGCCGATGGTTTGCAGGTAGATCGTGGAGTTGCCGCGCTCGAAGCTGGTGTAGGCCAGCTTGTGGCCGTCCGGGCTCCACGCCGGCGACATCAGCGACTCGCGCGAGTTCACCACCGACTGCGGGTTGAAGCCGTCGGCGTCGGCGACCATCAGCGAATACTTGATGTTGTTGCCGGTGCCCACCGCGGTGACGTAGGCGATCTGGGTGTCGAACGCGCCGCGCACGCCGAGGATTTTTTCGTACACCTGATCGGCGATCTCGTGGGCGACGCGGCG
Organism: Pseudomonadota bacterium; assembly: GCA_018241125.1. Classification (GTDB taxonomy): domain Bacteria; phylum Pseudomonadota; class Gammaproteobacteria; order Xanthomonadales; family Xanthomonadaceae; genus SZAS-103. Next base: position 5,169 of record JAFEEL010000055.1, on the reverse strand, counting down.
CATCTCGCCGGGTCGGCCGGTCATGGCCTGACCGAGGATGCGCTGCTGCTTGGCGATGTCGAACAGCTCGTACTCCACGCGATAGCCGCCGTCGCCGCTGTCGCGCACGCGCCCGACCAGTACGTAGTCCTGCTTGAGCAACCGCCAGGTCGGGTACTTCATGTCGGCCGCCGACTGCGGGTGCTCGACCATGCTCTCCACCGGCAACGCGCGGAACTGCCCGGAACGCGCCAGATCGGCACGCACCACGTCTGCCACCACGGTGTCGGGCTTGGCACCGCTGCCCTGGTATTCCATCGGCACCACGGCGATGGGAAGTGCCGAGTCGTTGCCGGTGACCAGGCCCACGTCGAGTCCTTGCGCGGCCGCCGGCACGAACCCGACGACCAGGAACAGCGCAAGGGCGCACATCAGTCCACTCCAGAATCGTCTCATCGCGTGCATTTCTCCGTTGGATAGCAGAAGTCCACTTCACCCTGCCGGGAGAACACGGACTCGAATCCCGCATACGGCAGCGGGGCTTTTTGCATGGCGCGTTCGACCGAGTCGCGGCCGGCGGCGTCGAGTGGGCAGTCGAGGAATTTTACGTCGATCACCTCGCCGCCGGGGATCTGGGTGAAACGCACCTTGCAGTGCACCTGCTCGGGAACGCCAGTGTGCACCCAGCTCAGGTTCACCTGATCGTTGATCGCCTGCTTGTATTTGCCCAGCAACCCGGTGTCGCCGGCGTTGCTGGCAGATGCCTGCGGATGTGCCGGTGCGGCGACCGGCGCGCTGGCTTGCGCCAGCTGCCTGCGCATGTCCTGATCTTGCTTGAGCTTTTGTTGCGCCAGCTTGACCTGCCGTTCCGCCTCGGCACGCTCGGCGCGCAGCTGCGCGAGTTTTTTCGCGTTTTCGTCGGCTTGCATTTGGCGCTGGCGGTTCTCGGCCTCCAGCTGCTGCTGCTTGCGGTCGAGGTCGATCTGCGCCTGCCGGCGGCGCTCATCCTGCTCCTTGCGCGCCTGCTCGGCGGCCAGCTGCGCGTTGCGGCGGATTTCGTCCTGATTGATGGTGTCGGGCTTGGGCAACTGCGTCTGTGATTTCATCTGCAACGGCACCGGCTGCGGGGCCGGAGCCGGTGCGGGCGGTTGCGGTTTGGGTTGCGGCTGCGGCTTGGGTTTGTCCGGACTGGCGTGCGGGATGTGCGCGACCGGGCCACGCAGCGGCGCGCTGATCAAGGTGGCCTCGATCGCCGGCCCCTGCCCGCCCGCATTGCGTACCTCGGTCTGCATCAGCAACCCCCAGTACAGGACGAGGCCGATAAGGGCGTGGATCGCCAGCGAACCGGCGACCGCGCGCAGCTTGGCGGGCGTGGTCGGCACGGCCTCAATGCTGCCCCGCGCCGGCCGCCTGCGCCGGCTGGCTCATCAGCGACACCTTGGCCACGCCCGCGCCTTGCAGCAGCGTCATCACGTCCATCACCTTCTGGTATTGCAGCGAATGGTCGGCCGCCAGCACCACCGGCGCATCGGCGTTCTGTTCGTGGATGGCGCGGATGGTGGCGCCCAGCTCGTCGGCGGAGGCCAGCGGTTTGGGCTTGCCGTCGCCGACCTGATAACTGAAGGCGCCTTGCGCATCGACCAGCACCATCACCGCCTCCTTCCTGGCCTCCAGCGCGTGCGCCCGCGAGCGCGGCAAGTCCACGTCCACGCCCAGATTGAGCAGCGGTGCGGTGACCATGAAGATGATCAGCAACACCAGCATCACGTCGATGTAGGGAACGACGTTGATCTCGGCCTTGAGCTTGCGGCGCTTGCGCATCACAGGACAGAAGACACAAGACAGAAGACAGAAAGGTGGTCAGTCCGCAGTGGACGCAGCCGGTGCGGCGGCACGCGAGGGATAACCGCTCCCGCGGCGCATCGTGCACGGTTCATTGCAGCAAACGATGTCATTCGGATTCCTTGATTCACGCAAACCGAAAACCGGCAACAGACCACTGGCAACCATCAGCCCTCTGTCTTCCGTCTTCTGTCTTCCGTCTTCTGTCTTCTCTCTTCTGTCTTCCGTCTTCTGTCCTCTGTCTTCTGTCTTCCGTCTTCTGTCTTCTGTCTTCCGTCTTCTGTCCTCTGTCTTCCGTCTTCTGTCCTCTGTCCTCTGTCCTCAGTCACCCACCGGCGCCTGGCGTTGCAGGATCGAGGAGAACTCCTCCACGAAGGCCTCGTAGCGCACGTTGAGCCGTTCGACCTTGGTGGCGATGCGATTGTAGGCCCACACCGCCGGGATGGCGGCGAACAAGCCCATCGCGGTGGCGACCAGCGCCTCGGAGATGCCCGGGGCGACGGTGGCGATCGTGGCCGCCTTCATGCTTGCCAGCCCCTGGAAGGAAATCATGATGCCCCACACGGTGCCGAACAGGCCCACATAGGGGCTGATCGAGCCGACGTTGGCCAGAAACTCCAGATTGTGTTCGAGCGCATCAACCTCGCGCGCGAGCTGCGCACGCATGCCGCGCTGCGCGCCTTCGAGCTGGATGCGCGAATCCATGCCCTTGCGCTGGCGCAGGCGCGAGAACTCGCGGAAGCCCGCCTCGAAGATCGCCTCGGTGCCGGAGGTGACGCGGTTGCGCTCGGTGGCGTCGCGGTACAGGTGGGTGAGGTCGGCACCCGACCAGAACTTTTCCTCGAAGCCGTCGGCGCCCTTGGCGGCGGCGCGCAGCACGCTCTGCTTGAGAAAGATGATGATCCACGAGGCGATCGAGGCCAGCAGCAGCAGGCCCATCACGAACTTCACCGGCAAGCTGGCGTCGAGCACCAGCTTGAGCACGTCCAGCCCGCCGCCGGGCGCGATCGCCGTGGTCGTCGCAGTGGCCGCATCGGCCGCGGTGGAGGTCACCACCGGCGAGGCGACGTCGGGCAGGGCCTGCGGGGCCGACTGCAACATCGCCAACATCTCCCACATCACACTCATGCACGTACTCCTTGTTGTCCGATCCGCGCGGCCAGCAGCGCCGGCAGCGCGCACGGGCGGAAATCCGTAGCGGCCACGCAGGCCACCTTCACCTGCGCTTCCAGCAACACCGTGTCGCCGCGCCGGATGACTTGCCGCAGCAGCAGGCTGGCCCGCCGCGCCGCGTCCATCGCCACCTCGACGATCAACTCGTCGTCGAGCTTGGCCGGGCGCAAAAACTCCAACTGCATCGCCCGCACCACGAACACCACGCCCACATCCTGTCGCATCGCGTCCTGCGCGAACCCGGCGCTGCGCAGCCATTCGGTGCGCGCGCGCTCGAGGAAGCGCAGGTAGCTGGCGTGGTAAACCACCCCGCCGGCGTCGGTATCTTCCCAGTAAACCCTTATCGGCCAGATGAACGGCGCGGATGCGGGATCGGGGTTCGCGGGCGCTGTCGTCAAAGGGACTCCGATTCGATGCGCAATGAGGTCATGTTCTCCCGTCTCCGCTTCAGGCTCACCGCTTCAGGCTCACCGCTTCAGGCTCACCGCTTCAGGCTCACCGCTTCAGGCTCACCGCTTCAGGCTCACCACTTCAGGCTCACCGCTTCAGGCTCACCGCTTCAGGCTCACCGCTTCCCACTTCCCGTCTCCCACCAAGTGCCGTCGGCTACATCCACGCTGTCATCCTGAGCGCAGCGAAGGATCTGCTTGGTCGGCACAACGATGCGCAGCAGCAGATCCCTCACTGCGTTCGGGATGACAGATGGGCGTCGTGGTACCGATCCCATCTCCCTGCTCCCTGCTCCCTGGTCCCTGCTCCCGCTTCGACCTGCCCGGCATCCATTTGGTTCGCGCGTCGGCAGATCAAAACAGCTCTCCCGAGTCCCGAGTCCCGGATCCCGAGTCCCGGTTTTTCGGCTCCAACCCGAACAACCGCCACGCCTTGGCACTGACCATGCGCCCGCGTGCGGTGCGCACCAGCCAGCCTTGCTGGATCAGGTACGGCTCGATCACGTCTTCCAGTGTGCCGCGTTCCTCGGAGAGCGCTGCGGCCAGCGATTCCACGCCGACCGGGCCGCCGTCGAAGCTGTCCATGATGGTGCGCAGCAGGCGGCGGTCGAGTTGATCGAAGCCCTCACCATCAACTTTCAACATCGCCATCGCCGCATCGGCCACCGCGCGGGTGATGACGCCGTCGGCACGCACCTGAGCATAGTCGCGGGCGCGCCGCAGCAGGCGGTTGGCGATGCGCGGGGTGCCGCGCGAGCGCCGCGCGATCTCGGCCGCGCCCTCGGCGTCGCAGGCGATGCCGAGGATCTTCGCCGAGCGGCGCACGATCAGGGTCAGCTCCTCGGGTGAATAAAACTCGAGGCGCTGCACGATGCCGAAACGGTCGCGCAGCGGCCCGGTCAACAGACCGGCGCGGGTGGTGGCGCCGATCAGGGTGAACGGCGGCAGGTCGAGCTTGATCGAGCGCGCGGCCGGGCCCTCGCCGATCATCAGGTCGATGTGGAAATCCTCCATCGCCGGGTACAACACTTCCTCGACCACCGGTGACAGGCGATGAATCTCGTCGATGAACAGCACGTCGTGCGGTTGCAGGTTGGTCAGCAGCGCGGCCAGATCGCCGGCGCGCTCGATCACCGGCCCCGACGTGGTGCGCAAGTTGACGCCCAGCTCGTTGGCGATGACGTGCGAAAGCGTGGTCTTGCCCAACCCCGGCGGGCCGAAGATCAGCACGTGATCGAGCGCCTCGGCGCGGCGCTTGGCGGCCTCGATGGCCACCCCGAGCTGCTCGCGCACCGGCTGCTGGCCGAGGTAGTCGTCCAGCCGGCGCGGCCGGATCGACGCTTCCAGCGCGGCTTCCTCGCGGGATTCGGATGGATCGAGGAGTCTTGCTTCGTTCACTGGATCCGCGCCTTTGGCAAGCTGCCATTTTGCCTGATCGGCGCGCGCTGCGCTTTGCCGAATCCGCGCCGAAGCGGGCTCGCGGTACATGGATGTACCGCCGCATCGCACGCGAGCGTGCGTTGCGAGAGCCGATGGCGGATTCACTCCGACATCGGCGAATCGATGGTCGGCCACGGAGGGCCGATCCATCGATCATCGAACTAGTGTAGTGCTTCGTTATTCTTTGAACCAAGGCGTCGATTGGCACGGATGACTTTCTGCAGGATGTCGTTGGCCTTGGCGGTCCAGACGAAAGGTTTGGGATTGCCGTTGTGCAAGGCGATGT
>JAFEEL010000054.1 GCA_018241125.1 Pseudomonadota bacterium | reverse complement strand
ATCATCAAATGACGATCTGACCCGCGCGCACAGCGCGCGGCTTTGTCAGATCGTCATCCCCGAGGGCTGTTGTCGGGGATCGAGCACCTTCGCTGTTGAAGGCACAAGAATGGTGAATGGTGAATCGTCCAAGCCAAAGCTTTTGATCTGACGAATCACGATTCACGTATCACGATTCACTTGGGCCGCGGCGAAAAGCCGCGGCCCACAAGACAATCGCTCTTTACATACAAAGGCACCAGTCATGGCTGACCAGAAAATCCGCATCCGCCTGAAGGCGTACGACTATCGCCTGATCGACAAGTCGGCCAGCGAAATCGTCGAGACGGCCAAGCGCACGGGCGCGCAGGTGCGCGGCCCGATCCCGCTGCCGACCAAGATCGAGCGCTACACCGTGCTCGTTTCGCCGCACGTGGACAAGGATGCGCGCGATCAGTACGAGACGCGCACCCACAAGCGCGTGCTCGATATCGTCGATCCCAACGACAAGACCGTTGACGCGCTGATGAAGCTCGAACTGGCGGCCGGTGTCGACGTGCAGATCAAGCTGGGTTGAGGAATACAACATGAGCATCGGAATCGTAGGCCGCAAGTGCGGCATGAGCCGGGTCTTCACCGACGATGGTCGTTCCATCCCGGTGACCCTGATCGAGGCCAGCCCCAATCGCATCACCCAGGTCAAGACGCTGGAGTCGGACGGCTACGCCGCCATCCAGGTCACCGCCGGCACGCGCCGCGCGAGGCTGCTGGACAAGCCCACCGCCGGCCACTACGCCAAGGCCAAGGTCGAGGCCGGGCGCGGGCTGTGGGAGTTCCGGGTGGCGGCCGACCAGATCGGCGGCTACGCGGTCGGCGGCGAGATCAAGGCGGACATCTTCAACGTCGGGCAGATCGTCGACGTGCAGGGCGTGTCCAAGGGCAAGGGCTTCCAGGGCACGATCAAGCGCTGGCATTTCACGATGGGCGACGCCACCCACGGCAACTCGCTGTCGCACCGCGCGCCGGGTTCGATCGGCCAGCGGCAGACGCCCGGGCGCGTGTTCCCCGGCAAGAAGATGGCCGGCCACATGGGCGCGGTCACGCGCAGTGCGGTGAATCTGGAAGTGGTCAAGGTGGACCTGGAGCGCGGCCTGATCGCGGTCAAGGGTTCGGTTCCCGGTGCGCCGGGCGGCGATGTCATCATCCGCCCCGCGGCCAAGGGTTGAGGAGTCTAGTCATGGAACTGCCCGTCATCGGCAGCGACAAGCACAAGCACCTGGTCGTCTCCGACGAGGTGTTCGGTCGCGCCTTCAGCCACGACCTCGTGCATCAGGTCGTGGTCGCCTACCGCAACGCCGGTCGCGCCGGCACCAAGGCGCAGAAGACCCGCGCCGAGGTGCATGGCACCACCAAGAAGTCGAAGAAGCAAAAGGGCGGCGGCGCCCGTCACGGCGCGCTCACCGCGCCGATCTTCGTCGGCGGCGGCGTCACCTTCGCGGCCAAGCCGCGCAGCTTCGCGCAGAAGGTCAACCGCAAGATGTATCGCGCCGCGGTGAGCGCGATCTTGTCCGAACTGCACCGGCAGGGTCGCCTGAAGATCGTCGACACGTTCGACGTGGCGCAGCCCAAGACCAAGGATCTGGTCGCCAAGCTCGAGCACCTCAAACTCGAACGTCCGCTGATCGTCACCGAAGATGGCAGCGAGGCGCTGTACCTGTCGGCACGCAACATCCCCTACGTGGAAGTGCGTGACGTGCAGGGCATGGACCCGGTCTCGCTGGTGGGCGCGCGCAGCGTCGTGATGACCGCCGAAGCGGTCAAGAAGGTCGAGGAGTGGCTGGCATGAGCGAGTTCAAGCATTACTCGGTGATCCGCGCCCCGCACGTGTCGGAAAAAACCGCACGCCTGCAGGAAGTCTCGAACCAGTTCGTGTTCGAGGTCGCGCGCGAGGCCACCAAGGCCGACATCAAGTCGGCGGTGGAAAAATTGTTCAACGTCACCGTCGAGGCGGTCAACGTGGCGAACGTCAAGGGCAAGTCCAAGTCCTTCCGTTCCCGCGCCGGCCACCGCGGCGATTGGCGCAAGGCGTACGTGACGCTGGCCGAGGGCCAGTCGATCGACGTGATGGCCAAGGCCTGAAGGCAGGAATCGACATGGCACTGATGACATTCAAGCCCACCTCGCCCGGCCGTCGCGGCATGGTGCGGGTCGTGACGGAGGGCCTGCACAAGGGCGCTCCGCACCAGCCGTTGCTGGAAAAGCAGAACCGTACCGGTGGCCGCAACCACCACGGGCGGATCACCACCCGCCACATCGGCGGCGGGCACAAGCAGCACTATCGCATCATCGACTTCAAGCGCGACAAGGAAGGCATTCCGGCGCGCATCGAGACGATCGAGTACGATCCCAACCGCACCGCGAACATCGCGCTGCTGTGCTACGTCGACGGCGAGCGTCGCTACATCATCGCGCCACGTGGCGTGGCGGTGGGCGATCAGCTGATCGCCGGGCACGATGCCCCGATCAAGGTCGGCAATACGCTGCCGCTGCGCAACATCCCGGTTGGCTCGACCGTGCATTGCGTCGAGATGAAACCCGGCAAGGGCGCGCAGTTGGCGCGTAGCGCCGGCGCCTCGGTGCAGCTGGTCGCGCGTGAGCAAGGCTACGCCACCATCCGCCTGCGTTCGGGCGAGATGCGCCGCGTGCCCGGCGAGTGCCGCGCCACCATCGGTGAGGTCGGCAACGGCGAGCACAGCCTGCACAAGGTCGGCAAGGCCGGCGCCAAGCGCTGGATGGGCGTGCGCCCGACCGTGCGCGGCGCGGCCATGAACCCGGTCGATCACCCGCACGGTGGTGGCGAGGCGCGTGCCGGCCAGGGCAATCCGCATCCGGTGTCCCCGTGGGGCCAGCCGGCGAAGGGTTACAAGACCCGCAACAACAAGCGCACGCAGAAGTTCATCGTGCGCGACCGCAGGGGCTGATCTCAAATTGAAAGTCCGGCCAGGACGGCCGGGCTCCTGGTCAGGACGACCAATAAAGGAAACGAAACATGGCACGTTCACTGAAGAAAGGCCCGTTCGTCGATCACCACCTGATGAAGAAGGTGGAGGCGGCCGGTGGCAGCAAGAAGCCGATCAAGACCTGGTCGCGCCGCTCGATGATCCTGCCGGAAATGGTTGGCATGACCATCGCCATCCACAACGGCAAGGCGCATATCCCGGTGCTGGTCAACGAGAACATGGTCGGGCACAAGCTCGGTGAGTTCGCCATGACCCGCCTGTTCAAGGCGCACGGCGGCGACAAGAAGGCCGCCGCAGCGGCCGCGTCGAAGTAAGGAGTCGATCATGCAAGCCAAAGCCATCTTGCGCTCCGCGCGCATCTCGCCGCAGAAGGCGCGTCTGGTCGCCGACCAGGTGCGTGGCCTGCCGGTCGGGCGCGCCAGCGATCTGCTGGCCTTCTCCGACAAGAAGGCCGCCCATCTGGTTCGCAAGGTTCTGATGTCGGCCATCTCCAACGCCGAAAACAACCAGGGCGCGGATGTGGACGAGTTGAAAGTCGCCACCATCTGTGTCGACGAAGGTCCGCTGCTCAAGCGCTTCATGGCGCGTGCCAAGGGCCGCGGCAATCGCATTCTCAAGCGCACCAGCCACATCACCGTCGTCGTCGGCGGGGGGAACTGACACCATGGGTCACAAAGTCCATCCGACTGGCATCCGCCTTGGCATTTCCAAGGATTGGAACTCCAAGTGGTTCGCCAACAAGCGGCAGTTCTCCGAGTACCTGACGGGTGACCTGAAGGTGCGGCAGATGCTGCGCGAGAAGCTGGCGCAGGCCGGCATCAGCAAGATCATCATCGAGCGCCCCGCCAAGACCGCGCGCGTGACCATCCACAGCGCCCGCCCGGGCGTGGTGATCGGCAAGCGCGGCGAGGACATCGAGAAGCTGCGCAAGGACGTGTCCGATGTCATGGGCGTGCCGGCGCACATCAATGTCGCCGAAGTGCGCAAGCCCGAGCTGGACGCGCAACTGGTGGCCGAGTCGATCGCCCAGCAGTTGGAAAAGCGCATCATGTTCCGCCGCGCCATGAAGCGCGCCGTGGGCAATGCCATGCGCTTGGGCGCGCTGGGCATCAAGGTCAATGTCGGCGGCCGCCTGAACGGCGCCGAGATCGCCCGCTCGGAGTGGTACCGCGAGGGCCGCGTGCCGCTGCATACCCTGCGCGCGGACATCGATTACGGCTTCGCCGAAGCGCGTACCACCTACGGCGTGATCGGCGTGAAGGTATGGGTCTACCGCGGCGAGATCTTCGACTTCTCGGCGGTCGGCCAGGACAAGGGCGAACGCGAGGAAGCCGCCCCGGCGCGCGCCCCGCGCCGCGACGATGACCGTCCGCGCGGCCCGCGCCGCGATCGTGACGAGGCGCGCGCTCCGCGTGGCGCCGGCAGGAGGGAATAAGCCATGTTGCAACCCAAGCGAACCAAGTACCGCAAGATGTTCCGTGGCCGCAACGAGGGCCTGAGCTGGAACGGCGCGTCCGTCAGTTTCGGCGATTTCGGCCTGAAGGCCACCTCGCACGGCCAGCTGACCGCCCGCCAGGTCGAGGCGGCGCGCCGCAGCATCAGCCGTTACGTCAAGCGCGGCGGCAAGCTGTGGATCCGCATTTTCCCGGACAAGCCCATCACCAAGAAGCCGATCGAGGTCCGCATGGGCTCGGGCAAGGGCAACGTGGAGTATTGGGTCGCGCAGATCCAGCCCGGGCGCGTGCTGTACGAGATGGAGGGCGTGGACGAGGCGACGGCGCGCGAGGCGTTCCGTCTGGCCGCGGCCAAGCTGTCCGTCACCACCACCTTCGTGACCCGCACGGTGCGCTGACATGGAACTGACCCAACTCCGCCAGAAATCCGCCGCCGAGCTGGCTGCGCACCTGACCGATCTGCACAAGGAGCAGTTCGCGCTGCGCATGCAGAAGGCCTCGGGCCAGCTCGCGCAGCCACACCAGATCCGCCGCGTGCGCCGCGAGATCGCCCGCGTCAACACCCTGCTGAACGGCAAGAAGTAAGCGCCGGACGACCAAGGCATAGCCATGAACGAAGCTGTCAACGAAAGCAAGCTGCGCACCGTGCAAGGGCGCGTGGTCAGCAACAAGATGGACAAGACCGTCACCGTGCTCGTCGAACGGCAGGTCAAGCACGCGCTGTACGGCAAGTACATCCGCCGCTCGACCAAGCTGCACGCCCACGACGCCGACAACGCCTGCAAGGAAGGCGACATCGTGCGGGTGGCCGAATGCGCGCCGATGTCCAAGACCAAGAACTGGCGCGTGGTCGAGATCGTCGCCCACGCCGCCGCCTGACCTCAAGGAGACTGAATCATGATCCAGATGCAGTCCTACCTGCAGGCCGCCGACAACTCCGGTGCGCGTGAACTGATGTGCATCAAGGTGCTCGGCGGCTCGCATCGCCGCTATGCGCACATCGGCGACGTCATCAAGGTTTCGATCCGCGATGCCATCCCGCGCGGCAAGGTCAAGAAGGGCGAGGTCTATGACGCCGTGGTGGTACGCACCCGCAAGGGCGTGCGCCGCGCCGACGGTTCGCTGATCCGCTTCGACGGCAACGCCGCCGTATTGCTGAACAACAAGCTCGAGCCGATCGGCACCCGCATCTTCGGGCCGGTCACGCGCGAACTGCGCTCCGAGAAGTTCATGAAGATCGTCTCGCTGGCGCCCGAGGTGCTTTGAAGCAGGGAGCAGGGAGCAGGGAAAGCAGGTGCAAGCAACAGCCGCGCCGGTGCGAAGTCCCGAATCCCGAGTCCCGAGTCCCGCAACAATGAAAGGTGCAACGCCATGAATCGTATCCGCAAGGGCGACAACGTGCTGGTCATCACCGGCAAGAACAAGGGCCAGAAGGGCGAAGTGCTGCGCGTGGCAGCCGACCGGGTGGTCGTGCAGAACATCAATATCGTCAAGCGCCACACCAAGGGCAACCCGCAGGCCAACCAGCCCGGCGGCATCGTCGAGCGTGAGGCATCCATCCACATCTCCAACGTGATGCTGCTCAACCAGGCCACCGGCAAGGGCGAGCGCGTTGGCTACAAGACGCTCGGCGACGGCCGCAAGGTGCGGGTGTTCCGTTCCAGCGGCGAGGCGATCGACGCCTGATCAGGAAAGCCGGCGCTGCGCCTGGCCGGTTCCGACAAGCAGATTCCCCAGGACAAATGACATGACCACCCGTCTCGAGAAGCACTACAAGGAAACCGTCGTTCCCAAGCTGATGGAACGTTTCGGCTACACGAACCCGATGCAGGTCCCGCGCCTGTCCAAGATCACGCTCAACATGGGCGTGGGCGAGGCGGTGGGCAACAAGAAGATCCTCGAGAACGCGGTGGCCGACATGGTCAAGATCGGCGGCCAAAAGCCCGTCGTCACCAAGGCGCGCGTGTCGGTGGCCAGCTTCAAGATCCGCGACGGCTGGCCGATCGGCTGCAAGGTCACCTTGCGCCGCGGTCACATGTTCGAGTTCCTCGATCGCCTGGTGAACGTCGCGCTGCCGCGCGTGCGCGACTTCCGCGGGGTGTCCGGCCGCGCCTTCGACGGCCGCGGCAACTACAACATGGGCGTGAAGGAACAGATCATCTTCCCGGAAATCGATTACGACCAGGTCGATGCGATCCGCGGCATGGACATCGCCATCACCACCACCGCCCGCACCAACGAGGAAGCCCGCGCCCTGCTCGAGGGTTTCGGTTTCCCGTTCCGCAACTGATCGCCGAAAGCACCGTACAAGCCCGCCCATCCGGTGCGGTCTTCACACAGAAGCAGAGAAGTACACAATGGCCAAGACCAGCATGGTGAATCGCGACCTCAAGCGCGCGAAGCTCGCCAAAAAATACGCCGGCAAGCGCGCCGAGCTGAAGAAGATCGTCTCCAGCACGACCGCTTCCTACGAGGAAAAGATGGATGCGGCGGTCAAGCTGCAAAAGCTGCCGCGCGACTCCAGCCCGATCCGCGAGCGCAACCGCTGTGCGCTGACCGGCCGCCCGCGCGGCACCTACGCCAAGTTCGGTCTGGCCCGCACCAAGCTGCGCGAAGCGACCATGCGTGGCGACGTGCCGGGGTTGCGCAAAGCCAGCTGGTGACAGAGCAGGGAGCAGGGAGCAGGGAGCGGGAAGCAGGGGAGCAGGGAGCAGGGAGCAGGGAGCGGGAAGCAGGGAGCAGGGACGAAGCATTGCTGTAGTCCCGAATCCCGAATCCCGAATCCCGAATCCCGAATCCCGAATCCCGAATCCCGAATCCCGAATCCCGAATCCCGAATCCCGAATCCCGAATCCCGAGTCCCGAGTCCCGAATCCCGAATCCCGAGTCCCGAGTCCCGAAATTTTTTCCCCGCTCCCAAGCGGATATCGATGCTGAGGAATTACTGAAATGAGCATGACTGATCCCATCGCCGACATGCTGGTGCGCATCAAGAACGCGCTGGCCGTTGGCAAGCCGACGGTGTCGATGCCGTCCTCCAAGATCAAGGTCGCCCTGGCCGGCGTGTTGAAGTCGGAAGGCTACATCGCCGACTCGCGCGTGACCGAGGCCGGCCGCGGCAAGCTGAAGCTGGAAATCGTCCTGAAGTATTACGAGGGCAAGCCGGTGATCGAGCGCTTGGAGCGCGTGTCGCGCTCGGGTCTGCGCCAGTATCGCGGCGCCGATGCGCTGCCCAAGGTGCTCGGCGGCCTCGGCGTGTCCATCATCTCCACTTCCAAGGGCATCATGACCGACGCTCAGGCCCGCGCCGCGGGCGTGGGTGGCGAAGTCATCTGCCTCGTGGCTTAAGGAGTAGTTACCCATGTCTCGTGTAGCCAAGAAGCCCATCGCCCTGCCCAAGGGCGTGGAATGCCACATCAGTGCCGACCAGGTCAGCGTCAAGGGCCCCAAGGGCACGCTCAACCTGACCAAGCCCCATGGCGTGAGCGTGGCGGTGGACAACGGCCATGTGCAGTTCTCCGCCCCGGCCGAACACATGCCGATGGCCGGCACGGCGCGTGCGCTGCTGGCGAACATGATCACCGGCGTGTCCAAGGGCTTCGAGCGCAAGCTCGAACTGGTCGGCGTGGGTTACCGCGCCGCGATGAGCGGCAAGGAACTCAGCCTGAGCCTGGGCTTCTCGCACCCGGTGTCGTTCAAGGCACCCGATGGCATCACCATCGCCACCCCGACGCAGACCGAGATCCTCGTCAGCGGCGCTGACAAGCAGGCCGTCGGCGCGGTGGCGGCCAAGATTCGCGGCTATCGTCCGCCGGAGCCCTACAAGGGCAAGGGCGTGCGCTACAGCGGCGAGAAGATCAACATGAAGGAAGCCAAGAAGACGTAAGGTTTGCGCGGGTTCGTCCGCGCAACGAGAAGCCGGCCGTTCATGGCCGACTTTCGAAAGTGCCCTGTCTCTCCGACGCTTCTGCAGCTTGTTTCGAGGAACCAGTCATGGAAAAGAAAATCGCCCGCCTGCGCCGTGCCAAGACCACGCGCTCGCGCATCCGCATCCTCGGTGTGCCGCGCCTGTCGGTGCTGCGCACCGGCCAGCACATCTATGCGCAGTTGTTCAGTGCCGATGGTTCGAAGGTGCTGGCGGCGGCCTCGACGGTCGAGGCCGGCGTCAAGGAGGGTCTGAAGGGCACCAAGAACCTCGCCGCCGCGGCCAAGGTCGGGCTGGCGATCGCCGCCAAGGCCAAGGACGCGGGCATCGAAAAGGTGGCCTTCGACCGTTCCGGTTACCGCTACCACGGCCGCATCAAGGCGCTGGCCGACGCCGCCCGCGAGGGTGGTTTGCAGTTCTGATCTGCGTCACACCGCGGGCGTGAGTCCGCACCCGAAGTACCCACAACGATAAGCGGCCGCAGGCCGTAAGCACACAGGAAAACGCATGGCCAGTTTCGAACGCAATGAAAACAGCGACGGCTTCATCGAGAAGCTGGTCGCCGTCAACCGCGTGTCCAAGACCGTCAAGGGCGGTCGCCAGTTCACCTTCACCGCACTCACGGTGGTCGGCGACGGCGAGGGCAAGATCGGCTTCGGCTACGGCAAGGCACGCGAAGTGCCGGTCGCCATCCAGAAGTCGATGGAAGCCGCACGCAAGGGCATGATTTCCGTCGAGCTCAACAACGGCACGCTGTGGCACTCGGTCAAGGCCGGCCACGGCGCCGCGCGCGTGTTCATGCAGCCGGCCTCCGAGGGTACCGGCGTGATCGCCGGCGGCGCCATGCGCGCCGTGCTCGAGGCGGTCGGCGTGAAGAACGTGCTCGCCAAGGCGGTGGGCTCGCGCAACCCGATCAACCTGGTGCGCGCCACCGTCAAGGGCCTGTCGGCGATGCACTCGCCGACGCGGATCGCCGCCAAGCGTGGCAAGACCGTCGAGGAGATCACCCATGTCCAAGCCTGAAGCCAACAAGACCGTCACCGTGCGTCTGGTCAAGGGCATGCGCGGCTGCCAGTCGCGGCATCGCCTGTCGGTGCGCGCGCTGGGCCTGAACAAGCTCAATGACGTGCGCACCCTTCCGGACAACCCGAGCGTGCGCGGCCTGATCAACACCGTGCACTACCTCGTCCGGGTCGAAGGGTAAATCGAACGGGTCGGCCGGGAAGGTCGCGTTTATCAGGCGCATGCCTGAACAAAGGACACATCACCATGAAACTCAATACGCTCAAGCCCGCCGAGGGCGCCCGCAAGGAACGCGTCCGCGTCGGTCGCGGCATCGGCTCCGGCCTTGGCAAGACCTGCGGCCGCGGCCACAAGGGCTCGTTCGCGCGTGCCGGCAAGGGCAAGATCAAGGCCGGGTTCGAAGGCGGCCAGATGCCCATGCAGCGCCGCCTGCCGAAGATCGGCTTCCACTCCAAGCTCAAGGCCGATACCGCCGAGGTGCTGCTGTATCAGTTGGCGCAGCTGCAAAGCGAGGTGGTGGATTTGGCCGCCCTGCGCGCGGCCGGGCTGGTGCCGGCCACGGCCAAGCAGGCCAAGGTGGTGAAGAAGGGCGAGCTGGCGCGCAAGTTCACGCTCAAGGGCGTGTTGGCGACCGCCGGTGCCAAGGCCGCCATCGAGGCGGCCGGCGGCAGCGTCGAGTAATCGATGTCGCGCGATCCCAAGTCGATCGGCGGGCTGGCCCAGGCCGGGAAGTTCGTCGAGCTGCGCCAGCGCTTGTTGTTCGTGTTCGCGGCGATGATCGTCTATCGCCTCGGTACCTACATCCCGGTGCCCGGCGTGGATCCGCAGGCGTTGCTGCGACTGATGGAGCAGCAGAAGGGCACCATCCTGGACATGTTCAACATGTTCTCGGGTGGCGCGTTGAGCCGCATGAGCATCTTCGCGCTCAACGTGATGCCCTACATCACCGCCTCGATCGTGATCCAGATGCTGGCGCAGATCCTGCCCAGCCTGCAGGGCCTGCGCAAGGAAGGTCAGGCCGGGCAGCGCAAGATCACCCAGTGGACGCGCTACGCCTCGGTGGGGCTGGGCGCCGCACAGTCGTTCGGCGTGGCGGTGGGCCTGCAGTCGCAGCACGTGGTATACGCGCCCGGGCCGGGTTTCATCCTGACCGCGGTGGTGGCGCTGACCGCCGGCACCATGTTCCTGACGTGGCTGGGCGAGCAGATCACCGAGCGCGGCGTGGGCAACGGCGTGTCGCTGATCATCGAGGCGGGCATCGTCGCCGGCTTGCCGGGCGCAGTGATCTCCACCGTCCATCAGGTCAACAGCGGCGAAATCAGCTCGCTGGCGGTGATCCTGATTTTCGCGCTGGTGCTGCTGGTGCTGTGGTTCGTGGTGTTCGTCGAATCCGGGCAGCGCCGCATCACGGTCAACTACGCCCGTCGTCAGGGCGGCCGCCAGGCGTACCTCAACCAGACCTCGCACCTGCCGCTCAAGCTCAACATGTCCGGCGTGATCCCGCCGATCTTCGCCTCCAGCCTGATCGTGTTCCCGGCAACCGCCGCGGCGATGGCGGGCACCAATCCCAACTTCGCGTGGCTGCATCGGATCACCGATGCGCTGGCTCCGGGCGAGCCGCTGCACATGGTGCTCTACGGCGGCTTGATCATCGGCTTCACGTTCTTCTACACCGCCCTGACCTTCAACTCGCAGGAAACGGCGGAGAACTTGAAGAAATCCGGTGCGCTCATTCCCGGCATCCGACCCGGCAAGGCGACCGCCGACTACGTCGATGCGGTACTCACCCGTCTGACCCTGGCCGGTGCGCTGTACCTGACCCTGGTCTGCCTGCTGCCGGAGACCTTGCAGAAGGCGTGGGCGGTGCCGTTCTATTTCGGCGGCACCTCGCTGTTGATCGTGGTGGTGGTGCTGATGGACTTCATCGCGCAGATTCAGGCGCACTTGATGTCGCACCAGTACGAGAGCCTGCTGAAGAAAGCGAACTTGAAGAGCGGCGCCGGCAAGACGCGTTAGTGGTTGTTCGCGGTGCCGGTTTGGCTGTGGCGGAAATGGAATCAACCGCCCCTCCCCGGACGGGAGGGAAACGATGGGCGACCCGTGCGACGCTTCACGCACGGGTGGGCCGGACGCAGTGCCTGCGCATGAGGAGCGCAGGTGGGTGGGCAGGGCGGATGCATCGCCCGGTTTGCCGCGACCGGGCTGTCGCCGGAGCATGGGCACACTCCCCATGCCGGGTATCGCGGTCGATCGGACGCGGTGCTTCACTAATGCCTGAAGCCTTGTTATACTTGCCAGTTCACCGCGCCCAGGGCTTTTGCGAGGGCGCCGCAATCACAGTCGGAGATCGCCTGATGGCGCGCATTGCCGGTGTCAATCTTCCCGTCCAGAAGCACGTCTGGGTGGGTCTGCAAAGCATCTACGGAATCGGCCGCACGCGGTCGAAGAAGATCTGCGAGGTCGCCGGGGTCAAGGCGTCCACGCGGATTCGCGACCTGGCCGAGGCCGAAGTCGAGCGCCTGCGCGCGGCGGTGGCCAAGTTCACGGTCGAGGGCGACCTGCGCCGTGAGGTCGGCATGTCGATCAAGCGCCTGATGGATCTGTCCTGCTACCGCGGCCTGCGCCACCGTCGCGGCTTGCCGGTGCGGGGCCAGCGTACGCGCACCAATGCGCGCACCCGCAAGGGCCCGCGCAAGGCCATCAAGAAGTAATCCCCGGATCTCAGAGCACCCATCATGGCCAAGCCCGCCGCAGCAGCAGCGAAGACGAAGAAGAAGGTCAAGCGCGTCGTCACCGACGGAATCGCGCACGTCCAGGCTTCATTCAACAACACCATCATCACCATCACCGACCGCCAGGGCAACGCGCTGTCGTGGGCGACCTCGGGCGGCGCGGGTTTCCGCGGTTCGCGCAAGTCCACCCCGTTCGCAGCCCAGGTCGCCGCCGAGAAGGCCGGCAAGGCCGCGCTCGACTACGGCGTGAAGACGCTGGAAGTGCGCATCAAGGGCCCGGGCCCGGGGCGTGAGTCGGCCGTGCGTTCGCTCAACAACGTCGGCTACAAGGTGATGAACATCATCGACGTCACCCCGATCCCGCACAACGGCTGTCGTCCGCCGAAAAAGCGCAGGGTGTAAGTGCGGTCGTCCGCGATCGCCTCGAAAGCGGCATGAACGCGGTTTGACCCGACACCCCGATCGCAGGAATTGGTACCGGCCCTGCATGGCCGGACTTCTCAAAGAGAACGAGACAACTCATGGCACGCTACATCGGACCCAGCTGCAAACTCGCCCGCCGCGAAGGCGCCGACCTCGGCCTGAAGAGCCCGGCGCGGGCGATCGACTCCAAGTGCAAGCTCGAGAACAAGCCCGGCCAGCATGGCGCCGCCGGCGCCCGCAAGGGCAAGCTCTCCGACTACGCCACCCAGTTGCGTGAGAAGCAGAAGCTCAAGCGCATCTACGGCATGCTCGAGCGCCAGTTCCGCAGCTACTACCGCAAGGCCTCGCGCCGCAAGGGCAATACCGGCGAGATGCTGCTGCAGATGCTCGAAACGCGACTGGACAACGTCGTCTACCGCATGGGTTTCGCGGTCACCCGCCCGCAGGCGCGGCAGATCGTCTCGCATTGCAACGTCACGGTGAACGGCAAGCCCGTCAACCTGCCGTCCTACCAGCTCAAGGCCGGCGACATCGTCGCTCTGACCGAGCGCGCGCAAAAGCACCTGGCGGTGAAAGAGGCGCTGGACGTGTCGCAGAAGATGGCGCTGGTGCCGGCCTGGATGGACGTGGACGCCGGCAAGTTCAGCGGCGTGTTCAAGGCCATCCCCGAGCGCTCCGACCTGCCTTCGGACATCAACGAAGCGCTGATCGTCGAGCTGTACTCGAAGTAATCGTCTGCACGCGCGGGGCCGACGGGTTCCGCGGCGACACCCCTCATTTCAGGAGAACGCGCAACCATGTCGGTTTCCGCCCATCAGGTGCTGCGTCCGCGCGGCCCGAACATCGAACGCATCACCACGCACCGTTCCAAGGTCGTGATCGAGCCGCTCGAGCGCGGCTACGGCCACACGCTCGGCAACGCCCTGCGCCGCGTGCTGCTGTCCTCGATCCCCGGTTACGCGATCACCGAGGTCGAGATCGACGGCGTGCTGCACGAGTACACCACGGTCGAGGGCCTGCAGGAAGACGTGATCGAGATCCTGCTCAACCTCAAGGACGTGGCGATCCGCATGCACAACGTCGACCACAGCATGCTCACGCTCGCCCGCCAGGGCAAGGGCGTGGTCGTGGCCGGCGACATCAAGACCGACCACAACGTCGAGATCCTCAATCCCGAGCACGTGATCTGCCACCTCACCAAGGACACGGCGATCAACATGCGCCTGAAGGTCGAGCGCGGCTTCGGCTACCAGCCGGCCACCGCCCGCCGCAAGCCCGATGAGGAGACCCGTACCATCGGTCGGCTGATGCTCGACGCCAGCTTCTGCCCGGTCACTCGCGTGGCCTACGCGGTGGAAGCGGCGCGCGTGGAGCAACGTACCGATCTGGACAAGCTGGTGATCGACATCGAGACCAACGGTGCGATCGACGCCGAGGAAGCCATGCGCACCGCCGCGGACATCCTCACCGATCAGCTGTCGGTGTTCGGCGATTTCACCCGCCGCGAGAGCGGTGCGCCCAAGGCCGCCACCGCCGGCGTCGACCCGGTGCTGCTGCGCCCGATCGACGATCTGGAGTTGACCGTGCGGTCGGCCAACTGCCTGAAGGCCGAGAACATCTACTACATCGGCGATCTCATCCAGAAGACCGAGGTCGAGTTGCTCAAGACCCCGAATCTGGGCAAGAAGTCGCTCACCGAGATCAAGGAAGTCCTCGCCCAGCGCGGGCTTTCGCTCGGCATGAAGCTGGAGAACTGGCCGCCGGTCGGTTTGCAGCAAGGGATGATGGGCTGAGCGAACGCGCTCGCTCAGCGCCCGACCACGGAGGGTCGGGCAGGGCGTTCCGAAGCCCACCCGGGGCGCCATGGATGGCACCCAGTAGCTACCGAAGTGCGACCCCCGGTGAGCCGCTTCCAGCCGGAGGAGCAAGTCAAGTTCCGCAGCGGCGTATTTCAAAACCCGAGCGCTCCTGACCAACCCTCAGTGCCGGCGCCGGCCACACGAAGCTAGCCAGAATCACCAAGGACCAGTGCCATGCGCCACCAGAATGCCGGACGCAAATTCAACCGCACCAGCTCGCATCGCTCGGCGATGTTCAGCAACATGGCGGCCTCGCTGATCAAGCACGAACTGATCCGCACCACCTTGCCCAAGGCCAAGGAATTGCGCCGTGTGGCCGAGCCGCTGATCACGCTGGGCAAGATTGACGGCGTGGCCAATCGTCGCCTTGCGTTCTCGCGCCTGCGCGACAAGCAGGCCGTGGGCAAGCTGTTCGTCGAACTCGGGCCGCGCTACAACACCCGCCCGGGCGGCTACCTGCGCATCCTCAAGTGTGGCTTCCGCGCCGGCGACAACGCGCCGATGGCCTACGTCGAACTGGTGGATCGCCCGGCCAAGGCGCCGGCCGCAGCCGAGTAAAGCCTGCCGCCAACGCCTGCACGAAAGCCCCGGCCCGGCCGGGGTTTTCGTTTTTGCGCGCTCGAAACGGCTGCTGGTACCGGTGGCCGCAACCTCGGTCGATGCGCGTTGCTTGCATGTGATCGACGTGCGGCCCGCGACTTCTTGCGATGCCTTGCATGCCGGGCGTGCCGTTCCTGGCCGCAGCGCATTGCGCAGCCGGCGAGCGGGTATAGTGGGCACATCGGTCGGGCGCGGTGCCCGGCCACGGTTCGTGGAGGCGGCAATGGGTCTTTTTCAGGCGGTGAAAGGTGCGGTCGGCGGCACGCTGGCCGATCAGTGGAAGGATTTCCTCACGGTTCCCGATGGCCTGCCGGCGACGGCGGCGCTGTTCTCGGCGGTACCGCGCGGCACCAACGCCGGTCGCGGCTCCAACACCAAGGGTTCGTCCAACATCATCACCAACGGCTCGAAGATTGTCGTGCCCGAAGGCTACGGCCTGCTGCTGTTTCAAGACGGCAAGGTCACCGCGCTGGTCGCCGAGGCGGGCGCCTACGAATGGCATTCGGACGACCTCAACTCCAAGTCGATCTTTTCCGGTGACGGCATCCTCGATCCGCTGGTCAAGCAGAGCTGGGAGCGCTTCAAGTTCGGCGGTCAGCCCGGATCGCAGCAGATCGCCATCTTCGTGTGCCTGAAGGAGCTGCCGGACAATCGCTTCGGCACGCAGTCGGAGATCTACTGGGACGACGCGTTCTTGCGCACGCAGGTCGGCGCGGTCACGCGCGGCACCTACACGCTCAAGATCGTCGATCCGATCCTGTTCGTGAAGAACTTCGTGCCGGCCACGTATCTGCAGCCCGGGCAGGTGTTCGACTTCACCGACATGGACAATGCCGCCGCCGACCAGTTGTTCAATGAAGTGGTCGGTTCGCTGGCGCCGGCTTTCAGCCTGTATTCCAACGATGCTGACAAGGGCAACCGCATCACCAAGCTGCAGCAGGATTCGCTCGGCTTCGCCAAAAGCCTGTCGGCGGCGGTCGAGAATGCCTACCAGTGGAAGACCGACCGCGGGCTGGTGATCGCCAAGACCGCGATCATTTCCATCGAGTACGACGCCAACACGCGCGAGCTGCTCAAGACCGTGCAGCGTGCCGACGCGCTGTCGGGCGCGCGCGGCAACTCCAACCTGCAAGCCAGCGTGGCCGCCGGCTTTCAGGCCGCCGGTGAAAACGCCGGCCCCGGTGGCATCATGGGCTTCGGCATGGCCACCGGCATGACCGGTGGCTTGGCCGGCCTGCAGCAGCCGGTCGCGCCGCCACCGGCCGCGCCCGCGCCGCCGCCAGCGGACGACCCGATCGCCAAACTGCAGAAGGCCAAGGCCATGCTCGATGCCGGCCTGATCACCCAGGCCGACTACGACGCGGCGAAGGCCAAGGCGCTGGGCTTGTAAGCCCGGCGGATTTTCCGCTCGCCGCAGCGCCCGCGGGGGCGGGCCGGCAACGCAAGGGGAATGCCGTGGAAGTGATCGTCTGCACGTGGTGCCGCATGAACAATGCGGCCAATGCCCTGCAATGCGTTTCCTGCGGCGCGCCGCTGGATGTCAAGGACAAGGTGTCCGATTCGGGCTGGCGCGAAGCACCGCGCCTGCGCGACATGGAGGAGTTCAAGTTCGGCAACTCGACCCTGCAAGTCGAAGGCAAATACGTGCCGGTCGCCGACATTGCCCTGCAACAGGGCGATTCGGTGTATTTCGAGCAGCACACGATGCTGTGGAAGGAGCCTGGCGTTCCGCTGGAGCAATACAACCTGCCCAGCGGCCGGAGCATGCGCGGCATGCCGTACTCGGTGCTGTACGCCAAAGGGCCGGGGCGGATCGCCTTTTCGCGCGACGCGCCCGGCGAGCTGGTGGTGATGCCTATCCATCCGGGGATGGAGATCGACGTGCGCGAGCACGCCTTCCTGCTGGCCTCGCATTCGGTGACGTACTCGTTCGTGCGCATCAAGGGCTTGGTGAACCTGCTGCACGGCGGCAACGGCATGTACCTGGATCGCTTCATCACCCAGGCGCAACCGGGCATGCTGATGCTGCACGGCAACGGCGACGTGCTGCAACGCACGCTCGGCGCGGGTGAGACGATCCTGGTCGAAGCCGGCAAGTTCCTCTACAAGGATTCCTCGGTCAAGCTGGAAACCGTGCCGGTACCCGGCGTGAAAACCGGCCTGTTCTCGAAGCTGTACATGGCCCAGCTCACCGGCCCTGGGCGTGTGGGCATCCAGTCGATGTACCACCATCATCTTTCCGAATGAGGCGGCAGCGATGAACACGCCAAGCGCGCCCGGTTCGGTCGATGCCTACCCCTGCCCGTACTGCCGGATGACCGGGCCGCTGACGGCGCGCGCGACCTGCCGCACCTGTGGCGCACCGGCGAAGGTGAACACGCTGGTGTCCGGTTCGGGCTGGGAAGAACTGCCCGGCGCGGCGGACATGGCGGAAATCCAGTTCGGTCGCTCGCGGGTACAAATCGCCGGTTCGTTCGTGCCGGTGGCCGACTTCAATCTGCACCCGGACGACCGCATCTGGTTCTCGCACCACAAGATCACCTTCGTCGAACCCGGCGTCAAGCTGGCCAACTACAAGGACGGCAAGTCGTTCATCACGCGCTTGCTGGCCAAGATGGAAAACTTCCAGTTGCAGGCGACCGGGCCGGGGCACGTGGCGTTGTCGGACAACCACCCGGGCGAAATCGTGTCGCTGCCGCTCGATCCGGGCAAGCGCATGTGGGTGCGCGACCACGTGTTTCTCGCCGCGACCGACTCGGTGACGTACGCGCCGACCGCCAACAACCTGTATTTCAAGGTACGCGATGGCGGCGACGTCGAATACGAATACCCGCTCGGCCAGTTCGATGATATTTTCCACGCGCCCAGCGCGCCGGGCCTGCTGTTGCTGCACTCGCCCGGCAACACCATGTTCCGCGACCTGGCCCCGCACGAAACGGTATACGTCAAGCCCGATGCGCTGCTGTACCGCGACCTGACCATTTCCACCTTTCTCACCGCCGAATACCCGCAGTCGCAGATGTCGATATTCGGTGGTCTGCTCGGCAACCGCTACGCCAACCGCAACGTGTGGCTCAAGCTCACCGGGCCGGGTCGCGTGGCGATCTCGTCGAAGTACGAGCAGGAGTTCAACCCGCCGCACCCGATCATCGAAGGCACCGTCGAGTTCATCCGCTGGTAACCACCTATTGCCATGACCACCACACCCACGCCACCCCCATTGCCCACCGGCCCTGGATCGCCACGCGACGTGCCACCGCCGCCGGGAAGCCCACCGATCGATCCGACCCATCTCCCCGAGCCGCTGCGCAAGGAGATCGAGGCGCCCGACCCGGTCGCCATCGACACGTCCGCACCGGAACTGGCCGACGGCGTCAACCGCTGCCCGAAGTGCGGCGCCACCGACATCGTCCAGAAGCCCGGCACCGACCAGCTGATGTGCCGGTACTGCCGCAACCAATGGACGGCGGCACGGGTGGAAGACGAGTTCGGCTTGGGCGAGAACATCGACCAGTTGCAAGGCACGGTGATCGCCTCGGGCGCCAGCGACATCAAGGCCGACGTCGCCACGATGATGAGCTTCAAGTGTTCCGGCTGCGGCGCCGAGGTGACGGTCAATACCGAAAACGCGATGACCGCGCGCTGCCATTGGTGCCGGCACGTGCTGGGAGTCAACGAACAGGTGCCCAACGGCGCGGTGCCCGACGCGGTGCTGCCGTTCCACATCAAGAAGGACGATGCGATCGCGCGCATCCGCCAGTTCGTCGGCAAGCGGCATTTTTTTGCACTCAGCGCGTTCAAGGAGCAGTTTTCCCCGGAGAACGTGCTCGGCGTCTACCTGCCGTACATGATCGTCGACGCCAACGCCAGCGCCGATGTCGCCGGCCACGGCGAGATCAAGACCCGCGAGTACAGCGAGGGCAGCGGCGACAACAAGAAGACCCTCTACGATGCCGACGTGTACGCGCTGGTGCGGCACGTGGATTTCACCGTCGACGACCTGCCGCTGGAGTCTTCCGGCGCGCGCGGCAACCTAGATACACGCACCAACACCAACAACATCATCAATACCATCCTGCCGTTCGACACCAAGAATGCGGTGAAGTGGAACGCCTCCTACCTGTCCGGATTTTCCTCGGAGAAGCGTGACCGCAACGTCGAGCAATTGCGCCCGCATCTGGAGGACGAGCTGCTATCCATCGCCCGCTCGCGGGTGGTCGACTCGGTGGCGCGCTTCGATCGCGGCGTGCGCTGGGAGCAAGAGGGGCTGGAGGTGCACGGGTCGCGCTGGGTGGCGATGTACCTGCCGGTGTGGCTGTATTCCTATCACCAGCCCGGGCCCAACGGTGGCATGCTGCATTACATCGCGGTGAACGGGCGCACCGGCGAAACGATGGGCTCGGTGCCGGTGGAAATGTGGAAGCTGTTGCTGGCCGCCTTCACCATCGGTACGTTCCTCGAGTTCATCGCGTTCGGCATTCTGGGGCACACGTCATGAGCGACCATAGTGGCTGGCTGTTGCTGCTCGGCCCGGCGGGCGGATACGGGTTCTATTGGGCCATGTACCGCTATTACCGGAACACCGACAAATCGCACGACTTCGAACATGAAACCGCGATCGTGGCCAAGCCAGTGACCGGCGGCGAAGGCGACCACAAAGTCGACGAGACCATCGGCACCCGCGACTCGCGCATCAAGGGCGACAACGTCAACCAGTTCCGGCAGCGCGTGGAGCGGGTGGGCGACGATTAGCTCGCGGAAACGGCGCTGACCGGCAGCGGAATCGTGGCAGCCGGGATCATGTCGTTGGTGGCGCCGGTGCTTGCCGTGAGTGTGTGCTGCAAGCGCGCCCACACACCACATCTGCGTATGGCTTGGGCCGGCTTGCCTGCGCGGGGAGTGCCCGTGGCGCCTGAAGGCGGGCAACCCACTCGTGGCGGGCAGGGCAAAATCGGGCACTATCACCCCTGCGAGTCCGTCATGAGCCCGCCGATCGCGGTACGCACGCCACAGACGAGGCGAGAATGACCGACATCACCGTAGCGGGCAACGACGTGCTGGCGCTCCCCGGCGACGTGCAGGTCGGCGATGCCGTGGGCCCGTTCAAGATCCTGCGGCAGTTGGGCGAGGGCGGCTTTGGCGCGGTGTTCGAGGCCGGGCAGGAGCAGCCGGTGCGTCGCCGGGTTGCGCTCAAGGTGATCAAGCTGGGCATGGACACGCGCGAGTTCATCGTGCGCTTCGAAGCCGAGCGGCAGGCGCTAGCGCTGATGGATCACCCGCACATCGCCACCGTGCTCGACGCCGGCGCCACCGACAGCGGTCGCCCGTATTTCGTGATGGAGCTGGTCGAGGGCGAGTCCATCACCGGCTACTGTGCAACGTTGAAGCTGTCGATCCTGGCGCGTCTGCAACTGTTCGAGCAAGTGTGCGCGGCGGTGCAGCACGCACACACGAAGGGCGTGATCCACCGGGATCTCAAGCCCAGCAACATCCTGGTGAGCACGCACGATGATGTGCCGTTTGCCAAAGTCATCGACTTCGGCATCGCCAAGGCGACTCGCGGCCGCTTGACCGAGCAGACGATGCGCACCGAGGCGAACCTGATGATGGGCACGCCGGCGTACATGAGCCCGGAGCAGGCCGAGGGCAGCGCCGACATCGACACGCGTACCGACATCTATTCGCTCGGCGTGATCCTCTACGAGCTGCTGACCGATTCCACGCCGCTGGATTCCAACACCCTGCGCTCGGCGGGGCACACCGAGGTGCAACGCATCATTCGCGAAGTGGAGCCGCCCTTGCCCAGCGCGCGGCTGTCGCAAAGCAATGTCGTGAAGTCGGCGATCGCGGCCAGACGCCAGACCGATCCGCGCAAGCTATCCGGCTTGGTGCGCGGCGAGCTGGACTGGATCGTGATGAAGGCGATCGAAAAAGATCGCGGTCGCCGCTACGAATCGCCGGCCGCGCTGGCGGCGGACGTGCGCCGGTTTCTCGACGGCAACGCGGTTCTGGCCGCACCGCCCAGCACGGTCTATCGCCTGCGCAAGTATGTGGCTCGCCACAAGGCGGCGGTGACGGCAGCCGCGCTGGTCACGTTGTCGCTGCTGGTGGGCATCGCCGGCTTCGCGTGGCAGGCGCAAATCGCCAAGCGGCGCGCAGCGGAGCTGGAAAAGGTCACCGCATTCCAGGCGGCGATGTTCCGCAAGGTCGATGCGGCTGCGGCCGGAGAGCGCCTGACCGCCGACGTGAGGGCACGTTTCGATGCATCCTTGCGCAACAAAGGTGTAGCCAATGCCGAGCGAGCGCAACGGGCGCAACGGTTCGCTGCGGATTGGCAGGAAGTCAACGCCACCGACGCCGCGCGCGGCGTGCTCGACCAAAACGTGCTCAGGCCTGCGGTGGCGCAGATCGGCCAGCAGTTTGCCGGCGAGCCGATGATCGCCGCACGTCTGCGCGAGACGCTGGCCGGAAACTATTCCGACATGGGCATGTACGACGACGCCCTGAACGTGGAAGCGGCCGCTCTGGCATCGCACCGCAAGCTGCTGGGTGAAAACGATGTACGCACGGCGCTTTCCGAATACAACATGGGAACCCAGCTGCAGGCCAAGGGCGAGGCTGCCAAGGCCGAGCCATACTATCTGGCGGCGTTGCGAACTTATCGCGCCAAAAAGGGCGAAGACGCCTCGGATACGCTGGGTGTGCTCGGCAATCTGGCCAGCCTGTACGGGGATCTGAACCGACCCGACCTGGCGGAACCGCTGGAACGCGATGTGCTGGCGTCACGTCGGCGGGTTCTGGGCAACGATCACCCCGACACCCTGTTGGCCGTCCTCAACATGGGCGTGTCGTTGCGCGACCAGCGCAAGTTCGATCAGGCCGAGCCCTTGTTACGCGAAGCGTCCGCCGGCCTGTCGCGGGTGGCGGGCGCCAATGCCGAGGCCACTATCTACGCCAACGGCAATATCGCCTTGCTGGAAGCCGATCAAGGCAAACTCGATGCCGCCGAGCGCGATATTCGCGACGTGCTGGCGCGCTCGCGCCGAACCTTTGGCGAGGAATACCCCACGACGTTGCTGGCCAGCATCGCCGAGGCCGGCATCCTGATCCGGCGCGGCAAGGCGGTCGAAACCGAGCGCTTGCTGGCGCCGATCGAGCCGGCTGCCCGCACCAGTCTGTCGGGCGACAACGTATTCTGGTTCGGCACCTTGTTGATGCATCTGGGGCAGGCACGGGCAGCGCAGGCGCGCTTCGCGCCAGCCGAAGCCAACCTGCTGGAAGCCGAACCGATCTTGCGGCAGCCGCATGTTCCGGTGGAACTGGGCGACCTGCGCGATTGCACGAAGGCGCTGTTCGACCTGTACACCGCATGGCACAAGGCCGAACCCGGCAAGGGCTACGACACCAAAGCGGCACAGTGGCAACGCCGGCTTGCGCAGGAGGGAGCGCCGCAAGCGGCGACGTCGAAGTAGCGGAGCAGCGCGGTAGGCTGGGTTGCAAACCCAGCGCGTTGCTTTTGGAATGCTGGGATTTCATCCCAGCCTACCCGCTCGTGCAGGCCCGGCAGCGCCGCCAGCAGGCCGTCGATGAAAGCCGGGCCGAGCTTGGCTGTGGGCCAGTGCTCCAGATCCCCGAGGCCCAGCTCCAGCCGGATGACCGGGAAGTGGGCGTACACCGACGGCCTCTGGTAGATCGAGCGATCGAGAATGCGCATGGTGATTCCCCTGAAGGTTCGCCGAAGTCAGTCTGCCGAAAGAAGATCCATCCCCGCGATGCTGCGGGCTGAAGTGCAACGATTACTCCGGCGTGGCGGATTGTGCAAGATTCGATCACGAGGCGCGTCTGCGCTTGAGCCCGCTTGCGTGCAGGGTTGCGCTATTCTTCCTGCAGGAGTAAAGTTTTACTCTAGTAAAACATTTGCCGGAACACTACCATGTCCTGCACTGCTACCCTGCGCCAATCCGGCGGATCGATCATCCTGTCGATCCCCAAGGCCATTGCCAAGGCCATGGCCGTCGAAGCCGGCTCGGTGGTGGAACTGATCGTGGAAGAACGGAAGCTTTCGGTGACGCCGGCCCGTCGTAGTCTGGCGGATCGACTGGCTGCCAGCCCTGCTTCGCCGGCGAAATGGCAGCGCGACGATTCGCTGCACGACGGCCCGGTCGGGCGCGAACTGCTGTGAGCCGCGGCATCCCCAGACGTGGGGACATCCTCGTGCTGAGTCTCGATCCTACCCAAGGCAAGGAAATTCGCGGTTCTCGCCCGGTACTCGTGCTGTCGGCTGACGCCTTCAACGACGCCTCGGGACTGCTGCTGGTCGCGCCGATCACCCAAGGCGGCACCGCATCGCGTGGCAATGGCTTCAGCGTCACGCTGATGGGTTCGGGAACCGCCACGCAGGGCATCGTGCTTTGCGACCAGACGCGCACCGTCGATGCGCGCGCACGCACCTGCCGACGGATCGAGAAGGCTCCTGACGCGCTGGTCGCCGAGGCGCTGGACGCGGTGCGGGCGATCTTGGAATGATCCAGCCGGCTGCTGCGGTCGAAGGACTTCGGAAAGGTCGGGAGTTGATGCATCATGGCGTTGGCGCGCCGAGCCGGGGCCACGTGGGTCGGCGACAACCTCGGCGAAAGCACGGTAGGCTAGGTTGCAAACCCAGCGCGTTGCCTTTTGGAATGCTGGGATTTCATCCCAGCCTACCGGCTTCATCGTGCAGCGGTGCCGGCGTGAGCGTGAGTGTGTCCGTGTTGCGGGGTGGGGCCTTGGGTTGGACGTGCTCGTGGATGTTGCAAAACAAGACCTGACCTTTGGATCCGTTCTCGTGGATGTTGTAAAACAAGACCTGACCCTTAGATCCTGACCCTTAGATCCGTAGATCCGCTGAGAAGCAGGGCGTTCTGGCATCCTCACTGTGCGGTAGGAAAATATTATGTTTACCCAACTGTTCCTTTTTGCTGCAGCACTAAGTGTAAGTGCGATGCCAAACAGTCAAGAAGCGTTAGAATTCTCGGTAAATCCTCTTGGTATTGAGGTATCTTCGCTAGCCGGTGCCTCGATAACGGTAGGCGTTGTGAATAGATCAAATCGAGACGTGAAGTTATTTAAGGAGTCAAATACATGGGGTGCAGATAGGTGGCGGGTCGTGGTAGTAGGGAACAAAAGAGTAAGATCTTTCTATCAGGAAACTCCTGTCGCCTACACGAAAAACGTCCCGGATACTTTTTCGATTTCAGCAGGAGGAAAGTGGGAGAAAACTCTCGAAATGACCGACGGGACGTGGGTGAGCAGCGAGGGAAGCTCGTGGTCACCACAATTAGGTGATCTTGTATTAGTCGAATACGATATTCCATGGAGCACGTCGGTGCCGGGAATTGACAACCTTTGGCATGGGTTTATCGTTGGGTCTGTTGAAGTGAAATCAATTAGGAAAGAACGCTAAGTGACTCGACCACGTAGCTTTCCGCTCTGAGGTTGAGACACCCCGGTTCTTTCGACATTCGAGACCCCATAATGTCTGAACCTGATGCTGTAATGGGTCTGCAGTTCTATCTATGTAGGAATCCGGAGGGGAGCAGCTACAGGGCACCTCTTGAAACGTGCTTTTGATCGTCATTACCGCGACAGCGGGAACCCAGTTGTCTTTGTCTTCAACCTATTTTCCTCAGTTGCCTCGACCCCAACCTCGGTCTCCGCTAACGTTGCTGCGGGTTGACGGCATTTCGGGAGGATCACCCAATGGGTGAGCGGATCGGGCGTGAGCGGGCCCTGGTGGCGGCGGTCGGGACCGCGCTTGCGGAGGGCTCCCCGGCGATCGTTGACGGCGAGGTGAGTGTGGAGACGCCGGGTGGACGCATGATCTTGCCCCCGAATTTCGGACACTCGGTCAAGCGACATGGGTCAGCTCGAACTGATCCGGGCTGAGGGAGCGCGGTAGGCTGGGTTGCAAACCCAGCGCGTTGCTTTTGGAATGCTGGGATTTCATCCCAGCCTACCCGCTTCATCGTACAGCGGTGCCGGCGTGAGCGTGAATGTGTCCGTGTTGCGGGGTGGGGCCTTGGGTTGGACGTGCTCGTGGATGTTGCAAAACAAGACCTGACCCTTAGATCTGTTCTTAGATCTGTTCCAAAATCCGGGCACCCTAGTAGATTTTTTGAACAAATAGAGTATCTAAATGACTTCCCTTGCGCGGAAAACATGGGTTGTATTGGCCATCGTTCTCGGGTTGTGCTCGTGTGTCGGTGAATCCTCAACGCGTGTTGTATCAACGAAAAATGGTTGTTCGATTCAGGGCGGGGACTGGACATCGTTCCAAGCGCTTTATCATAGAAGGCCGCTCCCGCATCAGGACAGAAATGGCTTCATGTGCAATCTACGCACTGCGGATGCAGGTAAAGATTGTACCGACAGAATCGGGCAGTGTGCTGGGCTGTGCATAGCACCAGCAGGTTCGAAGGTCGGACAGCATGCGACGGGGTATTGTTCCTCGAACATGCACGTCGCGGATGATGTTTTTTTAATCAAGAATGGAGGGGTGGTAGATCCCTACAGCAATCTAGATTATTAGTCAAAAGACGAGGACACCCTGGAAGCGCGGTAGGCTGGGTTGCAAACCCAGCGCGTTTCCTTTTGGAATGCTGGGATTTCATCCCACCCTACCGGCTTCATCGTACACTGAGGATGGATTCTTGCGCTAAGCGGCATGAGCCATCGCACCGCAGGAAGCCGACGACCAGTCCGCGGCAATGTGTCACTCGGCTGGTCGAGTCGGCTGCTTGTCCAGCCAGTCACCGCTTCGCAACGAGGCCTGCTTCCCGCGCGGCGCGCAGCATGTCCTGATAACAGCCCGAATGCAGCGCGCCCATGATGGGGGACGGTTTGGACATCCCGGCATCGCCCGGCGCGTTGACAAACGCGCCCAGCGTCCACGGCAGTACCGTAACCGACCGCCCACGACACCTTCCCTGTCAGCATCCCAGGCTGCACGCTCGCAGCGGATTTCCGATTGGGAGCGAAGCGATGGCGATGGGTTGGGAGCGGCACGAGCGGAGTGAACGGT
>JAFEEL010000053.1 GCA_018241125.1 Pseudomonadota bacterium | reverse complement strand
CGGCGCGCAGGTGCAGACACTTAGGAACTGGCGCTGGAAGGGCATCGGCCCCCGTGCAATTCGGATCGGGCAGAGAATGATCCGCTACCGCCGCGATGATCTGCTGGCGTTCATCGAGGCCGGCAGTGAGCGTGCGGCATGAACGTCATCCAGACACGACAAGGGCCGGCTGCCACCGGCCCCGAGTCGCACATCGTCAAACACCACACGGTCAATCATAGCGCACTGCGCCCCGTGGATCGGCTGCTGCCGCTGCTGCGCGACGTGCATGTAGTGAGTCGCGATAGCTGGCGTGCAAGCTGTCCAAATGGCCACCAGCGCCTGAAAGATTCGCTGGCGATTACCGAGGCGAGCGACGGGCGCATCCTGCTGCATTGTTTCGCCTGCAACGACGTGCGCGGCATCCTCGCCGCCGTCGGGCTGGAGCTGACCAACCTGTACCCCGAGCGCATCCGCGATCCATCGCCAGAGGCGCGTGCAGCGGCGCGTGAGGCGTTCAAGCGATCCGCGTGGCGGGCAGCGCTGGGTGTGCTCGCACGTGAGGCAACGGTCGTCGCGTGCGCTGCCGGCATGATCCGACAAGGCCAGGTTCTCAGTGCCGACGACGACGCACGACTGGCGCAGGCCATCGAGCGCATTCACGCGGCGCAAGAGGTGCTGCAATGAACGCAGACACTGGATCGGATCGGTACATCTCGCGGCTGGACGAACAGGCCGAGCACGAGTTGGCGATGCTCGAACGTGCGTCGAAGCGTGCGGAATCTGCGGATTCTGCGGAATCTGTGCAGCGGCGCGGCTTCCAGCGTGCGGACTCTGCGCGGAGTCTTGCGGACTTTAGGCAATGCGTGGACGACGACACCACATGGGACGTGCTGGCGACCGCACCCAAGCCGACCGAGACGATGTTCTACGGACTGCTGGGTGAGATGGCGACGCTCGCCGCCGACGGTACCGAGGTCAACCCGTTAGCAGCGATGGCGGCGGGCATGGTGTGGTTGTCGGCCACGATGGGCCGGAATACCTGCATCGCGGTCGGTAACGAATGGCACCACCTGCGCCTGTATGGCCTGCACGTCGGGCGCAGCTCACGCGGTGGCAAGGGCATGTCTCTGGCGTTGCTGGATCGCGTGCGCAAGGCCATCGCCGAGCGCCACGGGGAAGCCACCTACGGCAACGTGCACCGTGGTGGCCTGTCCAGTCGCGAAGGATTGGCGCTGCTGATTCACGACGGCTACAAAGATGGCAAACAGGACATCGAGCCGATCATCGACAAGCGCCTGTTCATCGTCGAATCGGAGTTTGCCAACGTCCTCAGCCAAGCCAAACGGGACGGCAACACCTTGTCCAGCGCGCTGCGCGATTGCTGGGATGGCGTTTCAATCAAGCCCGCCACCAAGTCATCACGCATCTGGGCGTCGCGTCCGCACGTCGCGCTGCACGGCTGCATCACCCCGTCGGAACTGCGCAACAAGATCGCGAGCAACGAGCTGTCGAACGGATTCGCGAACCGCTTCCTGATTCTCTGGGCCGAACGTATCGGATCGAAGCCGTTCCCCGCGCGGGCGTCGGATGCGCAGGTGGAAGCGCTGGCGGATCGGTTCGCCACGGTGATCGACTTCGGCCGTGCGGGCTACCCCGACGCGGATACACCGCAGCGCCTGAGCTTCGAGCGCAAGGCCATCGGGCTGTACGCCGACCTGTACGACCACTACCGCAAGCCACATCCGGCGGGCGAACTGGTGACCGGGTTGCTCGAACGTCGCGCTCCGATGCTGCTGCGGATGGCCGGGTTGTTTGCCATCACCGACCTGTCCACGGTGATCGAGCGCCAGCACGTCGCCGCTGCGGGGGCATGGATCGACTATTACACGCAGTCGGTGGCGATGGTGTTCGCGCCGATGGTGGATGCGTTCAGCGAGGCACAGCGCAACGAGGACGCTGAAAAGCTGCACACCTACCTGTCTGAGCGCGGTGCATGGACAGGTCGGACGGATATCTCCAACGACTGCTTCAAGAAGCGGCTCCCCAAGCAGGACCTGGACGCGGCCATCGAATCGCTGGCGCTGGAAGACCGGATCGAGCGGCGCGAGATGGACACCGGCGGGGTGCGACGGCGCACCGAGTACCGCGCGGTGCAGCCGACCGCGCCCAAAACTCCGCAAGATTCCGCACAGACTCCGCAGCCTGAAACCCGCGTCATTCCTAAGGTTCCGCAAAATCCGCAAACTCCGCACACGGAAACAGAAAACAACACCCTGAGCGGCACGGTGGGCGTGGAGGTGCTCGAACTATGACCGGCATCGACCTGCTGCGTGATCTGTCCGCCGCCGGTATCAACGTCACCGCTGCCGGCGACCGCCTGCATGTGGTAGCGCCGACCGGCATGCTCACCGCCGACATTCGACGCACGCTCACGGAAAACAAGCTGGCCCTGCTGGCGCAGTTGGCCGCCGAGGACGGCCTACGCGCCCACCTGCACGCGCTGGCGGCTGGCGCGGGCATCCCTGCGGGGGTCGTCTGTGCGCTGTCTGGTGGCACGCTGGCGGGCATGCTGGGCACGCCCGACGATACGCTGGTGATCCTGCTGGACTACTACCACCGCACGATGATCGTGCGCGGCGAACTGCCCGCCATCGCCGATGCCACACTGGCCGGCGCCATCATCGACGTGGCCACGCCGGGTGCCGTCGGGAAGCTGGCCATGCCGGGCGCGGCTGGGGGCGATCCGTGACGCCACCACCACTACGCCCACGGATGCCACGCACGCGCCGGGGTGTGCCGGCCAGCTACAAGGGCACCGATCCGCGCTTGTGCAATGCCAAGACGAAATCAGGCCATCCCTGCCGGGCGATGAAGTTGCGCGGCGGCCGCTGTAAATGGCACGGCGGGTTGAGTTCCGGCCCACGCACGGCCAAAGGCATCGCCAAGTGCACGCTCAATCTGGCGAAGGCATGGGCCGCACGGCGAAAATCTAGAATCCTACAAAGGCGCGAATGACTCTGTTGCGTGGATGCCGTCGGCGGGAGTTTTGCGAGTAGTACGCGCAAGCGCGAATGACTTTGCCGCGCGGCACCGGCAGCCGTAATTCGTGAATCGCGCGCGTGAGCGACTCCGCCGGATCGGGCAGGAAAGCGGAGTTTTCGGAGTTGTACGCGCGGGTGCGAGTGACTTTGCCGCACGGCGGCAGTCGGCCCGGACGAAGCGAGCCGCCGACAACATAACGTAACGTTCACGCGGCCTGCTTTCGGGGGGCGTCGCGCCACGATGGCGGTAGTTTTGGCGGTACATTGCAAGCGGTGAAAACTGAAAGCCGCGCCACGACTACGTTTCCGGCGATGATTCGATAGACGCCACCGGAATTGAACCCGTCAACCATCCACCACCATTTATCAAAATCCCAACCATTCGCGGTTGGGGTTTTTTATTCGCGCCATCCCTGGCGCTCACCCTACGGGCCGTCGCTTCGCGACGTTTGGCGCCGCTCCTGCGGCGTACGTCTTGCCTGATCGCGCCGGTTCCCGCATGTTGTTGGTGGTTCCTGCGAACGCCTGCGGACTTCGCCAGCCAAACGAATTGTCGGACGGGCAATCGTGGATGACCGCGTGACCGACTCCCATGCGCGATGATCTGGCTCCACCCGGTACGACGCGCCTGCTTGGGTGTTCGCGACGGTACGTGCACACTGATGTGCCCGAGCGTCTGCGCCGCTGGCACGCTCCGCGTGCCAATCGCTGGGAGCGCTTGCAGGTGGAGACAGGGGCGGTCGACACGCAATGGCTGGAGGCAGCGGACGTGCGCGTGATGCGTATTGTCGCCGGGCAGTCGCGGTGGATCGGGCCGGGCACGCGCTGGCGGATCGCCGGGATGACCGCGGACGCCGCGTTCACGTTGGCGATCCATGCCGATCAGACCAGCGAAGCGGCGCAACCGCAACGGTTGCGCGCCGACGTGCTCGATCAACTGCCAGTCGTGGAAGTCTCGTCGGCATCGCAGTTGGACGGCGCGCTGAGAGGGTTGAATGCCGGTGAGCCGATCCGGCTGCGCGCCGAACTCACCGCACACAGCTCGTTGTGCGATGTATTGCGTGATGGCGGCGGCACATGGTTCTGGCATCCGCTGGCAACGTGCACCGACGGCCTGTTGGCAGTGGTCGGACGTACCGTTGCCAAGGCCGATCTGGCCGACTATCTGGGCCGCGATCATGCCCTGATCGAGGCAGCGCTGGCCGGCGCTCTGGCCGGAGAACCCGAACGTCTGCTCTGGCTGCGCAACTTGCTGTCGCGGCACCTGCGCATCGAGGAAGACGTGTTGTTTCCTGCCTACCTGCGCGCCGGAGGACATGAGGGCTGGGTGCGCGGCTTGTGCAACGAGCACCGGATGTTGCAGCGTCTGTTGCCGCAGCTCGATGAGCCGTCGTCGCGGCGGCGGTTGCTGTTGCTGCTCGATGGCCACGACGAAAAGGAAGAACAACTCGTGTACCCGGACATCATCGCCCGACTGGGTGATGCCGGCGGTGCGCTGGCGCGTGCGGTCGCCCTGCATCCGTTCGTGGGGGATGCAACGCCGCTGCTTTGACCGGTGCCCAAGCGACGAATGGCGGTCATTTGTTGCAGCGCAGCATCATCCGGTGCTAGCATCTGCGGCGACATTCAGGAGGCCGACATGATCCCGGGCAACGAGGCTTGGAACACCGATTTCGAGGCGCTCTCGCGCCAGTATTGGAATGCGTGGAGCGAAATGGCGCGGCAGGCCGGCAGTGGCCGCGATGCCGGGGTTCCCGGCTGGAAGGAAGCCGTCGAGTTGTGGGCGCCGTGGGCCAAGGATGGGCGCGCGCAGACCGACGACACCGTCAGCCGCATGAACCAGCTCACCGGTGAATGGTTCGGCAAGATGCAGGAACTGGCCAAGACACTGGCCGGGCAGGGC
The DNA here is from genome assembly GCA_018241125.1 of Pseudomonadota bacterium. Taxonomy (GTDB): domain Bacteria; phylum Pseudomonadota; class Gammaproteobacteria; order Xanthomonadales; family Xanthomonadaceae; genus SZAS-103. The sequence goes on along the minus strand of JAFEEL010000053.1, from coordinate 58,598 downwards.
GCGTCGCCGGCCGACATCGCCGCCGAATGGAAGCGCGCACTGGGCATCGAGAACAATCCGTTCGCGGGCATGTTCCAGTCGATGTCCGGACCGGATGCGCACGGGTTCGATCACTTCTTCCAGCAGTCCGGCCCGTGGCTGGACGCGCTGCGCGGCAACTTCGGCGGCATGTTCAACCTGCCGGCGTTCGGGCTGGCACGCGAGCATCAGGAGCGTTGGCAGGCGCTGGGCAAGGCGCAGGCCGAGTACCAGCAGGCGATGAACGGCTACAACGCGCAGTTGTTCGAGTGCGGGCAAAAGGCGTTCGGCAAGTTCGAGGACAAGCTGGCCGAGCGCAGCGAACCGGGCCGGCAGATCGATTCGGCGCGCGGGTTGTTCGACCTGTGGATCGACGCCGCCGAGGAAGCCTGGGCCGAGGTCGCGCTGACGCCGGAATTCCGCAAGGCCTACGGCGATCTGGTGAACGCGCAAAGCCGCGTGCGCATCGGCGTGCAGGGCGAAGTGGAGCGCGCCACCGCAACAATGGGTATGCCCACGCGCACCGAGGTGAACTCCAGCCATCGCAAGGTCACCCAGCTCGAACGCGAACTGCGCGAAATCAAGGCGCGGCTGGCGGTGATGGAAGCGGGTAACGGCAAGGCGGCTGTCGCCGCTGCCGCGCATGCCGATTCCGTTGCAGTACATGCCGGCGCACCGATCCGCGTGGCGCGCAAGCCCGCGGCCAAGTCCACCGCCAAGCGCAGCGCGCCGACCGCGCGCCGCAGCAAGTAAGGAGCCCGAACGATGTCCATGTACGGACCGCTGAATCTTTCCCCCGACAAGCTCGCCCACGAAGCGCAGGCGATGGGGCGCAAGCTCGTCTCCGGCGCGACCACGCTGCGCGAACTGGACGAAGTGCATTACGGCGCGACCGCCAAGCAAGCCGTGTATTCCGACGGCAAGCTGGTGCTGTATCGCTTCACTGGCGAGAAGGCACCGACCGCGAAGGTGCCGCTGCTGATCTGCTACGCGCTGGTCAATCGCCCCTACATGGTGGACTTGCAGGCCGACCGTTCGATCGTCAAGCAACTGCTGGCGATGGGCGAGGACGTGTACATCATCGACTGGGGCTATCCCGACCAGTCCGACAAGTACCTTGACCTCACCGACTACATCGAGCGCTTCCTCGGCGGCTGCGTGGATTTCCTGCGCGAAAAGTTCGCGCTCGACAAGATCAACCTGCTGGGCATCTGCCAGGGCGGCGCGTTCTCGTTGTGCTACGCCAGCCTGCACCCGGACAAGATCAAGAACCTGGTGACGATGGTCACGCCGGTGGATTTCCACACCGCCGACAATATGCTCTCGCACTGGACGCGCGGCATGGACGTGGATGCGTTCGTGGATGGCCTGGGCAACGTGCCGGCCGACCTGATGAACTACTGCTACCTCACGCTCAAGCCGTTCCGCCTGAACGTGCAGAAGTACGTGGGCCTGACCGACATTCTCGACGACAAGCACGCGCTGGAGGATTTCCTGCGCATGGAAAAGTGGATCTTCGATTCGCCCGACCAGGCCGGCGAAGCGTTCCGTCAGTTCATCAAGCAGTTCTATCAGGGCAATGGTTTCGTCGATGGCGGCATCACCATCGGCGGCCGCGAGGTATCGCTGAAGAACGTGACCATGCCGGTGCTCAACGTGTTCGCCGAGCAAGATCACCTCGTCCCGCCCAGTGCCTCGCGCCCGCTCAAGCAGCTGGCCGGCACGAAGGACTACAGCGAGCTGTCGTTCAAGGGCGGCCACATCGGCATCTACGTTTCCGGTCGCGCCCAGCGCGAAGTGCCCAGCGCGATCCACGACTGGCTCGGCAAGCGCGCGGGCTGAAATACGGTTGCCTCGGGTCTCCGCTAGACGGGCGGAGTTGCGCGGTTGAGGCGGCGCCTCGAACCATGGTTCGATCGCGGCCTCCTTCTGCCGTTCGTGGTGAGCCGCCCGCGTCGAGATCGAAGATCGAGCAAGGGCGGGTCGAACCATGGCGATGCGGTTGCATGTATTGTCAGTATCAGGCCGTGGTTCGATCGCTGCCTCGGCGGTGGGTATGATCACGGATGCCATCGTCGAGGGTCTGGCTCGTGCGTCTTTTGATCCTCATCTTCGGCGCGATCTGGGCATTCCCGAACACCGTGCTCGGCCTCGTGCTCGGCCTGCCGGCGCTGGCGTTCGGCGCGCGACTGCGCTGCGGTGACGGCGCGCTGCTGTTCCTGCGCTACCCGTGGGGCTCCGGCGGTGCGTTGACTCTGGGCAATGTCATCGTCTGCACGCACGCGTCGCTCGATGGACGTTGCCTGAGCTACGCCGAGAGTGCCGGCTTGCATCCGCCGACGGGCGTCACCTTGCGTCTGGGCGATCACGAACGTGCGCACGTCTATCAGGCGATGGCGCTGGGGGTGTTGTTCCTGCCGTTGTATTTTTTGTGCGGTGGCATTTGCGCACGCAATCGTTTCGAACGCGCCGCCGACCGTTATGCGCTCCTTGGTCGTGGTTGGTGGCCGTGGGCGCGGTGAAACCATCGGCCATACGCGGCGAGTAAACTGCCGCAATTGGGCACGTCACGCCACCAGGCCTCGTCATGATGTCGAACCCCGATCCAGCCCACGCCGTGCCACCCAGTGCCAACGGGCGTGGCGATGCGGGCGGCGATCTGCCGGACATTCCCGGTTACACGCTGCGCAAGCGCCTCGGGCGCGGCGGCATGGCCAGCGTGTACCTGGCCACGCAACAGTCGCTCGATCGCCCGGTGGCGATCAAGGTCATGGATGCCGGGGCACTCGACGACGAGATCGCGCGTCAGCGCTTCGAGAACGAGGCGCGCACCATCGCCAAGCTCACCCATCCGCACATCGTGGCCATCCACGAAGTCGGTCGCGCTGGCGATGGCCGACCGTTCTACGTGATGCCATATCTTGGCAGCGGCGACCTGTCGCAGCGCGACTTCACCGGCGACGAAGGGCGCGTGGCGCAGGTGCTGCAGGCACTGCTGTCGGCGCTGGGCTACGCGCACGCGCGCGGCATCGTGCACCGCGACGTCAAGCGCGAGAACGTGTTGTTTGATGCCGACGACCGCCCGCAGTTGACCGATTTCGGCATCGCGCTGTCGCGCGGCGGCGACGTGCGCCTGACCACCGCCGGGCTGGCGCTGGGCAGTTCGACCTACATGGCGCCCGAACAAGCCCGCGGCGAGGTGGTGGATGGTCGCGCCGACCTGTACAGCGTGGGCGTGCTGGCGTTCGAGCTGCTCAGCGGGCACCTGCCGTATCAGTCGAGCGATGCCTTGGCGCTGGCACTGATGCACGCGCAAGACCCGATCCCGAAGTTGCCCGCGGACAAGCGCCGCTGGCAGGATTTCGTCGAGCGGGCGATGGCCAAGTCGCGCGACGCCCGTTTCGCCAACGCGCAGGACATGGCGCAGGCGCTCGAACGCATCGGCCAACGCCAGGGCATCCTCAGCGGGCCGGTGCTGGCGACCACGGGCGCGCACGCGGGTGCACGCTGGAAGCAAGTGCTGATGCTGCTCGCCGGCGCCGTCGCGATCGTCGCGGCGACCTTGTTCGTGCACTCGCATTGGTTTGGACATGCGGCCAGTACCACCGCGGCCAGCACGGCGGTGGATGCCGCGTCCGGAACGTTGCCAGTGCCCGCCGATGCTCAATCGAACCCCTCGCTGGCATCCTCACCGGTCGCTACGCCGACGAGCACGTCGACCGCGCTGGACGGGTCACAGTCCAGCGCAGTGGCCGCGTCTGATACCACCAACGCAGACGCATCGACGGCGAATGCATCGAGCGCATCTTCCGCTTCGGCAGAGCAAGCCGATTCAACGGCGGCCAGCAGCCCGGCCAGTTCGGCGAGCAAGGCCAAGGCCAAGCGCCGCGCCAAGCCGCGTCGCCGTGAGCCCAAGCGTAATTTCATCCAGCGTTGGTGGCATCGGATCTGACGCCGCGCAGCCGGGCGTCATCCGATGTGTGGTGATGGCTGCATCGGGTTTCGTCTGGCGGCGAAGAGCGCGAGCGGTGTTGCGACTACCGATTCGGTGCTGCCGGGAGGCTGCCATTTTCATTCGTGGAGCGCTGATCAGCGCTTTCACTGGCCCGTTGCAGTCGAAGGCTCCATTCCCGATACCCGGCAACGTTGGGATGAATGCCATCCACGAACAGGCGCTGGTCGGTCAATGGCTCGACGTAAGTACACAGTGGCCGAGCAGCGCACATGGCCTTGATCGACCGATTGGTTTGCGCAGCATCCGACAGCATGATGCCCGTCCACACCAGTGGCACGTTGCGCGGAAGCTGGCCGACGATGGTTGCCAAGCGCTGGTCGATATTGGATTGGCGACTTTGCAGGAAGTCGTTGGCGCCGATCAACAGGTAGATGCGACTGGCACGCCCCACCGCTTTGGGGACGTACAGTTGTTCCGTACAAGCCCAGCTGATGCCGAAGTTCACCCCGTTACTGGCAACGTCGGCGACAGCCAGGCGCTCCGTGATGCTATCCCCGATGAAAACCGCAGCGCCACGGGGAGTTGTCGCATCTCGCCACGGCAGAATCTCCCGCATCGTCACGATGTGCGGATTGTCGGGGGGGGGGGTGAGTCCCAATCTCGCTGGCACGCTCGTGCGCCAAAGCAGCAATGCCAGCACGATGTGCAAGCAATCCATGTAAGCCAGAAAGGCTGCGCGCTTCATGCCCATGATTCAGTGCGGATGGCGAACAGGTTTGCGGCGTCAAACAAAACCCGCCTGTTGGGCGGGTTTTGTTGGGTCGCTGGAAGTTCGATTTGGTTCACGTGGTGCCGGTGGAGGGAATCGAACCCACACACCCTTTCGGATAATTGATTTTGAGTCAATCGCGTCTACCGTTCCGCCACACCGGCACTGAGCTCTGTGCGGCATTATGCGGGAGCCGGCGCGGCGCCGCAATGCTCGCATCGCGCGGCCGGCCAATGTGCGATCACGCCGCTGCATCGGTGCGCAGGGCACTGCCTTCGCGGGCGTACCACTCGCCGTCGAGCGGGTGGAATTTCGTGCAAAAATCCATCGGCCCCTGGTAGATGTGCAAGGTGATGGCGATGGCGTTGGGGTTGGGGTTGCGGATGGTGTGATATTCGTGCGGCGGGATCAGGCTGCCGGCGCTGCCAGGGCCGGCCTGGATGCCGCCGCCGGCGCGAAAGCGCCAGCGCTCGCCGTCGCGTTCGAGCAGCTCGTACTGGGTGATGTCCAGTTCACCGTCCCACACGCCTTCCACGCACCACAGGCCGTTGTGGTCGTGCAGCGGCGTGCCCTGCAATGGCCCCCAGGTCATCGCCACCACGCTGAAGCCCAGATGCGGGCTGCGGTACAACTCGCGGCGGGCGTAGTGGTCGGCGATGGGTTCGTGCACACAGGCCGGCAGTTGCACCGCCGGGTCGCGAATCGCATTGCACAGCGCGCTGCGCAAGGCGGCGGTGACAGCGCGCTCGTCGTCCAGCGCCACTGCCGACTCGATGCTGGCGATGAGCTTGTCGCGGCCGGGGAAGTCGATCGGCGTGCAGGTGGATGTGATGGTCGGTGTGGTCATGCGAGCAGAATACACGGATGTTCGTGGCGCAGTGCCGCATGACTCACAGTGCACGCAGGAACTGCGTGATCACCGGCCCGAAGCGGCCGATGCCCATGTGGTTCGAGACGGATTGCCTCGATCTGCGATCACGATCAATCCTCCTCACCCTGATCGGCCATCAAGTGCATGACAGGCTTTCAAGGAATTCGCGAACGGCTGGCCCAAAGCGCGCGATGTCCACGAGAAACGCATCGTGCCCTTGTGGTGAGGGCAGCGGCGCGAAGGTGACGTCGGCGCCGCCGGCGTGCAGGCCATCGGCGATCTGCTGTTGTTGTTGCAGCGGGAACAGGATGTCGGTTTCCACGCCGATCACCAGTGCCTTGTGCAAATGGATTGTGCGCAACGCCGCATCGGCATCGCCGTGGCCGTATTCGGACAGGTCGAACCAGTCCATCGAGCGGCTCAGGTAGAGGTAGCAGTTGGGGTCGAACTGGCGCACGAAGCGGCGTGCGTGGCCTTCCAGATAGCTTTCGACCTGGAACTCCAGCCCGAATGGATCCTCGCCCTCGCGCTGCTCGCCATCCAGACGCACGCGCCCGAAACGCCCGCTCCATTCCAGCGACGAGCGATAGGTGATGACCCCCAGCTTGCGCGCCATGCGCATGCCCTGTTCGGGATACGCCAGATCGCTGTAACGGCCTTCGTTCCAGTTCGGATCCAGCCGGATCGCCTCGCGTTGCAGCGAACGGATGGCGATCGAGAACGGCAGCGACTGCACCGCACCGGAGATGTTGGCCATCGTGCGTGTCGCACCCGGATGCATGCTGGCCAACGCCAGCGCGCTCATCGCGCCCATCGAGCAGCCGAAGGTGCAGGCGATGGTGGCGATGCCCAGGCCGCGCACCAGTTCGAATGCGGCATTGGCGATGTCCTCGACGGACAACTCGGGAAACGTCAGGCGATAGACGCTGCCGGTCGCCGGGTCGATGGACGCCGGGCCGGTCGAGCCCTTGCAACCGCCCAGCGAGTTGGCGCAGATCACGAACCAGCGGTCGGTGTCGATCGCCTTGCCCGATCCGCACATGGCTTCCCACCAGCCGGCTTCGGGGTTGCCGGCGTTGGCTGCGACGTGTGCGCTGGGCGACAGGCCGGTGAGAATCAGGATGGCGTTGTCGCGGGCTGGGTTGAGCGTGCCCCACGTTTCATACGCCAGACGAGCGCCGTGCAATGCGCTGCCGCGCTTCATCGCAAACGGCGAGGGCAGTTCGAACCAGCGCGTGCCGGGTGGAATGAACTCGGTCATGGGTGAACCTTGTCGATGCCCAGCACGGTGGCATTCTTCGCGCCCACGGTTGCCGTCACTGGCGCGGCTTCGAAATCGCCCGCCTGTGCGGTGGCCTCTCCCGAATGCGAGACACGCGCTTCCAGCGTCACCGATGTTTGTTGCGACAGACGCAGCGTGGGCATCGGGCCGTCGTCGTCCGACAAGGTCAGCGTCTGTGGAAAATCCTTCGCCGGGATGCGTTTGACCGCCAGCGGCATGGGTGGCCCGCCGATGGCGCGGGCGAACACGAACAATACGTCATCGGGCTTGAGCTTCACGCGCAGGTCGGGCGCGATGTCCACGCGCACCTGCAACAGCGGCGGCGACGCTGCGGGAAGGGCGTCGGCCGGCAACGGCGGCAATCCGGCCTTGGCGCGCGCGGCGTCGATCTGTTGCAGCAACGGCGCGCGCGTGTTGGCCGGCGCCAGCGCCAGCAGCGGTTGCCAGGTGGCGGCAGCGCCGGCGAAGTCATCGCGTTGATACTTGGCGATACCAAGGAACCACAGCGCGCGCTGATTTTTCGGGTCGATGGTCTGGGCCGATTGCAGCAACTTGAGCGCAGCGTCGTCGAAGTGGTGCCTGGGGTCGGCCTGCGCCATCGTTTCGGCCAGATCCACCATCAGGGCCGGCTCCTTGGGCGCCAACTTGAGCGCGCGTTCGAGCGCCTGTTTCGAGTCGGCGAAACGGCCCTGCGCCTTGCGCGCACGCGCCAGCAGCACCCAGCCGTCGAGGTTGCCCGGGTCGGCCTGCATGCGCTGTGCCAGCGTATCGATCTCCTGATCGATTCCCTGCTTGCCGGTCGACGCGGCCGCATTCAACGCGGCTGGCGTCCCCAGCAGCATGTACATCGGCACCGCGGCCAGTGGCACAAAAACGGCCACCGCGAGCGCGACGCTGCGGGCGCCGCGCCACAACGGCGGCAGCACGAAGGCGCCGGCCACGGCGAGCATCGCGAACACGGCGATGAGGAAGCTCGGCTGCATCACCAGTCCTCGCTGGATTCCGGAGGCGCTGCGTCGGCGTACGTCGCCGTGTTTGCGGTGGCCTGCATGCGCGCACGTGCGGCGCGTTTGCGCACGACCATCACCAGCGCGAAACAGCCGCCGAGCAGCAGCAGCGGCGGGCCGAACCACAAGGCCCACGTCGCCGGCTCCACCCGCGGCTGGTACAGCACGAACTGGCCGTAGCGGGCGACGAGGAACTGGCGGATCTGAGCATCGGACTGCCCTTGGCGCATCAGTTCGAGGATCTGCCGGCGCAGGTCGCGGGCGATCATGGCCTGCGAATCGGCCAGCGATTCGTTCTGGCACATCACGCAGCGCAGCGACACCGTGAGCGCATGGAAGCGCGCCTCCTCCACACCGTCGCGGAACACCAGCGGCGTGTCCGGCTGCTGCGCCTGCGCCAGCGCAGTGGCCGGCATCAGCAGCGCCAACAGGCAGGCCAGCGCGAGCATGATGCAAGTCGTCGGCCGATGTTTCATCGCGCGGCCCCGGCAGCCAGCAGCGGCTTGATTTGCTCGGCGACGATCTGTGGCGTCAACTCGCCGACGTGCTTGAAGCGCACGATGCCGCGGGCGTCCACGACATAGGTTTCCGGCGCGCCGTAAATGCCCCAGTCGAGCGCGTTGCGGCCGTCTTCGTCGGCCACGATCAGCGCATACGGATTGCCGAACTGCGCCAGCCAGCGGCGCGCATCGGCCGGATCGTCGTGGTAGTTGTAGCCGACCACGGTCGCGCCACTGGCCGCCAGCGCGCTCACCAGCGGGTGCTCTTCGCGGCAGTTCACGCACCAACTGCCCCAGACGTTGAGCACGTAAGGCTTGCCGGCCAGTTCACGCGAATGCACGATGCGCGCCGGCGACGAAGTCGCTGCCGCAGGATCGAGCAGCGGCAACGCGAAGCCCGGCGCCGGTTTGCCGATCAGTGTGGAGGGCAAAGCCGTGCGGTCGGGATTGCGGCTCAATCCGATGCCCACCGCCAGCAGCGCGGCCAGGGCGAGAAACACGAACAGTGGCAGCAGACGACGCAGCACGTCAGCGCTCCTGCGGCGCACGCCGGAAGCGGCGATCGGTGGCGGTGACGATGCCGCCCAGCGCCATCAGCAACGCGCCCAGCCAGATGCAGCGCACCCACGGCTTGACGTACACGCGCAGCGCCCAGCTACTGCGATCGTCCAGTGAATCGCCCAGCGCGACGAACAAATCGCGGCTCAGGCCCGGGTCGATCGCCGGCTTGGACATGATCTGCCCGCCGGCGGCGTACTGGCGCTTGTCCGGGCGCAGCGTGGTCACCGGCATATCGTTGTGGGTGACCGTCACCTGCGCTTGGTCGGAAACGAAATTCGGGCCCTGCATGCGACGCACGCCGTCGAAGCGAAAGTCGTAGCCCGCTGCTTCGATCGAGTGCCCCGGTGCGACGGCCACGTCTTTTTCCACGCTCAGCGCTTCGGTCATCAGCACGCCGAAAAAGAACACTGCCACGCCGATGTGGGCCAGACTCATGCCGAGCATTTCGGCGGTGAAACGCTGCCCGCTCATCGTCAAGCGTCGGTACACGAAGCGCACGGTGCCGGCGACCAGCCACACCGCGATGGCGATGCCAAGCGCGGGCTTCCAGCCGCCATGCGGGATCGTGACGAACGCCAGCGCACCGCCGATCAGCGCCAACCCGAACCACGGCGCCAGCAACTTGATCGGCGTGGAAGCCTGCTCGCGCTGCCAGCGCGTGAGCGGGCCGAACGGAATCAGCAGCAGCAACGGCGCCATCAGCAGCGCGAACATGGTGCCGAAGTAGGGCGGCCCGACCGAAAAGCGCCCGAGCTTGAGCGCATCGGCCAGCAGCGGGAACAGGGTGCCGATCAGCACCATCGCGCAGGCGCAGGTCAGCAACAGGTTGTTCATCAGGATCAGGGTTTCGCGCGAGGCCAGAGTGAACGGCGCGCCGTCGTCGTCACGTGGGGCGCGCAGCGCATACAACAGCAACGAGCCGCCGATCACCAATCCGAGGAAGACCAGGATGAACACGCCGCGCGACGGGTCGGCCGCGAACGCATGCACCGAGGTGATCACGCCCGAGCGCACCAGGAACGTGCCCAGCAGCGACAGCGAGAACGCCGCGATGGCCAGCAACAGCGTCCAGCCGCGGAAACTGCCGCGCTTTTCGGTGACCGCTTGCGAATGGATCAGCGCCGCACCGGCCAGCCACGGCATGAACGAGGCGTTTTCGACCGGATCCCAGAACCACCAGCCGCCCCAGCCGAGCACGTAATAAGACCACCACGAGCCGATGGCGATGCCGCAAGTCAGCAGTGCCCATGCCACATTCGTCCACGGCCGCGACCAGCGCACCCAGCGGGCATCCACGCGGCCATCGAGCAAGGCGGCGATGGCGAAGGCGAATGCCACCGTGGTGCCCACGTAGCCGCTGTAGAGAATCGGCGGGTGCATCGCCAGCCCGGGGTCTTGCAGCAGCGGGTTGAGGTCGGCTCCCTCGGGCGGTGCCGGCAGCAGGCGCGCGAAGGGATCGGAGGTGAACAAGGTGAACAGCAGGAAGCCGCAGCTCACCACACCCATCACGCCCAGTACGCGGGCGACCACGGGCAGCGGCAGCGACCGCGAAAAACGTGCGACCGCCGCCGTCCACAGCGCCAGGATCAGAATCCACAGCAGCAGCGAGCCCTCGTGCGCACCCCACACCGCCGCCACGCAGTAGGGCAGGGGCAACAGGGTGTTGGAGTTGCGCGCCACGTAGGCGATCGAGAAGTCGTGGACGACGAACGCATGGATCAGGATGGCGAACGCACCGACCACGAACAGCGCCTGCGCGTAAGCGGCAGGCCGCGCCATCCGCATCCAGCTGTCGAGGCCGCGCTGCGCGCCCAGCAAGGGCAGCAACGCCTGCAGCAGCGCCAGCAGCAGGGCGAGGATCAGCGCGAATTGGCCCAGTTCAGGCAGCACCAGTCGTACATTCCATGGTAGACACGAGCCCCTCTCCCGCCGGGAGAAGGGTAGGGGTGAGGGACGATTCAATGAGGAACAGTGACGCCATCGCGCTACCGTCGCCCCTCATCCGGCGCTGTCGCGCCACCTTCCCCCGGAGGGGGAAGGGCAGAAGCAGCCGGCGGCGGCGCGCACGCGGTGTGCGGCAGCGCCTTGCCCTTGGCGATGGCTTCCTCGACTTCCTTGGGCATGTAGGTTTCGTCGTGTTTGGCCAGCACCTCGTCGGCATGGAAGCCGTCGGGCTTGAGGGTGCCGGTGGCGATGATGCTCTGCCCGGCGCGGAACAGGTCGGGCAGGATGCCGTGGTAGCGCACCGGGATCTGGTGGATGCGGTCGGTGACGATGAAACGCACGTCCAGTGTGTCCGGCGTGCGCGCGATCGAGCCCTCGCAGACCACGCCGCCGAGGCGGAACACGCGTCCGGCCTGGGCTTGCCCGGCGGCGACGTCGCTGGGCGTGAGCAGATAGCGCACGTTGTGTTGCAAGGCGACGATCACCAACGTACCGGCCACCGCGATCGCGGCCAGCAGCACCAGCAACAGACCCAGGCGACGCTTGCGGGTCGGGTTCACGCAGACCTCCGGTCGTTCTTCGTGCTGGCCACACGGGCCGCCCTGCCGCGGATCGCCCGCAGCAGGCGACGATATTTGAACAGCGGCGCCAGCCCGTCCCAGGCCAGAGCGACTGCGAACACCGCATAGGCGCCGATGATGTACGGCAGGTAGGTCACGCGTTTGCCTGCGCCATCTGCGCCGTCCACGCCTTGCCTGCTTCGCGCTCGATGAGCATCGTGCGCGCCCGCGACAACAACGAGCCGGCGAACCAGCACTGCATGCCGGCCACCGTGGCCAGCAGTGGGGCGATCATCGAGGAGTCCATCTTCGAAGGGCCCAGCAGCATGATGGTGCGACCTTGATGCAGCGAGTTCCACCACTGCACCGAGTAGTGGATGATCGGCAGGTTGATCAGGCCGATCATCGCCAGAAACCCCGCCGCGCGTGCGCCGCGGCGGCGATCCTCGATCGAGGCATCCAGCGCGATCACGCCCAGATACAGAAACAGCAGCACCAGTTCGGAGGTCAGGCGCGGATCCCAATCCCACCATGCGCCCCACATCGGCCGGCCCCAGATCGCACCGGTGGCCAGGGTGATCGCGGTGAAGATCGCGCCGATGGGCGCGCAGGCCATCGACAGGATTTCGCACAGCTTGATGCGCCAGACGATGCCGATGAACGCCTGCACCGCCATCGTGGTGTACACGAACAGGCTCATCCACGCGCAAGGAACGTGGATGAACAAGATGCGGTAGCTGTCGCCCTGCTGGTAGTCGGCAGGCACCACGAACAGCGCGCCGTAGATGCCGATCGCAAGCAACAGCAAGGACGCGCCGAACCACCAGCCGATCCAGCGCGTGGCGTAGCGGTGGAAGTTCGGTGGCGAGCCGAGCTGGTTGAACCACAGCCAGATCGACTTCATCGGCGCGCGGCGCCTGCGGCGGTGGTGGATTGGATGTGGTTCATGGCATGGCGATGCGAATGGCGGCGGCGGCCGCCAGAGGCGCCAGCACGACCGCCAGCACGAGGCCGGCAGCGAGCAACGCGATCGCGCCCAGCCAATCCTGGCCTTGCGCGGCGGCCATCACGCTGCCTGCACCGAACACCAGCACCGGCACGTACAACGGCAGCGCGAGCAAGGGCAATAGCATACCAGAGCGACGCATCCCGACCGTCAGCGCGGCCACGCTCGCGCCCAGCAGCACCAGCAGCGGCGTGCCCAGCAGCAGCGAGACCAGCAGCGGCGTGAGCAAGCCAGCGGGCAGGAACAGCAGTTGCGCCAGCAGCGGCGCGACCAGAATCAACGGCACCGATCCGGTCAGCCAGTGGGCGAGCATGCGCATGCCCAGCAGCAGCGACAGCGGCACCGGTGCGAGCAGTTGCTGTTCGAGGCTGCCGTCTTCGACATCGCTGCGAAACAGCGAATCCAGCCCCTGCAAGGAGGCGAGCAGTGCCGCGACCCAGATCGCGCCCGGCGCCAGCGCCGCCAGCCGCGCCTTTTCGCTGCCCAGCGCCAGCGGGAACAGCGCCACCACCAGCACCGTGAACAATAGCGGTTGCAGGCTGTCTCCGCGCCGTGCCCACGTCAGGCGCAGGTCGCGGGCCACCATGGCGCGGGCGGCACCTGCAAGGCTCGGCACCGTCATGGCGACGACTCCATCGTAGCGTCGCCGGCCGGATCGTTCCCGTCGAGCAGCAACGTACGAACGCGCACTGGTGGCGGCGCGTAGGCGCCGTGGGTAGTGAGCAGGGCCGCGCCGCCGGCGTGCAGATGCCGGTCGAGCAGGCGATCGACCAGTGCCATGCCGTCGCGGTCGAGATTCGCGTAGGGCTCGTCGAGCAGCCACAACGTGGCCGGAGACAACAGCAGGCGTGCCAGCGAAAGCCGCTTGCGCTGGCCGGCGGACAAACGCCCGGCGGGCGTATCCTCGAACCCGGCAAGGCCGACATCGGCCAGCGCGTGCGCAAGATTTGCGTTGCCGCCGTGCATGCCCAGCGCCCAGCGCAGGTTGTCCATGCTGCTCAGATCGGCCTTGTGGCCCGGTAGATGACCCACGAAGGCGATCGCGTCGGGCGGCAGTCTGGTGCAGGTTTCGCCGTGCCACTGCAAGTCGCCTTCGCCTGCACGCAGCAGCCCGGCCAACACGCGCAGCAAGGTGGTCTTGCCGGCGCCGTTGCCGCCGGTGATCAGCAACGCTTCGCCTGCCTGCACGTCGAAGTCCAATGGCCCGAACACGCACTCATCGTTGCGATGAAAACGTAGGCACGTGACCGTGAGCATCGGGGCGAGGAGGCAGGATTCGTTCAAGGGGCGCAGTCACACACTGGCGGCGGATTCTAGCCAGTGTACGTGGTGCGGTCGAATGGCGATGTGAGTGCTCCCAAGCCAGCAGGGCCCGGGAAACGCAGTGGCACGGGAAACGCAGTGGCACGGGAAACGCAGTGGCACGGGAAACGCAGTGGCACGGGTAGCCCGAACCACACTGCAAGCGCTGCCGACGGTGCGGATACAATGGGCGCTTCCCGTCCGCCCGGTGCTCACGCAATGTCCGACTCAGCGACTTCCTCTTCTCTGGCCTTCGTCTTCCCCGGTCAAGGCTCGCAAGCCGTGGGCATGCTGGCCGAACTGGCGGCGGTGCATCCGCAGGTGCGCGCAGCCTTCACCGAAGCATCGACAGGGGCCGGCATCGACCTGTGGAGGTTGTCGCAAGAAGGCCCGGAGACCGAGTTGAACCGCACCGAGTTCACCCAGCCGGCACTGCTGGCGGCCGGCATCGGCGTCTGGCGCGCATGGCTCGCGGCCGGCGGCACGCGGCCCGTACTGCTGGCCGGGCACAGCCTCGGCGAATACACCGCGCTGGTCGCCGCCGGCGTGTTGTCGTTGCATGACGCGGCCGGTCTGGTGCGCGAGCGCGGGCGGCTGATGCAGGAAGCTGTGCCGGTGGGCGTGGGCGCGATGGCGGCCGTGCTCGGCGCCGACGACGAGCTGATCGCGGAAATCTGCGAGCAGGTGGCCGGCGCGGAAGTGGTCGCACCGGCCAACTTCAACAGCCCCGGCCAGACCGTGATCGCCGGGCACGCCGCAGCGGTGGATCGGGCGTTGGCCAAGCTCGCCCAAAGCGGTGTGCGCAAGGCGGTCAAACTGCCGGTGTCGGTACCCTCGCACACGGCCCTGATGCATGGCGCGGCGGAGCGACTGGCCGCCCGCATGGCGACGATCGGCTGGAGTGCGCCGTCGATTCCGGTGGTGCACAACGCCGATGTGCGCAGCCACGACGACCCGGCCGCGATTCGCGATGCGCTCACGCGCCAGTTGCATCAGCCGGTGCAGTGGACCGGCTGCGTGCAGGAGCTGCGCGATCGCGGCGCTACCCGGGTGATCGAATGCGGCCCCGGCAAGGTGCTGGCCGGCCTGATCAAGCGCATTGATCGTTCCCTCGATGCGCGCGCCATCGGCACGCCCGCGGATTTCGATACCGCCTTGAAGGATTTCCACGCATGAACGCGCATGTTCTCGACGGTGAAATCGCACTGGTCACCGGCGCCAGTCGCGGCATCGGTGCGGCGATCGCAGACGAACTGGCCGCCCGCGGCGCCAAGGTGATCGGCACGGCGACGTCATCGGCCGGAGCCGACGCCATCGGCGAGCGATTGTCCGCACATGGCGGCGCGGGCCGGGTGCTGAATGTCAACGACGGCGCCGCGATCGATGCGCTGATCGAAGCGATCGGCAAGCAGTTCGGCCCTGTCTCGGTGCTCGTCAACAACGCCGGCATCACCCGCGACAACCTGCTGATGCGCATGAAAGAGGAGGACTGGCAGGCGATCATCGACACCAACCTGACCTCGGTGTTCCGCACCTGCAAGGCGGTCATGCGCTCGATGATGAAGGCGCGCCGCGGCCGCATCGTCAACATCGCCTCGGTGATCGGCGCTACCGGCAATCCCGGGCAGGCCAACTACGCCGCTGCCAAGGCCGGCATCATCGCGTTCAGCAAGTCGCTGGCGCGCGAGATCGGCTCGCGCTCGATCACCGTCAACGTGGTCGCCCCGGGTTTCATCGACACCGACATGACCCGCGTCCTGCCCGAAGAAGCCAAGCAGGCGATGCTCGGGCAGATCGCGTTGGGGCGCTTGGGCGAGCCGGCAGAAATCGCCCGCGCGGTGGCCTTCCTCGCAGGTCCCGACGCGGCCTACATCACCGGCCAGACACTGCACGTCAACGGCGGGATGTACATGAGCTGAGGACAGAGGGCGGAAGGCATGCAGTAGCCAGTATTCAGAGGTTGGATCACTTGCTTCGACTGTTCACTGCCTACTGACCACCTTTCTGTCCTCTGTCTTCCGTCCTCGGTCTTCTGTAAACTGACCGGCCACGCCGCAGGGCGGCATTCCGGATCAACCGAGGGCCACACATGAGCACCATCGAAGAGCGCGTCAAGAAGATCGTCGTCGAGCAGTTGGGCGCCAAGGAAGAAGACGTCACCAACAACGCTTCGTTCGTGGACGATCTGGGCGCCGACTCGCTCGACACGGTCGAGCTGGTGATGGCGCTGGAAGAAGAGTTCGAGTGCGAGATCCCGGACGAGGACGCCGAGAAGATCACCACCGTGCAGCAGGCGATCGACTACGTCAAAGCGCACGTCAAGTCCTGATTTCAATCGCGCTTGATATCCGGCCCTCCGAGGCCGGGCGCGCAATGGGGTATTCCTTTGCGCGATTGAATCGCGCCGGGGCCGCACATCGCGGCCCTGCGCATTTGCGGCGCACCAGTCAACCGGCGCGCGTATCGGGCAACAGGAGCCAGCCATGAGCCAGCGCCGCGTCGTCGTCACCGGGTTGGGCATCGTCTCGCCGGTGGGCAATGATCTGACCACCGCGTGGGATCACATCGTCAACGGTCGATCCGGCATCGGCCCGATCACCCACTTCGACACCACCGGCTACGCCACCACCATCGCCGGCGAAGTGCGCGATTTCGACCCGACGAAATACGTCCAGCCCAAGGACGTGAAGAAGATGGATCCCTTTATCCACTACGGGGTGGCCGCCAGCACCGACGCCATCGCCGACGCCGGGCTTGAGATCACCGAGGCCAATGCCGAGCGCATCGGCGTGATCATCGGTTCGGGCATCGGCGGCATCGCCGGCATCGAGAAGACCACGCTGGCGTTGCGCGACGGCGGGCCGCGCAAGGTGTCGCCGTTCTACGTGCCATCGACCATCATCAACATGGTCTCCGGCCACCTGTGCATCCTCAAGGGCATCAAGGGGCCGAATTTCTCGGCGGTTTCGGCGTGCGCCACGTCCAACCACAGCATTGGCATGGCGATGCGCACGATCCAGCACGGCGACGCCGACGTGATGATCGCAGGCGGTGCCGAGTACGGTGCTTCGCCGACTTCGGTTGGCGGGTTTTGCGCGATGAAGGCGATGTCCACCCGCAACGACGACCCCACGCGCGCCAGCCGTCCGTGGGATCGCGACCGCGACGGCTTCGTGCTCGGCGACGGCGCCGGCATCCTGATCCTGGAAGAATACGAGCATGCCAAGGCGCGCGGCGCGCGCATCTATTGCGAGCTGGCCGGCTTCGGCGCTACGTCCGATGCCTTCCACATGACCGCGCCCAGCGAGAACGGCGAAGGACCGGCGCGCTGCATGGGCATTGCCTTGCGCGATGCGAAGATCGCCGCGCACGAGGTGGACTACGTCAACGCGCACGGCACCTCCACGCCGCTGGGCGATGTGGCCGAGACGCTGGCGCTCAAGCGTGCGCTGGGCGATCACGCCTACCAGACGATGGTCAGTTCGACCAAGTCCATGACCGGGCACCTGCTCGGCGCGGCTGGTGGCATCGAGGCGATCTTCAGCGTCAAGGCGCTGCACCACGGCATCGTCCCGCCGACCATCAATCTCGATCATCCCGGCGAAGGTTGCGATCTGGACTACGTGCCCAATGTGGCGCGCGAGAAGAAGATCCGCGTGGCGGTGTCCAATGGCTTCGGGTTCGGCGGCACCAATGGCACCTTGGTGTTCCGCACGATCTGATCGACAGCGATTTGGCGGCGGGTGGATTTTCTTGCGCGACACGACGGGCGGATGCGCGCGATGGGACCGATGACCGGCACGCCAGTGGATCGGGTGATTCGCCCGTTGCCACGCGACACCGATCTGCTCGCCCTGCACCGTGCCTTCCCGCTGCGCTATCCGTTGCTGCTCGAAAGCGTCGCCGATGGCACGCCGCGCGCGCGCTGGGATCTGTTGTTCATCGCCGACGGCAGCGGCTTGCGCTGCGATGCGCATGGCGCCGTCGCCACCCTCGATGGGCAGGCGCTGGCCGGGAGTTTCCTGGACGCGCTGGATGCGGCGTGGCGGGCGGAGCAGGGGCTTGCAGCATCGCGACGCCACGCGGGTCGTGACGAATCGGCGCTGCCCTGCCACGGCGGTTGGGCGCTGTATCTGGGTTACGAGTTGGTCGGGCAGATCGAGCCGACCGTGAATCTGCCGCATCCCGACACGTACGCGCTGCCCACTGCGCTGGCGTTGCGTTGCCCCGCGGTGCTGCTGCGCGAGCGTGCATCCGGACGCGTGGTCGCGGTGGCCGAGCCGGGGAGGGGACCACTGCTCGATCAAGTGATTGCCGATATCGCGCAGATCGCCACAGCCGCCACGCCGAGTGCGAGCTGGAAGGCGCCGATGGTTGTCGAAGAGGACGACCCGCAGCACTTCCTCGCCGGTGTGGCCCGCGTCCACGAACATCTCCGGGCTGGCGACACCTTTCAGGTCAACCTCTCGCGTGGCTGGCGTGCCCGCTTCGAGCAGGCACCCGCACCCGGCGCGGTGTATGCGCGACTGCGCGCCGCCAATCCCTCACCGTTCGCGGCGTCTTTCGTCCAGCCTCAATGGTCGCTGGCTAGCTCCTCGCCGGAGCGGCTGATCTCGATACGCGAGCGGGTGATCGAAACCCGCCCCATTGCCGGCACCCGCCCGCGCCGTGCCGGCGACGATGAGGCCGCGCGCGTGCGCGAGTTGATCGACCATCCCAAGGAGCGCGCCGAGCACGTGATGCTGATCGATCTGGAACGCAACGACCTCGGGCGTGTGTGCGTGCCGGGCAGCGTGCAGGTCGATGAGCTGATGGCGGTGGAGAGCTATGCACACGTGCACCACATCGTTTCCAACGTGCGCGGAACGCTGCGCGATGCGGTAACGCCGGGGCAGGCGATCGCTGCAGTGTTCCCGGGCGGCACCATCACCGGTTGCCCGAAGGTGCGCTGCATGCAGATCATCGCCGCGCTGGAAGGCGTGGGGCGCGGCGAATACACCGGCGCGCTGGGCTATCTGGATCGCAATGGCGATCTGGACTTGAACATTCTGATCCGCACCCTGCGCCAGATCGGTGACCGCGTGAGCTTCCGGGCCGGTGCGGGCATCGTCGCCGATTCGGATGCGGCGCTGGAACTGGACGAAACCCGGGCCAAGGCGCGCGGCCTGCTGCGTGCGTTGGGAGTCGCAGGGTGATCCCGATCTGGCGGCTGTGGCGTGGCGATGCACGGGTGGATGCCATCGATCCGGGCGACCGTGGGTTTGCCTATGGCGATGGCCTGTTCGAGACGATCCTCGTGCACCGCGGCGTGCCGGTGTGGTGGGACGCGCATATGGCGCGGCTGGCGCTGGGCTGCGCGCGATTGGGCATCCCCAATCCACATGCGGACTTTCTGCGTCATCAGGCCGATGCGCTGATCGATGGCCGCGCACGCGGCGTGCTCAAGCTCATCCTCACCCGTGGCGTCGGCGCGCGCGGTTACGCGCCGCCCACGGATGCGCTTTCGACAGTGGCGATGTGCCTGTCCGATCCGCCGCCCCTGCCGCCGCGTGCAGGACTGACGCTGCGCTGGTGCGCCACGCCGCTGGCCATCCAGCCGCGTCTGGCTGGAATCAAGCATCTGAACCGACTTGAACAGGTACTGGCGCGGGCCGAGTGGAGCGATGCCGATCCGGACACGTCGTCGATCCACGAGGGCCTGATGTGCGATACCTCCGGGCGCGTAGTGGCGGCCACCTCCGCCAACCTGTTCGTGCTGCGCGATGGGCGCTGGCTGACCCCGCCGGTGGCCGACTGCGGCATCGCAGGCATCTGTCGCGGCTGGATTCTGGATCACATCCAGGGTGCCGGTGAGGCTACGCTGTCGCGGGCGGACGTGGAATCGGCCGATGCGGTGATCCTTTGCAACGCCGTGCGCGGTATCCTTGCGGTCGCGGCCGTGGGGCAGCGCCGGTGGGCCATGCACGAGGCGGTGCGTGGGCTGCGAGCGGCGCTGGCGCTGGCCGAGCCGGCATTTGCCGCGATCGAATCGGCAGCATCGGAGTCGCTGTGACCGACCAACCCAAGCGCGGCGTGTTCGCCCGCATCGTGCGCACCGTGTTCTTGCTGCTGTTGCTCGCGGCTCTGGCTGCCGGCATCGTCGGCTTCCTGCACTACCGCAAGTTCACGCAAACGCCGATCGGCGGCGCCGACACCCGTATCGTGATCCGCCCCGGCGAATCGCTGGCCGGCGTGGTCAAGGGCCTGCGTGAAGCGGGCGTGAGCGCCGGCAACGACGTCGAATGGCAAATCCTTGCCGCGCGCATGCGTGTGCGCTCGAAGATGCAGGTCGGCGAATACGCGGTGCTGGGCAAGATGACGCCAGCCGAGCTGTTGTTGAACATCGCCGAAGGCAAGGTGATCCAGTACAAGTTCACCATCGTCGAGGGCTGGAACATGCGCGAGCTGCGCGCCGCGCTGAAAACTGCGCCGCACATGCAGCACCTGCTGGAGATGACCGGCGACAAGGCGTTGATGCAGCAGCTCGACCGCCCGCGCGAGCAGCCGGAAGGGCGCTTCCTGCCTGAAACCTATGCCTACACCAACGACACCACCGACATCGCCTTGCTCTCGCGCGCGGCCAAGGCGATGGACAAGGCGCTGGCGCAGGCGTGGGATCACCGCGACCCGACGCTCAGCCTGCAAACGCCCGATCAAGCCTTGATCCTGGCGTCGATCGTCGAGAAGGAAACCGGCGTACCGGAAGAACGCGCGAAGATCGCCGGGGTGTTCATCCGCCGCCTGCAAACCGGCATGAAGCTGGAGACCGACCCGACCGTGATCTACGGCATGGGCGGGCGCTACAACGGCACCATCACCAAGCGCGATTTGATCGTCGATACGCCGTACAACACCTACACGCGCAGCGGCCTGCCGCCCACGCCCATCGCCATGCCCGGCCGTGCCGCGTTGCAGGCGGCCACGCATCCGGAAGCCGGCACCGCCCTGTATTTCGTCGCCAGCGGCAGCGGCGGACATGTGTTCTCAGCCACATTGAGCGAGCACAACGCGGCGGTGGCCCACTACGTGAAGCTGCAACGTGACAAGCGCCAGCAGCAGCAATGACGGGCCGGCTGATTTCCGTCGAAGGCGGCGAGGGCGCCGGCAAGTCCAGCGCGATGGCAGCCGTGCGCGCCGCGATCGAAGGTCGCGGCGTGGAAGTCGTGCAGACCCGCGAGCCCGGCGGCACGCCGGTGGGCGAGGCGATCCGCACGCTGCTGCTCGATCCCGCCCATTCGATTTGTGCCGAAGCGGAATTGCTGCTGATGTTCGCCGCGCGCGCGCAGCTCGTGCGCGAGCTGGTGCGCCCGGCGCTGGAACGCGGCGCGTGGGTGCTCAGTGATCGCTTCACCGACGCCAGCTTCGCTTATCAAGGCGGCGGGCGCGGCATCGATGGCGGCCTCATCGCCGAGTTGGAGCGCTGGGCGGCCACGCTCAAGCCCGACTTGACGTTGTTGCTCGACGTGGACGTGCGCCAAGGCCACGCGCGCGTGGCCGGGCGCGGGGCGGGCAAGGATCGCATCGAACGCGAACGCGAGGACTTCTTCGAGCGCGTGCGCGCCACCTATCGCCAGCGCGTCGCCGCCGAACCGCAACGCTTCGCCGTGATCGACGCCGGCCAGTCGCAGGAGGCGGTGATCGCTGCGGTGACTGCGGCACTGGACCAGGCCTTTGCCAGATGGGCATGAACGATCTCGCGCCGTGGTTGCACGCGCCGCTGCGCCGGGCCTTGGCGTCGCTGGGCGAGGGCCGGCTCGCCCACGGCCTGCTGATCTGCGGCCCGGATCGCATCGGCAAGCACGCCTTCGCCGTCGCGCTCACGCAAGCCCTGCTGTGCCGGCAGCGCGAGGATGACCAAGCCTGCGGGCGTTGCCGCGACTGCGTGCTGTACCTGGCTGGCACGCACCCGGACGTGCGCGCGGTGGGCATCACCGAGAACGAGAAAACCGGCGTACTGCGCAAGGAAATCGTGATCGAACAGGTGCGCGACCTGGGCGCATGGTTCGCGCTCACCTCGCAGCGCGGCGGCGCGCAGGTGGCGCGCATCGAACCGGCCTCGGCGATGAACACCAACGCCGCCAATGCGCTACTGAAGACATTGGAAGAACCACTCCCCGGTCGGTTCCTGCTGCTGTTGTGCGAGTCGCCGATGCGTTTGCCGGCGACCATCCGCAGCCGCTGCCAACGCATCGTCCTGCAACCGCCGGATGTCGATACGGCGTTGGCGTGGCTGCGTGCGCGCGGTCACGACGAGGCGCTGGCACGATCGGCCCTGCTCGCCACCAACGGCCACCCGGGATTGGCCGCGCACTGGATTGATGCCGGCCTGCTCGACTTGCGCGAAGTAGTACGCAACGATCTGACCGCCGTCGCCGGCGGCCATAAACAAGCGCTGGAAGTGGCGGCCGCGTGGCTGGCCGACGACCAGACCGCGCAGCGGCTAGCATTCGCCGCCGATCTGGCGGTCGATCTGCAAGCGCGCACGCTCGGCGTGGCAACGCGCGGTGAATGGAAGCTCGCTCGTACCGGCGATGCAGCCAGGCTCGGCGATTGGTTCGATGCGGCCAACCGCACCCGCGAGCTGCTGCGCAGCCCGATCCGCGCCGATCTGGCCATCGCCGCGCTGCTGCGACAATGGCGGCAGGCGCTGGCTGCTTGAGCGTCGCTGGCCGAGTTGTCGGCCCCATCGTCGAACCGATCCCGCCGCGCCGGAACGGCGTTACACTTCATGTCATCACGGAGAGCAGGGGGTCGATCATGATGGGAGCAGGCGGCGCACGGCAGGGCATCCTGTCGCTGGCACTGAAGGACAAGATGGCGGTGTATACCGCCTTCCTGCCGTTCGTGAAGAACGGCGGCATTTTCATCGCCACCCCGAAACGCTACAACCTCGGCGACGAGGTGTTCGTGCTGATGACCCTGCCCGAGAGCAGCGAGCGCCTGCCGGTCGCCGGCAAGGTGGTGTGGGTCACCCCCGCCGGCGCGCAGGGCAACCGCCCGGCCGGCATTGGCGTGCAGTTCTCCGAATCGGCCGAAGCCGAAGCCGCACGCGGCAAGATCGAGGCCATCCTCGCCGGAATGTCCAACTCCGAGCGACCGACGGCGACGATGTAGGGGCTGGCCGGAAAATCAAGCGAGGGCCAGCCGTCGGTTATCGCAGCACGCGTCACAGTGCCTCGAAAATCCCCGCCGCGCCCATGCCGGTGCCGATGCACATCGTCACCATGCCGTACTTGAGTTTGCGCCGGCGCAGGCCGTGCACGAGGGTCGCGGTGCGCACCGCGCCGGTGGCACCGAGCGGGTGACCGAGCGCGATGGCGCCGCCGAGCGGGTTCACCTTGGTCGGGTCGAGGCCGATGTCGCCGATCACCGCCAGCGCCTGCGCGGCGAACGCTTCGTTGAGCTCGATCCAGTCCATCTGCTCTTTCGACAAGCCGGCCTGCGCCAGCACCTTGGGGATCGCCGCGATCGGGCCGATGCCCATTACTTCCGGGCGCACGCCGGCCACCGCGAAGCCGACGAAGCGCGCCAGCGGGGTCAGGCCGTATTGCTTGATCGCCGACTCCGAAGCCAGCAGCACCGCGCCGGCACCGTCGGACATCTGCGAGGAATTGCCGGCGGTGACGGTGCCGCCAAAGGCGCCGTTGCGGAATACCGGCTTGAGCTTGGCCAAGCCTTCGGCACTGGTGTCGGCGCGCGGGCCTTCGTCGGTGTCGATCAGCGCCTTGCGCACGCGCACGGCGTTGCCGGCCAGATCGGGCAGGTGCGAGACGACCTCGAACGGGGTGATCTCATCACGGAACTCGCCGGCGGCGATCGCGGCCAGCGCCTTGTGGTGCGAGGCCAGCGCGAAGGCATCCTGCGCGGCGCGCGACACCTTCCATTCCTCGGCGACCTTCTCGGCGGTGATGCCCATGCCGTAGGCGATGTTGACGTGGTCGTTGTCGAACACCTTGGGGCTCATCGCCACCTTGTGCCCCATCATCGGCACCATCGACATCGACTCGGTGCCGCCGGCGAGCATCAAATCGGCCTCGCCCAGACGAATGCGATCGGCGGCCAGCGCCACGGCTTGCAAGCCCGACGAGCAGAAACGGTTGATGGTCTGCGCCGGCACGCCGTTGGGCAGGTCGGCCAGCAGCGCGCCGATGCGCGCCACGTTCATGCCTTGCTCGCCCTCGGGCATGGCGCAACCGACGATGACATCGCCGATGCGCGAGGTATCGATGCCCGGTGCCTGCGCGACCACGGCGCGCAGCACGTGCGCGAGCATTTCATCCGGGCGGGTGTTGCGGAACACCCCGCGCGGGGCCTTGCCGACGGGCGTGCGGGTGGCGGCGACGATGTAGGCTGGGTGGGTCATGGGGTTTCTCCGGTAGCGGGGATCGGAATGCGCGAGGCGGGACTCGGGACTCGGGACTCGGGACCCGCAAAGATCGCGCGTCGCGGTTGGCCGATGCCGGTGCCCCGGATCATCCAGCAAAGCAAGATTTCAGAAAAAAGATTGGACGGTGCAGTGGCGGCTTGGTTGGATGCGACAAGGCGGGTGCGACGGCGCATGGGTTCGATGATCGGCGAATTGCAGCAACAACTTGGCTTGTCAGCCTGTTCCCGAGTCCCGAGTGCCGAGTCCCGGCTCCTCAGTTCCGCAACGGCTTCCCGGTCGTCAACGTATGCACGATCCGCTCCTGGGTCTTGGGCATCTGCGCCAGCGCCACGAAATGCTCGCGCTCCAGCCGCAGCAGCCAGTCTTCGTCCACCAGCGCGCCGCGATCCACTGCGCCGCCGCACAGCACGGTGGCGATGCGGGTGGCGACTTCGAAATCGTGCGGGGAGACGAAGCGGCCTTCGAGCATGTTCACCAGCAGCATCTTGAAGGTGGCGATTCCGACATCGCCGGCGACCGGGATGTTCCGCGCCGGAATCGGCGGGCGGTAACCGGATTCAGCCAGCGCACGCACCTGCGCCTTGGCCACGTGCAGCAGTTCGTGGGCGTGGAAGACGATCACGTCGTCGGGGCGTAGCAGGCCCATTTCCCTGGCTTCCAGCGCCGAACTGGACACCTTGGCCATCGCCACGGTTTCAAAATACGGCTTGAGCTTGGCGAACACGTCGCCGTTCGGGCCGGCGGCCAACCCCGCGCGGGTGGCGATCTCCTTCAGGCCGCCGCCGCCGGGCAGCAGGCCCACGCCCGCTTCGACCAGCCCGATGTAGCTTTCCAGCGCCGCCACCGTGCGACTGCTGTGCATCTGGAACTCGCAACCACCGCCCAGCGCCATGCCGCGCACCGCCGCCACCACCGGCACCTGCGCGTGCTTCATGCGCATGGATGTGGCCTGGAAGTTGGCGATCATCGCGGAAAAATCGCCGACTTTGCCGCCCTGCAACTGCGCCATCGCGCCCTTGAGGTCGGCGCCGGCCGAGAACGGCTCGCTGTCCTGCCACAGCACCAACCCGGTGAAGTCCTGCTCGGCGATGCCCACGGCCTTTTGCAGGCCGGCGATCACTCCGTCGCTGACGGTATGCATCTTGGTCTTGAAGCCGATCACCGCGATGCCGTCACCGTCGTGCCACATCCGCACCGCGTCGGTCTCGAACACCGTCTGACCGGGATCGAAACGCTCGCCAAGGATCGGTTCCGGGAAGCGCTGGCGCGCATACACGGGCAGGGCGGAGCGCGGCAGTTCGGCATTCTTCGCCGGGCTGAAGCTGCCAGCCTTGCCGTGTACGCCGCTGCGCCCGTCGGTCACCCACGCGGGCAGGGGGGCGTCCGCCATCGCCTTGCCGGCGGCAATATCTTCGGCGATCCAGCCGGCAACCTGCTGCCAACCGGCGGCTTGCCAAGTCTCGAACGGGCCCAGCTTCCAGCCGTAGCCCCAGCGGATGGCGAAGTCCACGTCGCGGGCGGTGTCGGCGATGCTGGCCAAGTGGTAGGCGCTGTAATGGAACAGGTCGCGGAACAGCGCCCACAGGAACTGCGCCTGCGGCTGGCTGCTGGCGCGCAGGGCGGCGAACTTCTCGGCCGGGTGCTTGATTTTCAGGATTTCGGCGACTTCCGGGGCCAGCGTGCTGTCGCTCAGGCGATAGTCTTTGCTTGCCACATCAAGGGCTTGGATGTCTTTCCCGAGTTTGCGGAAGAACCCGGCACCGGTCTTTTGCCCCAGCGCGCCCTGCGCCACCAGCGCCTTGAGCACCGGCGGAGCGGCAAAGTATGGATGCCACGGATCGTCGGCCAAGGTATCGGCCATGGTGCCGATGACGTGCACCATCGTGTCCAGCCCGACCACGTCGGCGGTGCGGTAGGTGGCCGACTTCGGACGCCCGATCGCCGGGCCGGTGAGGGCATCCACGGTGTCGAAGCCCAACCCGAACGCCTGCGTGTGGTGGATGGTGGCCAGCATCGAGAACACACCGATACGATTGCCGATGAAGTTGGGGGTGTCCTTGGCGCGCACGACCCCCTTGCCCAGCGTCGTCGTCAGGAAAGTTTCAAGGTTATCAAGAACCTGTGGCGAAGTCTTCGCACATGGGATCAACTCGGCCAGATGCATGTACCGCGGCGGGTTGAAGAAGTGCAGCCCACAGAAGCGCTCATGCAGTGATTCATCAAGAACATCTGCCAAGCTATTGATTGATAAGCCGGAAGTGTTCGATGCGAGGATCGCGTGCGCGGCCACGTGCGGGGCGACCTTGGCGTACAGGTCCTTCTTCCAGTCCAGCCGCTCGGCGATGGCCTCGACGATCAGGTCGCAGCCTGCAAGCTGCGGCAGGTGCTGGTCGTAGTTGGCCGGGACGATGACGCCGGCACGATCCTTGGTGGCCAGCGGGGCCGGCGAGAGTTTGCCAAGGTTGGCGATGGATTTGCCGACGATACCGTTGGGATCGCCGGATTTGGCCGCAAGATCAAAGAGGATTACGTCAACACCCGCATTGGCGAGGTGCCCGGCGATCTGTGCGCCCATGACACCGGCCCCGAGAACCGCGGCACGGCGTACAAGTAGTTTGTTTGACATGATGTCCACCTGTCTGATTTTCAATGAATAAAATCTGTGAACTCTGGTCTCGACCCGGTCGATGGATGGCCTTGACCTGATGGAACGTCAGGCTGATCGCTGGTGCCTGTCGCGGCTGGCTTTCAACAGCCGCAGGCTGGTCAAGCCGCTCCCACAGAAGCCGCTCCCACAGAAGCCGCTCCCACAGAAACCGCTCCTACAAATGCCCGTCCCACAAAAGCCGCTGTCGATTTCGTGGGAGGGCCTTCCAGGCCCGATTGCTTTGATTCATCCCCACCGCGATAGCCAGACGACTTACGCACTTTGCAGCCCCGCGACCGAAAACCGGATCAGCGCCGCCGCGGTCTTCTGGCAATGCGCCTTCTCCGAGGTGCTGCCGTGGTGGCGGATCAGGCCGAAGTCGGCCATCGCGTAGGTCAGCGCGCCGGCGATGAAGTCCAGCCGCCGGTGCAGTTCTTCCTTGCCCACGCCGGGCAGGCAGGCGGCGATGGCCTTGGAAAACTCGCGCATGACGTGGCCGTAGTTGTCGGCCACGAACTTGCGCAGGCGCTCGTTCTTCTCGGCGTAGGCGCGCGCCAGCACGCGCACGAAGGCCGATCCGCCCTGACGATCCAGGGTCAGTGCCAGCGCCGGTTCGATGAATGCGGTCAGGATCGGCTCCAACTCGCCCGGGCGCTGCGCCACGGCCGCGCGCAGGGCGGTCAGGCGTTGCTCGCTGAGCTCGTCCAGCCGGCGGCGGAACACCTCGGCGACGAGGTTTTCCTTGGAACCGAAGTGGTAGTTGACCGCAGCGAGGTTGACGTCGGCGTGGGTGGTGACCTGGCGCAGCGAGGTGCCGGCGAAGCCGTATTGCGCGAACAGATCCTCGGCCGCGCCGAGGATGCGTTCCTTGGTCGAGAAGTGCGCGGTCGCCGTCACGAGCCAACATCCGATTGAAACGAACGTTTCAATGGTGCGACGTTGCGGGGTCGTCGTCAAGTACGTCGTGTGGCCGGTGGTTCGATCGCGGCCTCGGGCTGCGCCCTCGCTCCGCGCCTGCCCACGAACGGGCTGTGTGCTGCCTCGGTCTTGGGCCGCGATCCGCGCCTGCCCACGAACGGGGTCTGGCTCGCTGTCCCGATGAGCAGCGCAGCGCCGTGCCGCAGCGGTCGGCATGCTATTCTTCGCGGCTGGATGCGGGTGCCGTCTGATCCATTCCGCGTCCAAGGAGTTTTTCTCAACCCCTTGTTTTCTTAACTGAACTGGAGCATGGCATGGCGCTGGAGCGCACGTTGTCGATCATCAAGCCCGATGCGGTCGCCAAGAACGTGATCGGCAAGATCTATTCCCGATTCGAGACCAACGGCCTGCACGTGGTGGCCGCGAAGATGAAGCACCTGTCCCGCTCCGAGGCCGAGGGCTTCTACGCGGTGCACCGCGAGCGCGGGTTTTTCCCGGCGCTGGTGGAGTTCATGACCTCCGGCCCGGTGATGATCCAGGTGCTGGAAGGCGACAACGCGGTGCTGAAAAATCGCGAGTTGATGGGCGCGACCAATCCGAAGGACGCCGCGCCGGGTACCATCCGCGCCGACTTCGCGCAGTCCATCGACGCCAATGCGGTGCATGGCTCGGACTCGGCCGAGAACGCCGCGATCGAGTGCGCGTATTTCTTCAGCTCCACCGAATTGTGCCCGCGTTGACCTTTTTTTGATTGAAGCGTGCGAATGATCGGGCATCCTGCCCGACATTCGCGAACCGAGCCCGGCACCTGTCCGGACTCGGTTTCGCCGAGTCGATTCGGCGAACCGGCCATCCGGGCCGGCGAATGATGGAGAATCGATAGCTTGACCGCGCACTCCGCAATCGCCATCGACCCGACGCCCGCCCCGGTGAACCTGCTGGGGCTGGATCGGGCGGGCATGGTCGCGCTGTTCGCAAGCTTGGGCGAGCCGCGCTACCGCGCCGAGCAGGTGATGAAGTGGATCTACCACCGCCACGAAACCGATTTCGCGGCGATGACGGACTTGGGCAAGGCGCTGCGCGCCAAGCTGGAAGCGGCTTGCGTGGTGACGCCCCCGAAGATCCTGTTCGACAAGCCATCCGCCGACGGCACCCACAAGTGGCTGCTCGGGATGGACGGCGGCAACGCCATCGAAACCGTGTTCATCCCCGACAAGGGCCGCGGCACGCTGTGCGTGTCCTCGCAGGTCGGCTGCGCGATGGCCTGCACGTTCTGCTCGACCGGCACGCAGGGCTTCAACCGCAATCTCACCGTGGCCGAGATCGTCGGCCAGGTGTGGATCGCGGCCAAGCATCTGGGCAATATTCCGCATCGCCAGCGCAAGCTCACCAACGTGGTGATGATGGGCATGGGCGAGCCGTTGATGAACTTCGACAATGTCGTGCCGGCGATGTCCGTCATGCGCGACGATCTGGGTTTCGGGCTGGCCAACAAGCGCGTCACCCTGTCCACCTCGGGCCTGGTGCCGATGATCGACAAGCTCGGCGAGGTGGCCGACGTCTCGCTGGCCATCTCGCTGCACGCGCCCACCGACGCGCTGCGCAGCAGCTTGGTGCCGCTGAACAAGAAGTACCCGATCGAGCAGTTGCTCGCTTCGTGCCTGCGCTATGCGCAGCGCAAGCCGCGCACCAGCATCACCTTCGAATACACCTTGATGAAGGGCATCAACGACCAACCCGAGCACGCCCGCGGATTGGCGAAGTTGATGCGCGGCTTCAACGCCAAGTTGCAGCGCGAAAATGCGGCGAAGGTGAACCTGATTCCGTTCAACCCCTTCCCCGGTACGGGCTATACGCGCCCGCCGGAGGAGGATATCCGCCAGTTCCAGACCTTGCTGATGCACAGCCAGGTGCTGACCACCGTGCGGCGCACCCGCGGCGACGACATCGACGCCGCCTGCGGCCAGCTCAAGGGCCGCGTGCTCGATCGTGGCGGTCGGCAGGCGCGCTTCAACCGCACGCTCGCCGCGCACACGGCCGGCAACACCTTGGCCGGTGCCGGCCAGCCATCCGAACACCAACCGGGAGACGTCGATGCGGCTGCGTGACGCGAGCTTGACCACCGCCACCGTTTTCGCGCTGGCGCTGCTTGCCGGCTGCCACAACTTGCGCAACCAGAGCCCGTACTTCTACAGCACGCAGCAGGATGTGCCGAAGTTCAAGTCGGATTCGAGCACCCCCAAGGCGATCTCCGACAATGAGGTGGCTTTGGCGCAGGAATACATCAAGATGGGCAAATACGATCTGGCGCTGGACTCCTTGAAGAAGGCGACCAAGGCCGATCCGTCTTCGCCCGACGCCTACACCGTGCTGGGCTTGCTGTACGAACAGATCAACCGCCCCGAACTGGCCGAGGCCAACTACGCCAAGGCAGTCAAGCTGGCGCCGAACAAGGGTGACATGCTCAACAACTACGGCGCATGGTTGTGTCGCTCCGGCCACATGCAGCAGGCCGATGCGCAGTTCCGCAAGGCGCTGGCCGATCCGTTCTACAAGACGCCGCAAGCGGCGATGGGCAATGCCGCGGTGTGCGCGCTCAAGGCCAACCAGCCCGAAGTCGCGGAAGGCTGGGTGCGGCAAATCCTTGCCACCGACCCGACCAATGCCGAAGCGCTGCAGCTGATGGTGACGATTTCCTACCAGCGCCACGACTACATGGGCACCCGCGGCTTCGTCGAACGCTTCCTGGCCACCGGGCGCTCGGCGCCGCTGGTGCTGGACCTGGGCGCACGCGCCGAAGACAAGCTCGGAGACGCCAACGCCGCCAGCGCCTACCGTACGAGGCTGTCGACCGACTTTCCGCAATACACACCCGGTCATGACTGAATCGCGGTAGCAGCGATCATCCGGGCGCGCTTTACGCTATCCTCCCGCGGCCAGACGGCGCACCGGCTCGACGGATGCAAACCCACGGGCGCCCATGTGCGCCCCCCCGATATCCAAAACCAATGCGCCGCGTGCGCAGGCAGCGAATGAAGCATGGCCGTTGACGACCAGGAAGAATACGAACAGGGCGAACAGCTGCGAAAGTGGTTGCGCGCCAACGGCGCCTCGATGATCGGCGGCATCGCCATCGGCTTGGCGTTGATCTATGGCTGGAAGCTGTGGCAGCAAAATCAGGATCGGCACGCGCAGGCCGTCGCGCAGACCTACGGGACGTTCGCCTCGGCGCTGGACGACGGCGCCAACGCCAAGACCATCGCGACCGATCTGCAACAGGTGCGCAGCGACGGTGCCAAAACCACCTACGCCGTGCTTGCGGCGTTGCGCATGGCTGCCCATCAGGTGGACGGCAATGATGCCAAGGCGGCTCTGGCCACACTCGATGGCATCGGCAAGGTGGCCGATCCGGCGCTGGGCGAGTTGGTGCAGCTGCGTGCCGCGCGCGTCTTGCTGATCCTGAACCGGCCGGGCGACGCGCTCAAGCGCGTCGATTCGGTCACCGACCCGGCCTACGCTGCCGTGAGCGACGAGGTGCGCGGCGATGCGCAGCGCGCTCTGGGCCACCTCGATCAAGCCCGTGATGCCTATGCGCGTGCATTGGCGAACCTGCCGGAAGACGCGCCCGGTCGCGGTCTGCTGGCAATGAAACTCACCGAAGTGGGCGGTGTCGTGCCCAAACCCGAGGACAAGAAAGCATGACCCCGCCCGAAATCACGCTGCGCCGCTCACGCCCGCTTTCCCGGCACCTGCTGCGTGGCGCGCTGATCGCCACTGCCTTCGCCACCCTGGTCGGCTGCACCACCATCAAGGGCTGGGTGAACAAGGTCGGCGGCGGCGACAACGCGCATCAGCCGACCCCGCTCACCGCGATCACCCCCAGCATCCGCGTGCAGAAGCTCTGGACGCGCTCGGTCGGCAAGGGCGAGCGCCTGCTCGGCCTGCGCGACCATCCGGCCATCGATGGCAACCGGGTTTACGCGGTCGAGCCGTACGGGCCGAATATCCTTGCGCTGGATCTGGGCAGCGGTCGGGAAGTGTGGAAGACCCATTCCAAGTACCGCTTCACCGGTGGCCCGGCCGCCGGCGCCGGCGTGGTCGTGGCTGGCTCGGTCAATGGCGACGTGCTCGCCTACGCGGCCGATACCGGCGCCGAGCGCTGGCACGCCAACGTCAGCTCCGAAGTCATCTCCGCGCCGTTGATTGCCGGCGACGAGGTGATCGTGCGCAGCGGCGATGGTCACGTGGCCGCGTTCGCTCTGGCTGACGGGCAAAAGCGCTGGGCCTACGAGCGCAATATGCCGTCGCTGATCCTGCGCGGCAACGCCGCGCCGGTGCTGGGCCCGAACGGTCTGGTGTACCTGGGTTACGCCGACGGCACGCTGGTGGCGCTGCGCGCCGCCGATGGCGTGAAGGCGTGGGAGCAGGTCGTCGCGCAGCCGGAAGGCCGCAGCGACATCGACCGCCTAGCCGATATCGACGGCCATATCGTGGTCGATCCGGACGCCGTGTTCGCCGCCAGCTACAAGGGCAAGGTCGGGGCCTACAACCCGGAAACCGGGCAGCCGGGCTGGACGCACTCGCTGGTCGCATACGGCGGTCTGGCGCGCAGCGCCGGTTCGGTATTCGTCAGCGACGCTTCCGGTACGGTGTGGGCGCTGGATCGCGCCACCGGCACCGGCCTGTGGAAGCAGGATAAACTCGCGTGGCGCTGGCTGAGCACCCCGGCGGTGCAGGACGGCTACGTGGTCGTCGGCGACTTGCAGGGCTACCTGCACTGGCTGGCGCCCGACACCGGCGCGATCGTCGCCCGCGAGCGCATTGGCGGCAACAAGGATGCCATCCGCGGCACCCCGCAGGTGTCCGCCGACGGCATCCTGGTGGCGATGACCGCCGGCGGCAAGCTGGCGGCGTTCAAGATCGCCAAGTAGGCGGTTGCGCGCCAATGGGCTGGGTTTGCAACCCACCCTACGGGGCTCCAATCGCGGGAAGGCTGGGATGAAATCCCGCTGCAGCGGGTTGACTGGGATGAAATTCCAGCATTCCCAAAAGGCGATGCGCTGGGTTTGCAACCCAGCCTACGGGGTTGGCTGTGCGCCACCAGAAGCGGGTAGGCTGGGATGAAATCCCAGCATTCCAAAAGCAACGCGCTGGGTTTGCAACCCAGCCTACGCGCTATCCGTTTCAAACGCTTGATGTTTTGGTTTCGCGCCGTTAAATCCGATCAAATTTCATCCCATGCTCCCACTCGTTGCCCTCGTCGGCCGACCCAACGTCGGCAAGTCCACCTTGTTCAACGCGCTCACGCGCACCCGCGATGCGCTGGTGCACGATGAGCCGGGGGTGACCCGCGACCGCCAGTACGGGGTGTGCCGCTTGCTGGAAGGCCGCCCGTTCGCGCTGGTGGATACCGGCGGTTTGTCGGGCGAGGAAGCCGGGCTGGCAGGAATGACCGCGCAGCAGGCGCGTGCCGGCGTGGACGAGGCCGACGTGGTGGTGTTCGTGGTCGATGGACGTGAGGGCGCGTCGGCGCTGGACGAAACCATTCTGGCGTGGCTGCGCAAGTCGGCCAAACCGGTGCTGCTGGCGGTCAACAAGACCGATGGCCTTGACGCGCAGGCGGCGCTCGCGGAGTTCGCGCGTTTCGGCATCGCCGCGCCGCTGGCGGTGTCTTCGGCGCACCAGCGCGGCATCCCCGAGTTGCTGGCGGCCGTCAGCAAGCTGTTGCCCGCCGAGACGGTGAGCGAGGCGCCGGTCGATCCCGAACGCCTGCGGCTGGCCATCGTCGGCCGCCCCAACGTCGGCAAGTCCACGCTGGTCAATCGCCTGCTCGGCGAGGAGCGCGTGATCGCCTCGGAAGTGCCCGGCACCACCCGCGATTCGATCAGCATCGATCTGGAGCGCGACGGCCGCAAATACCAGCTCATCGACACCGCCGGCATCCGCCGCCGCGGCAAGGTCGAGGACGCGATCGAGAAGTTCAGCGTCATCAAGACCCTGCAATCCATCGATGCGGCGCAAGTGGTGCTGTTGATGCTCGACGCCAGCGAAGGCGTGACCGAGCAGGACCCCACCGTGCTCGGCCACGTGCTCGATTCCGGGCGCGCCTTCGTGCTGGTCGTCAACAAGTGGGACGGGCTGAGCACCTACCAGCGCGAACAGTGCGAGGGCATGCTCGGGCGCAAGCTCGGTTTCGTGGAGTGGGCCGAGCGCGTGCGCGTGTCGGCCAAGCACGGCTCGGGCCTGCGCGAGATGTTCAAGGCGGTCCATCGCGCGCAGGCTTCGGCGATGCGCAAGTTCAGCACCTCCGAGGTGAACAAGGCCATCGAGATCGCGGTCGCCGAGTTCCCGCCACCGGCGGTGCGCGGGCGCGCGGCGAAGATGCGCTACGGGCATCCGGGCGGCGAGAACCCGCCGATGTTCGTCATCCACGGCAATCGCCTGAAGGCGGTGCCGGCCACCTACATCCGCTACCTTGAGAACTTCTTCCGCAAGCGCTTCAAGCTGGTCGGCACGCCGGTGCGTTTCGAGTTCCGCGAAGGCCAGAACCCCTACGAGGACAAGAAGAACACCCTCACCCCGCGCCAGCAGCGCGACCGCCAGCACATGATCCGCACTGCGAAAAAACGTGAGCGCTGAGGGCCCGGGCATACCGTGAGCGGCATCATCCCCGCGCTGAGTCTGGGATTGCTCGCCGGTGGTCGCGCCTCGCGCTTGGGCGGCGCGGACAAGGCATGGGCCGTGTATCGCGGGCAGGCGCTGATCGAACGCACGCTCGCCGCTGTGGCGGGACAACATCCGTTCGCCGCGTGCTTCGTCAGCGCCAACCGCAGCGGTGAGCGCTACGCGGCACTGGGCTTGCAACCCGTGCCCGATCGCATCGACGGGTTCCCCGGCCCGCTGGCCGGCATCGACGCGCTGCTGGCCGCGTGCACAACGCCGCTGCTGCTCACCGTTCCCGTGGATTTGCGCTTGATCCCGCACGATCTCGTCGCAGGTTTGCTGGCGGCGGGCGAGGGTGGGGCGGTGGCGCACGATGCCTCGGGGCTGCAACCGCTGGTGGCGCTCTGGCCGGTCGGGCGCGCGCGGGTCGCGGTCGCTGAGGCGTTCGCGGGCGGACAGACGGCAGTGCATCGGGTCGTGAACGCGCTGGCGCTTCCCTCTGTGCGCTTTGCCGATACACAATTCGACAATCTCAACACCCCTGACGATTTTTCGACGTGAGCGCACAGCATCCCGAACCGTTTCCATCGCGCCTGCTGTTCGCGCAGGCGCTGGCCATCGTGCGACAGGTCGCCGCCGAGCAGCGCTTGCCGGTCGAGCGCGTCGCGGTGGCGCGTGCCGCCGGGTACGTGCTGGCCGAGGATGTCATCGCCGGCATGCCGCTGCCGTCATTCGACAACTCGGCGATGGATGGCTTCGCGTTGCGCGCCGCCGACAGCGGTGCGGGCGTGGTGCTGCAACTGGCCGGCGAGCAGTTCGCCGGGCTGGCGCAGGATTTGCGCGTGCAGGCCGGACAGTGCGTGCGCATCACCACCGGTGCGCCGCTGCCGGCGGGCGCCGATGCGGTGGTGATGAAGGAAAACGTACGCGTCGATGGGGATCGCGTGCATCTGCGTGAAGTGGTGCCGACCGGTCGTAACGTGCGCCACGCTGGCGAAGACGTGCGCGTCGGCGACGTATTGCTGCGCGCCGGCACGCGTATCACCGCTGCGGGCGCGTCGCTGGCGGCGGCGGTCGGCGTGGCCGAACTGCCGGTGGCGCGCAAGCCCACGGTGGCGGTATTCACCACCGGCGACGAACTGCGCCCGCCCGGGCAACCGTTGGGGCCGGGACAAATCCACGACTCCAACCGCAGCCTGCTGATGAACTTGCTGCGCGCCGAAGGCCTGGAGCCGGTTGCGTGGCCGATCCTGCCCGACGATCCGCAGCAGGTGCGCGCCTTGCTGCGCGACGCCGGGCAGGCCTTCGACGTGATCTTCACCTGCGGCGGCGTGTCGGCCGGCGAGAAGGATCACCTGACCGCCATCCTCGCCGAACTCGGGCGCATCCATTTCTGGAAGGTGCGCATGAAACCGGGCATGCCCTTGCTGTTCGGCCAGATCGGCAAGGCGCAAATGCTCGGTCTGCCGGGCAATCCGGTGGCGGTGCTGGCGAGCTTGATCAACTTCGGGCGCGAACTGCTGCGCGGTTTGCAGGGCGGCGTGCAGGGCGTGCCGGCGATGCACGCGCGGCTGTCATCGCCGATCCAGAAGGAGCACGACCGCCGCGAGTTCCAGCGGGGCAAGCTCGACTTCGGTGCCGATGGCGTGTTGCGCGTGGCGCCACACCCGGCCACCGGATCGCACCGCCTGCGCGGGGCGGCCGACAGCGATTGCCTGATCGTGTTGCCCGAAGGCCCGTTGGCATGGCCCGAGGGGCAGGTGGTGGAGGTGGTGCGATACTGAGCGTGAGCGGTCAAACTCGAAACCGCCACGCACGCACAGCGCATGAACGATCCCGTTATCCTCGAAATCTCCCCGGCGCAGGCCCTTGCGCGCCAACGTGTCGGCGCGCTGCTGGTGGACGTGCGCGAAGCGCACGAGCGTGCCACCGGGCACGCCGCAGGCGCGCTGGGCGTGGCGCGGGCGGAACTGGAGGCCAACCCGATCGCGACGCTGCACGATCGAAGCCTCGAAGTGCTGTTGATTTGCCAGAGCGGCGCGCGCTCGTTGCGTGCCGCGCAGGCGTTGTGCGCCTGCGGATTCACCAACGTTGCTTCGGTCGCCGGCGGCACCACCCGCTGGATGGCCGAAGGATTGCCGATCGCCAAACCGGACGGCGACGTCGATTTCTTCGAGCGTTACTCACGCCATCTGCGTCTGCCCGAGATCGGTGAGCAAGGCCAGCGCAAGCTCGAAGCCGCTCGCGTGGTGCTGATCGGCGCCGGTGGTCTGGGCGCGCCGGCGGCGTTCTATCTGGCGGCGGCGGGCGTGGGCACGCTGGTGCTGGCCGATGACGACGTGGTGGATCGCAGCAACCTGCAACGGCAGATCCTGCACGTCGATGCGCGCATCGGCATGGGCAAGGTCGAATCGGCGCGCATCGCGCTGGCCGCGCTCAATCCGCGCACGCGCATCGCAGCGTTTGCGCAGCGCGTGACGGCGGCCAACGTCGAGTCCATCCTCGCCGGCGCCGACGTGGTGGTCGATGGTGCCGACAACTTCGCCGCGCGCTACCTGCTCAACGATGCTTGCGTGAAGTTGGGCGTGCCCTTGGTGTACGGCGCGGTGCATCGTTTCGAGGGACAGGTGAGCGTGTTCGATGCCGGCCGCCGACGCGGTATCGCGCCGTGCTATCGCTGCCTGTTTCCCGAGCCGCCACCGCCGGAAGCCGCGCCGAACTGCGCGCAGGCCGGCGTGCTGGGCGTGCTGCCGGGCGTGATCGGGATGTTGCAGGCCACCGAAGCGCTCAAGCTGCTGTTGGGTTTGGGGCAGTCGCTGGCCGGAAGGTTGTTGCACTTCGACGCGCTGGCGATGGGCTTCCGGGAGACGCGCCTGTCGCCCGACCCGCAATGCCCACTGTGCGCGCCGGGTCGGGAGTTCCCCGGCTACATCGATTACGCGGCGTTTTGCGCCAGCGCTTGAGCGCGGCTCATTTTTTCACAGCCGTCGGTTCGGCCGCTTCGGCGCGCTTGGGGCGGCGCTTGCCGCGCGGGTCGATCTGCACGCCCAGCACGGTATTGCAGTGGATGCAGCAATGGCTCAGGCAGCGCGCTTTGCTTTCGTTCTCGACGATGCCCACGACCGACTCGATGCGCACGTGCAATACGCGCTTGCCGCATTTCGGGCAGTTGCCTTGGTGGATCATGGCCATTCCTCGATGAAGTTCCGATTCGATGGTGTGGACGTCAACTGGCGTGTCTGGAACGTGCGGCGGCGAACGCCGCGAGTTGTTCGGTTGTCGCATCTTTCTGGAATTTCGCTTTCCAGTCCGCGAACGGCATCCCGTAAACCGCTTCCCGGGCGGCATCCTTCCCCAACGGCTGGCCCGCAGCCTGCGCGGCTTCAAGATACCAGTCCGCGAGGCAGTTGCGGCAAAAACCGGCGAGGATCATCAGGTCGATATTCTGGACGTCTGGGCGCTCGACGTTCAGGTGCCGCAGCAGCCGGCGGAACGCCGCCGCTTCGATCGCGGTGGTGTCGGGGGCGTTGCGGGCAGCGGGGTCGGCCATCGGGTGGGCGAGATCGGCGATAATGCGCGACTCTAGCGCAGCAGCGACACTTTCGCATGACTGAGGTCAACCACCCGGCCCGCATCCTCGACGGCAAGCACATCGCCGAGCAACTTCTCGACGCGCTGGCGGTGCGGGTGCAGGCACGCATCGACGCCGGCAAATCGCGGCCCGGGCTGGCGGTGGTGCTGGTCGGCAACGATCCGGCCTCGGCGGTGTACGTGCGCAACAAGCGCCGCGCCTGCGCCAAGGTCGGCATCGATACACTGGACTTCGATCTGCCATCTGGCACTTCCGAGGACGAGTTGCTCACGCTGATCGATCGCCTCAATGCCGACCCGGCGGTGCACGGCATCCTCGTGCAACTGCCGCTGCCCGGCATCCCCGACGCCAGCCGACTGATCCACCGCATCGACCCGCGCAAGGACGTCGATGGCTTCCATCCGGAAAACGTCGGTCATCTGGCGCTGCGCCAGTTCGGGCTGCGCCCGTGTACGCCGCGCGGCATCACCACCTTGCTGGCGTGGACCGACCGCCCGGTGCGTGGTGCCAGCGCGACCGTGGTCGGGGTGTCCAACCACGTCGGCCGGCCGATGGCGCTGGAGTTGATGATCGCCGGCTGCACCGTCACCTCTTGCCACAAGTTCACGCCCTGCGACGTGCTGCGCCGGCATGTGGGCGAGGCCGACATCCTCGTGGTTGCGGTCGGCCGGCCGGGGCTGATCCCGGGGGAATGGATCAAGCCGGGTGCGGTGGTGATCGACGTGGGCATCAACCGGTTGGACGACGGCCGCCTCGTCGGCGATGTCGACTACACCCAGGCCGCGCAGCGTGCAAGCTGGATCACCCCGGTGCCCGGCGGGGTGGGGCCGATGACCGTGGCCACGCTGATGCAGAACACCGTGGAGGCTGCGCAGACGCAGTAGCAAGCTGCCCGTGGCAGCTTGCGCGGATCGTTGGGCTGCGCACCGTCGTGGCGTGCAATGAGGCAGGCATTGATTGCGCCGGCGCGCTATAATGCCGTGCTCCCGCCCCGGAGCTGCCCATGCTGCGCATCCTCGCCGAAGCCCTGACCTTCGACGACGTCTCGCTGGTTCCCGCCCACTCCACCGTTTTGCCGCGCGACGTGTCCTTGCGCGCACGGCTCACGCGCGAGCTGAACCTGAAGATTCCCCTGGTGTCGGCGGCGATGGATACCGTCACCGAGGCGCGGCTGGCGATCACCATGGCGCAGCTCGGTGGCATCGGCATCCTGCACAAGAACATGACCGTCGCCGCGCAGGCCGCGCACGTGGCACAGGTCAAGCAGTTCGAGGCCGGGGTGATCCGGCAGCCGTTCACGGTCGGGCCGGAAACGACCATCGGCGAGGTGCTCAAGCTCACCCGTGCGCGCAACATCTCCGGCGTGCCGGTGGTCGACGGCGGCAAGCTGGTCGGCATCGTCACCAGTCGCGACATGCGCTTCGAAAAGAAGCCCGACGACCCGGTCCGCCACATCATGACCAAGAAGGATCGTCTGGTCACCGTGCGCGAGGGCGCATCGGACGAGGAGGTGATGGGCCTGTTGCACAAGCATCGCATCGAAAAGGTGCTGGTGGTCAACGATGACTTCGAACTGCGCGGGCTGATCACCGTCAAGGACATCCAGAAGGCGCACGACAACCCCGATTCGGCCAAGGACACCGCCGAGCGCCTGCTGGTCGGCGCCGCGGTGGGCGTGGGCGGCGACACCCAGGCGCGCATCGAGGCGCTGGCGCAGGCCGGGGTGGACGTGGTGGTGGTGGATACCGCGCATGGCCATTCGCAGGGCGTGCTTGAGCGCGTGGCGTGGGTGAAGAAGCACTACCCGAAGGTGCAGGTGATCGGCGGCAACATCGTCACCGGTGATGCCGCGCTGGCGCTGTTCGACGCCGGTGCGGACGCGGTCAAGGTCGGCGTCGGTCCGGGTTCGATCTGCACCACGCGCATCGTCGCCGGGGTGGGCGTGCCGCAGATCACCGCGATCTCGATGGTCGCCGAAGCCTTGCAGGAACGCATCCCGTTGATCGCCGATGGCGGCATCCGCTATTCGGGCGACATCGCCAAGGCGATTGCCGCGGGCGCCTCCACGGTGATGATCGGTGGGCTGTTTGCCGGCACCGAGGAAGCCCCCGGCGAGATCGAGTTGTTCCAGGGTCGCAGCTACAAGAGCTATCGCGGCATGGGCTCGCTGGGCGCGATGGAGCAGGGCAGCAAGGATCGCTATTTCCAGGATGCATCGGACGCCGACAAGCTGGTGCCCGAGGGCATCGAGGGTCGGGTGCCGTATCGCGGCGCGCTGCGCGCGATCGTCCACCAGCTGGTCGGCGGCCTGCGCGCGTCGATGGGTTACGTCGGCTGCGAAAGCATCGAGGCGATGCGTGCC
Organism: Pseudomonadota bacterium; assembly: GCA_018241125.1. Taxonomy (GTDB): domain Bacteria; phylum Pseudomonadota; class Gammaproteobacteria; order Xanthomonadales; family Xanthomonadaceae; genus SZAS-103. The sequence continues at coordinate 18,215 of JAFEEL010000053.1, read as the reverse complement.
AAGCCGCGCTTCGTGCAGGTCAGCAACGCCGGCGTGCGCGAAAGCCATGTGCACGACGTGCAGATCACCAAGGAGCCGCCGAACTACCGGGCGCAGTAGCAGGACACGGCGGGACTCGGGACTCGGGACTGGGGACTGCCAACCGCGCAAACGGCGATTGGCGCGAGCGTCACGCGGTGTGCGTCCGTGCAGCACGGTGACGCATGGATGGTATCGATAGTTCAGTGCCGACCAACCAGCCACCTCAGGGATCCCGAGTCCCGAGTTCCGAGTCCCGAGTCCCGATGCCAAACATCCACACCGACAAAATCCTCATCCTCGATTTCGGCGCGCAGTACACGCAGCTGATCGCGCGCCGCATCCGCGAGATCGGCGTGTATTGCGAAATCTGGGCCTGGGATCACGACCCGGCGCAGATCGCGGCCTTCGCGCCCCGCGGCATCATCCTTTCCGGCGGCCCGGAATCCACGTTGGCGGAAAACTCGCCGCGCGCACCGCAAACCGTGTTCGATGCCGGCGTGCCGCTGCTGGGCATCTGCTACGGCATGCAGACGCTGGCCACGCAACTGGGTGGCGCGACCGCCGCCGGCAACCAGCGCGAGTTCGGGCATGCCGCGCTGGAAGTCGTTGGCAATGACGCCTTGCTGGCGCCGGTGGCGACCACGTCGGCGCTGTGCAACGTGTGGATGAGCCACGGCGATCACGTCGCACGTGCACCCGACGGGTTCGCCGTCACCGCCCGCACCGAGCGGCTGGGCATCGCCGCCTTCGCCCACGACGCGAAGAAGATCTACGGCGTCCAATTCCACCCGGAAGTGACCCACACCGCCGTCGGCGAAGCGCTGCTGCGGCGCTTCGTGGTGGATATTTGCGGCTGCCGGACCTTGTGGACGGCGGCCCATATCATCGACGACCAGATCGCGCGCGTGCGCGCGCAGGTCGGCGCCGACGAGGTGATCCTCGGGCTGTCCGGTGGCGTGGATTCCTCGGTGGTGGCCGCGCTGCTGCACCGGGCCATCGGCGCGCAACTGACCTGCGTGTTCGTCGATACCGGCCTGCTGCGCTGGCAGGAAGGCGATCAGGTGATGACCACCATGGCGCGGAACATGGGCGTCAAGGTCATCCGCGTCAACGCCGCCGAGCGTTACTTCAAGTCGCTGGAAGGCGTGACCGACCCGGAAGCCAAGCGCAAGATCATCGGCAATCTGTTCGTGACGATCTTCGACGAAGAATCCGGCAAGCTGAAGAATGCCCGCTGGCTGGCACAGGGCACCATCTACCCGGACGTGATCGAATCGGCCGGCAGCAAGACCGGCAAGGCGCACGTCATCAAGAGCCACCACAACGTCGGCGGCCTGCCGGCGCACATGAAGCTGGGCTTGGTCGAACCGCTGCGCGAGTTGTTCAAGGACGAAGTGCGGCGGCTGGGCGTCGAGCTGGGCCTGCCGCGCGAGATGGTGCATCGCCATCCGTTCCCCGGGCCGGGCCTGGGCGTGCGCATCCTCGGCGAGGTCAAGCCCGAGTACGCGCAGTTGCTGGCGCAGGCCGATGCCATCTTCATCGACGAACTGCGCAAGGCGGACTTGTATGACAAGACCTCGCAGGCGTTCGCGGTGTTCCTGCCGGTCAAGTCGGTGGGCGTGGTCGGCGATGCGCGCGCCTACGAATGGGTGATCGCCCTGCGCGCGGTGGAAACCATCGACTTCATGACCGCGCACTGGGCGCACCTGCCGTACGACTTCCTCGGCACCGTGTCCAATCGCATCATCAACGAACTGCGCGGTGTGTCGCGGGTGGTTTACGATATTTCCGGCAAGCCGCCGGCCACCATCGAGTGGGAATGAGGCAGGAGATCGTCACGGATACAGACGACTGCTGGATGCGTCATGCCCTGGCACTCGCAGACCACGCGCAACGCGAATACGACGAGATCCCGGTCGGCGCGGTGGTGGTCGATGCGCACGGCCGTGTCGTCGGCGAAGGCTGGAACCGCAACATCACCGAGCACGATCCGAGCGCACACGCCGAGATCGTCGCCATGCGCGCTGCCGGGGCGCAACTGGGCAATCACCGGTTGCTCGGCTGCACGCTGTACGTGACGCTGGAGCCGTGCGCGATGTGCGCGATGGCGATGGTGCACGCGCGCATCGCGCGGGTCGTGTATGCCGCTGCCGACCCCAAGACCGGTGCCGTCGGCAGCGTGTTCGACCTGCTCGCCGATCCGCGTCACAACCATCGCGTGGCCGTGCGCGGCGGGGTGCTGGCGGAGCAAGCCGGTGCCCGCTTGACGGCCTACTTCCGCAGCAAACGCGGCAAGCGGTAGTCGCGAAGATGGGCGCGGACAGTGTGCCGGCGCAGCGTTCAGGCGAGCGCTGGGTCGAGCCGGGCTATCATGGGCGTTGGTCGCAGGAGCGCGTTGGCATGCCCAATCCGAGCAAGGATCACCTCATCTGGATCGATCTGGAAATGACCGGGCTCGACCCGGACACCGACACGATCATCGAGATCGCCACGCTGGTCACCGACAAGGAGCTGAACCTGCTCGCCGAAGGCCCGGAGCTGGCCGTGCACGTGCCGCTCGAACGCCTGCAGGCGATGGACGACTGGAACCGCAACCAACACGGGAAATCCGGCCTGTGGCAACGCGTGCTCGATAGTTCGACATCGCTGGCGCAGGCCGAGGACGCGACCTTGGAGTTTCTCGCGCAATGGGTGCCCGCCGACACCTCGCCGATCTGCGGCAACTCGATCTGCCAGGATCGGCGCTTTCTGTATCGGTACATGCCCAGGCTCGAGCGCTATTTCCATTACCGCAATCTCGACGTGAGCGTGCTCAAGGAGCTGGCGCGGCGCTGGGCCCCGGACGTAAGCATGGGCTTCGAAAAAGACAGCGCGCACACCGCGATGAGCGACATCCGCGATTCGGTATCCGAGCTGCGCTACTACCGGCAGTTCATGGGGCGCTTGGGTGGCGAACTACCCTGACCGAGCCTCCCCATCCTGGCCATGAACGCCCTCTGGCGCCGGTTGCTCAAACTGCTCGCGCTGTCCTTGTGGATGGCCGGCAGCGTGCGTGCGCTGCCGGCTGAGCGCATGGCGATGGACGGCTGGGCGCGCGAGAGCTGGACGCAGCAAAACGGCCTGCGTTCCGATCAGGTGCAGGCGCTGGCGCAAAGCGTCGACGGCTACCTGTGGATCGGCACACCCGAAGGAGTGGCACGCTTCAACGGCAGCGAGTTCACCTACTTCGACCACGTTTCGGTCGATGCGCTGCACGACGACGACGTTCGACAACTGTCCGTCGGCCGCGACAACTCGCTGCTGGTGGCTACCGCTCGCGGCGGCGTGAGTTTTCTCAATCAAGGGTACTGGACGCGGCGCGGCGTCGCCGACGGGTTGTCGCAAGATGCCCTGGTGAGCGCTCAGGAAGACACCCGCGGGCGCTTGTGGGTCGCCACCGCCAGCGCCGGGGTGGATGTCTTCGACGGCCGCCGCAAGCTGCATTTCGACAGTCGCAGCGGGCTGCCGTCCGACCGCATCGGCAGCCTGCTGATCGCCAGCGATGGCGTGGTCTGGATCGGCACCGGCGCGGGGCTGGCGAAGATCGTCGACGACCGCGTGCAGACCGTCAGCGTCAATGCCGGCCTGCTGCCGTCGGGCGCGATCACCGCCCTGGCCGAGGCGCCCGATCGCTCGCTGTGGGTGGGCACCGGGGTCGGCGCATATCGGCAGCGACGCGGCGACACGCAGTTCCAGAAAATGACGCCGGACAGTTTCGACGACACAGCGCTGGCGATCTTGCCCGATTCGGCCAATCGCGCCATGGTCGGCACCGCGCACCACGGCCTGTTGGTGGTACGCGATGGCAGCGCCGAACAGGTGCGCGAGCGTGCCCCGGGGCGGACTTGGTCGGTCAGCGCCTTGTTGCGCGGCAACGACGGCAGCATCTGGGTTGGCGGCAGCCAGGGTTTGCTGCGCTTGCGCTATACGCCCTTCAGCGCGTTGGGCAAGTTGGCCGGGCTGGCCAATGAAAACGTGCACGCGGTGCTGGAGACGCCCGATGGCGACATCTGGATCGGCAGCGACGGCGGCCTGGATCGCATGCACGACGGCCGCATCGCGCCTGTCGATGACGTGCGCTTGCGCGGCCAGGCGGTTTACGCGCTGGCCAGTGCGGGCGACGACGGTTTGTGGATCGGTAGCGAAGCCAACGGGCTGCTGCATGTCAGCGCAGGCCGCGTGGATCGCCAAATCGCCCGCGGGCAAGGGCTGCCATCGAACTGGGTGCGCGCCATCGTGGCCGATCGCGACGGCGGCTTGTGGATCGGCACGGCCGCTGGATTGGTGCATCGCGATGGCGGTGGCATGCGCACGTTCGGCACCGCCGACGGGCTGCCCAACGAGGTGATTTTTGCGCTGTACCGCGATGCCGGCGGGCGGCTGTGGGTAGGTACCGGCAACGGGCTGGCGTATCGCGACGGCCAACACTTCGTGGCCATGGCAGTGCCACACGGGAGCATGGTGCAGTCGGTCTACGGTTTTGCCGATGGCGGCAATGGCGCGCTGTGGATCGCCAGCGACCGCGGCCTGTTGCGCTTCAAGGATGGTCGCCTTGCATTCATCGGCAGCGAACAGGGGCTGCCGGCAGACACCGTCTATGCGGTGGTTCCCGATCGCGAAGGCAACCTGTGGCTGCCCACGTTCAGCGGGCTGATGCGCGTTCGCCAGCAACAGGCCGAAGCGGTGGCCGACGGCCGCACCAGGACGCTGGCTGCCGACTTGTACGGTGTTTCCGACGGGTTGCCCAGCGCCCAGTGCAACGGCGGCTCCAACCCGTCGGCGCGGCTGTTGTCCGATGGCAGCCTGTGGGTAGCCACCACGCGCGGGATCGGGCAGGTGCACCCGGATCGCCTGGCCGAATATCGCAGCGAGCCGCCACAGGTGTTGCTGGAGGAAGTGCGGGTGGACGACCACGTGGTGGTGCCTGCCGGGACGCTGGAGCTACCCGCGGGCACGCGCAAGCTCGACGTGCGCTTTTTCGCATTGAACTACCACTTGCCGCAGCGCATCCGTTATCGCTACTTGCTGGAAGGTTACGACGCCGACTGGAGCGAAATCGGTGAGCACTCCAGCGTGCAGTTCACCAACCTGCCGCCGGGCAACTATCGCTTGCGTATTCAGGCCGCCATCGCCGGAGGCCCGTGGTCGCTGCGCGAGGTGACGCTGCCCTTCCACGTCGGCGCCCATCCATGGCAGCGCCCGGGCTTCATCGCCTTGATGGTGGCGTTGTCGATCGGCGGCGCGTGGTTGGCGCATCGGGCGCGGATCGGCGTGATCGCCGCGAACGAACGCCGCCTGCAACAACTGGTGGAGGCGCGCACCGAGGATCTGCGCCGGCAGACCGAGAAGCTGCGGCTGGCCGACGCCGAGAAAAGCAAGCTGCTGGAAACGATCCAGGCCCAGGCCGAAGCGTTCGAACGGCAAGCCCGCGAAGACGCACTCACCGGCTTGGCCAACCGTCGCCGCGTGGACGAGGCGATCGAGGTGTATTTCGCCGAGAGCCGGCGCAGCGGTCGTTCACTGTCGGTGGCGCTGCTCGATATCGATCACTTCAAGCGCGTCAACGATCACTACTCGCACGCGGTCGGCGACGATGTGCTGCGTGAACTGGGCGCGATCTTGCGCGCCCACCAGCGCCCGGGCGATCTGGCCGGACGGCAGGGAGGCGAGGAGTTCTTGTGCATCCTATCCGGATCGGACATCGCCGGCGCTCGAACCTATTGCGAGCGCATGCGCCTGGAGATCGAAGCTCACGACTGGAGCGCCATTGCGCACGGTTTGCGGGTCACCGTCAGCATGGGCGTGGCGCAATGGGACGGCGTGGAAACCTACAGCCGCTTGTCCAGCCGCGTCGACGAGTTGCTGTACCGTGCCAAAGCCAACGGCCGCAACCGCGTGGAGGGGTAAGCGAGCGCGCTTGCGGACCACCGGTCCGCGCGCGAGCGAACGCCGGCGCACGGATGCGCCGGCCGGCGCCAAGCCACACGGACGTGTGCTCGCGGGAACTTTTCGGGCGCGCTTGCGAACGGCCCGAGCGCGCTTGCGGACCACCGGTCCGCGCGCGAGCGAACGCCGGCGCATGGATGCGCCGGCCGGCGCCAAGCCACACGGACGTGTGCTGGCGGGAACTTTTCGGGCGCGCTTGCGAACGGCCCGAGCGCGCTTGCGGACCACCGGTCCGCGCGCGAGCGAACGCCGGCACATGGATGCGCCGGCCGGCGCCAAGCCACACGGACGTGTGCTCGCGGGAACTTTTCGGGCGCGCTTGCGAACGGCCCGAGCGCGCTTGCGGACCACCGATCCGTGCCGTTGTGTTCGGGCGTGCGGTTACGCGCTCGGCACCGGTGGCGTCGGCGCGTGCAGGTGCACCACATGGTGTGGATGGGGTGCGTTCACGCCGCAGGCATCCAGCGCCAGCCGCGCCTCCTCCAGCAGTTCGCATTTGGCCGCGGCATAGTCGCCGCTGGCAACCCACGCACGCAGCGAAACTTGCATGCTGGTGTCGGCCAGCGCCGTGACCACCGCGTCGGGCGCCGGGTCGGGCAGCACGCGCGGGTTGGCCCGCGCCGCGGCCAGCAGTTCCGTGCGGGCTACACGGATGTCGTCGCCGTAGGCGATCGCGATCGTCAGTTCCACCCGCCGCTGCCCCAGCACGGTGTAGTTGGTGATCGGCGCGGCGACGATCAATCCATTTGGAAGGACGATCCTGCGGTTGTCGTTGGTGCGCAGCACGGTCTGGAAAATCCGCACCTGTTCGACGATGCCCGGCAACCCGGCGACCTCGACCTCATCGCCGGCGCGAAACGGGCGCAAAGCGATCAACATCACGCCAGCGGCGATGTTCGACAGCGAGTCCTTCAACGCCAGGCCGATGCCCAGCCCGGCCGCGCCGATGACCGCCAGCAGGGAGGTCGTCGGCAGCCCGACTTCGTCCATCGCCGCCACCACCACCACCACGATGCACACCGCACGGGTGAGGTTGCCGAGGAACACGGTGAGGATGGAATCCACGCCCAGCCGCGTCAGCCCGCGCGCGAGCACTTTCGCCAACAGTTTGGCCAGCCACACGCCGATGCCCAGGATCAGCAGCGCCGCGGCGATGCGCACGCCCCATTCCAGGCTCAGTTCCGGCCAGTCGATGCGCTGCAGCCGGTCGAAAAACCGCGAGGACTGCAGCACCGGGTGATCGAGCACTTGTTGCACGGGCGACGACACGGGAGGCGCGCTGAGCATGGCTTCAAGCCTGATCGAGCCGCGCCAGACGCAGCCAGGTGTCGACCACCGTATCGGGATTGAGCGACACCGACTCGATGCCCTCGCGCATCAGCCATTCGGCCAGGTCCGGGTGATCGGACGGGCCTTGCCCACAGATGCCGATGTACTTGCCCTTGGCACGCGCGGTCTTGATCGCCAGCGACAGCAGCTTCTTCACCGCCGCGTCGCGTTCGTCGAACAGGTGCGCGACCACGCCTGAATCGCGATCCAGGCCCAGCGTGAGCTGGGTGAGATCGTTGGATCCGATCGAGAAGCCATCGAACAGTTCGAGGAATTCCTCGGCCAGCAGGGCGTTGGAGGGCAGTTCGCACATCATGATGACCTTCAAGCCATCCTTGCCCCGCTGCAGACCATTGGCGGCCAGCGCATCGATCACCTTGCGGCCTTCATCGAGCGTGCGCACGAACGGAATCATCACCTGACAGTTGGCCAGGCCCATCGTTTCACGCACCTTCTTCACCGCTTGGCATTCGAGCGCGAAGCAGTCGGCGAAGCTCGGATCGACGTAGCGCGAGGCGCCGCGAAACCCGAGCATCGGGTTTTCCTCGTGCGGTTCGTAGGCCTTGCCGCCGATCAGGTTGGCGTACTCGTTGGACTTGAAGTCCGACAGGCGCACGATCACCGGGTGCGGCGCGAACGCCGCGGTCAAGGTGGCGATGCCCTCGGCGAGGCGGTCGACGTAGTAGCTCACCGGATCGGCGTAACCGGCAATCAATGGCGCGATCTGTTCCTTGATTTCGCGAGGCTGGCGGTCGTATTCGAGCAGGGCGCGCGGGTGCACCCCGATCTGCCGGGCGATGATGAACTCCAACCGCGCCAGGCCGATGCCTTGATGCGGCAGCTGCGCGAAATCAAACGCGCGTTCGGGGTTGCCGACGTTCATCATGATCTTCAGCGGCGCCGGTGGCATCGCGTCCAGATCGGCCACGGTGCGCTCGAACGGCAGGGCGCCGGCGTAGATCGTGCCGGTGTCGCCTTCGGCGCACGACACGGTCACGGCGCTTCCATCCGGGATGGCGTCGAGCGCGTTGCCGCAACCCACCACCGCCGGCACGCCCAGTTCGCGGGCGATGATCGCCGCGTGACAGGTGCGGCCGCCGCGGTTGGTGACGATGGCGGCGGCGCGCTTCATCACCGGCTCCCAGTCGGGGTCGGTCATGTCGGCGATCAGCACGTCGCCGGCCTGCACCTTCTCCATTTCCGCCAACGTGCGCACGATGCGCGCGTTGCCGCGACCGATCTTGTGCCCGATGGCACGCCCCTGGCACAGCACCGGACCGCGCCCTTCGAGGGTGTAGCGTTCGATCTGGTTGACGCGCGCGCGCGACTTCACCGTTTCCGGTCGCGCCTGCACGATGTAGAGCTTGCCGGACAGCCCGTCCTTGGCCCACTCGATGTCCATCGGGCGGCCGTAATGCTGCTCGATCTTCAGCGCTTGCCGCGACAGTTCCTCGACGTCGGCGTCGGTGAGGGAAAACTGCTGGCGCAGTTCGATCGGGGTGTCTTCATTGCGCACCCGCTCGCCGGGCGTATCCGAGTACACCATGCGGATCGCCTTGCTGCCGAGCGTGCGCCGCAGCACCGCCGGTTTGCCTTGGCGCAGGGTCGGCTTGTAGACGTAGAACTCGTCCGGATTGACCGCGCCTTGCACCACGTTCTCGCCCAAGCCGTAACTGGAGGTGACGAACACCACGTCGCGAAATCCCGACTCGGTGTCAAGAGTGAACAACACACCCGAAGCGCCGATGTCCGAACGCACCATCAACTGCACGCCGGCGGACAAGAACACGTCCTCGTGCTTGAAGCCGTGGTGCACGCGATAGGCGATCGCGCGATCGTTGTACAGGCTGGCGAAGACTTCCTTGACCTTGAGCACCACCGCGTCGGCGCCGACGGTGTTGAGGAAGGTCTCCTGCTGGCCGGCGAAACTGGCGTCCGGCAGGTCCTCGGCGGTGGCCGAACTGCGTACCGCGACCGCCGGATCGGCGATGCCGGCGCGCCCGGAGAGCTGCGCATAGGCGGCGCGGATGGCCTGTTCCAGATCCGGTTGCAGCGGCGCGTCGATCACCCAACGGCGAATCTGCGCGCCGGCGGCGGTCAGCGCCGGCACGTCCTCCACGTCGAGCGTGGCGAGCTTTTGGTAAATCCGCGCGTGCAGATCATTGTGCGCGATGAACTCCTTGAAGGCATCGGCGGTGGTGGCGAAACCGCCGGGCACCGACACGCCCAAGTCGGACAGGCTGCCGATCATTTCGCCCAGCGAGGAGTTCTTGCCGCCCACCGCGTGCAGATCGGACAAGCGAACATCGTGCAACCACAGGACATGGTGGGGCAGGGCGTGGGTGCTCAAGGCGGGCTCCGGCAAGGTTCGACGATGATCGGGCGGCGCCCGATGAACTGCCTATTTTACCTGCGCGCGTCGAGCGATTGCTCGCATTGGCCGCTGCCGTGCCGGTCATGACGTACTGCTGATCGATCATGGGGCCGGATCGGGACGGTGCGGCGTAGAATGGCCGATCTTCTGGGCACGAGCGGCGTCGCGCATGATGGTGGAAGACATCGTGGAAGGACCGTCCGGCGGCAACGGCGTCACGCGCGAGCGGTTGGTGTTCTACGTTTCCGACGGCACTGGCATCACCGCCGAGACCATCGGCCACAGCCTGCTCACGCAGTTCGAGGGCGTGCGCTTCCACACCCAGCGGTACTCCTTCGTTGATACCCCGGACAAGGCGCGCGATGCGTTGCGGCAGATCGCATCGGCCTGCGAACGCCTGGGCTGCCGACCGATCATCATCACCTCGGTGATGGAAGAATCGGTCAACGTGGTGCTGGAAAGCAGCGGCGCGCTGATCCTGGATGTGTTCGGGCCATTCATCGGGCCGCTGGAAAGCGAGCTGGGCAAGCAACGCCAGCGCCACGTCGGGCACGCGCACGGCATGGTCGACTTTGCCGCCTACGAGGCGCGCATCAATGCCACCAACTACGCGCTGACCCACGACGACGGCGGCAACGTCAACTACTCCGAGGCCGACCTGATCCTGGTCGGCGTGTCGCGGTCGGGCAAGACCCCGACCTGCCTGTACCTGGCGCTGCACTATGGCGTGCGCGCGGCCAACTACCCGCTCACCGACGACGACTTGGGGCACATGGAACTACCGCCGCGCCTGCGTCCGTTCCGGCGCAAGCTGTACGGCCTGACCATCGACCCGGCGCGCTTGCGACAGATACGCCAGGAGCGCCGCCCCGATAGCCGCTACGCCACCATCGAGCAGTGCAGGAAGGAAGTGTCGGCAGCCGAGGCCCTGTTCAAGGCCGAGCGCATCCCGGTGCAAAGCACCACGCATGCATCGATCGAGGAAATCGCCAGCAAGGTAATGGCCGCGCTGGGCATCCAGCGGCAGTTGTTCTGATCGAACGACGGCAGGGCCGTTGCGGCGGGCGGTCGGTGAACTCCGGCGCCGGAGCCTGTGAGTGTGCGACGGCGCGTGGCATCTGGCAAGGCATTGCCGAAATCGCACCGGCGTGGCTAGCATCGGCCATGTCTGCCATCGCCCGAACCTCCGCCACGCCACTGCGCATCCCGCGCCTGAGTCGCTTTGCGTGGCTGATGGCGCTGTACGCGGAGAATCACCAGCGCTTGCAGCGGCTCATCGTTCCCGAGCTGCTGGCGGTGGGCCGCCACATGTCACATGGCCGCGATGGGCTGGATCTGCGCATCGACGTGGTCGAGCGGCACCCATACACGACGGAGTTGCGCCTGTTTTACCCGCGCTTGTCCGATGGCCCGGATACCGTCCCCGACCCCAGCGCGTGGGTGCGTCACTACCGCGATGCGCGACAGGCGGAAGTCACCCATTGCCACCTCGGACGACACTGGCAGAACGTGCTCGGCCTGCACCCGCCATTGGCCACGCGCATCGATCACCGCATGCGCATGAACGTGTTCTTCAACAAGTGGCTGGAATATCTGCTCGAACAGGGCCACGGGCCCACTTCGATTCGACCGTTGGACGATCTGGCCGTGGTGGCCTGATCGATCGACCCGGTTTGCCGGGATTTTTCTTGACTGATTTGGAATAGACAGGCTATCCTTGCCGTTCGCCAGCACGTGGGGCTATAGCTCAGCTGGGAGAGCGCTACAATGGCATTGTAGAGGTCATCGGTTCGATCCCGATTAGCTCCACCACTTGTTTTGTCTGCCCTTCGGGTGCAGGGCGTTACGCCGGAGACGGCGGGTTTTGGCGGGCGAGCGGTTGCTCAGTTCACGGGTTCGCGCCTGTCCTGCGAATCGCACGCCCAAGCCGCTACAGCGCAGAAGGATTACCTAAGTCCCCATCGTCTAGAGGCCTAGGACACAACCCTTTCACGGTTGCGACCGGGGTTCGAATCCCCGTGGGGACGCCACACGATGCACCCAAGCAGGGCTGCCGCGAGGCGGCCCTGTCTTGTTTTCGCCGACGCGGCCGGCGCGCCGTGCAGTCATAACTCCACGCAAACATGCGCCCTGCTAGTCTTGGCATTCCGATGCCGCCAGCACTGGCGGTGCGCGCAATGGAAATCGGCGATGGCCAACGCACCGAGCAACCTCCCATCCGACGCTTTCGTGTTCTTCGGTGCCACCGGCGATCTGGCCTACAAGAAAATCTTCCCCGCGTTGCAGGCGATGATCCGCCGCGACGGTATGGACATCCCCATCATCGGCGTGGCGCATGCCGGCTGGAGCGTCGAGCAGTTGCGCGAGCGTGCCCGTGACAGCATCGTCAAGCATGACACCCTCGATCCGGATGCCTTCGCCAAGCTGTCGGCGAACCTTGGCTACATCGACGGCGATTATGCCGATGCGGCGACCTTCGCCGCGCTCAAGCAGGCACTGGGCGGCGCGCAGCGGCCGATCCATTATCTCGCCATCCCGCCCAGCCTGTTCGCCACCGTGGTGCAGGGCCTGGACAAGGCCGGATGCGCGACGGGCGCCCGCGTGATCGTGGAAAAACCCTTTGGCCGCGATCTGGCATCCGCGCACGCGCTCAACGCCACCTTGCACTCGGTGTTTCCGGAAGAAGCGATCTTCCGCATCGACCACTATCTGGGCAAGGAAGCGGTGCAGAACCTGCTGTATTTCCGTTTCGCCAACACCTTCCTGGAGCCGATCTGGAATCGCCACTACGTAGACAGCGTGCAGATCACCATGGCCGAAAACTTCGGCGTGCAAGGCCGCGGCAGCTTCTACGAGGAGGTGGGCACGATCCGCGACGTGGTGCAAAACCACCTGCTGCAAGTGGTGGCGCTGCTGGCGATGGATGCGCCGACCACCCGCGATGTGGATGCGCTGCGCGCCGAGAAGCTGCGTCTGTTCCGGGCGATGCGTCCGCTGGATCCGCGCGAGGTGGTGCGCGGGCAGTTCGACGGTTACCGCGACGAGCCGGGCGTGGCCAGGGATTCCAAGGTCGAAACCTTCGTCGCCCTGCGCCTGCACATCGACACCTGGCGCTGGGCCGGGGTGCCGTTCTACATCCGCGCCGGCAAGAACCTGCCGATCACCGCGACCGAAGTGTTCGTCGATCTCAAGCGCCCGCCGGTGGGCGTGTTCGACGACATCGGCGCGCGCGATTCCAACTACTTCCGCTTTCGCCTCAGCCCGGAAGTGTCGATCTGCGCCGGCACGCGGGTGAAGAAGGTCGGCGAGGACATGGTCGGTGAGCGCGTGGAACTGGTCGCACGCCGGCAGTTGTCGCGGGAAAAATCGCCTTACGAGCGTCTGCTCGGCGATGCCATCCACGGCGAAGCCTCGTTGTTCACCCGCGACGACTCGGTGGAAGCGGCGTGGCGCGTGGTCGAGCCGATGGTGTCCGGCGTACCCGGTGTGCACATCGAGCCGCCCTCACCCTACGCGTCCGGCCAGTGGGGCCCGGCGGCCGCGGCCAAACTGGTCGCTGCGCGCGAAGGCTGGCACGACCCGCTGGCCGAACAAAGCGCGCCATGTTGAGTACCGAGGCCATCATCTTGCTCGATGTCGACAACACCCTGTTCGACAACGACCGCTTCAAGGACGACCTTGCTGCGCGCCTGCTGCGTGACTTCGGCCCCGAGCGCGCAGCGATCTACTGGCGCCATTACGAAGCGGTGCGCGGCGAAGTGGGCTATGTCGATTATCTGGCGGCTTTGCAGCGCCTGCGCCTGGAGATCGACGAGACGCCCGAACTGCTGGCGATGTCATCGTTCCTGCTCGATTACCCGTTCGCCGATCACCTGTATGCACACGCGCTGGAAGCCATCGCGCACCTGCGCACCATTGCTGCGGTCGCGATTTTTTCCGACGGCGACATCGTCTTCCAGCCGCGCAAGATCCAGCGCGCCGGTCTGTGGGACGCGGTGCAGGGCAGGGTGCTGGTGACCGTGCACAAGGAACGCTCGATCGATGCACTGCGCGCCCGCTTTCCGGCCGCGCATTACGTGATGGTGGACGACAAGCCGCAGTTGCTGGCGGCGATGAAGCGCGTGCTGGGCGATGGGCTGACCACGGTGTTCGTGCGCCAAGGCCACTACGCCGCCGACGCCGCCCATGCGATGCCGGAACCTGCGCCCGATCGGGTGGTCGAACGCATCGGTGACCTTTGTCAGGCTACCGGCGACTGGCTGCGCATCCCGGCGCCGGCTGCGGTCGGCGGCACTTGAATCCACTGAAACCCAACGGAGCCATGATGAACCCGACCAAGGCATTGCACGATCTCGGCCAGAGCCTGTGGCTGGACAACATCACCCGCGACATCCTCGAAGACGGCACGCTGGCGCGCTACATCGCGCAGCGCAACGTCACCGGGTTGACCTCCAACCCGACCATCTTCGACGAGGCGATCGCCGGCACGCACACTTACGATGCCGACATCGTGAAAATGGCCGGGCAGGGCATCACCGGCGAGGACGCCTTCATCCGCCTGGCGCTGGACGATCTGCGCCGCGCCGCCGACATGTTCGCGCCCACCCACGCCGCCAGCGCTGGCGTGGACGGCTGGGTGTCGATGGAAGTCTCGCCGCTGCTGGCCGCCGACACCGCCGGCACCATCGCCGCGGCCAAGGCCATCCACGCGCAGGGCCAGCGGGCGAACTTGTTCGTGAAGATTCCCGGCACCCCTGAGGGCGTGCCGGCGATCGAGGAGGCGATCTTCGCCGGGGTGCCGGTGAATGTGACCTTGCTGTTTTCGCGCGAGCAATATCTCGCGGCTGCCGACGCGTATCTGCGCGGCATCGAGCGGCGCATCGGCGCCGGATTGGATGCGAACGTGGCCAGCGTGGCCTCGGTGTTCATCAGCCGCTGGGACAAGGCGGTGGCGGGGCAGGTGGGCGATGATCTGAAGAATCGCCTCGGCATCGCCATCGGCCAGCGCACCCACCGCGCCTACCGGCAGCTGCTTGCCTCCGAACGCATGCGCAAGGTCATTGCCGCCGGCGGCAAGCCGCAACGGTTGCTGTGGGCCAGCACCGGCACCAAGGATCCCAACGCCTCCGACGTGTTGTATGTCGAAGCGCTGGCCGCAGCGGACACCATCGACACGATTCCTGACAAAACCCTGCGCGCCTACGCCGATCACGGCCGCATCGGCAATGCTCTGGCCGAAGACGGCGAGGCCACGCTGGCGCGTTTCGCGCAAGCCGGCGTGGATATCGACGCGCTCGCCGCGCAGTTGCAAAATGATGGCGCGGTGGCGTTCGTCAAGTCGTGGAAGGAACTGCTCGCACGCATCGCCGCCAAAACCCAGAGCCTGTCCGGAGCCCCGTGATGCCCATCGGATCGACCCCGCCGCCGCGCACCCCCGTCGCCCCACCAGCACGCACGCCGCCCGCATCGCCGCCGCGTGCCCCGGTTCCGCCGGCCGGCGGCAAGCCGCCCGCAGCCGCCCCGTCGCGCCCGCACGGCAAGTCGGTGCGCCCGGCCTCGCGTCCGGAGTGGCTGGCGCTCAAGGCGCACGGCGGCAAGTTGATGCCCACGCACCTGCGTGATTTGTTCAAGACCGATGAGCGCCGTGGCACCCGCTTGTGCGCCGAGGCCATCGGCACCGGCATCTATCTCGACTACTCGAAGAACCGCGTCACCGACGAGACCATGCAGTTGTTGTTCAAGCTGCTGGCCGCCAGTGAAGTCACGCAAAAGCGCGATGCGATGTTCGCCGGGGCGAAGATCAACAGCACCGAGAACCGCGCGGTCGGGCATGTGGCACTGCGCATGCCCAAGTCGGGCATGTTCAACGTCGATGGCCGCAACGTCGTGCCGGAAGTGCATGCGGTGCTCGAACAGATGATGACGTTCGCCGGCAAGATCCGCAGCGGCGAGTGGCGCGGCAACTCCGGGCGGCGTATCCGCAACATCGTCAACATCGGCATCGGCGGCTCGGATCTGGGGCCGGTGATGGCCTACGAGGCACTCAAGGCGTATAGCCAGCGCGAGTTGAACTTTCGCTTCATCTCCAACGTCGATGGTGCCGATTTCCATGAAGTCACGCGCGACCTCGACCCCGGCGAGACGGTGTTCATCGTCTGCTCCAAGACCTTCACCACGCAAGAAACGCTGACCAACGCCAATGCCGCCAAGCAGTGGGTGGTCACCACCATGCGCGACCCCAAGGCGGTCGCTAGGCACTTCGTGGCGGTGTCCTCCAACCTCGACGAAGTGAAGAAGTTCGGCATCGAGCCAGCCAACATGTTCGCGATGTGGGATTGGGTCGGCGGGCGCTACTCGATGGATTCGGCGATCGGCCTGTCCACCATGGTCGCGATCGGCCCGGAGAATTTCCGCGCGCTGCTGTCGGGCTTCCACGCGATGGACAGCCATTTCCGCTCCGCGCCGCCTGAACGCAACCTGCCGATGCTGCTGGGCATGCTGGCGATCTGGAACAACAATTTCCTGTTCGGCGCCGAAACGGTAGCCGTGCTGCCGTACTCGAACTACCTCAAGCGCTTTCCGGCCTATCTGCAACAGTTGACGATGGAGAGCAACGGCAAGCACATCGATCTGGAAGGCATGCCGGTGGCGTTCGAGACCGGGCCGATCTACTGGGGCGAGGCCGGCACCAATGGGCAGCATTCGTTCTACCAGCTGCTGCATCAAGGCACGCGATTGGTGCCCAGCGACTTGATCGGTTTCTGCCAGCCGGTGGATGGGTCGTCGGTCGAGCAGCACGACTTGCTGGTCGCCAATCTGGTCGCGCAGGGCGAGGCGCTGGCGTTCGGCAAGACGCAAGAGCAAGTCATCGCCGACGGCGTGCCGGCGGCGATGGCGCCGCACCACGTCTGCGACGGCAACCGCCCGAGCAACACCATCCTGTGCGAAAAGCTCACCCCGCAGACGCTGGGCGCACTGGTGGCATTGTACGAGCACGCGGTGTTCGTGCAGGGCGTGGTCTGGAACATCGATTCGTTCGACCAGTTCGGCGTGGAACTGGGCAAGCACTTGGCCAAGGGTGCCGCCGCCGAGATCGCCGCCAAAGGTGGCAAATCCACCAAGGACAGTTCAACCAGTGCATTGATCAAGCGCTACCAGCGGTTCCGCAAGGCCGTGTGAGGCGGATCGCTGGGGTGCTCGAGTTGTTGCCGACGGCAGGCGGGGCAGCTGTCTGCCAACAAGAAACCACCCCTAGTGCAACTGGTTGAATTGATTGAAAATAGGTGCTGACGTGGGGCGATTCGTCGGCCGCAACAAGTGCCAACAAACCGCCCCACAGTCGAAGATCTACCAACAATCGCCCCTGAATTGCATCTGCCGCCAACAAACCGCCCCTCAGTTGCAGAACGCGATCGACCGGCCGGATTTCAGGCGAACTTCTTCTTTCGATTCCGTCGCTGGTCAACCATCCGATCGCGAGTTGCGCGACGCTTCTTTCGGCCAGACGCAATCGGAGTCGGCTGCGGGCAGACCGCCCGACGAACCTCTGGCGCTGCGGTACGGACCCAGCACGTGACAATGCGCTCGAGCGTGCCGGGGCCGGCAACCACTTCTGCGGCGGGCTGCCACCATTCAGCTGGCGGAGGTTGCCCGAGAGAAGCCCGGAGCAAGGCTTCCAACCCCTGCGCGTACCCCTGCAACAACATACGTTCCAATGCATGTGCAAGGTGGCGCCTGCCGGCAACGCAAGACAAGCGCTGGGTCCTGGCGGTCTGTCTCGAGTAGTCTCCGTCGACAGGCTCGGCATCGCTGGCGACCAAGACACAATCGAGCAACTTCCCACACAGTTGCAGCGTTTCAAGGTCGACGGCAGACATGCGGAGCCAGCTGGATCCGTCCGTCGCTTGGCCGTGAAGGGCAATGAAACACCCAGGGTTTTGCGCCGCGTTCTCCAGGAGCGTCGCCTGCTCGTCGAAACCGTTTCGGGCCACCAATTGGAGCGGCGTGCTGGTATCGGAAGGAAACCCGCCGACAACGCGCTGGGTGACCTCCATCAAGCGCGCTTGTGTGCCCGGTGGAAGCGGCACGAACGTCAATGGTCGCTCGTCAGCAAGCGCACCCCATCCCCAAAAATTGGCCGCGTCAGGATCTGGTTCGGGTGAACTTTCGAACCGGGTGAGCCGAGTGTTGCTGTCCACTTTCCAGCCTGAGAGCGCGGACAGCATCGGTGGCGGCTGGGCGAGTTGAGCGAATCCCACGAGCCAACAATCCGAACGTTCCGAGCCAATGAACCACCGCTTTTTGCGCTGCTCGGCCGACCAGTCCAAGTAGGACTGCAGACAACGTTCTGCTTCGGCTGTAGGAAAGGATTTCATTCCTATTGGAGATTCCGGCTCATGAGAAGCCAAGATTCCGGAGCATGCGAGGCCAGTATTCCGGGACATGTGAGGCCAGTGCTCGAGGCCTGATTCCGGGTCATGGGAAGCCAGTGCGGGTATTCGGTTGG
>JAFEEL010000052.1 GCA_018241125.1 Pseudomonadota bacterium | reverse complement strand
GCTCGTTGTTCATCGGTCAGAGTGATCGCTGTAGCACGAGTCATCGTTCGCTCCAGTCCTGAGGCTATCGTTAGGACCGAAGCGGACGCAAATAGTTCATCTATTTCGCAAGCACTACACTAGATCTCCACCTGCGCCCCCAGCTCCACGATGCGGTTACGCGGGATGCGGAAGAACTCGGTCAGCGGGCTGGCGTTGCGCGCCATGAAGGCGAACAGCTTGTCGCGCCACGTCGCCATGCCGTGGTGCGCTCCGGCGACCACGCGCTCCTGACTGAGGAAGTAGGTGGTGTCCATCGGGTCCATGCCCAGGCCCTGCCAGCGGCATTCGCTGAGCGCCTGCGGGATGTGCGGATGCTCGGCAAAACCATAACGCAACCACATGCGGAAGAACCCATTCCCCAGCGGTTCGAGCTTAAGACGCTGTTCGGGCTCCACCCGCGGCGTCTCTTGCGTCTGCACGGTGAGGATCACGTTGATCTCGTGCAGCACCTTGTTGTGCTTGAGGTTGTGCAGCATGGCGTTGGGCACGCTGTCGCGCGCGGCGGTCAGGAACACGGCAGTGCCCGGTACGCGCACCGGCGGGTGCTCGACGATCGAATCGATGAACGTGCGCAAGTTCAGGCCACTTTCCAGCTTGGTCACCAGCAACTCGCGGCCGCGCCGCCAGGTGGTCATGGCCACGAACACCATGCCGCCGATCACCAGCGGGAACCAGCCACCGTGCTCGATCTTGAGCGCGTTGGCGCCGAAGAACGCCAAGTCCACCGTCAGCAGCAGCACGCCAACGAGCGCCACGGCCGCACGCGGCCAATGCCACAAGCGCCGCGCCACGATCAGCACCAGCACGCTGGTGATGGTCATGGTGCCGGTCACCGCGATGCCGTAGGCGGCGGCGAGGTTGGCCGAGGATTCGAAGCCCAGCACCGACGCCAGCACCGCCACCAGCAAGCCCCAGTTCACCAGCGGCAGATAGATCTGGCCGACGTGCTCCTCGGAGGTGTGCAACACCGGGCTGCGCGGGAACAGGCCGAGCTGGATCGCCTCCCGGGTCATCGAGTACGCACCGGAAATCACCGACTGCGAGGCGATCACGGTGGCTGCGGTGGCCAGCACGATCATCGGCGCCAGCGCCCAGTGCGGCAGCAGCAGGTAGAACGGATTGTCGGCTGCCTTGGGATCGTGCAACAGCAGCGCGCCCTGCCCGAAGTAGTTCAGCAGCAATGCCGGCAGGATCAAGCCGAACCAGGCAAGACGAATGGGCTTCCTGCCGAAATGGCCCATGTCCGCGTACAGCGCCTCGGCGCCGGTGAGCGCCAGCACCACCGCGCCCAAGGTGGCGAAGGCCAGAAAGCCATTGCGGGAGAAAAACTCCCAGCCGTAATACGGATTGATCGCCTTGAGGATTTCCGGATGGCCGACGATGCGCAGGAAACCGAACGCGGCGATGCAGATGAACCACAACACCATCACCGGCCCGAACACCACCCCCACCCGACCGCTGCCGAAACGCTGTGCTGCAAACAGCCCGACCAGCACCGCCACCGTCAACGGCACCACCACCTCGGCCAGCGTGGGCTTGAGCACCTCCAGGCCCTCGACCGCCGAGAGCACCGATACCGCCGGGGTGATCACGGAGTCGCCGTAGAACATGCCCGCGCCGAACACGCCCAGCGCCAGCACCGTCCATTTCATCGGCGACTGCGCACGCAGGCCGCGCTGGGCCAGGGTCATCAGCGACAGGATGCTGCCCTCGCCCTTGTTGTCGGCACGCAGCACGAAGGCCACGTACTTGAACGAAACCACGAACATGATCGACCAGAACACCAGCGACAGGATGCCCAGCACGTTGTCCGCGGTCGGCAACACCGCATGTTTGCCGCTGAAGGCGGTCTGCAACGCGTACAGCGGGCTGGTGCCGATGTCGCCGTACACCACGCCGATGGCGGCCAAGGCCAGACCGGCCAGCTTCGACCCACCCGCACCCTTGGTTGTTTGATCCACGACCTGCCTCGCTGCGTCGAACGCATCCAGTCGTACGGCGCGGGGCGTCGGGCGGCGGAAAGTGCGCATTGTGCACATTCCGCGGATTGTTTCCACCAAAGCGATCACGCTCCGGCGAGACGATCAGATCTCGATCTTGGTGCCCAACTCGACGAGGCGATTGCCGGGGATGCGGAAAAAATCGGTCGCCGAGGTGGCGTTGCGTGCCATGAACGCGAACAGCATGTCGCGCCAGCGTGCCATTCCCGCCTTCTGCGCCGCGACCAGGCTCTCGCGGCTGGAAAAGAACGTGGTGTCCATCATGTCGAACTCCTGCCCACACACGCCATGCACCAGCGCCGCCGGCACGTCGGGTTCCTCGGCAAAACCAAAGCTGAGCACGATGCGCTGGAAGCCATTTCCCAGTTCGGTCACCGCGCACGCGTCCTCGGAGTCGGCGTAGGCCACGTCGAGCGTTTTCACGCTGAGCAACACGTTGCGCTCGTGCAGCACCTTGTTGTGCTTGAGGTTGTGCAACAGTGCGTGCGGCACGTGCTCGCCGCGCGGGGTGAGGAACACCGCCGTGCCCTCCACGCGGTGCGGCGGGTGCGCCGCCAACGACGCCAGGAACACGTCCAGATCCAGCTCCTGCGTGCGCAAGCTCTGCGCCACCAGCAGCCGTCCACGGCGCCAGGTACGCATCGCCGTGAATGCGGCCAGCCCCAGCGCCACCGGCACCCAGGCACCGTCGAAGAACTTCACCACGTTGCCGCCGAGGAAGGACAAGTCCACCAGCAACAGGCCGCAGGCCAGCGGCACCACCCAGCGCCGCGAGTCGGGCCAGGTGTTGCGCGCCACCACGATCAGCAACAAGGTGTCGATCAGCATCGTCCCGGCCACCGACACGCCATAGGCCGCGGCCAGCTTGACCGACGACTGGAAGGCCAGCACCAGCAGCAGCACCAGCACCAGCAAGAAGCGGTTCACCGCCGGCACGTAGACCTGCCCCTCGGCGCTGGCCGACGTGTGCTTGACCGCCAGCCGCGGAATGTAGCCGAGCAGCATGGCCTGGCGCGCCACCGAGAACGCGCCGGAGATCACCGATTGCGAGGCGATCACCGCCGCCGCGGTGGCCAGCCCGATCATCGGGTACAACGCCCAACCCGGTACCGTCAGGAAGAACGGATTGGCGGCGGCTGCCGGATCGGCATGCAGCACCGCACCCTGACCGAAATAATTCAACACCAACGCCGGCATGACCAACCGGAACCATGCCGCGCGAATCGGTACCCGGCCGAAATGGCCCATGTCCGCATACAGCGCCTCGCCACCGGTGATCGCCAGCACCACCGCACCGAGCACGAAAAACGAGGCAACCCCGTGGTCGAGGAAAAAACGCAGCGCCCACCACGGGTTGAGCGCGCCCAGCACGCTGGGTGCATGCGCGATTCGCCACAGCCCGATCAGCCCGATCGCCACGAACCACAGCAGCATCACCGGCCCGAACACGCGGCCCACCTTGGCGGTACCGCGGCTCTGGAACAAGAACAGGCCCACCAGCACCGCCACGGAAATCGGCACCACGAACGGGCGCAAGCCCGGCGCCGCCACCTCCAGGCCTTCGACCGCGCCCAGCACGGTCACCGCTGGCGTGATCACGCTGTCGCCGAAGAACAGCGACGCGCCGAAGATGCCGAGGATGCCCACCGCATAGCGCAGCTTGCGCGACTCGCCCAGAGAGCGCTGCGCCAGCGCCATCAGCGCCATGATGCCGCCCTCGCCCTTGTTGTCGGCGCGCATGATGATGGAGACGTATTTGACCGCCACCACCAGGATCAGCGACCACACGATCAGCGAGAGCACGCCCAGCACCGTGGTTTCGTCCGGGCGCAGCTGGTAGTGCGGCAGGAACATCTCGTGCAGGGTATACAGCGGGCTGGTGCCGATGTCGCCGAATACCACGCCCATCGCGCCGAGCATCAACGCGCGCAGGCTGCCCTGCGGCTGGTGCGATGGATGCGAGGACATCGGCGTGGCCGCAGGCTGGCTCATGGTCTATGGCAATCCGTTCAGGCCTTGAGCGCCGACTTGAGCGCCTTGCGGATGATCGCCTCGGCGTCGTCGCCGTCGACCTGCACCTTCTCGGCCATCTTCAACGCCTCGGCGGGTTTGTAGCCGAGCTGCTGCAAGGCGGCGATGGCCTCTCCCAGCGGATCGACCGGCGCCCCGGCCCTGCCGGACAGCGCCGAGGGCAGGCCGCCCAGATCGGTGGCGCGGTCGCGCAGTTCCACCACGATGCGTTCGGCGGTTTTCTTGCCGATGCCCGGGATGCGCGTGAGCGCGGCCACGTCGGAGGTCTGCACCAGCCGCGCGAACTCGCCCACGCTGGCACCGGACAGGATCGCCAGCGCGATCTTCGCGCCGATGCCGCTCACTTTTTGCACGTCGCGGAACAGCCGGCGCTCGGCTTCGCTGAGAAACCCGTACAGCGACACCGAGTCTTCCTTCTGCGCGTAGTGAGTGAACAGCGCCACCTCGCGACCGACCTCGGGCAGGTCGTAGAAGGTGCTCATCGGCGCTTCCAGTTCGTAGCCCACGCCGTGCACGTCCACCACCAGCCACGGCGGTTGCTTGTGGAGAACGATGCCTTTGAGCCTGCCGATCATTTCCGTCCCCACGCCGTGCGGGTGCCCACGCCCAGCCGCTGCGCGGTGGCGCGCACGTGCGCATGGGTGATCGCCACCGCCAGCGCATCGGCGGCGTCGGCCTGCAACTTGCCGTGCAAGTTCAACATGATGCCGACCATGTGCTGGATCTGCACCTTGTCCGCACCGCCGCTGCCGACCACCGCCAGCTTGATTTCCTTGGCGGCGTACTCGTGCACGGGAAGCTCGCGCAGCACCGCCGCGCACATCGCCGCCCCGCGTGCCTGCCCGAGCTTGAGCGCCGAATCCGGGTTGCGCGCCATGAACACCTTTTCGATCGCCACTTCCTGCGGTTGATACGCTTCGATCACCTCACCCAGCCCGTCGAGCAGGCGCTTGAGCCGCTGCGGGAACTCGCCCTCGCCCAGCAGCAACAGCGGCGCGTGGTACACGTGGGCGACGCGCCCACCGCCATCGACATCGATGATGCCAACGCCGGTGCGTTGCGAACCCGGGTCGATGCCAAGGATGCGGGTCATTGGAGCAGGGAGCAGGGAGCGGGAAGCGGGGAGCGGGGAGCGAGGAGCAAGGAGCGGGGAGCGGGAAACAGGGAGCAGCCGGCGAGTAGATATAACAAGCCTGACCTGCGGAACAGGCGCGCGCGCGTTGTTCCCGGTTTCCGGCTTCCGGTTCCCCGCTCACGGCTCCCCGCTCCCTGCTCCCGGTTTCTCACTCCAGCTCCGCGTTCGAATACACGTTCTGCACGTCGTCCATGTCTTCCAGCCAACCCAGCAGCTTGCCGACCTGCAGGCCGGTTTCGCCGGCCACGGCGATGGCGTTCTCGGCGCGGTAGGTAGTTTCGGCGACATCGGGCTTGAAGCCCGCCGCCTCGATCGCCGCCTTCACCGCCAGGTACGACTCGAACGCGGTCAACACTTCGATCACGCCGTTGTCGTGCGCGATCACGTCATCGGCACCGGCCTCGATCGCCGCGTCGGTGATCTTCTCCTCGTTGCCGTTGGCGAACTGCAACACGCCGCAGCGTTTGAACATGAAGGCCACCGAGCCGTCGGTGCCGAGGTTGCCGCCGAACTTGGTGAAGGCGTGGCGCACGTCGGACACCGTGCGCACCTTGTTGTCGGTCAGGCAATCCACGATCACCGCCACCCCGCCGGGCGCGTAGCCCTCGTAGCGGATTTCTTCGTAGCTCACGCCTTCCAGCCCGCCGGTGGCCTTTTTGATCGCCCGCTCGATGGTGTCCTTGGGCATGTTCGCGGCCAGCGCCTTGTCGATGCCGGCGCGCAGTCGCGGGTTGCCGTTGGGGTCGGCACCGGCGCGGGCGGCCACGGAGATCTCGCGGATGATCTTGGTGAAAATCTTGCCGCGCCGCGCGTCCTCGGCGTTCTTGCGGCCTTCGATGGATGGACCCCGGCCCATGAAACTCCCCGTACGTTGGTCAAGCGCGCGATTCTACGCGCTGGCGCGCTCGCGCGTTTGACTTGCCGCAGCGAAACGGCCCTCACGCAAGAACGTCACCACATGCCGCGCCGCCAGCTCGGAGTACACCAGCCCGGTGTGCGCGGCGGCGATGACGCGGTGATCGGTCAGCCCGGACAATCGGGTTTCGGCCACCGCCACCGTGCCATCGT
The DNA here is from genome assembly GCA_018241125.1 of Pseudomonadota bacterium. GTDB lineage: Bacteria > Pseudomonadota > Gammaproteobacteria > Xanthomonadales > Xanthomonadaceae > SZAS-103. The sequence goes on along the minus strand of JAFEEL010000052.1, from coordinate 108,166 downwards.
GCGGCAAGTGCAGACCGCCGAACAGGAAGCCCAAACCCAGCGGCATGCGCCCAGCGATGATCCCGAGCTGCCGTGGGCCCTCCCAGCGCGACAGTCCATGCGTCAACACCTGCGCGCTGCTGCCCAGCAGCGCCGGGCCGCCCGGTAACCGCACCAGCGACCGCGCCGCCACGCTGCCAGCCACCGGCGCGCCAAGGCCGACGATACTCCCGTCAATCAGATCCGGATCACGCTGCACCACCAGCGCTGCCAGCACCCCGCCGAGGCTGTGCCCGACCAGATGCACGCGCCCGGCCAACCCGCGCACCACCTCGCGCAGGCGCGCGCCGGTCGCCTCCAACCCCGCGTCCACGCTGGCGTAATCGAACACCCGCGTGGCGAACCCTTCGCGTTGCAGGCGCCGCTGCAGCCAACCCATCGCGCTGCCGCGCAACCACAGACCGTGCAGGAGGACGACGTGGTCGTTCACGGGGAACAGGGGCCAGAGCAGATTTCTCCACTCATGATTTTGCTGCGCATTCGCTGATCGCGACACTTCACGCTGTGCCCTTTTCCTTCACCGCCACGTGCACTTCCGCCAGTTGCGCGTCGGGTACGGCCGAAGGCGCGCCGGTCATCAGGCATTGCGCGGTGGTGGTCTTGGGGAAGGCGATCACGTCGCGGATCGACTCGGTGCCGGCCATCAACGCGGCGATGCGGTCGATGCCAAACGCGATGCCGCCGTGCGGCGGCGCGCCGTACTTCAACGCATCCAGCAGGAACCCGAACTTGCCCTGCGCTTCCTCGCGACCGATGCCGAGCAGGTCGAACACCGCCGACTGCATCGACGAACGATGGATGCGGATCGAACCGCCACCGATCTCGTTGCCGTTGAGCACCAGATCGTAACCGCGCGAAACCGCGGTGGCGGCGTTGGCGCGCAGGTCGGCTTCGTCGTCCACCGCCGGGGCGGTGAACGGATGGTGCAGGGCCACGAAGCGCTGCGCCTCGGCGTCCCATTCGAACATCGGGAAATCGGTGACCCACAACGGCTTCCATTCCTTCGCGACGAGATGGAGTTCCTTGCCGACCTGCAAGCGCACCGCGCCCATGAACTCGCTGCAGGTCTTGTACGCACCGGCACCGAACAGCAGCAGGTCGCCGGTGGTGGCGCCGGTTGCATGCACGATCGCGGTCAGCGTCGCATCATCGAGGAACTTGCCGATCGGCGAGTTGATGCCGTCGCGGCCCTTGCCGGCGTCTTCGATCTTCATCCACGCCAAGCCCTTGGCGCCGAACTTCGCCGCGTGCGCGGCCAGCGCATCGAGTTGCTTGCGCGAATGGCCGGCGGCCCCGGGCGCACGCAGCGCGACCACGCGACCCTCAGGGTTGGAAGCCCAGTCGGTGAACACCTTGAACTGGCAGTTCCTCACCGCGTCGGCGATATCGACCAGTTCCAGATCGATGCGCAGGTCGGGCTTGTCCGATCCGTAGCGGGCCATCGCCTCGGCATAGCCCATGCGCGGAAACGGATCGGCCAGCTCAACGTTCATCACTTCGGCGAACACGTCGCGGATCATCGCCTCCACGCAGTCCTGCACGTCGCGTTCGGACACCCACGCAAACTCCATGTCGAGCTGGGTGAACTCGAGCTGGCGGTCGGCGCGCAGGGCTTCGTCGCGAAAGCAGCGCGCGATCTGGTAGTAACGGTCGAAGCCGGCCACCATCAGGATCTGCTTGAACAACTGCGGACTCTGCGGCAGCGCATAGAACTCGCCCGGGTGCATGCGCGCCGGCACCAGAAAATCACGCGCGCCCTCGGGCGTGGCCTTGGTCAGGATCGGCGTCTCGATGTCCTGGAAGCCGCGTGCGTCCAGCCAGCGGCGCAGCGCCTGCACCAAGGCGATGCGCGTGCGCATCATCTTCTGCATCTCCGGGCGACGCAGATCGAGGTAGCGATAAGTCAGGCGCACGTCCTCGCCGGCATTTTCGTGGGCGTGGAACGGCAGCGGCTCGGCGCGATTGAGCACGTCGATGGCGGTGGCGACGAGTTCCACCTTGCCACTGCGGATTTTTTCATTCGCGGCCTGGCGCGTGCGCACCGTGCCGGTCACGCACAGGCAGCTTTCCAGACTCAAGCCGCCGGCCGTCTTGAACAACTCACCCATGTCCGAATCCACCACCACCTGCACCACGCCCTCGTGGTCGCGCAGGTCGGTGAACACGACGTGGCTTTGCACGCGGTTGGTGTTGACCCAGCCGCACACGGTGACGATCTGGCCGATCAGCGCCTCGTCGACGAGGCCGCAAAAGTGGGTGCGCATGGATGCTCCGCAGCTATCGGGGGCCGCGAACCAATCCACGGCATAGCCGCCTAGTTTACCGACTGCGCCGACGCGGTGCCTGACACGTGGCGTACTGGAACGATTGGCCACCGTCCGGCGTGGTTCGAGACGCCATCTCGATCGCGCTGCGCGCGACTCGATGGCTCCTCACCACGAACGGGATGTCCGTGACGCCGTCGCGCCGCCGTGTCCCGCGCGAGTCAGTCCGCGGTCGGCGGGCTGGCGGGCTTGGTCTCGGCCTTGGGCGCGGCTTTCGCGCTATCTGCGGGCGCGGCGGATTTGGGCTCGCCGCCGCCAGGTTTGCTCTCCGTCGTGCTTGACGCTGCGGTTTTGTCGCTGGCTTTGTCGCCCGCTGCCGCACTGTCGCCTTTCTCGGCGAGGTTGTGTTTCTTCTCGCCGTCCTTCTTGAAATCGGTCTCATACCAACCGCTGCCGGACAGGCGGAACGACGGCGCGGACAGTTGTCGGCGCAGCGCCGGCTTGCCGCACTGCGGGCAGGTGGATGGGTCGGCGTCGGAGAGTTTTTGCAGGCGATCGAACCGATGGCCGCAGGCGTCGCACTCGAATCCGTAGATGGGCATGGCGGTGGGGTGGCGATGAAACGTGATGGAAGTGGGGTTGCCGGCAGCAGCGTTCAAGCGTGGCGCGGATCAAACCTGCGCTTCGTACAGCGCCAGCAGTTCGTGTTCGGCGTAGGCCAGGTCTTCACGCAATCGCGCCTGCGTCTTGCCCAGTTCGGCCGCCGTCGCGCCACCATCGGCGTACAGCGCCGGGTCGGCGTGCCGTCCATCGATTTGCGCCAGCTTGGCTTCGATGTCGGCCACCCGCGCTTCGGCGCGCTCGATGGCGCGGGCGCTGGCCTTGGGTGAAGCACTGGCCGAAGAAGGCCGTTTTGGCTGCGTCGAAGGGGTTGGCTCGACCGCAGCGACGACCGCATGCTTTTGTGCTTTCTTCGCCGGCTCCGCGCTGCGCGAGCGCAACCACGCCGCATAGGCATCCAGATCGCCGTCGAACTCGGCGACGTGGCCGTCGGCCACCCGCCAGAAACGGTCGCAGACCAGGCCGATCAGGTGACGGTCGTGCGAGACCAGCACGATGGCGCCGTCGAAATCGCTCAACGCCTCGGCCAGCGCCTCGCGCATGTCCAGATCGAGGTGGTTGGTGGGTTCGTCGAGCAGCAGCACGTTGGGCTTGCGCCAGGCGATCAGCGCCAGCGCCAGCCGCGCACGCTCACCGCCGGAGAAGGTATCGACCGATTCGAAGGCGCGGTTGCCGGGAAAATTCCAGCGGCCAAGAAAATCGCGGAAATCCTGCGTCGCTCCGTCTGGCGCGATCTCGCGCAGATGATCGACCGGGCTGGCGCCGGGGATCAGCGACTCGACCGTGTGCTGCGCAAAGTAGCCCAGTTGCAGATCCGGGTGCGCCGAGCGCTCGCCGGCCAGCGCTGGCAACTCGCCGACCAGCGTTTTCACCAGCGTGGATTTGCCGGCGCCATTGGGGCCGAGCAGACCGATGCGATCGCCGGCTTCGAGGCCGAAACCGACGTTTTCGAGGATGCGGATGCTGCCAGCCCCTTCCCCCGCCTGCGGGGGAAGGTTGGGATGGGGGAACTTTTCCGCTACCGACACCCCCACCCTGCCCTCCCCCGCAAGCGGGGGAGGGTTCTTCAACGCATAGCCGGCATCGACATGGTTCAACCGGATCAGCGAAGTCGGCAGCTTCAGCGGCGGCGCGAAGTCGATACGCGACTCACGCTCGGCGCGCACCGCCTCGGTGCCGGCCAGCTTGGCCAGCCGCTTCATCCGCGACTGCGCCTGTTTGGCTTTGCTGGCCTTGGCCTTGAAGCGGTCGATGAACTTCTGCAGGTGCTCGCGCTCGACCTGCTCCTTCTCGAACGCGATCTGCTGCTGGCGCAGTTGCTCGGCGCGCTGGCGCTCGAAGCTGGTGTAATCGCCGACGTACAGCTTGGCGCGGCCCTCGTGCAGGTGCAGGGTGTGCGTGCACACGCCGTCGAGGAACTCGCGGTCGTGCGAGATCAGCAGCAAGGTGCCCTGATAACGCAGCAGCCATTGTTCCAGCCACAGCACGGCGTCGAGGTCGAGGTGGTTGGTCGGCTCGTCGAGCAGCAGCAGATCACTGGGCATCATCAGCGCCCGCGCCAGATTCAGGCGCACCCGCCAGCCGCCGGAAAACTCCGACACCGCACGGGTGTGCGTCTCGGGTGCGAATCCCAGGCCGTGCAGCAGCTTGCCGGCGCGCGCTGGCGCGTCGTAGCCGTTCAACTCGTCGAGCCGGTGATGGGCCGCGGCCACGCCGTCCCAATCCTCGCGCGCCATCGCCGCCGCTTCGGCGGCCATCGCCGCGGCCACTTCCACGTCGCCGCCGAGCACGAAGTCGAGCGCCGCATCGGGCAGCGAGGGGGTTTCCTGCGCGACGCTGGCGATCCGCGCCTTGCCCGACAGCTCGACATCGCCGCGATCGGCTTCGAGCTGGCGCTGGATCGCGGCGAACAAGCTGGACTTGCCGGCACCGTTGCGACCGACCACGCCCACCCGCCAGCCGGCGTGCAGGGCCAGATCGACGTCGGACAACAGCAGGCGCTGCCCGCGACGCAGGGCGAAGTTGCGGAAGGAAATCATGGGGCGCGGATATTATCAGGTTGTTGAAAATGGGCGTTCCTGCCCATTTTCAAGTCACCCAGTCCGGTACATGCCCGTACTGGGCTGCGCCCAATCAAACACTTGCGCGTTTGCTTGGCGTGCGATCCATCCCCGGATCTCTCCCGCAGGCTGTGTTCACCAGCCTGCGGGCAGCGTCCGCGGCCCGCGCCGGCGCCGACGGCTCGATCAACGCCGCAGCGGCGAATAGCGCCCCAGCGCCTCGGCGATCTCCACGCCCTCGGCCACCGTCATCTGCCGCAGGTATCCGACGTTGTCGGTATGCACGCGCACCCCATAGCGATGGCGCAGCAGCACATCCTCGTTGGCCGGGGCCGGCTCGGTGCGCGCCGGCTGGTCGCCGAGACTGGCGATCGGTCGACCCGGGCGCAAACGCAGGTGCACGACCCGGGTGTCGGCATCGTAGCTGTTGGAGTCCAGCTCGACCGTGGCCAGTTGCTTGGTCAAATCCTGACGACCGAGCTGCTCGCAGACGATCTGCAGTTCGGAGATGAAGTTGGGCAGCAGTTCGATCAGTCGCACGGCAGCGGGGCGCTCGGAACGCAGGGCTTGGCGGCAGACCAGTCTACCGGGCAGCACGACGGCGGAGCGATCCGTCCGTCGGCCCCACGGGTACGCTGGCGACTTCAGCTCGAAATGTACTGCTGCAACTGCGCGATTTCTTCCTGTTGCAGCTCCAGCATCGCCTTGACCATGTCGCCGATCGACACCACCCCGATCACCTTGCCGGCCTCGACCACGGCCAAGTGACGAAAGCGGCGCTGGGTCATCAACTGCATGCACTGCTGCACGGACTCGTCCGGCCCGACGGTGACCACCGGCGAGCTCATGATTTCCGATACGGGCGTGGTCGCCGACGCCCGCCCCTTGAGCACGATCTTGCGGGTGTAATCGCGCTCGGAGAGGATGCCGAGCAGTGTGCCGGCGTGCATGACCAGCACCGAGCCGGTCTCGTGCCGGGCCATCACCCCGATCGCCTCGAACACGGTGGCGGACGGCTCGACGGCGACGAGGGCAACGGATTTTTGCGCCAACAGGTGTCGAACGAGTTTCATGGCGGACTCCTGCGAGTACGGTTCGCGCCGCAGCGGCGCGGTGGGACGATCATAGCGCGCGGCTGGCCCATCGATGCAGCCAAACATCAAACCCGCAGCACCTCACCGCCGCTGCATGTCACCAAGCCCCGGCCCGCCCAGTTGCCGTACCTGCCGTTCGATCCACGCCGCACGTCGCTGCACATAGGCGCCCGGATGGGCCGCCGACCAACGCCGTGGGCTGGGCAGCACCGCCGCCAGCCGGGCGCTCTGCGCCGCGCTCAGGCGCTCGGGCGTGGTGGCGAACAGCTCGCGGGCGGCGGCATCGGCGCCGTATACGCCATCGCCGAACTCGGCCACGTTGACGTACACCTCCAGAATCCGCCGCTTGCCCCACAGCTGCTCGATCAGCACCGTGTACCACGCCTCCAGCCCCTTGCGGACATAGCTGCGCCCGCCCCACAGGAACATGTTCTTGGCGACCTGCTGGCTGATCGTGCTGCCGCCACGGATGCGTCCGCCGTCTTCGTTGTGGTCCCACGCCTTGTCCATGGCCTGATAGTCGAAACCGTGGTGGGTGAAGAACTTCTGGTCCTCGCTGGCGATCGCGCTGGCCGGCAGCCAGCGTGAGATTTCGCCCAGCGGTCGCCAGCGGTAATGCAGGCGGAAATCGCGATCGCCCACCTGCCACGCCTCGAATCTGCGTTCGAGCATGAACGCGCTGGTCGGCGGATCGAGCCAGCGCAGGCACAGCACCTGCGCCACGCTGACCAGCACGAACGCCAGCGGCAGCCAGAGGAAAATCCAGCGCAGCGGGCGCATGCGCCGCCGCGGCGGCGGCGCGGTCACCGCCACGGTGGCACGCCTCGCGTCTGCGATCGGGGCTTGATCCGGGCCGATGGCCGTCCCATTGTGTGCTGGCAGGCTTTCACCGCCGCGAGCATACCTGCGGCCCGCATCCATGCAACCGGTGTCCTTGATCGATGAGTACGCACAGCAGCCCCGCCGATGGCCCGCCAGACGACATCTTGCTGCGCTTCTGGCTGGAGGTCTCGGGCGTGCGCGGCGTGCTGGTGCGCTTGACCCAGACGTGGCAGGCGGTGCGCGAGCGCGCGGCCTATCCGCCATCGGTGGCCGCCTGCTTGGGGCAGACACTGGCCGCGACCGCGCTGATGACCGGCCACGCCAAGATCGACGGCCGCCTGAGCGTGCAGATGCGCGGCACCGGCGCGCTGCGCTCGCTGTTCGCCGAGTGCACCCGCGACGGCAGCCTGCGCGGGTTGGCCAGTTTTGCCGAACCGCTGCCCGAGCCGCTGGGCCCGCGCGCCTTCGGCGACGGCTCGTTGCTGGCCATCACCATCGAAACCATCGCCTCGACCGACCGCGAAGGCACCCGCTATCAAGGCTTGGTGGGGCTGGATGCCGATACGCTGGCGGAGGCGTTCGAGGGCTATTTCGATCAATCCGAGCAACTGCCCACGCGCATGCTGCTGGCCGCCGACGCCGTCCACGCGGTCGGCCTGATGCTGCAAAAGCTGCCCGGTGAAGACGCCGACGCCGACGGCTGGCCGCGCGCCGTGGCCTGTTTCCAGACACTCGGCTCCGCCGAACTGCTGGCCACGCCGCCGCAGGCGCTGTTGTACCGCCTGTTCCACGAGGACGGCGTGCGCATCCGCGACCTACGCGGCCTGCGGTTCGGCTGCTCGTGCTCGCACGCGCGGGTCGCGGACATGCTGCGCAGCCTCGGGCGCGCCGAGGCGCTGGCCGCAGCCGACGAGCACATCCCGCCGGTGGCGCAGGTGAGCTGCCAGTTCTGCGGCAAGACCTACGCGCTGGATCGCCACGAAATCCTGGGCCTGTTCGCGCAGCCACCAACGGCCTGCGGGCCGGCGACTTTGCAATGAAATCGTCTTGTTAAATGATCGTAAATGTGGTAGTTTCGCGCTGTGCCTGTGGAACCGTTCCAAGCCGGCGCAGTCTCAACCCCTAACCATCGGAACCACCCGGAAAGTCCCGTGTCCATCCGCCGTCTCGCCGCAGCCTTGACCATCGCCTGTCTGGCGATGTCGGCGCATGCGCAAACGGCCACGCCGCGCGGCGGCACCGACCCGTTCGGGGTGATGACGACCAGGAACACCGAAGTGCTGCCGGTGTGGAACAACCACAGCGGCAAGGTCGAGGCGCTGCTGCTGCTGCAACCGGCGCCCACGCTCAACGGCTCGGCGCTGTTCGGCGCCGGCGCCCGCGTCAATACCGGGCACGGTTTCCTGCAGGGCGATGTCAGCTTCGAAAGAGGCAATGGCTTGGCACTGCTGTGCAACAGCACCACCGGGCTGGTGACCTTGGGTTCGCTCGCCGGGCGCTGTCTGGTGACGTCGCTGGACGCGGGCGACAACAACCCGTTCCTGGCGCAGCCGGCCCGCAGCGCTTCGTCGGCGAGCGCCGAAGTGCGCTTCACCCGGCCCGAGAGCCTGTTCGCGCTCAGCGCCGGCAAGTCCGAGTTCGACACCACCGCCAACGACTGGCTCTCGCCCAACTCCGGCTTGCTGCCGGGCTTGGGCATTCTCGGCGGCCACGTCAGCTCCCAGGACGTCTCCGCCAGCGGGCGCATGAACATCGGCGACAACGGCTGGGTGTCGATCGGCGGCACCCTGGCGCACGCCCAACTCATCCCCGCCGCCGGGCAAACTGGTGCGGAAGTGCAGCGCTGGAATACCACCAGCGTTGGCGTTGCGGTCGGTCGCGGCAAGCTCAGCGGCGAGGTGATCGGGCGCGTGGTAGACCTGCCCGGCCAACCCAGCGCGTTCAGCTCGTTCGGCGTAGGCTTCTCGTGGCAGACCCCGTGGAAGGCCAGCCTGAGCTTCGGCGCCGAGAAGTCCACCAACAACACCCCTGCCGCAAAAGCCGGCCAGACCGACGAGGGCACCGTGCCCTACGTGCGGTATCACCAGGATCTGTAAGCCGGGCGGGTTTCCCGCAGTTCCATAGACTCAACTCGCCTTCGCCAAGGGATCCTCGTAGCCGAACTGGAGGATGTACGGGCGTAGCGCCGGCAGGAACGGTTCGAGGTACTTGCGGTAGCGCTCCCAGCGGTAGCGCGCTTGTCGATAGATCGGCTGGCTGACCTGTTCGTAACTCGGCGTGTAGATCCGACGGCGGCTCATGGCGCGTTCGGAAAACCGCTCCAATTCCTGCATCCACGCAACCCCCAGAAATCCGCACAATGCCCGCACTTCGCCCTCGAAGTCGTCCACCACGTCCTCGTACCGTATTCGGTGGAACCGCAATCCCAGATCGCGCTGGTAAATGTTCCAGGTTTCCATCGCGCGCACGTACAACGAGACGGTGTCGGGCAACGTGAAAAAACTAGCCATCGCATCATTGATGCGAAAATCCTGGATGAAACAACTCAATACCGCATCGCAGGGATGACGAATCGCTAGGATGTAACGCGCATTCGGAAAAACGCGATGCAGCACCATCGCTTTCACCAGATTCAACGGAAGCTTGTCGACAAGTTGCCGCTCGGGATCCAGAGTGCAGTACTTGGCCGCCGTCTTGAAGTACGTCGCGCGCAGGTACTCTACATCCCAACGATCAAGCACACGCAAGGAATCCGGATAGCTTTCCGGCATATGTCGCAGACAGTCAAAAACGTCGGCGACCATTTCGCGTTCCTCGATGGTCTGCAGCTGCGGGTGGCAATCCAGAACCTGGTTGATCAGCGTTGTCCCTGACCGCGGAAATCCGACCAGAAATGCAGGCTCCTGGCTCGAGCGCAGTCCCGAAACTTCCAGCCAATCCCGATGTGTCCCGGCCCGCGCCTGGGCCAACGCGATATCCACCCAACGCGAATACTTGTCAGGCTGATTCGAACGCTCCCAATCAACGCGAGCCATCCTATTTCCCTCGGCAAAAGCGACCATCGCCGAATCCGGATCACCCGCCAGATCATGCACCCTGCCCCGCTCAAACCATACGAGTCGGCGTTGTGTGGTGTCCAACGGGAACTCTTCCGCTTTGGCGAGGTGCGACAACGTCTGAACGAGATCCTTGTTACGCCGGGCGACACGCGCCGCCACAAGATGGAGGGTGGCGCAAGCCTGTGACTGCCTGCGCAAATCATCGTCCACACGGCAAAGTGCCACGAACGCCAGTTCACCGGCCTCGTCGACGCGATTGGTGAGCTCCAGTAGATTTGCCTGATTGGCCGCGGCGTCCAGCCAACGCGGATTGATCTGATCCGCTTTGCGGAAGGACTCCAACGCTGCATCAAACTGCTGGGCCGCCTCTTGCATCATGCCCAGCAGGTTCCACGCCGTTTCGTAGCCCGGATTGGCCGCCAGCAACCGATCAAGCAATTCCCGTGCTTCATCCAGGCGATGGTTCCGTATCAGCAAATCAACGGCAAATCCCCAATGCAAGGCTCGCCGCTGCGAATCACCCAGATCATCGTGGCAATTTCCGATTTCCTGATGCAACTCCGGCATGGCGTGGTCGATCCGCTCGACTTCCGCGAGCATTTTCAGGGCGCCAGCAACATTCCCGGACAGGCGACGCACTGCCACCAGCTCCAGCAGTACGACCGGCTCACGCACACCCCGCCGAACCAACCCTTCCAACAACTCGAGCGCCAATCCGACACGATTCGTCGCGCGAAAGAACTTCGCGCGCTCGAACTGCAGCATTTCGTTGCCCGGCGCCAGCCGCTCTGCCCGTTCGTAACTGGCGCCCGCACGCTCCAGATGGCCGGCGCACCGTTGCGCTTCGGCCAAGTTCAGCAGGATCAGCAGATGACCCGGCAGTTCCTGCGACGCCACCTCCAAGTGTGGCAGTGCCAAGGCGGGCTCGCGCCGCAACTGGTGGCATTGAGCCGCTCCGTAACGTGCCATGGCATGCCGTGGAGCGATCCGAATCGCTTCCCCAAAGCTTGCATGCGCGGCCTCGGACTGGCCGACCTCGAGTTGCGCGAACCCTAGTTGGGCCAGATCATCGGCTTCGCCACCACCAAGAGAAATTGCCTTGCGCAACAAATAGATCGCCGCGGGGAAACGTCCGGTACGCACACAAAAATCCCCGTAGTCGGCCAACCCGGGCACATCATCGCGCATCTGTTGGACGTGCTTGCGGAACAACGATTCGGCTCGATCGAGATCCCTTCGCTGAACGGCATCGATTGCCGCCATCAGCAACGGGCGGCCAAGAGGGGCGGGCATACTCAACTCGACTGGGTGTCTGGTGCGCACGCTCTGCGGATGCGCAATCGCAAGGTCATCATAGCGGTTGCGCCGTCATGTGCCATCGCGGCGCGCCGGTGGCGCGCTCCCGACTCCACGTCGCAAATGCAGCGCCTCCAAAAAAAAGCCGCGGCACGAGGCCGCGGCTTGAATGACAACGTACTGGCTCCTGACCGATCAGAAGTCCTGACGGTACTGGAAGTAGTAGAACGGCCCACCCGGCAGATCGTAGGCGGCATCGAACGAACCCGCGAACGAACTGGCAATCAGCGGCGGTTCCTTGCCGAATACATTGCGGGCGCCGACGGAAAGGTGCGCTTTCCACGGGGCCTTCCAGCCGACCTGGACATCGTGGAACACGGTACCGCCGATGCGGTTGTAGCCCAGCAAGCGGCCACCCACACCCAAGGCACTGCCAACCGACGGGTTGAAGGTGTCGTTGATGTACGTGGAGTTCGGGTGGTTGCAGATGATCGCATTTGCACCGGCATTGGTCGCTTCAGGCAGGAAGCCGAACGGAGTGTTGATACCCGTATCGACTTTCGTGCTGCAGCCTACGTTCTCGATCAAAGCCGAGGTGTAGCGCATCGTCCAACTCGCGTCCCAATCGCCGCGCGTCCAATCCAGCGTCATGTTCGTGCGCCACTTCCACGACGGGCCACCATTGTAGAAGCCGACCCCGTTGGCGCCGTCGGTCGAAGCATGGCGCGTGTATGTGGAGTCCAACTTCACGCCGAACCGACCCCAGGACGAGGTTTCGTAGCTGTAGGTTGCGCCGAAATCGAAGCCATCTGTCTTGAAGCTGGTGGCGTTGAACTCGGTGCTGGCCACATTGAACAGGTTGCCGTTGGGCAAGCGCACGATCTGCGCGCAGCTGTCAGCTTGGTTCAGCTTGTAGCAATTGTTCAAGGTGGTCTGGGCGCCGTTGGCCACGATCGCATCCTTGAGATTGATGCGCCAGTAGTCCACGGTGACGTTGAGCCCCTTCAGCACATCCCAACTCGGGCTCCAGACCAAGCCGGCCGTGAAATCATGACCATGTTCGGGCTTGAGCAACGGGTTGCCGCCGGTGGTACCGCTGAGCTGCGAGCCGAAATACTGCGAGGGATCGTTGATGCCGCCCGGCGGAATACCTGCGGCCAAGCACCGTGCCTGACCAGCGGCCGGCAACGCACTGAACTGGCGCGCGTTGCAAGGATCCAGCGCAATCGGGAAGTTCTGCGAGACGCCGCTGAACAGGTCGAACACCGAAGGCGAGCGGAAGGTATCGCCCCAACTCGAACGAACCAGCAAGTCATCGACCGGCTTCCAGCGAAGGCTGAACTTCTTGTTGGTCGGGCTGCCGATGTTCTCGTTCAGGTGCACCTGCGGCAAGATCGTGCCGTTGCCCAACTGCTGGCCGAAGTTGCCCTGCGCCGTGATGGAGCTGTGGCGAACGGCCGCGTCGATCTCGAGCTCCTTCGCGCCCGGCAGGTTCTTCAGCAGCGGCGCGTCGATTTCCAGATAAACGTCGGTCTGCTTGGTGCCGCCGCTGCTGGGCTGCTGGAAGTTGGTCGAGGAACCTCCCCCTGCAACCAGCGCATCGGGCTGCTGGAAAGACGTGGATCGGCGCTGCTCCGCGCCCGCCGCGAACTGCAGCATGCCACCCTGCAGGGGCACGATCTCACCGGAAATGGTGGCACCGTAGTTGTAGTCCTTGTTGCCATCGGACGATGTCAGCGTGTAACGCACGTAGTTTATCATCGCCTGCACGTCGGCGGCGGTGACGGTGTAGTAGCCACCGGGGCCGCTGCCATCAGCCGTCTTGTACTTGTTGCCCACGCCCAAAGTCGGGCCGCTGAACAGATTGAACGGAGTGCAGCCCGCAATCGCGCCGTTGTTGGGGGCCAGCGGGTTGTATGTGCCGCAATGCAGGCCGTTGGCATCGGCAAAGGACGGGCCGATGGCGGTCTTCAGGTTGAACAGGTTGACGTAGTTCGACCCGACCAGCGAATCGTGCTCGGAGTTGTACTGCGCGTAAACTTCCCAGTCGAAGCTGCGCTCGCCCAGCGTGAAGCTCCCCTGCAGGCCCACCGTCGAGCCCAAGGTATTGAAATCGTAGGTGTTATGACGCGGACCGATCGCAACGTTGCGCAAGCGCACGTTGGTGACCGTGTAACCGGCGGCGGTAAACGGATTGAAGATGTCGTTCGGATCCACATTGAACTGCCACGGTGCGCCGAAGCTGGCTCGGTTCAGGCCGTCCGGCACCTGCGCCAACTGCTGTGAGGACTGGCGCTGGGTGTAGGACACGCGCGCGTAGGCCTGGATGTTGTCGGTGATGTCGAAGCGACCTGAAGCGAACAGGTTGTTGCGCACAGCCGGCTGCTGCAGGTAGTTGATCGGCGCGTAGTTGTAGCGATCCAGCGGGTCAAACACATGGAAATCGGTGATCTTCGTACCCGGCGCTGTGGCGGTGGCGTTGGCGGGGTTGGCCGTTTGCGAGCCTTGGTCATTGAAGCTGTTGTTCAACGCCACCGAGCCGCCGAACCCGAAGATGCCCGGGTTGGGGCCGAGGCTGCCGTTCCAACGGATGCCGATGCGCCCGAACTGGCCCGAAGACGAACCGCAGGAACTGGCCAAGCTGTTCGGGTCGGAGGCCGGCCAATGCGAGAGCAGGCTGGCGCAGCCAAAGAACGGGAATTGCGTGCGGGTGCGGTTGGCAAAATAGATGGCGGTTTGCTTCGAGCGGCTGAGCGAAACGACCGCATTGGAGTGCTCTCCGTTGGCGCCGATGGTGACGTCCTCGGATTCCTGCGCGCCGTCGCCGTGGCTCGTCTGGCCATACGACCAACCGGCTTGGGCACCCTCGAACTTGCGGCGGGTGATGATGTTGATCACGCCAGCGATGGCGTCGGAACCGTAGATCGTCGAAGCGCCGTCCTTCAGGACTTCCACGCGCTCGATGATTGCAACCGGGATCGACGACAGGTCGACCGTGCCGGTGATGTCGGTGACCCAGCGCTTGCCGTCCACCAGAACGAGCGTGCGGTTGGCGCCGAGGTTACGCAACGACACGCTGGTGCTGCCGTCGCTGCCGTTGGTCTGCGTGGTGACGGTGCTCAAGCCGGTACCGTCGGATGCGGTGATGTGGTTCAGCACGTCGAAGGTCGAGGTCAGGCCGGTCTGTTGGATGTCGGCCTTGGTCATCACCGTGACCGGAGCGGTCGGCTCGGTGTCGACAGAGCGCTTGATGCGCGAACCGATGACTTCCACGCGGCCGACTTCCTTGGCCTTGGTCTCATCGGGCTTGGGGGCGGTGGTGTCTTGCGCGAAGGCGGACATGCTGGCCAAGCCGGCGAAGCCGACGGCGCCAGCAGCGAGGCCATAGCGTACCGCGTCGCTCAGCAAGTTACGGATAGGGGTCATTTGGATTTCTCTCCAGCGTCAGGGTGGTGAGCAGTTTCGGGACACATTCGCCATCCATGGCAGCACCGGGACACACCACATCCTGGTGCAAGGTTTCCCGGTAGCACGGAATGCTAGCGAAGTTTTAACGAAAAAGAAATACCTTTTTCAACTCTCGGCCAACGGCTGCTTACCTATTGATTTGAAATGATTTTTCCTCCCTGATCGCGGGAGATGGTTGTTGTTGCGACGCAGCATGCGCGGTAATTTCTGATTCGGCACGCGATCCGATCGCACATCGAGACCCCGACCGCAGCTACCGCCGCGATCCTGCCGATCTCTCCCGACGACACCTCCCACGGGCCAGCGAACGCCACGATGACCGTCCACCCGCGCAAACTGGCCATGCAACTCCTGCAGTCGGGGCGACTTGTCGAGGCACTGCCCCTGCTCGCCGACGCGAACCGGACGGCGCCCGGCGACCTGCCGGTTCTGCACGCGCTCGCGCAGCTCCTGCAGAGCGTCGGTCGGCGCTGCGAGGCAGTCGAGCGCTATCGCCTCGCAGCAACCATTCTTCCGCAAGAGCCCAGCGTGCTGGCGGGATGGGCCCGAGCGCTATTGCTGACTGGCGACCGCGCCGCGGCCGTCGACCAGCTACACAACCTGCTGAACCTCGAGCCCGAATCTGACGCGGCCCATGGCTACCTGCAGTCGTTGTTGCGGGAATTCGATCGGCCGGAACTGGCCTGCGCCCTGTTGCTGCCGCTCGTCGAGCGCCGGCGGACGGATACGGTGTTGTTGCGACAGTACGTGCGAAGTTTGCTGGACGCTGAACGACTGGATGATGCACACGTTGTCCTTGAACGCTACCACACACTGTTTCCGTCCGATCCGTATGCGCCCGTAGAGCTGGGCAGGCTCGTGCTCAACCGCGGTGATCGCGTAACCGCACGCAAGCACTTTCGATCCGCACTGGATGCCAATCCGGACTACGCCGCGGCACTGTGGCATCTGGCTGATCTGGACGGGGGCGCGTTGGATTCGGCGACAGCCAGACATGTTGAGCGTCTGGTCACGAGTGAGCGTGATCCGAAGGCGAGCGCAGGACTACATGACATCCTCGCGCGGCACCATGACCGCACTGGAAATTTCGAGGCGGCGGCACGGCACATCGGGCAGACCAACGCTCTCATGCAGTCGCTCGCGTCCCCGGGCCAACGCTACGACCCAGCGGCGCATGCCGCCGAGGTCGACTCCACGATCCGCGACTTCACGGCGGATCTCCTGAAGCGCCTGCACGGGGTCGGCCACACTGGGCGCCGCCCGATATTCGTGGTCGGCTTGCCGCGCTCCGGTACCACATTGCTCGAACAGATGCTCGCATCACACCCGGAGATCGACGGTATCGGCGAACAGGGCTTGGCAGCCGCCAGCCTGCGGAACGCCCTCGCGGCGTCGCGCGGCTCGGTCGCAGATCTATCGCCCGCCGCGGTGCACGCCGCCACCGCTTGGCACCTGCAGGGGATCGACAATGCCCTGCTGCGACTCACGAACGCCCGTCATGCGCTGCGCGCGGTCGACAAGATGCCGGACAATTACCTGCTGCTCGGCTGGCTGCGGATCGCATTTCCACGGGCGGCGATCATCCATTGCGTGCGTGATCCACGCGACGTGGCATTCTCCTGCTGGCTCACCCAGTTCGCCGCAGTGCCGTGGAGTTTCACTCTCGACCATATCGCCCATCGCGTCGAACAGCACCGTCGCCTGCTTCGCCATTGGCGGTCGGTGTTCGGCAGTACCATCACCGAAATCCGCTACGAGGCACTCGCATCCGACCCGGAACCGCACCTGCGCCGCGCCCTGTGCGCGATCGGGCTGGACTGGCACCCGGGCATGCTCGAATTCCACAAAGGCGGTCGGTTCGTCGGCAGCGCGAGCATGCGCCAAGTCCGCGAACCTCTGAACACGCGCAACGTCGACCGCTGGCGCAACTATGCTCGGGCGCTGCGACCGGTGCTGCATCGGCTCGACGACGTCGCACGGCAAGACGACAGGGAACTGGCGAAGCTGGACATCGATTGACTGATTGCGATTCTCACGTCGATCACCGGCACCGCGCCGCGACGACGCTACCATGGATCGCGGCGGTCCGTGACGCGAGGGCGATCGCGGGCAACGGAACCGGCGTCGAAATGCCGTTGCAGGTAGCATATTCGCACACCCTTCGACTGCGGCCCGCGACCACCATGACATCACAAGACGCCTCGACCGGCATGCGCCTCGCCCATCAAGGGCGGTTCGAGGAGGCACTACCCCATCTGGATCGTGCCCATCGACGCGAACCGGCGAATCTGGCGCTGCTGCACGCCCTCGCCAGCGCCCTGCAGGCGACGGGGCGACGCAACGCGGCGGTGATCCGGTACCGTGACGCGGCAACCGCGCTTCCGGATCATCCCGAGATCCTTGCGGGCTGGGCGCGCGCTGCTTGGCTTGCGGGCAACAAGCCGCAAGCCATCGAGTTGCTCGATCGCGCCCTCGCGCTGGATTCCGCATTCGCAGACCCCGGCGGCATGCTCGACATGATCGTCACCGGAATAAACGATCCCGACAAAGCCGGCGAACTGCTGCGGCCGTTGGTCGAACGGCACCCCAAGTGTGCGAATCTCGTCTTGCACTTCGCCTACCTCATGACCAACGCCGAACGCCTCGCGGATGCATGTGGCGCCTTCACCTGCTACGCCGCGCTGCGTGCCGATGACGCTACGCCCCACGTCGAATTGTCGCGCCTTGCCACCAACCGGGGCGACCGGGATGCCGCGCTTGATCACTTGCGCACCGCCTTGGTGCTCGACCCCGACAATGGCGCCGCCCTGTGGGAACAAGCGCAGATCGAAGGCGGCCTGCTCGACGGTGACACCTTCGCCCACGTTGAAGGAATGACCCGCCACACGACCGACCCACGGCGCTTGGCACCCCTGCACGATGTGCTGTCTCGCCATTTCGATCGCGCGGGCGACTTCGCGAGGGCCATCGCGCACCTCGAACCCGTCAAGGCCATCCAGCGCGAACTGGCCCTGCCGCAGGATCATTACGACCCGCGCCTGCGCGAGCGCGAAGCCGACGTGACCATCGAGATGTTCCGGCCGGCCTGGTTCGAACGCATGCGTGATGCCGGCAGTTCGGATTCCCGACCCGTTTTCATCGTCGGCATGCCGCGCTCGGGGACTACCCTGCTGCAACAGATGCTGTGCGGACACCCCGGGATCACCAGCGTCGGCGAGCAAACGTTCGCAGACGCCAGCTTCCGGCGCGCGATGATGGCCGCCGGCGACTTGCCGATGGCGCGGATGCCGCACTCGGTCGTGCGCGAAGCTGCCGACTGGCACGTCGGTCAGATGGAAGACCGTCTGGTTCGCCTGTCCTTGCGCACCGATGCCGAACGCATCATCGACAAACTGCCTGACAACTTCGTGTTCGCCGGCTGGTTGAGCGCAGCTTTCCCGAACGCGACGATCATTCATTGCCTGCGCGATCCACGCGACGTGGCGATCTCGTGTTGGCGCACCAATTTTTCGCGGATCAACTGGACCCGCGAACTGGAACACATCGCGCACCGCATCGAACAGCACCGACGGATGATGCGACACTGGCGCGCCACGATCGGCGAGCGACTGACTGAGTTGAGGTATGAAAACCTGATCGCCGATCCCGAGCCGGTACTGCGTCGGCTGGTGCAAGCCATCGGGCTGGAGTGGGATGCGGGGGTGCTTGAGCACACTGGACGCAAGGGCCATATCCGCACGGCCAGCCAGTACCAAGTCGAAGCCCCGCTGAACTCTAGAGGCATCGGGCATTGGCGCAACTACGAGTTCGCGCTTGCGCCCATCCTGCCGCGTCTGGAGGCCATCGTCGCACACGACGCGCGCGAGGCGACGGCCGACTTGCGCCTTTGACTTGCGCCTTTGACTTGCGCCTTTGACTTGCGCCTTTGACTTGCGCCTTTGATTTGCGCCTTTTGATTTGCGCCTTTGCTTCGCTCGCCGGATTTGCGCGTCTGACTCCCATCCCGCGCCCGGATGCGCTCCGGGCGCGCGACGATTCTGCGCTCAGTCTTTGAGCGCCTCGGCGATCCTCTCCCGCTCGCGATGCAGCGCCGCGGGTGCGCGCTCACCGTAGCTGTCGAGGTAGGCGCCGATCTCGCCGATTTCGCGCTTCCAGCCCTCGGCGTCGACGTGCAGCAGTTCGGAGACGTGGTGGGGGTCGAGGCCGAGTCCGGCGACGTCCAGATCCGCGGCGTGCGGCAGGTGGCCGATGGCGGTGTCGTGCGCCGCGGTGCTGCCTTCCACGCGCTTGAGGATCCACTCGAGCACGCGCAGGTTGTCGCCGAAGCCCGGCCACAGGAACTTGCCATCGCTGCCCTTGCGGAACCAGTTGACGTGGAAGACCTGCGGCAGCTTGGCGCCGGGCTGGTCGAACGACAGCCAGTGCGCGAAGTAATCGCCGTAGTTGTAGCCACAGAACGGCTTCATCGCCATCGGGTCGCGGCGCACCACGCCGACCGCGCCGGTGGCAGCGGCGGTGGTTTCCGAGGCCATCGCCGCGCCGATGAGCACGCCGTGCGTCCAGTCGCGCGCCTGAAACACCAGCGGCACCAGCGATTCGCGACGACCACCGAACACGATTGCGCTGATCGGCACGCCCTTGGCATCTTCGGCGTGCGGTGAAAAACTCGCGCACTGTTTGGCAGCGACGGTGAAGCGCGAGTTCGGGTGCGCGGCCGGGCCGTTGCCGGGCTGATAATCGCGACCCTGCCAATCCTTGACCGGCGTGCCATCGGGCAGGCCTTCCCACCACGGGTTGTTGTCGGCGGTAACCGCCACATTGGTGAAGATGGTGTCGTGGCCAAGCATCGCCAGCGCGTTCGGATTGGTTTTCTGCGAGGTGCCCGGGGCGACGCCAAAGAACCCGGCTTCCGGGTTGATCGCCCACAGCCGGCCATCGGCACCGGGTGTCATCCAGCAGATGTCGTCGCCGACCGTCCACACTTTCCAGCCGGCCTTGCGATAGCCTTCCGGTGGAATCAGCATGGCCAGATTGGTCTTGCCGCAGGCCGAGGGGAACGCGGCGGCGACGTACTTCGTTTCGCCCTTGGGGTTTTCGATGCCCACGATCAGCATGTGCTCGGCCAGCCAGCCTTCGCGGCGCGCCTGATAGCTGGCGATGCGCAGCGCGTGGCACTTCTTGCCGAGCAGGGCGTTGCCGCCGTAGCCCGAGCCGAACGACTTGATGGTGAGTTCCTCGGGGAAATGCATGATGAAGCGGCGCTCGGGGTCGAGCTCGCCGATCGAATGCAGGCCCTTCACGAACGGCTTGCCCTGGGCGCCTTCGCGCTCGATCCGCGCCAGGGCGGCGCTGCCCATGCGCGTCATGATGCGCATGTTGGCCACCACGTAAGGGCTGTCGGTGATCTCCACGCCGCATCGGCTGATCGGCGAATCGATCGGGCCCATGCAATACGGGATCACATACATCGTGCGGCCTTTCATGCAGCCGGCGAACAGGGCGTCCATCTTGGCGTGCGCTTCGGCGGGCGCCATCCAGTGGTTGTTCGGGCCGGCGTCCTCGCGCTCGGGCGTGCACACCAGCGTCAGATGCTCGACGCGCGCCACGTCGGACTTGCTGGAGCGGTGCAGGAAGCAGTTCGGGTGGGTGTTGGCGTTGAGCGGAATGAGGTCGCCGCGCGCGACCATCAGGTCATTGAGCTGGCGGGCTTCGGCATCCGATCCATCGCACCAGACGATGCGATCGGGCTGGGTGAGGCGGGCGACTTCATCGACCCATCGGTTGAGCGCTTCGAGTTGGCTGGACATGCGATCGGGATTTCCGGCGGTGCCGGCGGCAGTGAGGAAAGTGGCATCGCAGCAGGCGTGCGATATAACCGGAAAAGTATAGCGCCGCGAGGCTATCCCTACAAATCAATGACTTGCGATGGGCCCGGCAGGCTCATGGGATCAGCGTCTGCATCACGTGCTCGACATACGCCTCGAACTCGTCGTGGTGCAGGCGCGGTTGCAGCAGTTGCAAGGACAGTTGCAGGAAGCCCACGTACGCCGCGTAGGCCAAGCGGGCGCGGTGCTGTGCCTGTGCACGCGGCAGGCCAGCTTGCCGGAACGACGCGATCAAATAATCCAGCCGGCGCTTGGAGACCCGCGCCATCACCGGCTGCACCAGCGGGTGGTCGAGCGCCTTGAGCAGTTCGGAATAGATGACGTGCGATTGCACTTCGCGCGCGACCAGCCCGAACAGCGCGCGCAGGCGCTCGCGCGCATCGGGGATGGCTTCGAGCTGGCCGAACACGGTTTCCTGCTCGACCGCGGCCCAGCGTTCCAGCGCGGCCGACAGCAAGGCGTCACGTGACTTGAAATGCCAGTAGAAACTGCCCTTGGTCACGCCCAGCCGGCGCGCCAGCGGCTCCACGGCCACCGCCGCCAAGCCCTGCTCGGCGAGCAAGTCGAGCGCGCCCTGCGCCCAGTCGGATGCGCTCAGGCGGGCGGTGCGGGCGGTGCGGGCGGCGCGGGCGGCGCGGGCGGCGGCTTCGGTCATCGGCGCAGTGTAGCCGACGGGCTGCCATGCCCAGACGGGAGCCGATAGACGGGAGCCGATAGATGTGAGCGGTGAGCGGTGAGCCGTGAGCCGTGAGCGGTGAGCCGTGAGCCGTGAGCCGATAGCCGTGAGCCGTGAGGCGTGAGCCGTGAGCCGTGAGGGGTGAGCCGATAGCCGTGAGCCGTGAGCCGTGAGCCGTGAGCGGTGAGTCGTGAGCCGTGAGCGGTGAGCCGATAGCCGTGAGCCGGGAACACGGTACCGGCTTCCGAAGCCCTGTCATCCAGAGCAACGTGATGGATCTGCTATTCATCGCCGCAGTCCCGTAGGATGGGTCGAGCGCACGCGAGACCCATCGCAGCCAATCTCCACTACGCGATGGGTCGATCCGGGATCGACCCACCCTACCACCGGTGGGAGGGCCGTCCTCAGCCCGATCGAATTCTGATCGCGGCTGGAAGCCGCTCCCACATCGCATCTCCCTGTGGGAGGGCCTTCCAGGCCCGATGCTGTTCGCTGTCGCGGCTGGAAGCCGCTCCCACAAAATGCGATCTCCCGGCAGCCGCTTCCCGCTTCCCGCTTCCCGCTTCCCGCTTCCCGTCTCCCGTCTCCCGTCTCCCGTCTCCCGTCTCCCGTCTCCCGCTTCCGAGCATTTGCACTAGCCCGATGCGCCCACCATGCCCCTGCGCATGGCCGCGACTTGGCCAGCGCATGCGGCGACCGTACACCGGCGATCTGCTATCGCCGGTGTGGATGGTTCCCGCAGCCTTCCGATGGCGTCACGGAGTTCGTCCATGGGCATCGCCGCACCGATCCTGATCCTGCTCGTGGCCAGCGCGCTGGCGGCGTACCACCGGCTGCGATTGTTCGTGTACGTGCCGCTGACGGCGCTGGCGCTGATCGCCGGCGCGTGGCTGGGCGCCAGCCACATCGCCAGCATCGTGGTCGGTGCGGTGTTCGCACTGGTCGCGCTGCCGCTGCTGATCGCGCCGCTGCGGCGGATGTGGATCTCGCGCCCCCTGCTGGCGTTCTACACGCGCATCCTGCCGCCGCTGACCGACACCGAACGCACCGCGCTGGAAGCGGGCACGGTCGGCTTCGAAGGCGAGCTGTTCTCTGGCAAGCCGAAGTGGAAGCTTCTGCTCGGCCAGCCCAAGCCCACGCTCACCGCGGAAGAACAAGCCTTCCTCGACGGGCCGTGCGAGGAGTTGTGCAAGCTGGCCGACGAGTGGGAAACCATCCATGTGCGCGCCGACCTGTCGCCGACGGCGTGGGAGTTCATCAAGCGCCACAAGTTCTTCGGCATGATCATCCCGCGCGAGTACGGCGGGTTGGGATTTTCCGCGCTGGCGCACCACCGGGTGATCCAGAAACTGGCCTCGATCTCCACCACGCTGGCCTCCACCGTGGGCGTGCCCAACTCGCTGGGCCCCGGCGAGTTGTTGATGCACTACGGCTCGCCGGAACAAAAGGACTACTACCTGCCGCGGCTGGCCGATGGTCGCGAAATCCCCTGCTTCGGATTGACCGGGCCGTTCGCCGGTTCCGATGCCACCTCGATCCCCGATTACGGCATCGTCTGCTCGCACGAGTGGAACGGCGCGCACGTGGTCGGCATCCGCCTGACCTTCGACAAGCGCTACATCACTCTGGCCCCGGTGGCCACGTTGATCGGATTGGCGTTTCGCCTGTACGACCCGGATGGATTGCTCGGCGAGAAAAAAGATCTGGGCATCAGCCTGGCGCTGATCCCGCGCGACACGCCGGGCGTGGAGGCCGATCGTCGTCACTTCCCGCTCAACGCCGCCTTCATGAACGGGCCGGTGCGCGGCAAGGATGTATTCGTGCCGCTGTCGGCGCTGATCGGTGGCGAGGAATACGCCGGCAAGGGCTGGCAGATGCTGGTCGAAGTGCTGTCCATCGGTCGTTCGATCACCCTGCCCTCCACCGCCAGCGGTGGCTCGAAAATGGCCGCGGTGGCGGTCGGCGCGTATGCGCGCATCCGCAAGCAGTTCGGCCTGTCCATCGGCCGCTTCGAGGGCGTGGAGGAGGCGTTGGCGCGCATGGCCGGCAAGGCTTACGCGGTGAGCGCGTTGGCGCAGGCTACCGCTGCGGCAGTGGCGCGCGGCGAAAATCCGGCAGTGCCATCGACCATCGCCAAATACCACTGCACCACCACCGCGCGCGAGGTGATCCAGGACGCGATGGACGTTCTGGGCGGCAAGGGCATCATCCTCGGGCCGCGCAACTTCATGGGTCGCAACTGGCAGCAGGCGCCGATCTCGATCACCGTCGAGGGCGCCAACATCATGACCCGCAGCCTGATGATCTTCGGCCAGGGCGCGATCTTGTGCCATCCGTGGGTGCTCAAGGAGATGAAGGCCGCGGGAGCATCCGACCCGCAGCAGCGATTGCGCCAGTTCGACCACGCCCTGTTCAGCCACATCGGTTTCGCGATCTCCAACGCGGTGCGTGCGGCGTGGTTCGGGCTGACTGCCGCGCGGATCGGCAGCGCACCCGGCGACGCGTATACGCGGCGCTTTTTCCGCAAACTCGACCGCTATTCGGCGGCGCTGGCATTGATGGCCGACACCGCGATGCTGCTGCTGGGCGGCAAGCTCAAGTTCAGGGAAAAACTTTCCGCGCGACTGGGCGACGTGCTCAGCCAGTTGTACATCGCCAGCAGCATGCTCAAGCGCTACCACGACGAGGGTGCGCCGACATCCGACCGCCCGCTGCTGGCGTGGGCGTTCCACGATGCCGTGCACCGCATCGAAGGGGCGTTCTCCGGGGCGCTGCGCAACTTTCCGATCCGCCCGGTGGGCTGGTTGCTGTGGCTGCTGGTGTTCCCGTGGGGACGGCGTGCGCAGGAGCCATCCGACCGCCTCGGTCACCGCGCCGCCGCGCTGCTGATGTCGCCGGGCGACGCCCGCGACCGCCTGGCCGCCGGCCTGTTCCTCACGCCCACCGCGAACAATCCCGCCGGGCGCATCGACAGCTATCTGGAAAAGGTCATCCTCGCCGAACCGATCGAGCGCAAGTTCGCAAAGGCGCTCAAGGCCAGCGATGCCATCGCACTGGACCTTCCCGCGCAGCTCGATCTGGGCGTGCAGCAGGGCTGGATCACGCCGGAAGAACGCCGCCAGCTCGAAGAGCTGCGCGCGATCACGCTCGATGCGATCAGCGTGGACGATTTCGATCCGGCCGCGCTGGCTACGGGCACGCAAGCCGCGCGCGCGACCTCGGTAGACAAGGCGGCGTGAGCGGCGCGACGGGCTCCACGCGCGTCGACGGGGCAGCGTGGGCGACGCGATCCGCGACGATCAGCCCGCCAACAGATCATCTGAACATCTGCGTGGCAGAATCCGCGGCCCCGCCCGGCTGCCGGCAAACGTGCCGTCACGTTCCCGGCTCCGGCGACCCATCCCCGATCAGGATTCAACCCATGCGGAAACTGCTGTTCTCGTGCGCCCTGGCCCTGTGCATCGCCCCGATATTCGCGCAAACCGCCATCGACCCACCGCTGACGCCCGCCGAGCAGAAGATGGTGGTGCAGATGCAGCAGCAATGGAAAGCACAGGGCATGCCGGCGTTGACCGATGAACAGCTCGCCGCGATGGTGCGCAAGATGCGGGAGGTTCGCTTGAACATGCTGGGCGTGGCGGCGGGCATGCAGTTGCAAGCCCAACAGATGCAGTCGGGGCACGTCGCCCTGCCGGCGATGGCATTGCAGCCGGCACCCATCGCATCGGCACCGGTCGCATCGGCACCGGTCGCATCGGCACCGGTCGCATCGGCACCGGTCGCATCGGCACCGGTCGCACCCGCCGCGGTCGCCGTGCAGCCCGCTCCGGCAGCGGTCGCTGCCACGCAAACGGCAGGCAGCACGCCGGCCGGCAGCGGCTTGCAAGCGCAGATAGCCCAGCGCAACGCCGCCAACCGCTTCACCCTGTTCGCCCCGCAAGGCGACGGCTTCAACTTCGACGGCCAACCCTACGTCGACGCCGATGGCCGCATCGTGAAATACGGCGCGGATTTCGCCACCGGCTGGGTGACCTACATGGCCGCCATCGGGCCGGGCCACTACCTCATCAAGCACCAGAACGTCCACTCCAATCTGCCGCCAGTGACCATCGGCGAAGTCGCCGAGCAAGACGGCTTCGTGAACTTCCGTTCCAGGGACGGCCAGACCGCGGGCGGCACCAGCATCCTGCTGACCAGCAACGGCGTGATGGTGGAGCGCGACGCCAGCCTGGTGGATTTCGACCTCACCCGTGGCATGCAGGCGGTGGCAGTGCCGCAAGGTTTCCACGTTGCGCGCTTCCAGCACGGTGACGTCGCCGGCACCGGTTACATGCTGCTCGAGCGCGTCGATGCCGACCCGAACAACCCGGCACATGCGATCAAGGATCTGGGCGCGGTCGTCGGCGACCTGTTCGGCGCCAAGGACCAAGCCTACGATTACGCGCTGTACAACATGAGCACGCGCGCGCTGGTGCCGCTCAACCTGTCGATGCGCGGCAAGAACGTCGGCTACGGTACCAACTGCCGCCGCCAGAACAAGTTCGTCGACAAGTGCCGCGGCTACACGCAATACGAGTCGATCTGGCAGCCCGATGGCCGCCCCAACCTCGACCATTATTTCTGGGCGCTGACCTGGCAGACCACCAAGTACGGGCCGTTGGCGGTGGCGGAGGAAAACAGCGAGCGCGACCTCAACGTCATCCGCCTCGACAACGGCAACCGTTACAACGCCTTCCACCGCGGGCTGGGCTTGAACGGGTTCACCGCGACACCCAGCGCAGACGGCGACCTGCACGTGGTGGCCACGATCGTGTTCTCGAAGAAGGAACTTCCCGATCTGGGCGCATTGCTGGCATCAACGCCTGCCGCTGCCGGTGCGCCGGCGGGAACGCAATGAGTAGCGTGGCGCGGTGATGGGGCCTGCGCGGATGGTCGCGCGAGCTTGGCGCCGCGAGGCGTCGGATTCGGTCAAGGTTTTCGGCACGTGAGCACACGATGACGATTCGTGCCGACACCGCTGTCGAGCCAGACGCCTTGCCAGTGTTCGCGGCGACAGGTGATCGTCCGCCGGCGGATCGCGAACCCGCGCAAGCCGCGGAGGGCCTGCCATACGCGGAAGAACCGCCGCTGCGCCCGTGGAGCGTGCGCCAGCGCACGCCGATTCCAGCGCGCGAACGCTGGAGTGCCATCGCGATCACGCTGGCGGTGCATGCGCTGTTGTTCCTGAGCCTGCGGGCGGCGATGACACCGGTGCCGATCCACCACACGGCGCGCCGGGATGTGTTGCAGATCGTGTACCTGATTTCGGCACCAGCGCCAACACCGCCGCGCACGCAACCGAAGACGCCGCTCGCCGCGCGCGTGCCGACGCCGTCCACCGTGCCTGCGCACACCGCTCGCCGTGCCGCGCCCTCCGGGCACACATCCGCAAACGCAACGCATGCGATCCGGCCCGTGCCAGCGGCACCTGTCGCGGCACCACCACCGGCCGCTGAATCACCCACGACCACGCTGACGCTGTTCAACCCCGACGGCAGCGTGCACCTGCCGCCCGGGCAGATCACGCAAAGCGCACACGATCCGCTGGGCCGCGCCCACCGCACCGCCGATCGGTTCCTGCCCGACCCGCCGCTGGGCAAGGCGCCGACCTACGAGTTCCACGACGTGACCGGGCGTGATCGCATCGCCACCGCCCTGATGTGCGTCCGCAATCCGCTGACCTGCCTAAAGCCGCACCGCGACGTCAACGGCCACCTGCGCGTGGGCATCAACACAGTTCACGATGACGGTTACGACCCCTGCCCGGAGTTGGAGCAGCACCTGGCCAATCTGGATCCGAACGATACCGCCGCGCGCGACAGCGACATGCAGCGGTTGATCCAGTCCTGCGGCGATCGGTGAACCTGGATTCCTCAGTTACCCCGACTCCAATGGCGTAAGTGGACGTAGATCCACACGCATGGCAGCGATGATTCGGTCGACGATGTAGTGCACAAGGGCGGGCCAGCGCTCGGGTGCCGCCAACTGCGGCGCATTGCCTCGGATGGTGTCCAGACCCGCACGGATCGTGGCTACCATCTGTTTCACCCGATCCTGGGCTGCATGCATCACGGTCAGCAGCAGGCGTTGCTGCCCGGCATGTTGGCTGCCACGCCCGACCGCCGCCAGCAGCAGCGGGCGACTGGTGCGCGCTTCCACTCGCTTCCCCTTCATCACCCATAGGGTGCCCTCCCAGAAGCCGCGCCAAGGCGCAACAGCGCTCAGTCTGAACCAGATCGAGTAGGGTCAACTGCGGGAAACAGGATGAACAACCGCACGCAGCATTGGCCGGCGTGACGCATCGCTGGTGACAGGGCAATGGACGCAGGAGCCGTGCAAGCACATGCAGGTGGTTGCCCATCAGCACGCAGGCGTGGACGGCGACGACTTCCTCTTTCGTAGCGGCTGTCCGTGATTGCAGTGCGTGCGTTCGTCACCATCCACGAAGGTCGCGCAACGGTTCACGCCGCGCAGCGTGATCTGGACGGAGACATTCGGTAGCATCGGGTGAGTGTGTGGCGGCATGACGTGATCGCAGGAACCACGCCGACCCCCACACGTTCAACGAATTGCGCGAAACATTGTGGAAAAATTCCTACAATTGACTCCCTTCTCCCCTTTTGACGCCGCCATGACCAACGAAAACCTGATGGTGTTCACCGGCAACGCCAACCGCCCGCTCGCCAAGGCGGTGTGCAAGGTGCTCGGTATTGGCCTCGGCAAGGCGCAGGTCGGCAAGTTCTCCGACGGCGAGGTGCAGGTCGAGATTGAGGAGAACGTGCGCCGGCAGGAAGTGTTCGTGCTGCAACCCACCAGCGCGCCCAGCGCCGAGAACCTGGTGGAACTGCTGGTGCTGATCGACGCCCTCAAGCGCGCCTCGGCAGCCAGCGTCACCGCGGTGGTGCCCTACTTCGGCTATGCCCGGCAAGATCGCCGCCCGCGTTCGGCGCGGGTGCCGATCACCGCCAAGGTCGCGGCCAACATGTTCGGTGCTACCCGCACCGATCGTGTGCTCACGGTGGATCTGCACGCCGACCAGATCCAGGGCTTCTTCGACATGCCGGTGGACAACGTCTACGCCTCGCCGCTGCTGCTGGCCGACATCTGGCGCGAGCAAGGCACCGACAATCTGGTCGTGGTCAGCCCGGACGTCGGCGGCGTGGTGCGCGCGCGCGCGGTCGCCAAGCGACTGGACGACGCGGACCTGGCGATCATCGACAAGCGCCGTCCGCGTGCCAACGTGGCCACGGTGATGAACATCATCGGCGACGTGCGCGACCGCACCTGCGTGCTGGTGGACGACATCGTGGATACCGCCGGCACCCTGTGCGCGGCGGCCACCGCACTCAAGGAACAAGGCGCGCGCAAGGTGGTGGCCTACTGCACGCATCCGGTGCTGTCGGGCGCGGCGATCGACAACCTCAATCGTTCCAAGCTCGACGAACTGGTGGTCACCGACACCATCCCGCTGCGCGATGCCGCCGCCAACTGCTCCAAGATCCGCCAGCTCTCGGTGGCCGAGTTGCTCGCCGAAACGATCCGCCGCATCGCGTTTGGCGAATCGGTCAGTTCGCTGTACGTGGATTGAGGCCACCGGCAGGCACCGCTTGCCCACCGCTTTGCTCGATCAAGCCGCGTCCCCGCGCAGGTCGCGCACGACCGCCTCCAGCGACGCCGCACTCGCCGCCGCACCATCGACTGGCGCGCCGACCAGCAACTCGACGTGGGCGCGAAAGCGCCGTGGCATGCGCAACCGATGCAGACGCGAATCGCGCTTGGACCACATGCTCGTCCACATCCCGCGCAACGCCAGCGGGATCACCGGCACCTGGCGGCGGGCGAGGATGCGCTCCATGCCGGGACGGAACGGCGCGATCTGCCCGTCCTTGGTCAGCGCACCCTCGGGGAAGATGCACACCAGTTCGCCGGCGGCCAGCGCCGCGTCGATCTGCGTGAAGGCGCGTTCCATCAATGCCGGGTCTTCTTTCGCGCCGGCGATCGGGATCGCCTTGGCGGCCTTGAACGCCCACGCCGCGCCGGGCGTGCGGAAGATTTTGTAGTACATCACGAAGCGCGCCGGGCGCGGCACCGCGCCGCCGATCAACAGCGCGTCGAGGTAGCTGACGTGGTTGCACACCAGCAGCGCCGGGCCCTCGTCGGGCACGCGCTCCATGCCGTCCACGCGCAGCCGGTACAGCGCCTTCATCAGCAGCCAGCTCAAGAAGCGCATCAGGAACTCGGGCACCAGGGTGAAGATGTAGATCGCCACCAGGGCGTTGAGCACGGCGGTGGCCAGCAACAGTTCGGGTACGCTCAAGCCGAGCTTCAACATCCCCAACCCGAACACCGACGCGATGACCATGAACACCGCGTTGAGGATGTTGTTGCCGGAAATCACCCGCGAGATCTGCGCGCGCGGCGTGCGTGCCTGCACCAGCGCGAACAACGGCACGATGTAGAAGCCGGCGAACACGCCGATCAGGGTCAGGTCCAGCGCGATGCGCCAGTTACCGGGCGCGGTCAGAAAGGCCAGCGCGCCCAGTTCGTGTACGTGCGCCGGCACGTGCCGCGCGAAATACAGATCCACGCCCAGCACGGTCAGGCCGATCGCGCCAAACGGCACCAGCCCGATCTCCACCGTGCGCCCGGAGAGTTTCTCGCACAGCAGCGAGCCGATCCCGGTGCCGATCGAGAATAACGCCAGCGCCAGAGTTTCCACGCTGCCGCTGCCGCCGAGGTAATCCTTGGTGTAGTTGGGCAGTTGCGCGGTGAACACCAGCCCGAAAAACCAGAACCACGAAATGCCCAGCACCGAGTTGAACACAGTGCGGTTTTCTGCGACGAACTTCAGCGAACGCCAGGTGGCGCGCCCGATGTTCCAGTCGAAGGCCAGCTCGGGCGCGGTCGCCGGCGCGGCCGGGATGCCGCGGCTGCACAGGTAGCCGACGATCGCCATGCCGATCACCAACGCCGCCGCGGCAGGTGCGCCGTAGGCGGTCATCGCCACACCGCCGCCGATCATGCCGATCAGCACCGCCATCGAGGTGCCCATCTCCACCAAGCCATTGCCGCCGACCAGCTCCTGCGGATGCAGCACCTGCGGCAAGATTGCGTACTTGATCGGCCCGAACACGGTCGAATGCACCCCCATCATCACCAGCACGGTCAGCAGCAGCGGCACCGACTTGGCGTAGAACGCAAACGCCGCCAGCGTCATCGCGGCGATCTCGAACAGCTTCACGAAGCGGATCAGCCGCGTCTTTTCGAACTTCTCGGCGATCTGCCCGGCGCTGGCCGAGAACAGGAAGAACGGCAGGATGAACAGCGCCGGCGCCAGATTGGAGTAGTTGCTGACCGCATCGGCGCTCAGCCCGAGCTGAAACCCGACCATCACGATCAACGCCTGCCGGAACGCGTTGTCGTTGAACGCGCCCGAGGCCTGAGTGAGGAAGAATGGCAGAAAGCGCCGCTGGCGCAGGAGATCGAACTGGCTGTTGCCGGACATGTGCGCGTTCCCTTCGAGTCGTGGGCAGTGTAGCTGCGCGCGACAAGGTCGAGCAGTGTCGCTGACCAGATGCGGCAAGAAGCTGTGCGTGGAAGTCTCAGCAGGTAGTGTCACCGGCGAAGGTCTGGAACTGGCAGCGAAGCCATGCGCCCATGGGGCATCAAAGCCCCGCCGGAGGGCAAGGGCGTTCAACGCCTGCGCCGATAACGCGCTTTGGCTTCGTGCACCGCACCGGTCGGTTCGATCTTCAGCCGCAGTCGCAGCCACGCGGCGAAGTCGGATTCGCCGAGCGAACCTTCGGCGAGGGCGAGCATGTGCAGGTATTTTTCCTCGCCGCTGGCATCCAGCAGGCAATCGTTGATGGCGAGAAAGACGCGATAGCAAACGTGTGCGGTGCGCTTGTTGCCGTCGACGAAGGGGTGGTTGCGCGCCAGCCCGAAGGCCAAACTCGCCGCCAAGTCGGCCAGATCCGGTCGCGGATCGCCATACGCGAACAGTTGCTGCGGACGCGCCAGCGCCGACTCAAGCAATGACTCATCGCGCACGCCGCTGCCACCACCGTGCTCGGACAGTTGCCGCTCGTGGATGGCCAGCGCCAGCGTGCGGTCGATCCAAACAATCATCGTCACCCTCTACTGAGCCAGCTTGCGTAGCAGCTCGCGATCCTCGCGCATGACCTTCTCCGCCACCTCCATCTGTGCGGCAAAGACCGGATCGTAGGTAGTCAGGCGGATGCCGTCGGGCGTTTCCAGCGCGTAGATTTCGTCGCCCTTTTCCACGCGCAGTCGGGCCAGCAATTCCTTGGGCAGGATGATGCCGGCAGAGTTGCCGATGGCGGAGATTTTGAGTTTCATGTTCGCGCCCGATCGCCGAGTTATAACGAATGTTATACCGTCGTTGGATGGAGAGCAACCCACGTGGAACTTGAGCCCGCCTCGCGTTGGCCGTGCGCTACCACTGCCACCACGCATATCGGCAGCACGCAGGCAGTCGTGCGATCATCGCTATCGCGGCAGTCCGGGCTGGGGATCGTCACTCCCGTGCAGGTGGGAGTCCAGTGCCTTTGGGAAGCAATGCAGCGCTTGCTGATTTCGCCGGGGCGACGAAGACCATTCACGCCGACATCATTGCGCGGGCTTGACTCGAAACCACGCCGCGTACAGCGCCGGCAGAAACAGCAACGTCAGCGCGGTGGCGACGATCAAGCCGCCCATGATCGCCACCGCCATCGGCCCGTAGAACGCACTGCGCGAGAGCGGGATCATCGCCAGCACCGCGGCCAGCGCGGTGAGCACGATCGGGCGGAAGCGGCGCACGGTAGCATCCACGATCGCCGTCCACGGCGGCTGCCCGGCGTGGATGTCCTGCTCGATCTGGTCGACCAGGATCACCGAGTTGCGCATGATCATGCCGAACAGGGCGATGGTGCCGAGCATCGCCACGAAGCCGAACGGCACCCGCAGCACCAGCAGGAACAAGGTCACGCCGATCAACCCCAGCGGCGCGGTCAGCCACACCATCGCCACCCGCGAGAAGCTGCGCAACTGCACCATCAGCAAGGTGGTGACGACGAAGATGAACAACGGAATGCCGGCGTTGACCGAGTTCTGTCCGCGCGCCGAGTCCTCGACCGTGCCGCCGGTTTCCAGCAGATAGCCGGCCGGCAGTTGCGCACGAATACCATCGAGCGTGGGCTCGATCTGCGCGGTCACCGTCGGCGGGGTGACATCGGGCTTGTAGATGTCGGCGCGCACGGTCACAGTCGGCAGGCGGTTGCGTCGCCAGATGATGCCTTCCTCGAAACCGTATTCGACCGTGGCCACCTGCGACAGCGGCACGCTGCCGCCGTTGCTGGTCGGCACGGCGAGGCTGCCCAGCAGATCGAGGCGATCACGTTCTTGTTGCGGCCCGCGCAGCAGGATTTCGATCAGTTCCTTGTGCTCGCGGAAGGTCGAAACGTGCCCGCCGGACAGCGAGTTGCGCAAGAAGCCGGCAAGCTGCGCGCTGCTCACGCCCAGCGCGCGCGCGCGATCCTGGTCGATGACCAGCCGCACCACCTTGCTCGGTTCGTGCCAGTCGAGATTGACGTTGGCCACATTGGGGTTCTTGCGCACTTGCGCGGCTACTTGCAGCGCCAGCTTGCGTACCGCGTCGATGTGCTCGCCGGAGATCCGGAACTGGATCGGGTAGCCCACCGGCGGGCCGTTCTCCAGCCGCGTCACCCGCGCCTGCACGTCGGGGAACTGCTTGGCGAAGGTGTCGATCAGCCACTGGCGGATCTCCTCGCGCGAGCCGATGTCGTCGGCCAGCAGCACGAACTGCGCGAAGCTGGCCGCTGGCAGTTGTTGATCCAGCGGCAGGTAGAAACGCGGCGAGCCGGTGCCGACGTAGGCGACGTAGTTCTGCAAGCCCTTGTGGCCCTTGAGCAGGGCTTCGAGCTTGCTCACCTGCGCCTGCGTGGCGGTGAGCGAGGCGCCTTCGGGCAGCTTGATGTCCACCATCAACTCCAGCCGGGTGGAGTCTGGGAAGAACTGCTGCGGCACGAAACGGAACAGGCCGATGGAGGCGACGAACGCGGCCAGGGTGATGGCGATGACGGTCTTGCGATGCCCCACGCACCAGCCCACGAGGGCGCGGAAGCGCTGGTAGAAGCGCGTCTGGTACGGGTCGTGCGCGTGCGCGGCTTCGCCGTGCGTGCCGGGCGGGCGGTGCGAGAGATCCTTGAGCAAGGCGCTGCCGATGTACGGGATGAACACCACCGCGGCGATCCACGACAGCAGCAGCGCAATCGTCACCACCTCGAAAATCGAGCGCGTGTATTCGCCGGTGCTGGATGCGGCGGTGGCGATCGGCAGAAAACCTGCCGCCGTCACCAGCGTCCCGGTGAGCATCGGGAACGCCGTGCTGTCCCACGCGAAGGCCGCCGCACGCAGCTTGTCGAAGCCTTGTTCGAGCTTCACCGCCATCATCTCCACCGCGATGATGGCGTCGTCGACGAGTAGGCCCAAAGCAAGGACCAATGCGCCGAGAGAAATCTTGTGCAGGCCGATGTCGAAAAGTTTCATCGCCGTGAAGGTCATCGCCAGCACCAGCGGGATGGCCAGCGCCACCACGCTGCCGGTGCGCAGGCCCAGCGAGAAGAAGCTCACCAGCAGCACGATCACCACCGCCTCGGCCAGCACGTGCACGAACTCGGCCACCGAGTCGCGCACCGCCGCCGGCTGGTCGGACACCTTCGCCAGCGTCATCCCGACCGGCAACTCGGCTTGCGCCCGCGCGAACGCGGCTTCAAGGTTCTTGCCGAGCTTGAGGATGTCGCCGCCGGGTTGCATCGACACCGCGATGCCGAGTGCGTCGTGGCCCATGAAACGCATGCGCGGCGCGGCCGGATCGGAAAACCCGCGATGCACGGTGGCGACGTCGCCGATGCGGAAATCACGGTCGCCGACGTGGATCGGGAAATCGCGGATCGCCGCGACCGTGTCGAAGCGCCCGGATACGCGCAGCCGCACGCGGTCCGAAGGCGTCTCGAAGAAGCCGGCGTCGGCCACCGCGTTCTGGTCCTCCAGCGCCTGCTGCACCGCCGGCAGCGATACCCCGAGGCTGGCCAGCTTGGTGTTGGACAGCTCGATCCAGATCTTCTCGTCCTGCTGCCCGATCAGCTCGACCTTGGCCACGTCGGGTACGCGCTGGAGTTCCAACTCGATGCGGTCGGCGTAGCGCTTGAGCGTGGCGTAGTCGAAGCCGTCGCCGGTGAGTGCGTAGATGTTGCCGTAGGTGTCACCGAACTCGTCGTTGAAATACGGCCCCTGCACGCCCTGCGGGAGGGTGTCCTTGATGTCGCCGACCTTCTTCCGGATGTCGTACCACAGCGCCGGCATCTTGCTCGATGGCATGTCGTCGCGCGCGGCAAACACCACCTGCGACTCGCCGGGCCGCGAATAGCTGACGACCTTGTCGTAGGCGCCGGTCTGCATCACCGCCTGCTCGATGCGATCGGTGACCTGCAACGCAACCTCCTGCGCGGTGGCACCCGGCCAGTAGGTTTTCACCACCATCGCCTTGAAGGTGAACGGCGGATCTTCGGATTGCCCGAGGCCGCGATACGAGAAGATGCCGGCCACCGCCAGCACGATCATCGCGTACAGCACCAGCGCGCGATTGCGCAGCGCCCAGGCGGAGAGGTTGAAGCGGCTGTGCACGGGTCAGCGTCTCCGTACTGGGAACTCCCTCCCCCGCGTGCGGGGGAGGGCCAGCGTGGGGGTGTTTCGTGTGAGGTGAATCGCCCCCATCCCGTTCCCATCCCGGCCCGTCGGCGCAGCCTCCGGGCGCTCGGTGGGCCGCGAGCCAGTGGCTCGCAGGCGGCCCGCCTCGCCCCCCGTGCACGGGGGAAGGGCGATCGTACCGGATGGGAATTGCTTCGGAGAGTAATTCATGGAGTGGTGCCCGATCGGCGGGTCTTGATGGGAAACCACCCCCATCCCATCCCTTCCCCCGTGCACGGGGGAAGGGCGATCGTGCCGGGCGGGAGCCGTCGCGAGGACCTCACCGCAATCTTCCCGATGCGGGGCCCGCTTGTTCTTTTGTGATTGAGACAGGGCGGTCGTCCTTGTCCACCGGCTCCACGACTTGTCCTTCACGCACCAGATGCACGCCGGCGGCGAGAACCCAGTCGCTCGCGGCGATGCCCGACAGCACCGGTACGCTGTCTTGTCCCCACGTACCGAGCGTCACCTTGCGCAGGTGCAGGCTGGCCAGCGCCGCGCCATCGCTCGCACGGTTGCCGGTGGGCGTGGCGACCCACACTGCGGGCGCGCCGTTGTTTTCGTACACCGCCGCCAGCGGCACGCTGATCGTTGCGTGTGCGCCGGCGTCGGCGTACACGCGTGCGCTCTGGCCCAGTTCCACGTGCGTGCCGGCCGGCAGTTCCACACGCGCCGCGTAGGTGCGCGCCTGTGCGTCGGCGAGCGGCGACAATTCGTCGATGCGCGACGGGATGAGGCTGCCTTGCCGCGTCCACAGCTCCACCGCCATCGGTGTGCCGACCTTGAACTCGGCCACGCGTTGCTCGGGGATGGAGATCTGCACCTGCCGGTCGCCATCGGCGGCCAGCATGAAGATCGGTTGCCCGGCAGCGACCACCTGCCCGGCCTCGGCCAGACGCTGCGCGATCACGCCGTCGGCGGGTGCGCGCAGGTCGGCATAACCGGCCTGGTTGCGCGCCACGTCGTACTGCGCCTGCGCCTGTTGCACGCGCGCGGCGGCGGCCTTGAAGTTGGTTTCCACGGTATCCAGTTGCGAGCGGCTGACCGCCTGCTGCTGCGCCAGCGCACGGTAGCGGTCGCGCTGGGCCTGCGCCAGTTGCAGGTCGGAGCGCGCGGTGGTCAGCGCCGCGCGGGCGGCATCGCTTTGCAGCGCCGCGTCCTTCGGGTCGATCTGCGCCAGCACCTGACCCTTGGTCACGCGTGCGCCCATGTCCACCAACCGGCGCACGAGGTGGCCGCCGATCTGGAACGACAACGGCGATTGCTGGCGCGCCACCACGACGCCGGCGAACGCCTGCGCGCTGCGGTCCGGAGTGGCCGGCTGCGTCACCAGCGCCGGGCGCGGTGGATCGCTGGCGAGCGGCTTGCCGCCGCATGCGGCCAGCCACAGGCAGGCCAGGGCGGGCATCGCCCAACTCCGGATGGCTCGGCGCATCGGCGTTCCCCTCGTCGCCGACGTGCCGGCGAATTGCTATACTGCGAAGTATATTAATGATAGAGAACTGGCCAGTCCAGTATTTCTTGTCGATGACCCCTTCCGCCACGACCCGACGCGACATCGGTAAATCGCGACTGCGAAAGCAGCCCGTCAAGGCCGGCCCGGGCCGGCCCAAGGATCCGGAAAAGCGGCTGGCCGTGCTCGAGGCCGCCAAACGGCTGTTCCTCAAGCACGGTTTCGATGGTGTGAGCATGGAGGCCATTGCGATCCAGGCCGGCGTCTCCAAGCTCACCGTGTACAGCCACTTCGGCGACAAGGACGCATTGTTCGCCGCCACCATCCACGCCAAGTGCGAGGAGATGCTGCCGCCGACGCTGTTCGCGGCTGCGCCCAAAGGCGCGATCCGTACGCAGCTCACCACGATCGCACGCGCCTTTTTCGGGTTGGTGACCAGCCCCGAGGCGATCGCGTTGCACCGGCTGATGAGCGCACGCGCGGCCGGCGACGAGCGCTTGCCGCAGATGTTCTGGGAGGCCGGGCCGCAGCGCCTGCAAGCCGGTTTCGTGCAGTTCCTGCAGTCGCGGGTGGCCACCGGGCAACTGGAAATTCCGGACCTGCACCGCGCCGCGTCGCAGTTCTTCTGCCTGCTCAAGGGCGAGGCGCACGCGAAAATGGCGTGCGGTTGCGCGGTACGGCTGGATCGTCGGCAAATCGCCGAGCATGTCCGCGCGACGGTGGACTTGTTCCTGCGTGCCTACGCCCCACGCCCTGAAGAACGCAGGCGCCGCGCATGACGGTCGTCACTGTCGGCCACCGCGCGCGCGCAGGCACACTGTCCGCGGACGTCCGGGTCGGCTGTCGCGGACGCCCGTGCGGGGGCGATGTCGCTGCGCCGGGTCGAGCGCTGGGCCGCCGCGACGCGGCCCGTGGCGGCCACTGGCGAGCCAATGCCTTCCGTCCTGATTACTTCCGGCACTGCGCAGGCATGACCCTTGCAAGCGATGCTGCCGTCGCCCACCGCGTCGGCGTGGCTTAAAATCTTCCGTTCACGATTCGTTTTCGTGCAAGCCATCCCCGTTCATCCCGAACCATCGAGCACGCCCATGGACATCGAAACCGCCCGCGCCAACATGATCGAGAACCAGATCCGCCCGTGGGAAGTGCTCGACCCACGCGTGCTCGACGTACTGGGCAAGGTGCGCCGCGAGGACTTCGTGCCCGCCGCCTACCGCCTGCTGGCGTTCGCCGACACCGCGCTGCCGCTCGATCACGACGAGGTCATGCTCAAGCCGGTCGTCGAAGGTCGCCTGCTGCAGGCTCTGGATCTGGCCGCCGCCGACGACGTGCTGGAGATCGGCAGCGGCAGCGGCTTCCTCACCGCCTGCATCGGCCAACTCGCGCATGCGGTGACCGCCATCGACATCTACGGCGACTTCGTGGACAGCGCGCGCGCGCGCTTGGCCGGGGCCGGCGTGCACAACGCGCGCATCGAAACCGGCGATCTGTTTGCCTGGAACGCTGGCCGGCAATTCGACGCCATCCTCATCGGCGGTGCGCTGGCCGAAATCCCGCAACGCGTGTTCGACTGGCTCAAGCCCGACGGCCGCCTCGTCGCAGTACGCGGTGAAACGCCGGCGCAACAGGCGGTGCGCGTGACCCAGCGCGGCAATGGCTGGCACGCCGAAAGCCTGTTCGAGACGGACATCCCCTACCTGCGCGGCGGCCAGCCGACGCCGCGCTTCACGTTGTGAACGGATCGACGCCCACACCGCGACCGAATCACTCAAGGACCACCATGAACCTGCGTCCACGCCCGACCCTCCTCGCCGTGTTGCTTGCCCTCGCCTGCGCCAGTGCGCAGGCCGGCGATCTGCAACAGGCCTACGATTTGGCCCGGCAGTCCGATCCGCAGCTGGCCGGCGCCGAAGCCGCCAAGCGCGGCGGCGAGGCCGGCGTGGGCCTGGCGCGCTCGGCGCTGTTGCCGCAGGTCGGCGCTCAAGGGTCGATCAGCAAGGCGCAGGGCGGCAGCCACGCCTTCGGCCCGTTCCAGTGCCCCGGCGGGGTGTGCTACGGCACCACCCGCGGCAGTAGCGACACCACCACGCGCACCACCGGCATCTCGGTGCAACAAAGCGTGTTCAATCTGGCCAACATCGACCAGTACCGCGCCAGCCGCAGCGGCCGGCAACAGACCGACGCGCTGTACGATGGCGCCAGCCAGGCCTTGATCACGCGCGTTGCGCAAGCCTACTTCAACGTGCTCAGCGCCATCCAGGATCTGGCCTCTTCGCGTGCGCAGGAGCGTGCGCTCAAGCGCCAGTACGACCAGGCCAACGTGCGCTTGCAAGTCGGCCTGGCGCCGATCACCGACATGCAGGAAGCCAAGGCGCAGTACGACATCGCGCGCGCGCAGACGATCAGCTTCCAGACCGCGCTGGCCGACGCGCGCGAGGCGCTGACCGAAATCACCGGCCAACCGGTCGATCACCTGAAGGGCCTGGCGGCCGACTTCAAGCCTACCGCGCCGACCCCGGGCGACGTCGATGCCTGGGTCAAGCAGGCGGTGGATGGCAATCCGCAAGTCGTCGCCGCCCAGCGCGCACTCGACGCGGCCGACCATCAAGTCGATGCGGCCCGTGCCGCGCGCCTGCCCACGCTCAACTTCAGCGCCAACTATGGCGATTCCAGCAGCTGGGGCACGCAGGGGTCGAACGGAGTGAACTTCCCCAACAACTCGGTCAACTACGGCCCGAGTTACCAGCTTTCGCTGAACGTGCCGATCTTCTCCGGATTTGCAATTTCCTCGCGCGTGCAGCAAGCCGTCGCCGCCCGCGACGGCGCCGCCGACACGCTCGAACAAACCCGCCGCGCGACCCAGCGGCAGGCGCGCAACGCCTTCAACTCGACGATGGGCGGCTTGATCGAGATCGAGGCGCGCCGGCAGGCGCTGCTGTCGGCGCAGACCGCGCTGGACGCCACGCAGACGGGCCTGGAAGTGGGCACGCGCACGATCGTGGATGTGCTCATCAACGAGCAGCAGTTGTACTCGGCGCAACGCGACTACGCGCGCGCACGCAACAACTTCCTCGTCAATGGTTTGCTGCTCAAGCAGGCCGCTGGTACCGTGCAGGCGTCGGACGTGGCGGCGGTGAACGCATTTCTGGTGACCGACGCCGAAGCGGCGCTGGACGCGTCAGGCGATGCGGCCGACACCACGATGCCGGGCCTGCCGGAGCGGCCGACGAAAGCGGCCGAACCGGCAGCCACCGACGCGACGATACCGGCAGCGAAGGCTGCTGCCCCCGCGAAGAAAGCCAAGCGCGCCAAGCACGCGGCGAAGCATCCAGCCCCGGCGGCAGTCTCGCCCGCGCACGCCACGCCGAGTCCGGACGCTACGGCCAGCCCGTCTACCCCGTAAGCGGTGGGCGCGATTTCACCCGTTCCGATTTGACCCTTTCGGCTTCCACCAAATCCAGCGTCCGCGCCAGTGCGCCGCGCTGGCTGGCGACCAATGCGCGCCCGGCGTCGCCCATCGCGTGGCGGCGCCCCGGATCGGCCAGCAGCTGGCTCAAGGCATTCACCACGCCATCGCCGTCGTCGGCTTGCAAGAGTGCGCCGGCAGCGTGCAGCAACGCGGTGGCCTCGACGAAATTGGCGGTGTGCGGCCCGACCACGGCCGGTACGCCGAGCGCGGCCGGTTCGAGCACGTTGTGGCCAC
The DNA here is from genome assembly GCA_018241125.1 of Pseudomonadota bacterium. Taxonomy (GTDB): domain Bacteria; phylum Pseudomonadota; class Gammaproteobacteria; order Xanthomonadales; family Xanthomonadaceae; genus SZAS-103. The sequence goes on along the minus strand of JAFEEL010000052.1, from coordinate 67,917 downwards.
CGATGGCCTGCACGCTGCCGCCGACGAAGGCCACATCGGCGCAGGCATAGAAACCCAGCAGTTCGCCCAAACTATCGATCACGAAACAATCCGTTTCGGCTGCGGCCAGCGTCTGCGCGCTGCGCGTGGCGGTGCGCCAGCCGCGTTGCCGGCATGCGGCGATGGCGGCCGGAAAGCGCGCCGGATGCCGTGGTGCCCACAGCAGCAACAAGTCGGGAAAGCGTTCGCGCAGGCGCGCGTGTGCGGCGATCACGAAGCCTTCCTCGCCCTCGTGCGTGCTGGCCGCGATCCACACCGGGCGCGCCGCGCCCCAACTGACGCGACGCTCGCGCGCTTGCGTATCCAGCCCAGCCGGCAGCGCCAGATCGAACTTGATGTTGCCGCTCACCTGCACGCGCTCGCGTACTGCACCGGCCTGCACGAAGCGCTCGCCATCGGCCTGCGATTGCGCGGCGATGGCGTCCACGCAGGCCAGTGCCATGCCGATCAGTGGCCGCACCGGCGCGTAGCCACGCAGCGAGCGCTGCGACAAGCGCGCGTTGACCAGCAGCAGCGGCACGTCGACGCGCGCGGTTTCGACGTACAGGTTCGGCCAGATCTCGGTTTCCATCACGATGCCGATGCGCGGCCGCGCGTGGGCGAGGAAGCGCCGCGCCGCACCGCGCAGATCGAACGGCAGGTAGCGATGGGCGACTGCGCCCTGCCAGCGCGATGCGACCTGTGCCGCACCGGTCGGGGTGGTGGTGGTGACCAGCATGTGCGACTCGGGATGGCGCGCGCGCAGCGCATCCACCAGCGGCGCGGCGGCGATCACCTCGCCCACCGATACCGCGTGGATCCAGATCGTCGCCGGCAGCGCGGGTTCGCCGTACCAGCCGAAGCGTTCACCCCAGCGTCGGAAATACGCGCGATCGCCCAGCCCCTTCCAGACCAGGTGGTACAGCAGGACTGGCGCCAGCGCATACATCACGCACGCATACGCGCCGCGCCAGAGTCGTTGCCAGGGCGAGAAGGACATTTGCCGACAAGGATACTGGAGCACCGGGTGGCTGTCGGCGGCTAGAATCGCGCGGATGCCTACGCCGCCACGCCCCTCGTTCGCCCCGCGCCACTGGCCCGGATGGTTTGGCATCGGCATCGCGTGGCTGGCCGGGCGTCTGGCGTGGCCGCTGCAACGCGCGCTCGGCGGTGCGCTGGGTCGATTGGCGTACTTTTTCGCGCGCTCGCGCCGACGCGCCGCGCGCATCAACCTGGCGCTGTGTTTTCCCGACCTCGATGAGGCCGCGCGCAAAGCCCTGCTGCGCGAACACTTCGCGGCGTTGGGGGTGGGCGCGTTCGAGTTCGCCCGCGCGTGGTGGGGCTCGATCGCGCCGCTGCGGCGCACGGTGCGCATCGACGGCTTGGAGAACCTGCGCGCGGCGATGGCCGGCGGACGCGGCGTGCTGTTGGTGTCCGGGCACTTTCTCAATCTGGAAATCTGCGGTCGCCTGCTGTGCGATCACGTGCCGCTGGCCGGCATGTATCGCCGCCACGCCGGCGCGGTGATGGAATGGGCGGTGCTGCGCGGACGGTTGCGCTATGCGGCGGCGATGTTCCAGCAGCACGAACTGCGCGGCGCGATCCGCCACCTGAAAAGCGGCGGCGTGCTGTGGTACGCGCCCGATCAGGACATGCTCGGCAAGGACATCGTGTTCGCGCCGTTCTTCGGCATCCCCGCAGCCACCATCACCGCCACCCATCAGCTCGCGCGGGTGAGCGGCTGCGCGGTGCTGCCGTTCTTCCATCACCGCGAAGGCGATCGCTACGTGCTGCGCATCGGCACGCCGTTGGCGGATTTCCCGTCCACCGACGTGGCCGCCGACACCGCGCGCGTCAACGCCGCCGTCGAGGCGATGGTGCGCGCCGCGCCCGCGCAGTACCTGTGGATCCATCGGCGCTTCAAGCGCCGGCCGCCGGGGGAGACGGGGGTGTATTGATGTCCCGGATGCGTAGCGCGGACAAGACGCTAGCGCTCGCCAGCGGTATCGATGGTCGCATCCTCCCCAAATAGCGCCCCGACATACAACCCGGCCAGCAGCAAGGTGAAGCCGCCCCAGAAGCTCGAATAAAACGCCAGATGCGTGTTGAGCGGGAACACGGTGACCGCCAGCGCCACGGCAGGTAGCGCGGCGCGTGCGCGCGCCGCGGGTTTGGCGAAGCGCCACGCACGGATCGCCAACGCCGCGCCGATCAGCCACAGCGCCAATCCGATCAGACCGGTTTCGCTGAGCACTTCCAGCACGATCTGGTGCGCGTGCAGGGCGCTGCCATCGCCCCACGGCGCGGGCGTGTCCATGTGCGGGGCGCAGTGCGCGTAGGCGTCGCGGTAGCCGCGCACGCCCACACCGTTGAGCGGGTGTTCGCGCGCCATGCACAGCGCCGCGCCCCAGATGCGCACGCGGCCGCTGCTGGCCGCGTCCAGTCCATCGATACCACCGTGCCAGATCGCCTGACTGCGCGCGATGCGCGAGTGCAGTTCGGCGGGGAATACCGTCGCCAAGGCGGCGATACCGACCACGGCAGCGACCAGTACGCCGAGCAACTGCTTCCAATCCAGTCGCCGCCAACTGGAAAACAGCAACACCAGCGCGTAGGTCAGCACCGCCGCGCGCGAGCCGGACAGCACGATGACCAAGCCCAGCAACAGCGCCACGCCAAGCCAGCCAGCGCGACCGGCGCGCGGCGCCACCCATCCCAGTGGAAATACCGCCAGGCTCGCCAGCACCTGTCCGAGGTGCGGATGCTGCGCGCCGAAGATGCCGCTGATGCGAACCAGCCCGCTGCCCGCCTCGATGTTCGCCGCGCCGCGCAGCCCGTGCCCGGTGAGCGCCTGCACCAGCCCATCGCCGGTCCAGTACAGCGCCAGCACAGCGATGCCGACAAACACAATGCGGCGTTCGCGTTCGCGATGCACCGCGATCGCCGCCAGCCACAGCAAGGGCAGGAAGCGCAGCCCGGTCAGCACCTCGACCAGCGCGCGCCGGGCGTCGGCCGCGCCGATGCAGGCGAACAGCTCGGGCAGCCAGTAGCTGAAGAACAACGCCGTGGTCAGCGCCCACGCCTCGCGGCTGAGCAGGCCGTCGCCGCCGCGAAAACGGCGCAGCCCGAGCCAGCCGATGGTGAGCACGGCGGTCAGCGCCACCGCCACGTTCGCCGGTGCCACCCACGGCCACAGCGACAGGCAAGCCAGCACCGTCCACGGTGCCCAGCGCGCCTGCGCGGCGGGCAGGTCGGCGCGTGGCGCGGGTGCGTCAACGGTCATGTTCAACGTGGGTCGGCGGTGAGGTCGGCATACACGGCCAAGGTGTCGGCTTGCATGCGCGCAAGCGTATACCGTTCGGGCAAGGCGATGGCCGGTCGCGGGGCGGCCAGCAGGGCCTTGGCGCGTTGTGCCAGCGCGGCCGCATCGCCGAGGCCAACCGCGCCGTGCGGTTGCAGCTCGCGGAGCAACTCGCCGACCCCGCCATGATCCCAGCCCAGCACCGGCCGACCGCTGCACAGCGCTTCGAGCACGGTGCGGCCGAACGACTCGGGTTGCTCGGACAGTTGCAGCACCAGATCGGCCAGCGCGTAGGCAGCGCGCATGTTCGCCAGCGGCGGCGCGAAGGCGACCGCATTGGCGACGCCCAGTTCAGCGGCGTGTGCGCGCAACTGGCGCAAGTAGCTTTCACGCCCGTCTTGCGCCACGCCAGCCAGCAGCATGCGCGCATCCGCGCCATCGCGACGCAGTGCGCGCAGCAGTTCCAGCGCATGCGCATGGCCTTTGCGGCGCGTGCCGCGCGCCGGCAGCAGCAGCACCGGCGATCCGGCCAGTTGCGGATGTTCCGTCAGCAGCCGGTCGCGCCAAGTCGGATCAAACGGCGCATTGGGCGCGAACGCCGTCGGATCAATGCCGCGCGGGATCACTGCCAACTTGCCGGCATCGGTATCCGGCCACTGCCGCAACACATATGCGCGCACGGTCTGCGACACGCAGATCACGCGCTGCCCACGCGTCAGCACCGCGCTGTAGCGGCCCGGCGAATTCAGCCCGTGCACGGTAGTGACCAAGTGCGGCGGATTTTTCATTCCGCGCAGCGCCGCCAGTGCCACCCACGCCGGCATGCGCGAGCGCGCGTGCACGATGTCGGCGCGGGTTTGACGAAACAGATCGCGCAGCGTGCGCGCGTGGCGCAGGGTCAGTAGCGACTTGCGGCCGATCGCCAGTTCGACGTGTTCACCGCCGAGGGCTTGCAGTTCGCGCACCATGCGCCCGCCGGCGGATACCACGATGGCCCGATGCCCTGCGGCGACGAGGGCGGCAGCGATTTCCAGCGCCGAGCGCTCGGCGCCGCCGACCTCCAGCGCCGGCAGCAGTTGCACCACGGTGAGCGGGCGCATCGTCGCCCGCGGCGGGTCAATCGACCAGCACGTAATGCGCGCCGCAATACGGGCAGGCGCATTCGCGTTCCTGCTCCAGCGGCAGGTACACGCGCGGGTGCGAGTTCCACAGCGCCATCGCCGGCAGCGGGCACGCCACCGGCAAATCGGCGCGACGCACCTCGTAGCGCTTTTCCGCGTTGGGCTGGGCGATGGGCTGGGCGGTGTCGGTGGTCATGGCGAAACGGCGGGCTGGAGCGATGGGCGCATTGTACCTGTCGCGGCATCCGGCGAATCGCGCGCCGGGTGGAGTCACGGCAAATCGAACAGCAACAGCTCGCTCTCGCGTTCGGCGGTCAATTGCAATTGCGTGACATCGGCGATGCCCGCGCCGTCGCCGGCTTCCAGCGCGATATCGGCCCCCAGTCGCAAGCGGCCATGCACCACCTGCACCCACGCCCGACGACCGCTGTGCAGTGTGTGCTCGATATCAGCACCGGCCGGCAGGGTGGCCGCGTACATGCGTGCATCCTGGCGGATTGGCAGCGAGCTGTCGGCACCATCGGGCGATGCCACCAGCTTGAGTACACCGCGCCGCGAGTCCGCGGCGAAATGCTGCTGCGCGTAGCGCGGTGTGGCGTTGAGGCGGTCGGGCTGGATCCAGATTTGCAAAAAGTGCACGGACTCAGTCTGCGATGCGTTGAACTCGCTGTGTTCGATGCCGCTGCCGGCGCTCATCATCTGCACGTCGCCGGGCACGATCACCGAGCCGTTGCCGATGCTGTCGCGGTGCTGCAAGCCGCCGGCGATCACATACGAGATGATCTCCATGTTGGCGTGACGGTGCGGCGCGAAGCCGCCGCCGGGCGCGACGCGATCCTCGTTGATGACGCGCAGCGGGCCGAAACCCATCCAGTGGCGATCGTGATAGTCGGCGAAGGAAAACGTGTGCCGGCTGTCGAGCCAGCCGTGCTGCGCGTGGCCGCGTTCGTGCGAACGTCGTAACAGGATCATGGGTTATCGGGCCGGATGCTGGAAGAACGTGCCTGACGATGCCCGGATCGCGGCCCAGGGACGGGCCACGCGTCGCAACGGCAGCAATGCCGTTGCGACGGAGCCGAGTACGGGCACGTACCGGGCTCGGCGAGCAAATGTTGGACAGGATGTCCAATCATTTGCATCCACTGTCTATTTCTTCGCCGCGTAGGCTTCCATCGTGGCGTGGATGCTCACCTCGTCGCTGACGTTGGGCACGAGGAAGGACAATCCGAAATCGCTGCGCTTGACGGTGGTGGTCGCGTCCAGCCCGACCGCGCGCACGCCGCGCATCGGGTGGGTGCCGATCTTGTTGATCGTCACGTTGAACGTTGCGGGCTTGGTAATGCCGTGGATGGTCAGCTCGCCGGCCACCGCCAGCGTGTCCTTGCCGGTGCGGGTCACGGAGCGGCTCTGGAACGTTGCCGTCGGGAACTTGGCCGCATCGAAGAACTTGGCCGATTTCAGTTCGTCGTTCAGCGCCGGCACCACCGCGATGGTGTCGATCGGCACGGCGACCTGGATGCTGGATTTGGTCGGATCTTTCGCGTCGAACGAAAACTTGCCGGCGACGTTGCCCAGGTGCCCGGTGATGTGCGAATAGCCGAGGTGGGTGTACCCAAACTGCACCTGCGTGTGGTTGGCGTCGATGACGTAAGAATCGGCGGCCAATGCGGCAGCGGGTGCGAGGGCGAGGGTGGCGACCAGCAAACCGGCGCGGATCAGGATCGACGATGCGTGCATGCAGGACTCCGGAGTGATTGGAAAAGGTGGCCGCGACGCTGGCGGATAGCGCCGGCAACGGCGGCAGTGGACAGTGTATGGTCGCATTTTCCGGATGAAATGCCGCGCATGGCAACGCTGCTTCCCGTTGGCGGAACGAACGCATGACGCCAGCCATCTGGGTGGTGACCGACGGCGCGGCCGGCAATGAGCGGCAGGCACTGGCGTTGGCGACGGCGTTGTCGGCATCCGACGCGCCGGAACCGCAGCTCTGGCGGCTGCACGCGCGGGCGCCGTGGCAGCATGCCGCGCCGCGCCTGCTGCCTGCCAGCGAACGTGCGTTTGGCGATGCGTTTCGTATGGCATTGGTGCAGCCGCCGCGGTTTGCGATCGGTTGCGGACGGCAGGGCGCACTGGCCACCCGCCTGCTGCGCGCGGCCGGTGCGCGCACGCTGCAAATCCTCGATCCGCGCATCGATCTACGCCATTGGGACGTGGTGGTCGCGCCCGAGCACGATGGCCTGCGCGGGGAAAACATCGTGAGCGTGCGCGGCAGCCTGCATCCGGTCGATGCGATCTGGCTGCACGCCGCGCGCGCGCGGTTCCCGCAGCTGGGCGAGCTTCCCGCACCACGCACCGCGTTGTTGCTCGGCGGGCCGATCGGCAACGTGCCGCTGGATCGGCGCTGGTGCACCGAGGTGATACAGGCGCTGCGCTCGATCCACGCGCGCGAAGGCGGCAGCGTGTCGGTCTGCGCCTCGCGACGCACGCCGGCGTGGTTGTGCGATGAGCTGTGCGCGGGGCTGGGCGGCATCGATGGCCTGCGCTGGCGCGACGCACGCGACGGCGACAATCCCTACGCCGGCTTGCTGGCATGGGCGCAGCGGATCGTGGTCTCGCCCGACACGGTGAACATGCTCAGCGAAGCGGCCGCGACCGGCGCGGATGTGCGCGTCGCGAGGCCGCAAGTCGCGCGCGGCAAACATGCTGCGTTCATCGCCAGCTTGCTGCAAGCCGGCGCGGCGCGCGTGCTCGCCGATGATCCGATCGCACCGACCACGGAGCTGCGCGAACTGCCACGGGTGGCGGCGGCGGTGCGCGAGCGGCTGGGCATGGGTTCGCCCGTGCCGCACTTGCGATAAGGTGCAATTTGCCGCCGAGTCCATCCGATGCCGCACCGATCCTTCCCACTCACCCTGCTCATCGCCGTCAGCGCGCTGGGCGCCATCGCCGGCGCCCTGCTCGGCGGCCCGTGGCTGTGGCTGCACTACCTGTGCAAGCCGTTGGCCACGGCGCTGCTGTTGCTGATGGCCGCCGGCGCGCCCTCGCCGATCGGGCGGTGTTATCGATGGCTGGTGTGTGCGGGATTGTCGCTGTCGCTGGCCGGCGATGTCTTCCTGATGCTTCCGCTGCCGCACTGCCCTTCGACCCGTTCATCGCGGGTTTGCTGTCCTTTCTGCTCGCGCACCTGTGCTACATCGCCGCCTTCGCCAGCGGCTCGTCGTGGCCGGCGCGCGGCATGGCACTGCTGGGCTACGCAGCGGTGGCCGCGGGCAACCTCGTCGCCCTGCTGCCGCTGGTACCGGCGGCTTTGCGAGTGGCGGTACTGGCCTACGTGGCGGTGCTGATGCTGATGGCGGCACTGGCCGGCGCACGCGCGTGGCCGTTGCGCGCCGGCGCCTCATGGAAATCCGCGCGTATCGCCGGGATCGGCGGCGCGCTGTTCGTGCTCAGCGATAGCCTGCTGGCCTGGGACAAGTTCGGCGGCGGCATCGACAAAGCCGCGATGTGGGTGCTGGCCAGCTACTACCTCGCGCAGTGGTGCATCGCCCGGTCGGTGGTGCGCGAGCGGCTGGGCATGGTGCCACCAGCCTGACTGACCAGCACCCGTATACGGCGCGTCACGCCGACGCACCGGCTTGCGGCGGTGCAGGCGGGTTCGTGCCGGAGCGATAGGTCGCACCGAACACCATGTCCGCCAGCCAGCGCTTGAAGTTCTGGTTGTCGCTGAACTGCTTGAACAATTCGGTGTGGTCGTCCAGCAGTTCCAGCACCACGCGGTTGAGTGCCTTGTCGTGCTCCAGCCGCGCGTTCTGCTTGCCGGAGTTGGCCTGCGCGTTCTGGTAGGCCTTGTCCTGCGCCACGCGCGCCGGGATTTCCTCGGTGATCACTTGTCTGATCTTGTCGGCATCGTGCCATTCGATGTTGCCGAACAGGTCGTTGAACTGCTGGATGACGTTGGAGAGCTTGTCCAGGTTCGGCTCGCCGCTGCCACCACCACCACCGGGCGGCGGCGGTTCGACGAAGGCATCCGCATCGTCCAGCGCCATCTTCATCGCCGCCTGCGCCTGCGTGCGGTAGCTGTCCATGTCGATGGCTTCCAGCACGCACTTGGAGAGGTCTTCCTCCTTCGGCGCGGGCAACTTCGGAATCAGAAAGTTCAGGAAGATCGAGAGCTTTTCCCATGCCGGATGCCCATAGGGAAGAATCGCCGAGAGGAAGCCGTAGCTGCGCACGAAGGCCTTGGCCTTGCCCTTGAACGTGACCTGATCGTCCTCGCCCAGCTTGCTGGCGTACTCGGCCACGCAGACATCGAGGATGGGATCGAGTTTGTCGCGGTCGGTGCCGGACAGATACAGCGCCACCAAGTCATCCACTTGGCTGCCGCTGTAAACCTGCTGCGCATCCAACTCGGCCTTGATGTCGTGCAGCTTGTTCGGGTCGGTTTCGCCGTCCTGAATCGTGGCGCGGTAGTACTCCTGAAAAGCCGCCTTCACGGCTTCGGCGTTGTCTGCGAAGTCGAGCACGAAGGTGTCGGCCTTCTGCGGGTGCGCACGGTTCAGACGCGACAGCGTCTGCACCGCCAGCACGCCCGCCAGCGGCTTGTCCACGTACATCGTGTGCAGCAACGGTTCGTCGAAGCCGGTGACGAACTTGTTGGCAACGATCAGGAAGCGGTACGGATCGAGCTTCAGCTTGGCCGGAATGTCCTTGCTCGGAAAGCCGTTGAGGTCGGCCTCGGTCTTCTTCGAACCGCCGATCTCGAAGTCGCCCGAATACGCGACGATGGCCTTGAAGGGGCTTTTGATCTCGGCGAGGTAGTCCGACACCTCTCGCCAGTAATCGATGGCCCGCGCGATGCCGTTGCACACGATCATCGCCCGCGCCTTGCCGCCGATCTTCCTCGTGCCGATTACCTGCGCGGTGAAGTGATCGACCATGATCTGCGCCTTGCTCTGGATGGCCTTGTCGTGCGATTCGACGTAGCGCCGGATTTTCTTCAGCGCCTTCAGCTTGTCCACTTGCGGGTCGTCCTCGATGGTCTTGGCGACGTGGTAGAAGCTGTCCACCGGCGTGTAGTTGGCGATCACGTCGAGGATGAAGCCCTCCTGGATCGCTTGCTTGGTGGTGTAGGTCAGTTCCTCGGGCGAGCGGAATTGCACCTTGTCGCCCACCGTCGCGCGTTCGCCGAACAACTCCAGTGTTCGGGTCTTCGGCGTGGCGGTGAAGGCGTAGTAACTGGCGTTCGCCAGCAGCTTGCGTGATGCGATGCGCTTTTCGATTTCCGCGTTCACCGCATCCTGCGTGGAGTCTTCCTCGAACTCCTCTTCAGTCACACCACCCAGCGCCTGATGCATCTTGGCCGTGGTCTTGCCGCCCTGGCTGGAATGCGCCTCGTCGATCAGCAGCGCGAACTTCTTGTCGCCCAAATCGCCCAGCTCGTCGAGGATGAAGGGGAACTTCTGCACCGTGGTGACGATGACTTTCTTGCCCCGGCGCAGGAAATCGCGCAGCTCCTGTGCGTTGTCCGAATGGCCGAGGATCGAGGCCACATGGTCGTAGCCCTTGATCGTCTTGTGGATCTGGCTGTCCAGCGCGCGGCGGTCGGTGATGACAATGACCGAATCGAACTGCGGCCGCGACTCATCCTGTGCCGTCTTCAACTCCACCAACTGATGCGCCAGCCACGCAATGGTGTTGCTCTTGCCGCTGCCCGCCGAGTGCTGGATCAGGTAACGCTGGCCCACGCCGTCGGCGCGGCTGCGGCGTAGCAGGGCGCGCACCGTGCGCAACTGGTGGAAGCGCGGGAACACCGGCTTGCGGGTCTTGCGCCGCCTGCCGCTGGCGTCCTCCTCCTCGTCCTCCACCACCTGCGCGTAGTTCTCGATGATGTTGGCCAGCGAGTCCTTCATCAGAACCTGCTTCCACAGGTAGTCGGTCTTCAGGCCGCCCGGGTTGGGCGGGTTGCCCGCGCCGCTGTTCCAGCCCTGATTGAATGGCAGGAACCACGACGCCTTGCCCTTCAACTCTGTGCAGAAGCGCACCTCGGCATCGTCCACCGCCATGTGCGCGATGCAGCGGCCCGACTGGAACAGCAACTCCTTCGGGTCGCGGGTGGTCTGGTACTGCACGATGGCGTCCGCCACCGTCTGCTTGGTCAGCGAATTCTTCAGCTCGAAGGTCAGCACCGGCAGGCCGTTGATGAAAATCACCAAGTCCAGTTCGTTGCCCGAATCGTTGCTGTAGCGCACTTGCCGGGTGACGCTGAAGACGTTCTTGCCGAAGGCTTCGGCAGCGGACGCATTGCCCGGCGTCGGCAGCAGCTTGTAGAGGTCGATCTTCGCCACAGCGCCGTAGGCGACGCCCTTGCGCAGCACATCCACCACGCCACGTTTGGCGATCTCGCCTTGCAGCCGGTGCAGGAACTGCGCGCGCGCGATGCCCTCGGCGGCCAGATTCAGCGACTCCACCGCCTTGGGCTGGGTGGCGTGCAGGAACTCCAGCAGCTTCGACACGTCCAGCGCCACGTCGCGGTTGTAGTCGCTCGCCCGGCCCAGCACGTAGCCGCCCGGCCCGTACAGTGTCTGCGGCTCGGCAACGGCATGGGCCGTCACCTGCGGATGCTCGCTGATGCCCGCCAGATGGCGCACGATCAGTCGTTCCAAACCCAACTCGCTGGTGTCGGTCGGTTTCATAGGCTCTCCAGCAAGCGGGTAATGGCTTCGAGCGAACGAGGCCGACTTCTCCAACCGGTGGTTGGAGTTTTAATCGTGCAAGCCGGCACGGCCAGCGGCTGCACGTTCTCGCCGGGCTCACCCCTTTTCATCGCCAACCTCCGTCTTCTTGCCCGACAACATGCGCGGCGCGGCGCGTTCACGCGCCAGTTCGACCGCGCGATGCAGATGTGCCTGCAAAACCTTCATGTCCGGGATGTGCGCCAGATACTCTGCGACGCGGATGTTGGAGGCCTCCATGTCCATGAGCTTCACCTGTTCGGCGTCCTTGCTGGCGCACAGAATCAAGCCGATGGGCGGCTCCTCGCCTGCCGCGCGGTCGTGCTGATCGAGCCAGCGCAGGTACAGCTCCATCTGCCCCTTGTGTGCAGGCTGAAACTTCTCCAGCTTCAGCTCCACTGCCACCAGTCGCCGCAGGCGGCGGTGGTAGAACAGCAGGTCGAGATGGAAATCATCCGCGCCCACGCTGATGCGCTTTTGCCGTGCCACGAAGGTGAAGCCCACGCCCAACTCCAGCAAGAAGCGCTCCATCTCGCGCAGGATGGCATCTTCCAGTTCGCGCTCGTCGTAGTCGTGCGGCAGGCCGAGGAAATCCAGCATGTATGGATCGCGGAACACCAGTTCGGGCGTCATCTGGCCGCCGTCCCGCAGGTGGCTGATTTCCGCCTGGATGATGCTTTCTGGCTGTTTGGCGATGGCGGTGCGCAGGTACAACTGGCTGCCGATGCGCTCACGCAGGGTGCGCACGCTCCAGCGCTCCACGCGGCACAGCTCGGCGTAATACTCGCGTTCCAGCGGCTGTTTGAGCGGCAGGATTTCGACGAAGTGGCTCCAGCTCAATTGTCGCGACAGCGTCGCGACAATTGACTCGTCGGGAAAGGCTTCGGCGAACTTGACCATGCGTGTCAATGCCGACACATTGAAACCCTTGCCGTAGTCCTTCGCCAATTCTTGCGACAGCGTCGCAAGAATCTCCGCGCCATAGTCTGCCCGGCCATCTTTCAACACATCACGGCGAATACGCTGGCCGACATGCCAGTACAGCATCGTCTGCGTGGCGTTGGCCGTTTGCGCCACATGCTGGCGGGCGGCGTCGATCAGGCCACGCAGTTCGCTGAGCAAGGCAGCGCCGGTCAAGGTGGATTCAGTTTTCTTCGCCATCGGCCTCCCCCTCCTCGGCGGCTTCGGCCTCATCATCGCCCAGCGCGGTGAGCACGTCGTCGCCGACCACATCATCCGCGCCGGGTTGCCAGCTGCGCACATCCACTTGGCCGGTGACCACATCGGCAATCAGGCGGTCGCGGTATTCGCGGATCAGCTTGATTTCCTCTTCGGTACGGGCAATAGCAAGATCAATGTCTTTTGTTTCCCGATTGATATGCGCCTCGATTTCCACTTGCTCGCTCAGCGAAGGCAAAGGAACAGGGAAGGAACCGAACTTCGGCTTGGTAATGTGCTGCATGGTAGATCCGTGCGCTTCGGCTTCCATGTGGTTCAAGAACCATCGAGCCAACCAAACGAAGTACCCACGAGTGATTCGCTTAGGATCTGGCACGACCTTGAAGATGTGCTGGTTCAGCCACGCATCACCACGATTCCATACGAATACGCCGAGCGAGGCTGACCAAGAAAGCAGGATGTCACCGTCTTTGACGTGGTTGCGCTCAGGAACCGCCCCGTCGTAGTAGTTGAACGCGGCGTGCTCTTTGGTGAGGTTCTGGATGCGAATGATGGGGCGGCCCTTCGCGCCCCATTCCGCTGGTTTGAACGGGAAGCCGTTTATGTAGTCGGCTAAGAGTTTGACTTTCGAGACGTCCCAATGCTCCGGCACCTCGCCCAGCCACTCGATGCCGGAAGGCTTCAGCGTAACGGTAGCGTCGAGGCCACGCGTGACAGCGTGGTCGATGATGCGCAGCTTCTGTTCAGTCAGCAGCTTGATCAGATCGCGCTTGGCCTTGATGAAGCGGGCGATGTGCGCGTCCTGCGCGCGCAGGTAGGCGGCGATCTGGTCTTGCTCGGGGCGCGGGGGTAGCGGAATCTCCAGCGCTGTGAAGCGATCCGAGTAAAGGCGCAAGAAGCCTGACGTGCCTGTCCCAAGCCCCTTCGATTCCGAACGGAACAACCCGCGCATTGGCCACGAACGGAACAGGTGGCCGAGATATTCGGGATTGTCGTTTCGAAGCAAGCGGAATACGGCGTAGTCCGGGCTGACCAAACCGGGCTGGCGGTTGCGGAAGAACATCGCGTTGCCCGCCTGCATCCGGTTCAACACCAGTTCGTCCGGTTGTGCCTTCTTGTAACTAATGAGGTTCTCTGGGGCGATGCGCTTTACGGAGACGTCGTTGTGCGGCACCAAACCCCGCTGCATGCGCATTGACAGCAGCGCTTCCTCGCCGGTTTTCGACCGTTCGTCGATCTCACGCAAGAAGTTCTTGGCGCGCAGCAGCGACCAGTGCTCTGGCACACGCGGCACCCAGCGCGAACGAAGTGGCTGGTAATTCGGATAGGCACTCGCCACCGCCATCACGCGCCCCCCACGATCTTGTGCAGCAAGCCCTCGCTTTGCTGCTCCAGCGCGAGGATGTCGGTGCGGATTTGCGCCAGCGTGCGCAGCGGCGCGGGCTTGTAGAAATAACGAGCGAAGGAGATTTCGTAGCCGATCTGCGTCTTCTCAGTGTCGATCCACGCATCGGGCGCGTGCGGCAGCACTTCGCGCCCGAAGAAGGCTTCGATGCCGCCCGGTTCCTTCAACGGCACCTGCTCGGTGTCGCGCAGGTCGCTGTCGGGTTCGTACTCGACCATGAAGCGATCCTTGCCGACCGTTTCCAGATACGCGCCGCCGAAGCCCGGCTCGAAGTGCTCGTCCTTCTTCAACTTCGTGCGCTTGGCGACCACCGGCGGCGCGGTTTCGTCGCGCCAGCTCACGGCCTTGAAGATGGCCTTCTTGTCCGCCGCGCCGGGCTTCTGGCCGTGCGCCTTCATCGCCGCATCGAACTTCTCGCGGAAGACGTTGTGGTCGTCGAATACGGCATCGCCGAGTTCGCGTTGCGCCAGCAGCGCCAGATCGAGCAACGCCTTGTCGCGCAGCCACGTCGTGGCGTCCAGCAGCTTCTTGCGGCGTTTTTCCGGCACGGCCTTCTTCGCCGGTGCCCCGTCTTCGCCATCCTCGGCTTCGTCGTCTTCGCTGTCGCCGTCACCCTTGAGCCACGCCTCGATCTCGGGCTTGAGCTTGGCGAAGCCGGTGTAGAGCGTGTCGCCGTGCTGGGCATAGATTTCAGCGCGCAGGCTCTCGTCGCCCGACGCGAAGCGCAGGGCTTCGATGGCGCTGGCTTTCAACTGGCTTTTCAGGCGCAGCGGACGCTCGACGGTGATCTTCCAGTAGCCGAAGTCCTGCGTATCGAACCACTTGCTGTGTTCGGATTCCTGCGAAGCACCCTCACCCCCAAGCCCTCTCCCGCTCGCGGGAGCGGGAAGATAAAGATCGACGATGCGGGCAATGTCGGCCTCGGCCAGCTCGCAGTTCTTCTTGCCGAGGTTGCGGCGCAGCGGCTGGAACCACATTGACGCGTCGATCAGTTGTACCTTGCCCTTGCGGTGCTCGGCCTTGCGGTTGGCCAGCACCCAGATGTAGGTGGCGATGCCGGTGTTGTAGAAGATGTTGAGCGGCAGGGCGATGATGGCTTCGAGCCAGTCGTTTTCCAGCACCCAGCGGCGGATGTTGCTCTCGCCCTGACCGGCGTCGCCGGTGAACAGCGCCGAGCCGTTGTGGACGAGGGCGATGCGGCTGCCCACGCCGTCGGCGGGCGCGCTGCGCTTCATCTTGGACAGCTTGTTCACGAGGAACATGAGCTGGCCGTCGCTGGAGCGGGTAATGAGCTTGAGTTCCGGGTTGCCGCCGTGGCTGACGATGAAGCGCGGGTCGTTGAAGCCCTGCTTGCCACCCATGCGCTCCAGATCGGTTTTCCAACTCTTGCCGTAGGGTGGGTTGGAGATCATGAAGTCGAACTCGCGGCTGCGGAACTGGTCGGCGGACAGCGTGGATTTGTCCGCACCGCCGACGATGTTTTCCGCCGCGCCGCCTTCGCCCTTCAAGAGCAGGTCGGCCTTGCAGATGGCGTAGGTTTCGTCGCTGATCTCCTGCCCAAAAAGGTGGATGGAGACTTCCTTGTCGTGTTCCTCGGCCAGTGCAGCCAGGGTTTCCTCGGCCACGGTGAGCATGCCGCCGGTACCGCAGGAGCCGTCGTAGAGCAGGTAGGTGCCGGACTGGATGCGCTGCGCCACCGGCAGGAACAGCAGCTTGGCCATGAGCTTGACCACGTCGCGCGGCGTGAAGTGCTCGCCGGCTTCCTCGTTGTTCTCTTCGTTGAAGCGGCGGATCAGCTCCTCGAACACCGTACCCATGCCGTGGTTGTCCAGCGGCGGCAGCTTCACGCGCCCGTCGGCGTCCTTGATCGGCAGTGGCGACAGGTTGACCTCGGGATCGAGGAAATCCTCGATCAGGTAGCCAAGGACGTGGGCATCGACCAGCTTCTGAATCTGGTTGCGGAAATTGAACTTGGTGAGGATTTCCTGCACGTTGGGCGAGAAGCCGTCGAGGTAGGCGATGAAGTCCTCGCGCAGGCGCTGCCCGGCCGCACTGGCCTTGAGCCTGGCCAGGGTGAAGTCGGACGTGTTGTAGAACGCCTGACCCGCCGCCATGCGCAGCGCGCCGTCCTGCTCGGCCACGTTATGCGCGTCGAGGAACTTCTTGCGCTCCAGCACCGCGTCCTTGGTGGATTCGAGTACGGCGTCCAGCCGCCGCAGCACGGTGAAGGGCAAGATCACGTCGCGGTACTTGCCGCGCACGTACACATCACGCAGGCGGTCGTCGGCGATGTTCCAGATGAAATCGGCGACCCATTTGATCTGGCTTTGGTCTTGGTGCTTGTTCTGCATCGGCTTGGTTTCTCTCATCAATTTCCGTGAACGGGCGCTGGCTCGCCTTCGGCAACGGACGCTCCGGCCGCGCCCGGAAGATCCACCGGCAGGGTCACGGCCGAACCCAAGAGCAGCAACGGGGCGATGCGCATTGGCGAATTCCGCGATGGATGGCAAGAAGCGATACCGCGACGGCCACTATAACAACGGCATCTCCGACAACCGATCAGGCGCTTGGCGCAAGCGCAGCAAACTCCAGTCCGTGCGTAGCGCAAGCCGCGCGCACGCTGGCGCAAGCGGCTTGCGTCGGCGCATCCATGACGATCATGCGGGGACGGCGATCGAGCGTGCACTCCAGCGCGCGGCGCAGCAGGTGCGCGTGTGCAGACGCGAGCGTTGCCGCTTGCGCCGCCGACACGATTTCGGCGCTGGCCAACGTCGCGATCAACCCATCGGTGCGGGTGGCGTGCAGCAGCGCCGGATGCGCGTGGCCGTGCGCCAGCACGAGGTATTGCAGCAGGAACTCCAGATCCACCAATCCGCCCTCGCCCTGCTTGAGGTCGAAGCGCCGGGCATCGCTGCGATCCAGCGCCGCGCGCATGCGTGCACGCATCGCCAGCACATCCGATCGCAACATCGTCGTGTCTCGCGGCTGCGCCAATATCTGTGCGCGGATCGCGGCAAACCGCGCCAGCGTCGCCGCTGCGCCGGTCAGGCCGCGTGCGCGCACCAACGCCTGATGTTCCCACGTCCACGCGCGTTGGCGCTGATAGTCGGCGAAGCTGTCCAGCCCGGCCACCAGCAGGCCCTTGGCGCCATCCGGGCGCAGCCGCACATCGACTTCGTAGAGCGCGCCGGCCGGCGTTGGCGTGCCGAGCAGACTGACCAGTTTTTGCGCCAGCTTGGCGTTGGCCCGCGCCTGTTCGTGATCGTCACCGGCGGCGTGCAGGAACACCAGATCCAGATCCGACATGAAGCCCAGTTCCTGCCCGCCGATGGATCCATAACCGATCACCGCCAAGCCGTCGTCGCTGTCGGCGTCGCGCCGCAATGCCCGCCGCGCCAACGCCAACGCCGCATCCAGCACCACTTGCGCCAGTTCGGCAAGTTGCCGGGCGGCGGTCACGGCGGCCACGCGCTGGCGCAGCAGCGCCAGACCGATACGGAACGCGACACCTTGTCGAAACTCGGCCAACGCGTGCAGGCGCGCTTCGACATCGTCGGCGGCGCAGGCGGACAGCGCGTGCAGGCACTCGCTGCGCAGACCATCTAACGTCGGCGGCGCGCCTTCCGCGCGCACGTCCAGCAGCTCGTCGAGCAACAACGGATGGGCGGCGATGCGTTCGGACAGCAGCGCGCTGCGCGCGGCCACTTCGACCAGCCGCGAGGCGGCGGCAGGCTGTTCGTCGAGCAAGGCCAGATAGCTGCCGCGACGGGCGATGGCGTGCAACAGGTCGAGCAGACGCGGCAGCGCCAGATCGGCCGCGTCGGTTTGCCCGGCCTCGCGCAGCAGGCGCGGCAGCACGCGATCCAGCCGCGGCCGCGACCGCCGCGACAGCGCGCGGATCGCCGGTGCGCGCGCGAAATCGCGCAGTGCGGCGTCGTGGCTATCGGCGCGGGAAAAACCGGCATCGACCAGTGCCTGCGCCGAACCGCCATCGGGCAGGGCCAGCCAGTAGTCCTGCAACGCGGTCGGCGACGCAGTGCCGCGTTTGCGCGCGGCGAGCAGGCGCTCGAACTCCGCCGACACCACGGCGCGCTGTGCGTCCAGCTCGACGCGCAAGGCGGCGACATCGGCGTAGCCCAGCCCCAGCGCGATGCGCCGCGCGATGAACGGATCATCGGGCAGCGCATGCACCTGCTGATCGGCAAACATCTGCACGCGATTTTCCAATCGGCGCAAAAAGCGATAGGCGCGAGCCAATGCCGCCGCCGTGTTTTCCGGCAAGTGCCCGCCGGCAGCGAGCGCGGCCAGCGCCGGCAGCAGGCTGCGGTTGCGCAGCGCTGGCTCACGACCGCCGCGGATCAGTTGCAGCGCCTGCACGAGGAACTCGATTTCGCGGATGCCGCCGGGCCCGAGCTTCAAGTGGTCGGTAAGTTCGCGGCGCTCGTCGGCGGCGATCGCCGCCTTCATCTCGCGCAGGCCATCGAGCGCGGTGTAATCGAGGTAGCGGCGGTACACGAACGGGCGCAGCGTCGTCAGCAGGCGCTGCCCGGCAGCGATATCGCCAGCCACCGGGCGCGCCTTGATCCACGCATAGCGCTCCCAGTCGCGGCCCTGCGCCTGGTAATACTGCTCCATCGCATCGAACGACAGCGCCAGCCGGCCCACGCTGCCGAACGGGCGCAGGCGCATGTCCACGCGATGGCAAAAGCCCTCGGCAGTGACCTCGTCGAGCAGGCCGATCAGGCGCTGGCCGATGCGCGCGTAGTACGCATCGGCATCCAGCGTGCGCGTGCCGTCGCTGCTGCCGCCGCGTTCATAGGCGAACACCAGATCCACGTCGGAGGAAAAATTCAGTTCACCGCCGCCGAGCTTGCCCAACCCGAACACGACCATGCGCTGCGGGTTGCCATCGGCACCGCCGATTACGCCATGCGCCGCGGCGACGTGCGCCTCGACGGCGGCCAGCGCCGCTTCGAGGGCGGCATCGGCCAGTGCGCTGGCACCGGCCAAGGTGGCGTCCACATCGTCCTGTGCGGTGATGTCGCGCCAGATCAGGCGCAGCGACCCCCGCTTGCGCCAGCGCCGCAGTTGCGTCGGCCAGCGTGTCGGCTGCGCCGGATCGAGCATCGGCGGCGGCGATGGCGGGCCGAGCATCGTCGGGATGGCGTCGGAGTCATCACGCAACACACCGAACGCAAAATCACTGCCGAGCAGCAGGGCGCGCAGGTGGTCTGCGGGCAGGCCGGTGTGCGCCGGCGACGCGGCCAGTGCCTGCAACCGATGCGCCAGCAGGGTCGACAGCGGGTCGTCGGGCGTGGCGTCCATGTGCGCATTGTTCCATGCCCACGTCGCGAGAACGCGCCCGCGCCACGTGTGCATGCGCCCAAAAACACAGACCCGCAGGCGCCTGCACGCCTGCGGGTCTGTGCCCTCTCCCCCGTTGCTTGCCGCCGGGGCTCCCCAGCCCCGCCGTGGCGGCCGCGCATCATAGCCAGTTCCAGCAGGGCATTGCGCGCTGCGCCGCAGCATGAGCGGAACGGGCACCGGAAGTCACATCAACAACGTGGCCAGGCCGAGGAACGAGCCCATCCCCACCACGTCGGTGACGGTGCTCAGGAAGATGCCCGAAGCGGTCGCCGGGTCGGCGCCGAACCGCCGCAGCAGCAGCGGAATCACCGCCCCGGCCATGCCGGCCAGCGTGCAACTGGCGATCATCGCGATCAATACCGCCCCACCCAGATGCAGCGCCGACTCGTGGCGGAAGCTGGCCATCACGTACATCGCAGCGCCGGCCAACACGCCCGCCACCAGGCCGTTGAGGAAGCCCAGCCAGCCTTCCTTGATCACCAGCGCGTATGCGCGCGACGGTCGCAACTCGCCCAAGGTCATGCCGCGCAATACCACCGCCAGCGATTGGCTGCCGAGATTGCCGCACTGGCCGGACACCACCGGCATGAACAACGCCAGCAGCACGACGCGATTGATCGCGTCCTGAAACACGCTCACCACCGCTACCGTGAACGCGGCCATCAACAAGTTCACCAGCAGCCACGGATGCCGGAACGCGAAGCTGCGCACCCACGGTGTGGCCAGCCGTTCCTCTTTCTCAACGCCGACGATGGCGCCGGCCTGTGCGGAAATCTCGAATGCCTGTTGCTCGAACAACGCCGCCCCGCGCACCAGCCCCAGCAGGCGACCGTCAGGCTCGCACACCGGGTAGATCGGGTAGTGGCGGGTGACGACCTCGTGCATCGCCTCCACCAACGGCATGCGCGCGGTGAGGAAAAACGGGTCGCGCACCATCACCTCATCCAGGCGTTGGCTGGGCGCGGCGAACACCAGTTCGCGGAACGCCACCACCCCGCGCAGCACTTGTCCTTGATCGACCACGAACACGTACACCACCAGTTGCTGGCGCACCACTTCGCGCAGGACCTCGATGACCTGACCCACGCTGGCGTCGGGCGCAAACACCGCCGGTGCCGATTCCAGCAGGCGGCCGACGGTGCCGTCGGGATAGCCGCGCCCGAGCAGCAGGTCGTGGGCGACATCGGCCAGATCGATCGCTTCGCGGCGCGCCGGATCCAGCCGCTCGAGCACTTTTTGCGCCTGCCCCAACGGCAAGCTCTGCAGCGCGCTGGCGATCTGCTCATCGCTGCCGCCGCGCAGTTGGGTCGCGATGCTGCGGCTGTCCAGATCGCGCAGGCTTTGCTCGGTGTTCGACCGCATCGGAGCTCCGGGCTGCTGGTTGCGTTGCATGTGCGGTTGCGCGAACGACGATGTGATTGCCGACTCAGCAGCGCTCGCGCGCGATCGCCCGCCAGCCTATGTCGTGGCGGTGAAACTCGCCATCCCAGAAAATCCTCGCCGCCGCCGCATACGCGCCGCGTTGCGCGTCGACCACGCTCGCCCCCAGCGCGCAGGCACACAGCACGCGGCCACCGGCGGTGACCACGTTGCCGGCAGCGTCGAGCTTGGTGCCGGCGTGGAACACCTTCGTGCCTGCGGGCTGCGCACAGTCGAGGCCGTGGATGACATCGCCGGTGCGCGGGGTATCCGGGTAGTTCGCGGCAGCCATCACCACCCCCAGCGCGCAGCGCCGATCCCACTGCGCGCAGATCCGATCGAGCGTGCCGTCGATCGCCGCTTCCACTAGGTCGAACAGATCCGATTGCAGACGCAACAGGATCGGCTGCGTTTCCGGGTCGCCGAAACGCACATTGAACTCGATCACCTTCGGCGCACCGCTCGCATCGATCATCAGGCCGGCATACAGAAAGCCGGTGAACGGGGTGCCTTCGCTGGCCATGCCGAGCACGGTCGGCTCGATCACCTCGCGCACGATGCGTGCGTGCACTTCCGGGCTGACCACCGGCGCCGGCGAATACGCGCCCATGCCGCCAGTATTGGGGCCGGTATCGCCATCGGACACGCGCTTGTGATCTTGCGAGGTCGCCATCGGCAGCACATGAGTGCCATCGACCATGCAGATGAAGCTGGCTTCCTCGCCCTGTAAAAACTCCTCGATCACCACCCGCGACCCGGCGCTGCCGAAGGCATTGCCGGCGAGCATCTCGCGCACCGCGGCTTCGGCTTCGGCCAGCGTGGTGGCCACGATCACGCCCTTGCCGGCGGCCAGGCCGTCGGCTTTGACCACGATGGGCGCGCCGACGGCGCGCAGGTGCGTGAGCGCGGCATCCAGATCGGTGAACACCGCGTAGTGCGCGGTAGGGATGCCGTGGCGGGCGAGGAAATCCTTGGCGAAAGCCTTGCTGCCTTCCAACTGCGCCGCCGCGGCGGTTGGGCCGAAGATGCGCAAGCCGCGGGCACGAAAGGCATCCACCACGCCGGCCACCAGCGGCGCTTCCGGGCCGACCACGGTCAGGCCGATGCCTTCGCGTTCGACCAGCGCCAGCAGGCCGTCGATGTCGGTGGCGTTCACCGCCACATTGCGGCACTTGCCTTCGCGTGCAGTGCCGGCATTGCCCGGGGCAACCAGCACTTCGGCCACCCGCGCCGATTGCGCCAGCTTCCACGCCAGCGCGTGCTCGCGCCCGCCCGCGCCGATGACGAGAACCTTCACGGGGTGGTTCCGCCGACCAGTTTGCAGTTGGGCGCCTTGAGCGCGGCGATCTCGAACACGGTCTTGCCGTCCTTGTCCAGAAAACGTCGCGACACGCCATAGTGCGCATCCATCAACGCCTTGAGGTCGGCATCGGTGCAGGCGGCGATGTTCAGATCGCCCTGCTCTTGTTCGCGCATGCGCGGCAGCTTGGCCGCATCGATCTGCGCGGCTGCTGCAAACGGGATGCGGATGTCGATCACCATGCGCTTTCCATCGGCGTGCGCGTGCTGCACGACCAAGCCATCGACGTAGGGCTTGGGCAGGCCGGCATTGATTTTCGTGGCGATGTGCTGCGGATCGATGGGCGCCGGTTTGGGCGAACACGCCACGAGCGCGGCGGCCAGCGCGGTGGCGGTGGCGATACGGGCAAGGTGCGCTTGCATGGGTTGGCTCCCGAGGGCGATGGTGGTCGTCAGTGCCGGAAATGCCGACGACCGGTGAACACCAT
This sequence comes from Pseudomonadota bacterium, assembly GCA_018241125.1. Lineage (GTDB taxonomy): Bacteria > Pseudomonadota > Gammaproteobacteria > Xanthomonadales > Xanthomonadaceae > SZAS-103. Next base: position 45,589 of record JAFEEL010000052.1, on the reverse strand, counting down.
GGCGATACCGTGTTCGTCGGCGGCGGCGATCACCTCGGCGTCGCGCATCGAGCCGCCGGGTTGGATCACGCTGGCGATGCCGGCGGCGGCGGCGGCGTCGATGCCATCGCGGAACGGGAAGAACGCGTCGGAGGCCATCGCCGAACCGGGCACCGCGATGCCCGCCTCCGCGGCCTTGAGCGCGGCGATCTTCGCACTCACCACCCGACTCATCTGCCCGGCGCCGATGCCCACGGTGCGCAGATCATGGGCGTACACGATGGCGTTGGATTTGACGTGCGCCGCCACCTTCCAGGCGAACAACAGATCGTCCAACTGTCGCGCATCGGGCGCGCGGCGGGTGACCACCTTCAGGTCGGCCACGGTGAGCCCATCGGTATCGGCGTCTTGCACCAGCAAGCCACCGGCGATGCGTTTGCAGTCGAGCCGTGGTTCGACACGGATCGGCCCGAACTGCGTTCTCGACCGATCCGGCTCACCAGGAACGGAGTTGGTGAACGTGCCGCAGGCCAGCACGCGCACGTTGGGCTTTTTCGCCAGCGCCGCCAGCGCGTCGGCGTCGACCTGCGGCGCGATCACCACTTCGACGAACTGGCGCTTGACGATTTCCTTGGCGGTTGCTGCATCGAGGTCGCGGTTGAAGGCGATGATGCCGCCGAAGGCGGAAGTCGGATCGGTGGCGTAGGCGCGATCGTAGGCATCGAGCAGACTGGCCGCGACGGCCACGCCGCAGGGGTTGGCGTGCTTGACGATCACGCAGGCCGGCGCATCGAAGGACTTGACGCATTCGAGCGCGGCGTCGGCATCGGCCAGGTTGTTGTACGACAGTTCTTTGCCCTGCAGGAAACGCGCGGTGGCGACGATTCCCGATGGCGAATTTTTCTCGACGTACAACGCGCCGGACTGGTGCGGGTTTTCGCCGTAGCGCAGCACGCAAGCAAGGTTCAGCGACAGATGGAACGTGTGCGGCCACGCCTCGGGCGTGTCGACGTTTTCGGCTCGCGGCGACAACCATTGCGCGATGCGCCCGTCGTAGTGCGCGGTGTGGGCGTAGGCCTTGGCGGCGAAGCCGCGGCGCTGCGCAGCGGTGGTGCCGCCGGCGGCGAGTGCGTCGATCAGCGCCGGGTAATCGGACGGGTCGACCACGACCGCCACGCGCGCATGGTTCTTGGCCGCCGCGCGCAGCATCGCCGGGCCGCCGATGTCGATGTTTTCCACCGCATCTTCGTAACTGCAATCGGCCTTGGCGACAGTGGCTTCGAACGGGTAGAGGTTGACCACCAGCAGATCGATCGGGGCGATGCCGTGCGTCGCCATCACCGCATCGTCGATGCCTTCGCGCCCCAGCAGGCCGCCATGGATCGCCGGGTGCAAGGTCTTGACGCGACCGTCCATGATTTCCGGGAAGCCGGTGGCGTGGCTGACGTCGCGCACCGCGATGCCGGCATCGCGCAGCGCTTTGGCGGTTCCTCCGGTCGACAGCAGTTCCACCCCGTGCGCGGTCAGCGCGCGCGCCAGATCGAGCAGGCCGGTCTTGTCGGATACCGAGAGCAGGGCGCGACGCACGAGCTGGTGCGTGGCGGCGGGGGCGTTGGCGGGCATGGCGATGACAAAAAAAACGGGTCGGCGATTATAGCCGGCCACGCCGTTTCATGACCGCCGGCAGTGCGGCCTCAGGCCAGGCGATATTCGCGCAGCTTCTTGCGCAAGGTGCCGCGGTTGATGCCCAGCGCCGCCGCCGCGCGGCACTGGTTGCCGTCGCAATGGCGCAGCACTTCGCGCAACAGCGGTTTTTCGACTTCCTGCAAGATCAGCGCGTACATATCCTCGGGCGGATGATCGCCCAGATCACGCAGGTAGCGGCGCACCGCGTGCACCACGCTCTCGCCCAAGCCCGGCTGGGTCGATGCCGCGCTCGCCGAACCGGCGTCGCGCAATGCCTGGATACCGTCCACGTCGTCTCGCACTCCGATGCCAGCGTTCCGTTCCATCCCGCAAGGGCGACCACCGGGGGGAACGCTGCGGGGGATGGAGTGTACCCCCGTGGTTCACACTGCGTGCACGGGTTCGCGAAAAATATTTTTCTTGACACGAACTGCGATGGACCGCGCGCAGCGTCGTCGCCCAGTACGCGCCCTTGCGGGTTGATCATGCGGGCGGGATCGTGTCGGCCGTCACAATTCGCGATACGCCGGCCGCTCAGCGAAAATCGATTCCCCAAGTGACGGCCGCCGGATCGGCGACGATTTCCAGCGTCGCGTTCGCCGCCTGACCCGGTTGCAGCTCGTGCGCATCGGGAGCGCCGCCCAGGTATTGGCTCGGCTGGAAACGGCGCTTGCCGATCACCCGGCCATTGACGTCCTGCGCGGTGACTTCCAGCAGCGGCCAAGCCTGCGCGAACGCGGCGCCGTTGCGGAAGCTGGCGGTGACCAGCAGTGCGCCCTTGACCGAAGGATGCCGATTGAACTCGCGGGCGGTGATCTGGAACGCGCCCGGCTCGCGCCACGGCGGCAAGGTGCAACCGATCATCCCGCACAGCGATTGCATCGTCGGCCGCCAATTGGCGTCGGCCGCCAGTGCGTTGCGATCCGCGACCGGCACGACCAACAGCAAGGACAGCGTCAACGCCGCGCTGGCCAGCCACCAGCGCCCCTGTCCGGGCAAGACCTGACGCACGCGCTCGCGCGCAAAGCGCGGCACCGCAATGGGCACCGAGGGCCGCGCGCGGGTTGCGAACAGATCGCCCTGAGCGCGATCACCAGGCGCTGTCTGCGCGGCGCCGCGGTCGACCGCCATGGGCTCGCCCGCCGGTGCCAGCAGGTCGATGCGCTCGCCACACGCCGGGCACGCGACGAACCCTTCGGCGATGGACGGGTGGTCATCGGCAAGCGTGGCCGCGCAGTGGCAGCGGGGACAATGAATTTGCATCGCGGGCGGGTGGCTGGCGGTCGCGGCGGCGTGCACAGTGTGCGGGAAATCGGCGGCGGAGTGAACGCGTGTCGGCAAATCGCCGCAATCGGGGAATCACCGTGGCGATGGCAAGCGCCGGGCTTTCCCGCGGTCGCCGAACGCGGGACAATCGGCCCACGCGCACCGATCGGAATGTTGGCCATGATGGAGCAACTGTGCATCGTCACCACCGGCGGCACCATCGACAAGATCTATTTCGACGACAAGTCGGACTATCAGGTCGGGGAACCGCAGATCGGGCGCATCCTGTCCGAACTGGGCGTCGCGTTCGCCTTCAACGTGATCCCGATCCTGCGCAAGGACAGCCTGCACATCACCGCCGCCGATCGCGAGCTGGTGCGCGCCACCATCGCCGCGCAGGCCGCGCGCCACGTGCTGGTCACCCACGGCACCGATTCGATGGTGGAAACGGCCAAGGTACTGGCAAGCGTCGAAGGCAAGACCATCGTGCTCACCGGCGCGCTCAACCCGGCGCGCTTTCGCGGCTCGGACGCCGAGTTCAACATCGGGGCGGCGGTCGGCGCGGTGCAGAGCCTGCCGCCGGGCGTGTACATCGCCATGAACGGGCGCATCTGGGATCCGCTCAAGGTGCGCAAGAACGTGGCCGCCAATCGCTTCGAAGCCACCGGCTGAACCTCACGGCAGCGCGGCGCTGACGACGATCCGCGTCGGCAGGCACACAAACAAGAACCCCGGCGCAAGGCCGGGGTTCTTGTTTTTCATCTACCGCCAGTGCTGCTTACTGAACGGTCACCGTCACGTCGTCGAGCACGAACGAGGTCTGCAGCGAGGAATCCTCGGTCGCAGAGAACTTCAACACCACCGTCTGGCCGATGTAAGCCGACAGATCGGCCGTCTGCATCGTGTACCCGCACTTACCGGGCATGCACCCGGTGCGATTGTCGAACGTCGCCAGCTTCTTGAGCAGGAAGCCGCCGGTGTTGTAGACACCCACGGTCATGGTGTCGAACGCGCGGATCTTGCTGGTCTCGTTGGTGTCGATGTGCAACCAGTAGTTCAACGTGGCCTTGGTCTTGCCGGCCGGAACGGTGAACTTCTGGGAGATCCAGTCGGTGTGCGCCTTGCCGGTGCCGCCCAGCCACGCATCCCACTGGCCGCCATGCGCCGGTTCCTTGGCGCTGCTGTTGCGCAACCCCGGCGAGGAGAACAGCCACGGGCTGATGCCCGTCTCGAAGCCGGTGTTCTGGATCAGGCTGCCGGCCGGCGCGACCGTCACTGCGGAAGTCTTGCTGGAGATGTTCAGGTTGCTGTCGCCCACCGTGAGGGTGACGTTGTAGGTGCCCGCACCGACATAGGTATGCCACGGGTTCTGCTGCGAATCGATCGGGGAACCGTCGCCGTAGTTCCAGAACCAGTTGGTGATGGTGCCGCCGGCATCGGTCGAGCTGTCGGTGAAGTTGGCGGTCAGGCCGCTGGTGACATAGCTGAAGTTCGCCACCGGCGGCGTGCCGACGACCTTGCCGATGTCGTTGATGGCCTTGTTGAGGATGACGCTGCCGCGACCGCTGGCGAAGTCGTAGCCGGGGCCGGCAGGAATGCCGTTGCTGCCGGATGTGATGTCGTGGAAATCGGCCCACGGCAAGGTGTACAGGTACGGATTGGCGAAGCCGAAGCTCTGCCCCTTGACCGCCAGCACGCGCGCCCACATGCCGGCAAAGATCGGCGCCGCCAGACTGGTGCCACCGACCTGCTCGGTGCCGCTGCCGACGTTGATGATCGCGCCGGAGTTGGGATCGGCGTCGAACGCCACATCCGCCACGCCGCGGAAGTTGCCCGGAACCAGCAGCATCTGGTAGGTGGGCTTAGGCTCGTACTTGCTGGCGCTGCCGCCGCTGCCCGGCCACACGACTTCGCTGTTCCAGGTGGCGCCCGAACCGGTGCTGGCGTCGAGCGTGGTGCCGGCCACGGCGACCACGTAGGGCGAGTTGGCCGGCCAGCTCGGGGTGGTACCGCCATTGCCGCACTCGTCGGCACCGGAGTCGCCGGTGGAGATCGAGAAGGTCTGGCCCTGCGACACGCCGACCGAGAGGATCTGATCGACCGCCGCGGCGGTGCCCGATTGCTGCGCGTAGGTTTCGCAACCGCCGATCGAGACGTTGATGATCTTGACCGCGTTGGCGTTGACGATGGTGTTGAAGTTGGCGGTCATGTCCGCGTCGGACAGGGTCGGTGCGGTGTAGAAGGTGATGCTGCCGACCTGACCGCCGCCCATGCCGACGATGTCCTGGCTGTCCAGATCCCACTCGACCTGGCCGCTGGTGTCGGTGCCGCCGCCGTTGGTCTTGACGACGCTGGTGTTGACCGCCGCCAAACCGTTGGCCGTGGTGAAGGTATTCAGATCGGTGATCGAGGACGAGACATCGCCGTTGGTGAAGATGCCGACCGGGATGCCGGCCGCGGTGGCCACGCCGGTGCCGCCGTAAATCGAGGCAAAATCGTTCGGGTTGTGGCCGACGATGGCATTGGTGTGCACGTTGCCGGCCTTGCGCGGCTGGACCATCACGTGACCCTGATTGACCGTCTGCATGCCCAGCACGGCCAGCACGCTGCCGCCGAGCGCGGCCGGAATGCGGATGTCCGAGGTGTTGGCGTAGGCCAGACGGCCGTCGCGGGTCTTGACCTGCGCGAAGCTGGTCAAGAACGCCTTGCCGGCGGTCAGTGCGGTGCCATCGGCGGTGACCAGCATGCGGTTGGGCGCGATCTGCACGTTGGTGAAGCCCATGCGCGTGAGGTAGTTGGCGACCGTCTGCGCCTGCACCTGGGTGGGCGCATGGTTGGCCATGAACGCGTCGCGGCTCATCGGCTTGATCGCGCCGGGGTTCTTGGCGGAGTTCTTGACGAAGGCGTCGAGCCCGGCGCCATCGCGCACCTTGAGCGCGATCGCTACGTGCATCGGCTGGCTGGTCGGCAGCGCGCCCATCACCGCGTCGCCATGACGCAAGGTGACCGGCTTGGCCACGGAGAGCAGGGAAGCATCGGTACCAGCCGCCATGGCGCCGCTGGCGCACATGGCGGCGACGATGGACAGGGCGATGGTCGTCTTACGCAGAGATTTCGTGTTCATTCGTGACCCCAGAAGTAATTTGTGTGGTACGCCGGCGACGCGTGGATCCCGACGTTCGTACAAGGGCGATCCGCCCCTTTGCTGCACCTGACGACCCGCCATGTCCCGTTGACGCGCGGCCCTCAACCCTCCCCCGACGCACGCCCGCTGGAGCCTGCAACTGGCAGCCGGCCCCGCACGCACGCGCCAAGCGATCCATCCGTTCGACCGGCGTTCATTATCAGCACGCCGGCCCGCCGACTGCAAGCCGTTCGCCGCTGTCGGATCGTTGTCAGACAACGCAAGCAACGGCGGCAGGCGGCCATCGGGCGCCACGCCGGCGTGCGCTTGCCAGTGGCGTCGCGGCTTGGCATGGTGCGGCATCCGGAATGCGTGGGCATGCAGGCATCGATGGGCACGGCAGGCGGCGAGGACGATGCGGGCGGGTTGCTGCGGCAGGCGATCACCGCCCAGCGGCCCGACGCCTTGGTCGGCGTGCTGGCGAGCCGATGGCAGCAGATTCGCGCCGATCCGGGGCTATTGGCCGCAGCCGGGCGCGGCCTGTTGCGCGCCGACGACCCGGCCGCGTCGTTGTATCTGTTGCGGCGGGCCGCCGTCCTGCGACCGGACGATCCGGCACTCGACGCGGACCTTGGCTGGGCACGCTGGCACGCGCACGACACCGCCGGCGCGCGGCTGGCGTTTTCCCGAGCGCTGGCCCGTGACCCGGACAGCGCCTCGGCCCTGCACGGCCTAGGCAGTTGTCTGCGGCAAACCGGCGACCTCCCGGGTGCCATCACCGCCCTGACCCGGGCCGTCGCCAATCGCCCGCAAGCGCTGTCCCTGCGACTCGAACTGGTGGACGCGCACGCTGCCGCCAGCGACTTTTCCGCGGCCCAAGCGCGGCTGCACGAAGTTGCCGAGCACGCGTCGGAACAACCGGTGTATTGGCTGGCGCAGGCGCGTTTGTTGCGCGCGCTCGGCCACCCCGAGCAGGCGCTGCGGTGGATCGATCGCTATGGCCGGCAGCATCCGCAGGATGCACCGGCCTGGATCGAGAAGGCGCGCTGCTTGCGCGCCGCCGGTCGCATCGCCGAGGCGAGGGCCTGGCTGGAGCGCCTGGAAGCCCGGCAGCCGGGGATTCCAGAGAACAGCGACGAATACGGCCAGTGCCTGAGCGAGCCGGCGCTGGCGTCGCTGCGCATCGCCCACTGGACGCGCGCCATCCGCCTGTACGCCGAGCGGGGCGACTTCCCCCCCGCACAGCGGCTTGCCGCGCAATTGCTGGCGGCCCACCCGGACAGTGCCGCCGCGTGGGACGCGCAGGCCCGCATCGAACACTCCCGACAGCACTGGGCCGCCGCCGAATCGGCGTGGAAAAAAGCTCTCGCGATCGACCCGGCGTACCTCGACGCCGCTGCCGGGCTGGCGCACTTGTACGAGGACAGCAATCGCGTCGAACCCGCCGTCACGGTGGCACGGGCCGGTCTTGCCCAGATCGCACCGGGCGATGGCCGCAGCGGCGCAATCGAGTTGCACCTGGCGCTGTGCAAGGCGGCACGCCGCGCGAACGATGTGGGCGACGGCCTGTCGCATCTGGCACGAGCGCAGGCGCTGGTCGTGTCCGACTCACAGCGCGAATACGTCGCCTTTGAATGCGGTCGCCTGCTGGACCTGGCCGGAGACGTCGATGCCGCGTTCGCCGCCTTCACGCAGGGCAATCAGCTGGCACAGGCGGCGTGGGAACACGCGCATCCGGGTGCGAACCGGTATCTGGCCGGTGTCGAGGCGCTGCTGGCGCGCGCACGCGCCGGTTGGCTGCAATCCCTCAAGCCCATCGCGGCGGCATCATCGACGACCAGTCCGGCGTTCCTGATCGGCTTCCCGCGCTCGGGTACCAGCCTGCTCAATCAGGTGCTCGATGGCCACCCGGGGATCGCGGCGATGGAAGAAAAGCCGCCGGCGCAGACGCTGCTGGCGGCGGTGCGCGCGATCCCGCGCGGCTACCCGGACGCGCTGGTCGATCTGGATGCGCTCGATCTGGAGTTGCTGCGCGAGACTTACTTCGGTGCGGCCGCGCAGCACGGCGGCGGCGCCCGCGACAAGCTGCTGCTGGACAAGTTCCCGCTGCACACCAACATCGCGGCCCTGCTCCATCGCGTGTTCCCGGATGCACGCTTCGTGTTCGCACTGCGTCACCCCTGCGACGTGGTACTGAGCTGCTTCATGCAGCAGTTCCGCCCCAACCACGCCATGGCCAACTTCTGCACCCTGCAAGGCGCGGTGGATCTGTACTGCCGCACGATGGACCTGTGGGAGCTGGTGCGCACGCAGTTGCCCTTGTCCGTCCACAGCATCCGTTACGAGGACGTGGTGGCCGACTTCGACGGGCAGGTACGGGCGCTGTGCGATTTCCTGCACGTGCCCTGGCACGACGACCTGCATGGCTTTGCAGAACGCGCGCAACGGCGCGGGCGCATCGACACGCCCAGCTACGCACAGGTCAGCAGGCCTTTGTATCGCGATGCGTTGCAGCGCTGGCGGCGTTACGAAGCGCACCTGACGCCGTGGCTGGCGTCACTGCAACCGTACATCGAACGCTTCGGTTACGCCTGAGGTTCGGCGATGGCGCGGGGTGCAACCCGCGCAAAAAAAGACCCCGGCGCGAGGCCGGGGTCGGAGAATGACCATTTTCTGCTGTCGATTACTGCGTGGTCAGGGTCACGTCGTCGAGCACGAACGAGGTCTGCAACGAGCTGTCTTCGCTGCCGGTGAACTTCAGCGTCAGGCTCTTGCCGCGGTACTTGCTGACGTTGATGGCGTTGCTATGCACCGTGTACCCGCTGTTGGCGTTGAGGTTGGAGTACGTCGCCAGCGTGGACACCAGGGTCGAGCCGCTGTACAGACGCACGTACAGCTTGTCATAGCCGGTGGTGGTGCTGGTCTCGGCGGTGTCGATGTGCAGGTAGTACTGCACGGTGGCCGTGGTGGCGGTCGAGGGGATGGTCACGGCCTGCGACAGGGTGTCGGTGTGGGTGCTGCCGTAACCGTCCAGCCAGGTGAAGCCGGTGCCGGCGTGCGCGGTTTCGCCCGAGCAGGTGGAGTTGGTGCAGAAGATGCCCGACGAACCCGTCCACGAACCGGTGGTCTCGAAGCCGGTGTTGGCCAGCAGCTGCTTGGAACCGCCGCCGCCACCGCCGCCCGAGGACGCCACCGTCACCGACGACGTCTTGCTCGCCGTCTTGCTGCCGCTGTCGGTCACCGTCTCGGTCACCGAGTAGGTGCCGGCCGCCGCGTAGGTGTGGCTCGGGCTGGTCGCGGTCGAGGTGCCGCCGTCGCCGAAGGTCCACGAGTGGCCGGTGATCGAGCCGCCCGAATCGCTGGAGCTGTCGGTGAAGTTGGCGGTCAGGCCACTGGTGGTGAAGCTGAAGTTGGCCGTCGGCGTGGTGCCGCCGCCGCCACCGCCGCCACCGCCGCCCGGCCAGTTGGCCAGCGCCGTGGAGAGGATCATGCTGCCGCGACCGGAAGCCAGGTCATAGCCCGGGCCGGCGGAAATGCCGTTGCTGCCCGAGGTGATGTCGTGGAAGGCCGAGGCCGGCAACTGGTACACGATCGGACCGGCGAAGCCCACGCTGGTGCCCTTGGTGGCGATCACGCGCGTCCACTCACCGGCGAACAGCGGCGCCGACAGGCTGGTGCCGCCGATCTGCTGCGAGGCGCCGCTGACGATCACCGACGCGCCCGAGTTCGGGTCGCCGTCGAACGCCACGTCGGCCACGCCGCGATACTGGCCGCTCCACAGCGTCTGCCAGCTCGGCTTGGGCTCGTACTTGGACTGCGAACCGCCGGACTTGGACCACACGGTCTCGCTGCTCCAGGTCGCATTGGCGCCGGTGGACGCGTTCAGGGTGGTGCCGGCCGCAGCGATCACGTACTGCGAGTTGGCCGGCCAGCTCGGGGTGGTGCCGCCGTTGCCGCACTCGTCGGCACCCGAATCGCCGGTGGAGATCGAGAACGTCTGGCCCTGCGCCACGCCCTGCGCGAACGCCTGATCCGACGCATTGGCGGTGGCGCCCTGCGCCGAGGTTTCGCAGCCGCCGATCGACACGTTGATGATCTTGGCGGCGTTGGCCGACACGATGGTGTTGAAGTTGGCGTTCATGTCCGCGTCGGAAAGCGACGGGGTCTGATACCAGATGATCTTGCCGACTTGGCCGCCGGCCATGCCGACGATGTCCTGGCTGTCCAGATCCCACTCGTCCACGCCGCTGGTGGAAGTGCCGGCACCGTTGGTGTTGACCTGCTGGGTGGTGACCGTGGCCAGGCCGTTGTTGGCGGTGAAGGTGTTCAGGTCCTTGACCGTCTGCGTCATGCTGCCCTGAGTGAAGATGCCCACGGTCACGCCGGCGCCGGTGGCCGCGCTGGAGGCGCCGTAGATCGACGGGAAATCGGTCGGGTTGTGACCGGTCACCGCCATCGTGTGCACGCCGGACGGATGGCGCGCACGCACCGCGAAGGTGTGGCCCATGTTCACGGTTTGCAGGCCGACCACGCCCAGCACGTTGCCCTGCAGCGAGGTCGGGATCTTGGCTTCGGTGGTGTTGCCGAAGGCCATGCGGCCGTCATGCGTCTTGACCTGCGCCATCGAGGTGTTGAACGCGCGGCTGACCTGCGCCGATGTGCCGGTGGCCGAGACCAGCAGGTGGTTCGGGGCGACCACGATGTTGGTGAAGCCCTGCCCCTTCATCCACGTCACCGCCTGATTGACCTGCGCTTGCGTGGGCGCATGCTTGGCCATGAAGTCGGCGCCGCTCATCACCTGACCCGGATGGTTCTTCATGCCGGCGATGAACGCGTCCAGACCGGCGCGGTCGCGCATCTGCAGCGCCAGGTTGAAATGGATCTGCTGGCCCTGCGCCAGCGTACCGACGACGGCGTCACCCGGACGCATGAAGGTGGGATGGGCGACGGTCATCAGCGAACCGGCCGCACTGGCCGTGCCGACCGCACAAAACGCGGCCGCGACGGCCAGCGCAAGGGTGGACTTGTGGATCTTGCTCATTGGATGAACCCCGATTGGCTGTAGTTGTAGTGGTGGTGGAACGCCGGGGTGACTAGGCCCGGCTTGGCAGCACACTTGCACTTGTGGCGATTTCGCTCTGGGCGGCTTGCCCGACTTGCACGTTCGACGCCTGCTTTCGCCCGGAACCTGTTGAACCTGCCAACCACCGAACTGCCTTGTCTCGTGGTGGTCGGTCGGGTCAGGCAGACCCGATGCGCGGGCGGCTCGCTCCTTTACGAACGCGGCGACACTAGCGCCGCGCTCGCAGAGCGCGCATTAAACTTCATTCATATTGTGATGCGCCGCACCAATCAGTTCGCGGACCGGCCTGAAAATGACCGAAATTCAATGTGTTAAAGAAACCATTACGCGCCATAACTGATTGCTGTGCAAAATTTTTTTCGCCCGCCGCGCGATGCACTTCGGCGCCATCCGTCGCCGGACGCCGACCGGTCGTTCGCCCTTGCCAAATTGCTGCACCGCACGATCTGTGATTAAAGACGGCGCTCAGGAAGCGTTCAGAAAACCTTCCCATACGGGCAAATGCGCGAATGGCTCACACATTGGGCGCGGACTGCGTCGCCATTCGCCCCCGCACGTGCACGCGTCGAGCGCAGCTGCGGCAAGCGCCGCCGGACAAGCAAAGACCCCGGCGCAAGGCCGGGGTCGATGCACTGCAAATCATTTCCTGATAAGGCGATCGGACGAGCGGGCGCGTCGCCGGGCACCGCCGCCGCCATCGGCGAGCGGTGCCGATCAGCGCCCCCTGGCCTTCTTGGCGTTCTTCTTGGCGTTCTTCTTGGCGCTGAACATCCACCAGTTGCTGTTGCCGGAGTTGGAACTCACCGCAACCTGCTGGCTGGTGCTGGCGGAGTTGCCGCCGCTGTCGGAAACCGTCTCGCTGACCGTGTAGGTGCCGTCGGCGGCGTAGGAGTAGCTCGGATTGGCCGAGGTGGCCGTGCCGCTGCCGTCGCCGAAGTTCCAGGAATAGCCGGTGATCGAGCCGCCCTGATCGGTGGAGTTGTCGGTGAAGCTGGCGCTGTCGCCGTTGGTGGTGTAGCTGAAGTTGGCCGTAGGCGTGGTCGTACCACCGCCACCGCCGCCACCACCACCACCACCGCCACCACCACCGCCACCACTACCACCGCCGCCACCGCCGCCGCCGGGCCAGTTGGCCAGCGCCGCGGAGAGGATCACGCTGCCGCGACCGGAAGCCAGGTCATAGCCCGGGCCGGCGGAAATGCCGTTGCTGCCTTGGGTGACGTCATGAAACGCCGCGGCCGGCAGTTGATAGAGGATCGGGCCGGCGAAGCCCACGCCGGTGCCCTGGGTGGCGATCACGCGCGCCCACTCACCGGCGAACAGCGGCGCGGCAAGGCTGGTGCCGCCGATCTGCTGCGAGGCGCCGCTGACGATCACCGACGCGCCCGAGTTCGGATCGGCATCGAACGCCACGTCGGCCACGCCGCGATACTGGCCGTTCCACAGCGTCTGCCAGCTCGGCTTGGGCTCGTACTTGGACTGCGAACCGCCGGACTTGGACCACACCGTTTCGTTGTTCCAGCTCGCGTTGGCACCCGACGACGCGTCCAGCGTGGTGCCGGCCACGGCGACCACGTACTGCGAGTTGGCCGGCCAGCTCGGAGTGGTGCCGCCGTTGCCGCACTCGTCGGCACCGGAGTCGCCGGTGGAGATCGAGAACGTCTGGCCCTGCGCCACGCCCTGCGCGAACGCCTGATCGGAGGCGTTGGCGGTGGCGCCCTGCGCCGAGGTTTCACAACCGCCGATCGACACGTTGATGATCTTGGCGGCGTTGGCCGACACGATGGTGTTGAAGTTGTCCACCATCTGCGAGTCGGACAACGTCGGAACGTTGTACCAGATGATCTTGCCGACCTGGCCGCCGGCCATGGCGACGATGTCCTGGCTGTCCAGATCCCACTCGCCGATGCCACTGGTGTCGGTACCCGAGCCGTCGGTCTGCACCGTCTGCGTGCTCACCGTGGGCAGGCCGTTTTGCGAGGTGAACGCATTCAGGTCGGAGATCGATTGCGACATCGCGCCCTGGGTGAAGATGCCCACGGTCACACCGGAGGCCACCGCCGCGCCGGAGGCGCCGTAGATCGACGGGAAATCGGTCGGGTTGTGACCGGTCACCGCCATCGTGTGCATGCCGTTGGTGCGGCGACGGGCGCGCACGAAGAACGTGTGGCCGACGTTGACCGTCTGCAGGCCGACCACGCCCAGCACGTCGCCACCCAGAGCGGACGGCAGCTTGGCCTCGATGGTGTTGCCGTAGGCGATGCGACCGTCGTGGGTGCGGAACTGCGCCATCATCGTATTGAACGAGCGCCCGACCTGCCCGGCGTTGGCAGTGGCCGAAACCAGCAGGTGGTTCGGAGCGACCACGATGTCGGTGAAGCCTTCGCCGCGCATCCAGTTCACCACGCGGGCCACCTGCGCCGCCGTCGGCGCGTGCCCGGCCATGAACTGCGCGGTGGTCATCGGGTGATGGGGATGGCGCTTCATGCCGGCGATGAAGGCGTCCAGTCCGGCGCGGTCGCGCATCTTCAGGGAGATCGAAAAGCGAATCTTCTGCGCCTGCGGCATGGCGCCCATCATGGCGTCGCCGCGGTGCATGAAGGTGGGATGGGCGACGGTCATCAGCGAACCGGCCGCACTGGCCGACCCGACCGCGCACGCGGCCATGACGGCCAGCGCCAGCGTGGATTTGCGCATCGTATTCATGTCTGGACCCCGATTGGATGGATGGTGTGGAGGTGTCTTGATCCCGTTCGGCCAAGGGCGGGGGCTTGCTTTGTGCTGCCCTTTGCGCGGACCGGGGGACACTAGACCGCGACCGAACACCCACCCATGAAACTTTCTTCATCCAATTTGGCATCGCACCAATATGGATACCGTAAAGAGTGGTTTTCTTTGAAAATCCAGATAGGAAATATCTGGAATACCATCAATACGTCGTTGATATGAAACGATTTATCAATAGATCATACCTATTGCAATGGATGACTGATTGACAGGCCGACTTCGCGGCAATGCAAAAATGCTGGCGCACCGCATCATGGTTGCAGGCCAATCGGCCGCAGAACTGGCCGTTTGCAGGGCGGGAAACGTTAAAACGCGCTTTACGGCACAGTTTCGACGTGCGCGCGATCACGAAACACGGCGACCGTATCAACCGTATCGACTGGAATCCGAACCGCCGGATCACCGATTGCGGTCAGTCCGTAGCCGGTCGCTCGCCGGCCAGTGCCGCACGCAAGGGGTCGAGCAAGGCCCCGTACCGCTGCGCGCGGGCGGTATCGCGGCGCAACGGCTGGCGTACCTGCCCGGCACTGAACGTATTCACGGCGCGGGCCGTGCGGTGGAACTGCAGACACGCCGGATCGAACGGCAGGCCAGTGAACTCCAGCAACCGGCGCACCTGCGCTTGTGGGTCGGCCAACAGGTCTTCGTGGACGGCATCGAAAACCCGCGTGGAATATCGCTCCCGCCAAACCCGGCACAGGCGGTCGTAGTCGCGCCAGCAGGCCGCCAGCTCGCGCAGGTCGTAACTGGCGAAGTTGCCGTGGTGGAACAGTTGCCGGTAGCACGACAGGCAGGTTTCGAGCGCATCGCGGCGGCAGTTGACGAAGCTGGCGCCCGGCAGCATCGCCACCGCCGCGCCGACCAGCGGCCAGTTGTCCAGGCCCTTGTCGGTGAAGCGCGGCCGCTGCTGGCGCCAGCGCGCCGTGCGACGCAGGTAGTCCTCGCCCAACCGGCGCCAGTCGGCCGGCGTGGCCTGCCCCACCCAATGCGGAAACTCGACGTCCCGCCGTTGCGATTCGGCGTTGAGCACGCCGTGCAGGTCGGTCAGCTCGCTGGCGCCTTCGACCTGCGGATGGCTGGCGAGGATTTGTTCGGTGAGGGTGGAACCCGAGCGCGGCATGCCGATCACGAAAATCGCCTCCCGGCCGAAGTCCGGGTCGTCCACGCCGGCGATGGGCGGCACGAACGCCGCGTCGATCGCGTCGATCCAGGCCGTGAAGCGTGACGCGTCCCACGTCACCTGCCGGCGCTTGCTGGCGCTGGCCTGTTGCAATACCGCGAACGCCGCCGGGTAGTCGTGCTGGTCTTCCAGCGCCTTGCTCAGCGCGTAGCCGACCGACACCCGCTCGTCCTCACGCAAGCTGGTGTCGGCGGCCAGCCGGCGCAGCGCCGCCACGTCATCGGCGCTCATGCGCAAGGTCTTGAGGTTGGCGATCCGCGACCACGCCCGCGGGGCCTGCGCGCGGTCTTGCGCACAGGCGCGAAAACAGGCTGCCGCGCCGGCGCTGTCGCCCACGCTGTTGAGCAGGTCGCCGAGCGCGCCACGGGCGGCGGTCAGGTTCGGATCGCAGGCCAGCGCCCGTTCCAGCGCGTCGCGCGCGGCGGAGATGTCCGCGTGGGCCTTGAGCGTGCGCCCCAGCGCATACCACGCCGGCGCGGAATCGGGCGCCAGCTCGACTCCGCGGCGCAGCCAGCCGATGGCCTCATCGAGCGCACCGGCCTGGCGCAGCCCATCGCCCAAGGCGATCACCAAGCCGGCATCGTTGGGGCGCACGCTGTTGGCCTCGCGCAAGCCAACCACCGCGCCGGCATGATCGCCCGTGCGCTGGCGCAAGCGGGCCAGTTCCACCAACACCTCGACCAAGCGCGCCGACGCCTCCACGCCACCATTCCTCGGGGAAAATCCGGGCGACAGCCTACGCAGGGACGATCGGCGTGGCCAGCCCGGGGTTCAGAACATCCCGGTTTCCAGCCGTGCCGCCTCGGACATCATGGACTGGTTCCACGGCGGGTCGAACACCATCTGCACATCGGTTTCGGACACGGTCGGCACCAGCTCGAGCTTGGCGGTGACGTCGCCGACGAGGATGTCGCCCATGCCGCAGCCCGGCGCGGTCAGGGTCAGACGGATCGCCACCTTGCGCTGGCCATCCTCGAGGGCGGTGATGTCGCAGCCGTAGACCAGCCCCAGATCGACGATGTTGATCGGGATTTCCGGATCGAAGCAGGTGCGCAGTTGCTCCCAGACCAGTGCTTCGACATCGTCGTCACTGGCGTTGACGGGCAGTTCGGGCGCTGCCACCTGCGGCTTGCCCAGCGCATCGCCATCGACCCCGGCGATGCGAAACAGGTTGCCCTCGACGTAGACGGTGAAACTGCCGCCCAGGGCCTGCGAGATGTAGCCGATGCTGCCGGCCGGCAAGGTGACCTTGTCGCCCTGTGGCACCAGCACGGCGGCGCAGTCGCGCGCCAGGCGGAACGGTTCGCTGTTGCGGCTGTACATGATGGGCGCATTCTACCGCGCAACCGCCACCCGGCCCTGATTTGGATCAGGCGGGTCTGGTCGCACGGCCGGTGGCAAACCGCCGGCTAGCGCTGGCCAGACGAAGCGGCCTTGTCGGCAGGCGAAAAATTTCCTTGCGCGTCGAACCGCAGACCGCCGCCAGCGAAGTCGTCTTGCGTCCGCTGCACCATGAGCTTGACCACCGATAGATCGGGATCTGCAGCCAGGGGCTGCCGTGACGTCTGTCGGAATGCATGGATCTGCCCGGACACCAAGCGCCCTTGATCGTCCAGATTCACCTCCAGCAAGGCAGACCACCCCAGCGGCCCGGCCACGGAAATCCCCCCGTAGGTCATGAAGTTGCCCAGCGAATATGCAATCAACTTGTGATGATAGAGTTCCATGCCGCGGGCGATGTGCGGCCCGCTGCCGAACACCAGATCGGCGCCGGCATCGAGCGCAGCATGCGCGAATGCGCGTACATCGCCGCGATTTTCGCCCAAAAACCATTCCGTGCCGACCGGGGTATGGCTGTGATCGACCCCTTCGCCGCCGCCGTGGAAGGTCACGATCAGCAAATCGCAACGGGCGCGTGTGCGGCGTATCCGATCCTGGGCGCCGGAGATATCGCGCAAGTCATTCATGCCCATGTTGGGCGCGAATGCCATCAGGCACAGCTGGCGACCACGCACGGGCCAACGCGCTTCGGGCTGGGTGGTGGCGCCGGTGTTGAGCATCCCGGCCTTTTGCACCGCTTGCGTGGTCTGCGCGCGCCCGGCATCGCCAAAATCGGAAGCGTGGTTGTTGGCAGACGACCACAGGCGGAAGCCCGCTGCCCGCAGCACCGGGGCTACCGTGGGGGGCATGCGAAACGCGAAACAGCGCACGCAGCCGGTCTTGGTGGTCTGCCCACCCTGGGCGATCGCACCCTCCAGATTGCCGATGGCGACATCCACCGCCTGCAAGATCGGTTGTGCCGCGGCCAACAGATCGCGCCCTTCATTGGGCGGCAAGTCGGCCGCAGGATAGTCGCTGCCGAGCATCACGTCGCCGACCATCGCCACCCGCCAAGCGATGGCTGGCGCAGGCGCCGACGGCCCGGAAGCAAGCGCCGGTCGCGCTGCCGCGGTCGCTGCCGCGGCTTGATCGGTTTTTGCCGACGCCGCCGACGCCACGGCGGCCGTGGACTGCTCGGCACCGAACGCATCCGGGACGCCGACGCCGACCGCAGCGATCAGCAACACGGCGCCCAGCGTCCACACCTTCACCGCTGGAATCCGATCAGTCGTTCGAACGGCCATGCAACCCCCGCGTACAAAGCAAAATCGCACACTAGCACACTCGAAATTCCTGATCCGGCCGGCTCAGGTCGGCCGCCGCTGCGCGCTCACCGGCGCGTCGATGCCCTCAGTGCCCGCCGCCGTCGAGCGCCTTCAACTCGCTCACCAGCGCGTTGGCCATCTCGCTGCCGTCGCCGTAGAGCATGCGCGTGTTGTCGGCGTAGAACAGCGCGTTCTCGATGCCGGCAAAACCCGTGCCCTTGCCGCGCTTGATGACGATGGTGTTCTTCGAGTTCACCACGTCCAGAATGGGCATGCCGTAGATCGGCGAAGCCGGGTCGGTCTTGGCCACCGGGTTGACCACGTCGTTGGCGCCGATCACCAGCGAGACATCGGTGTTGGCGAACTCGGGATTGATGTCGTCCATGTCGGCGATCAAATCGTAGGGCACGCCGGCCTCGGCCAGCAGCACGTTCATGTGCCCGGGCATGCGCCCGGCGACCGGGTGGATGGCGAACTTCACCTTCACCCCGCGATCGATCAGGCGCTGGCTGAGTTCCCAGATCTTGTGCTGCGCCTGCGCCACCGCCATGCCATAGCCGGGCACGATCACCACGCGCTCGGCGTAGGCCATCATCGCCGCCACGTCGGCCGCCTCGATGGGCTTCATCGAACCGCCGATCTCCTGCATCGCCGCCGAGCCGCCGCCGAAGTTGGAGAACAGCACGTTCTTGATCGAGCGGTTCATCGCCTTGGCCATCAAGCGCGTGAGCAGCATGCCGGCCGCGCCGACCATCATGCCGGCGATGATCAGCGCCTGATTGCCCAGCACGTAGCCCTCGAACGCCACCGCCAGCCCGGTGAAGGCGTTGTAGAGGGAAATCACCACCGGCATGTCGGCGCCGCCGATCGGCAGGGTCATCAGGATGCCCAGCAGCAATGCCAGCCCGAAAAAGCCGAGCACGCCGAACTGCGTGGTCTGCTGCGCGCCCAGCCCGCCGGCGGTCAAGCCCCAGATCGCCACCGCGCCGGCCGCCAGCGCAATCAGAAACACCAAGGCGTTGAAATACTGCTGGCCGGGGAAGGTGTAGCGCTTGTCCATGCGGCCGTCGAGCTTGGCCCAGGCGATGATCGAGCCGGTCAACGACACCGCGCCGATCAGCGCGCCGACCACCGCCAGCACGATGTGTACCGCGCTCGGGCGGGTTGCCATCGGTATCGCTTTCCACAATTCCACCGCGCCGATCGCCGCCGCCGAGCCGCCGCCCATGCCGTTGAACAGGGCGACCATCTGCGGCATGTCGGTGATCGCCACCTTCTTGCCCCAGACCCAGTTCCCGGCCACCCCGATCACGATGGCCGCGATCATCAGCGGGATGTTGTGCATGTCCGGCAGGAAGAAGGTGGCGATCACCGCCACCAGCACGCCGATGCCGGCCCACTGGATGCCGCTGCGCGCGGTCTTGGGGCTGGCCATGCGTTGCAGGCCGATCAGCAGCAAGGTCGCGGCGATGAAGTAGCTCAGCTCGATCAGGTGCTGCAACAGTTCGGGGCTCACTTGCCGGCCTCCTTCTTGCTGGACTTGAACATGTCCAGCATGCGCTCGGTCACCACATAGCCGCCGGCGGCATTGCCCGCACCTAGCAGCACCGCGAGGAAGCCGATGCCCTGCTCCAGCGGCGTGGTCGCCTTGCCCAGCACCACCATCGCCCCGATCAGCACGATGCCGTGGATGAAGTTGGAACCGGACATCAACGGCGTATGCAAGATCACCGGCACGCGCGCGATGATGACGTGTCCGGCGATCGCCGCCAGCATGAAGATGTACAGCGCCACCAGCCCGTCGCCCATGTCCCCGCCCCTCGCACCTGGATGCGGGCATCATAACCGCCCCGGTGGCCGCATCGACAAGCATTGTCAACCGCCCTGCCAATGCTGCGTTTCCACGGGCGAACCCGGCCGGGTGGAACCACCACGAAACGGCAGATGATGGACGGCAGCATCCCGACATCGACCGCGCACGCGCAGACCTTGCAGGCATTCCTTGCGGAGGTCGAACGGCGCGCCTTCCGGCACGCCGAGATCGCGTTGCGGCACCGGGACGATGCCTTGGATGCGGTGCAGGACGCGATGCTCAAGCTGGTGCAGCGCTATGCCGATCGGCCGGCGCTGGAATGGACGCCGCTGTTCTGGCGCGTGCTGCGCAGCCGCATCACCGACATCCAGCGGCGGCGCAAGGTGCGCTCGGTGCTGGTCGGGTGGATGGGTTCGGGTGCCGAACAGGACGACGGCCCGGCGTGGGAGCCGGTCGATCCGACCCCCGGCCCGGCCACCATCCACAGCGACCGCGAGAGTTACAAGGCGCTGGCCACGGCACTGCAAGCATTGCCGCGCCGGCAGCGCGAGGCCTACCAGTGGCGCGTGCTGGAAGGCCTGGACGTGGCCGATACCGCGCGCGTGATGGGCTGCTCGGAAGGCAGCGTGAAAACCCACACCTCGCGCGCCATGGATGCGCTGCGCAAGCAACTGGAGGACTGGCGATGAACGCCCGCGACATCGAAACCACCCTGCGCGCCCGCGCCAGCTTCGAGGCGAGCGTGAAGCATCTGGATCGCGATACCGGCCGGCGCTTGCGCGCGTTGCGACTGGAAACCCTGGAAGCCCGGCTCGACCGCCCGCAGGGGCGCTGGGCGTGGGCCGGCGGGCTGGCGGCCGCCGGAGTGCTGGCACTGCTGGTGTTCGTCCCGCAACTGCCGCGCGCGCCGCTTGGCGCGCCCGCGCCGCACGCAGCGACCACGACCGCGCCGGTCGCGGTGGCGCGGGTCAGCTTGCCGCCAACGCCTGCCCCGGCACCGGTGACCGCGGTGGCAATCGCGCCGACCGCGACGGTCGTCGCCGCGCACGCCGGCGAGGCCGGCACGCTGGAGACGGCCGACCCGGAAATGCTTTCGGATCTGGATTTCTACCATTGGCTGGCCACCCAACCCGGTGGCCAGGAACCGGCGGGAGGTTGATGTCATGCGTCGCACCTTGAACCATCGAACCGGCATGGCGCGCTACGGTACGGCGCTGTTGCTGGCCGCACTGCTGGCCGGCAGCGCCGTCGCCGCGCCACCGCCGGTGCCGGTGCCGGTCGATCCGGATGCTGGCGCGTTCACGCAACCCGAGCAGCCCGGTCGCGACGCCACACCGGCCACGCCCTTGCCGTGGAACCAGCTCAGTCCGCAGCAGCAGGCATTCCTCCAACCATTGCAAGGACAGTGGGATCAGTTGCCGCCGCGCCGGCAACAGCACATGGCCGGCAACGTGGCGCACTGGTCGCAGTTGCCGCCTGAACGGCAGGCGCAGATCCAGCAGCGGATCGCGCACTGGGCGCAGATGACCCCGCAACAGCGCCAGCAGGCCGCGCGCAATGCCCGCGCCTTCCAGAACATGAGCCCGGAAGATCGCCAGCGCGTGGCCGAGGTGTTCCATCGCTTCCAGCAACTCACGCCCGAGCAGAAGCAGGCGCTGCGCGCGAAGTTCCGGCAGATGCACCAACAGCAGCAACGCCGCGAGGGGCGGATGGGTGGGCCGCACGGTCGCCCGCGTTGATCGGATCGGTTGGCGTGTGCTGGTCATCGATTCCGCTCATGGTTCGACCAGCGCACCACAAACGGAATGCTCACCACAAACCGAATCGATTGGCTCGACGATTCGTCGGCGCCGTCAACCGCTGCGCGGCGCGCCGGCGTGCAGGTGGCAAGTCCTGGCCACCAGATCGTCGTCCCAGTTCAGGTGCAACTGGCCGTCTTTGATGAGCAACTGCGAGAAGTTGAGCAGGTTGCGCGCGTACATCTCGCTGGCGTGCATCGCCCCGGAACTGGCCAGATGGGTGGGGCCGACCACGCTCACGCCGTTGATCTCCACGGTTTGACCGGCTTTGGTGAGTTCGCAATTGCCGCCCGACTCGGCCGGCAGATCCACGATCACGCTGCCCGGTTTCATTCCCGCCACCATCGCCGCGCCGAGGATCTTCGGCGCCGGGCGACCGGGCACGGCGGCGGTGGTGATGATGACGTCCACGCCCTTGAGGTGGTCGGCCAGCCGGCGCTGCTGCTCGGCGCGTTCCTCGGCGGTCAGCTCGCGGGCGTAGCCGCCCTCGCCCTTGGCGCTCACGCCCAGGTCGAGGAACTTGCCGCCCAGCGATTCGATCTGTTCGCGGGTTTCCGGGCGCACGTCGAACCCTTCCACCTGCGCGCCCAGCCGCTTGGCGGTGGCGATCGCCTGCAAGCCGGCCACGCCGGCACCGATCACCAGCACCTTCGACGGGCGGATGGTGCCGGCGGCGGTGGTGAGCATCGGGAAAAACCGCGGCGCGACCTGCGCGGCCAGCAAGGTCGCCTTGTAGCCGGCCATGCCCGCCTGCGAGGACAACACGTCCATCGCCTGTGCGCGGGTGGTGCGCGGCAGGCGTTCGAGCGGGAAGCTGGTGGCTTTGCGCGCGAGCAACTGCGCTTCGCGCGCCGGATCGGTGCCGGCGGCGAGCAGGCCGATCACGATCGCGTTTTCTTTCAACCCCGCCAGCTTTTCGGCGCTCGGCGGCTGCACGCACAACAGCAGGTCAGCGCGCGCCAACACGCTGGCATCGTCGGCGGCGAACTGGGCGCCGTCATAGGCCGCATCGGGAAAGAACGCACGCTCGCCGACGCCGGCTTGCAAGACCACGTCGGCGCCGGCCGCGCGCAGCTTCTTGCAGGTCTCCGGGGTGATGGCGGCGCGGCGTTCCTCGGGAACGCCCTCGCGGACTGCGG
This sequence comes from Pseudomonadota bacterium, assembly GCA_018241125.1. GTDB lineage: Bacteria > Pseudomonadota > Gammaproteobacteria > Xanthomonadales > Xanthomonadaceae > SZAS-103. Next base: position 23,088 of record JAFEEL010000052.1, on the reverse strand, counting down.
CAACGGTGAACGCCATGCGCAAACTCCAGCCTGGATCGACCGCAGCATGCTAGCAGGTTGCCGCGGGCTGTCTGTACCGCTGACCGCTTTCCGCTGACCGCTTTCCGCTCACGGCAAACTCATTCGCCGGACACGGTCGCCCCGTCGCGCAGCCGGCCCAGCACCTGGTGCATGGCTTGGTCGAAAGCGGCATCGGCCACGCGCAAGCGCAGCTTGCCCTGCTTCATCATCGCCGCCAGTTCCTCGGCCGATGCCACGTGCATGCGCGCACCGCGCTTGTTGACGAACAACATGCGCGCCGAAATCGGGCTGATCCACGACAGCTTGCCCGGCTGGGCGCGCTCGTCGTCACCGACGAACTCGACCCAACTACCGACGGTCAGCTGGCGCAAGCGGGCGACATCGGCGGCGTCCACATCCAGCGCCGGCGCCGCTTCGGGCTGGGGCAGCGGGCGCGCAGTGGCCGGCTGCGGCATGCTTGCGGCCGCTTCGGCCGCCGTGTTGGCAGGAGCGCTCGCCTCGACCACCGCCTTGGGGGGATCTGGCCGTACTTTCGGCGCGGCCTGCATCAGGTGCTGGGCGATGGTGCGCGCGCACTCGCCGGCCGCTTCGCCGACCAGGCCGGAGCTGCCCAGCATCGCCAGCAGCCCGGCTTGCAGCGATTCGGTCTGCGCCGCCGCGGTCAGACCGCCGGTATGGAACGCCACGTCGGCCAGCGCCAGCAGTTCGTCCAGAGTCTTGAGTGCCTCCGCGCAGCCGCCGCCATCTTCGCCTTCGCGCAAGAACAGCACCGCGTAGTGATGCGCCCAGTAGCGGCGCAGGTCGGCCTGCGCCAGCGGGGCGATGCTGCGCTGGCCGATGCGCTCGCTGAGCAGCGAGTCGGCGCGCAAGCGCGCTTCCTCCAGGCGTTCCTTGCCGCGTTGCGCTTCGGCCACGCGCCGCTCGGCCAGATCGGCACGGCGACGATACTGATCGATGAACGTGCGCAGTTCCTGTTCGAGCATCTCGAAGATCGCGATGTCCTCGTTGAACTCCGCGACCAGTCGATCCACCGAGTGTCCCACGCGCTGCAGCAGTTCCCGCTCGTGCGGGCCCTCGCCGTGATTGCCCTCGCAGGCTTCGGCGATGGCATTGAGCAAGCGCCGCGCGGGGTGCTGCTTGTGCATGAACAGGCGCCGATCGAGCAACGCAACCTTCAGGTACGGAACCAGCAGGCGGGCGATCTGGCTGCGCACGTCCGACTTGATGTCGCGCTCGTCGAGGAACACCTCGAACATCATGCCGACCACATCGATCGCGTCTTCCTCGGCATCGCCAAGGCGCGCCTCGCCCTTGCTGATGCCCAACGCGGCAGCGCCGGTGAGCAACTCGCGCTTGAGCTGCTGGGCCAGCGAATGATCGCCGGCTTGCAGCGCGTTTTTCAGGCCGTCGGGCATCTCGTTCTGGAACAGCGAGAGCACCGACAGCATCTCGTGGGAGGTCAACTGCGGACGCTCCAGCTCGCCGCCCATGCGCATGCCCGGCGGCAGCTGCACTCCCGGCGCCAACTGCATGCCCGGCGGCAACTGCATGCCCGGCGGCACCTGGATTCCCGGCATGCCTGCCGGCGCGCCAGCGTGCCGCTGCGACTTGCGCCAAACCTGCAACAGCTCTTGCAGGCTGCCCATCAAGTTGTCGTCCGGCTCCTGGTTGGCGTCGTAGGCCGGCTGCGGCGCTGCCTGTCGCTGCGGCACCTGGTCGAGATTGAAGTCCGGCGGCATGGCCCGCGGCAGTGGCGCTTGCGGTTGCGCTTGCGGTACGCGCGGCACCGGCCCGGAAATGTAACCGCCCTCGGAGAGCATGCGCAGCACTTCCGGGTACAAGGACTCCAGCGCCGGCAACAGCTCGCGCTCATAGAGTTTGAACAACACCAGCTTGACCTCGGTGGTGGCCGCAAACGCGCCACAGGCGACGCGAAACGCGCCGGTCATGCGCTCGGGGCCGACCGGGCTGCGCGTGGGATCGAAGTTCGGCGACAAGGTGACGGCCATGCGCGCCATCCCGCGCGCGATGGGTTCCAGTACCGTCTTGAAGCGGCGATGGATCGTGGCCGCGCTCTGCTCGGCGGCGAGTTGTTCTTCCAGTTCGCCCTGCCCGACCAGACTCAGTTCGCCGGCACGCGGTGGCGGCGGTGCAGCAACGGCAACCACGCCGTTGTGAAACTGCGTGAAGCCGGCGACCAGGTCGTCGCGGAACGCTTGCTCGATCTGCCGCCGCTCGCGCCGGATCTCGCGCATGGCGTCGAAATAACCCTCGCGACTGGCGTTGCTCTTGGCGTTTTGCGCCAGATCGAACATCGAATCGTCGGCTTTGCTCAATGCCTCGCCGCAGGCCAGTTCAAGCCGCGGCAGGACGATCTGGCACAGGCGGTCGAGCACGGCCTGCGGCGATTGCGCCCCGTGGCGCGATCCGCCGGGGTTCATGCCGGAGTAGCTGGGCTGGAAGGGTGACATGGCACGCGCTCGATCGCCTCGTGGTTATGATGCCGACCTTGCGGGCACACGGCGGCATCGTCCATGCGAGGATGCCGCAATCGCCCACGTCAATCCGTGACGCAACCCACCAAATCGCGGCCATCTTGCGCCACGTCGCCCCGAAGTCAACCCGATGGATGCTCTGGAAACCCTGTTGACCCGCCATTCCACGCCCTCTCGGCAACTGGGCGAACCGGGGCCCGACGACGCCCAGCTGCTGCGCATGCTCGAAGTCGCCGTGCACGTCCCCGACCACGGCCGGCTGACGCCGTGGCGTTTCGTGCGCATCCAGGGGGCCGCCCGGCGGGCGCTCGGTGACGCCCTCGCCGACCGCCTGTCACAACGCGACCATGCCATTTCGCAGGACAAGCTGGCCAAGGAGCGCAGTCGCTTCGATCACGCCCCGTGCATCGTCGCGGTGCTCGCCCGCCTCATGCCCGGGCACAAGGTGCCCGAGTCCGAGCAACTTCAGTCCGGCAGTTGCGCCTGTTTTTCGCTGCTGCTGGCCGCCCACGCGCTGGGTTTTGGCGCGCAGTGGCTGACCGGCGCGGCGGCGTACGATGCGCACGTGCTGCACCTGCTGGGCGTGGGCGAGCACGAGCGCGTGTTGGGGTTCATCCACATCGGCACGATCCACGGCGCGCAAGCCGACCGCCCGCGCCCGGATCCGCGCACGCTGCTGACCGACTGGCACGCACCGTGAGCGATACCGAAGCGGCGTACCTGATCGATGCCAGCGTGTACGTGTTCCGCGCCTGGCATTCCATTCCTCCCGACCTGACGGATGCCGATGGCTTGCCGGTCAACGCGGTGCACGGTTTCACCCGCTTCTTGCTCGAACTGCTCGAGCGCCGGCGTCCGCGGCACGTGGTGGTCGCCTTCGACGCTGCGCTGGAATCCTCGTTCCGCAACGAGCTGTACCCACCGTACAAGGCCAACCGCGAGCCGGCTCCGGACGAACTCAAGCGCCAGTTCGCGCGCTGTGCGGCGCTGTGCGAGGCGCTCGGCCTGACCGTGCTGGTGGACCAACGCTACGAGGCCGACGACCTGATCGGCAGTGCCCTGCAGCGCCTGCGCGCGCACGGCCTGCGCTGCACGCTGGTCTCGGCCGACAAGGACCTGTCGCAATTGCTGCAAGGAGGCGACGAGCAGTGGGACTACGCCCGCGACCTGCGCTGGAACGCGGCCGGGGTGAAGGCGCGCTACGGCGTGCACGCCCACCAGATCGCCGACTTCCTCGGCCTGGCCGGCGACAGTGTGGACAACATCCCCGGCGTGCCGGGCATCGGCGCCAAGACCGCCGCCACCTTGCTCGGGCACTTCGGCAGCCTCAACGACCTGCTGGCGCGCCATGCGGAAATCCCCTTCCTGCGCCTGCGCGGCGCGGCCATGCACGCCCGTCGCCTGCACGAGCACCGCGACATGGCCTTGCTGTGCCGGCGACTGGCCACCATCGCCACCGATGCGCCACTGCCGACGGATTTCGTCGATGCCGCCCGCAAGCCGCACGACGCGGCCGCGCTGGACGAACTGTTCGACCACCTGCGCGCGGGGCCGTTTACGCGGCGGCGGGCTGCCGCGCTGGCAACTTGAACGCGCACCATCGCTGTCGCCCACCAACGGCGCTGGCTATGCTGGTCGCCTTTCCAGCCGCGCCGCACTTGCCATGATCGAAGACGCCCACGCACCGGTACGCATCGAATACGAAGGCAAGTACCTGCGGATGTGCGTGCGCGGGCGCTGGGAGTACGTCGAGCGCACCCACGCTGGCGGCATGGCGGCGATCATCTTGGCCGTGACCCCGGACGATCGCGTGCTGTTCGTCGAACAGTACCGCGTGCCGTTGCAGGCAAACTCCATCGAGTTTCCCGCCGGCCTGGTCGGCGACGTCGATGCCGGCGAGTCGCTGGAGCTGTCGGCCGCACGCGAGCTGGAGGAAGAAACCGGCTGGCGTCCGGCGCGTTGCGAGGTGTTGATGATCGGGCCGACCTCATCGGGCCTGACCAACGAGCGGGTGGCTTTCGTGCGGGCACGGGAGTTGACGAAAATCCACGGTGGCGGCGGCGACGCTACCGAAAACATCACCGTGCACGCGATCGAACGCCAGCATGCCGCGCGATGGCTGGCGCAGCGGTTGGCCGCCGGCTGCCAGATGGACCTGAAGTTGTGGGCCGGGCTGTGGTTGCTCGACCACGCGCCCGATGGCTCGCCGCTCCAGAGCGAGCGCTGACCAGCCAGCCGGCCTCAGCGAAACCGATCGGTCGCACGCACCAGCGCGTCGGTATTTTCCGCCTCGAACGCCGAGTGCCCCGATGCCGGCGAAATCAGCAAATCGGCCTTCGGCCAGGCCTTGTGCAGATCCCAGGCGTTGGCGATCGGGCACACCACGTCGTAACGCCCGTGCACGATCACACCGGGAATGTCGGCGAGGCGATGGGCATCGCGCAACAACTGATCTTCGACTTCGAAGAAGCCGCCGTTGACGAAGTAGTGGCACTCGATGCGCGAGAACGCCAGCGCGAAGCGCGCGTCCTCGTGCGAGTCGATGAAATCTGCGTCCTGATGCAAGAAGCTGGTCGAGCCTTCCCACACCGACCAGGCGCGCGCCGCGGCCAGCTGCGTGGCCTCGTCGGGGCTGGTGAGGCGACGATGATAGGCGGAGATCAGGTCGTGGCGTTCGACCGCCGGGATCGCCGCCAGGTACTTTTCCCACGCCTCCGGGAACAGGCGCGAGGTGCCCTGCTGATAGAACCACTCCAGCTCCCAGCGGCGCAGCATGAAGATGCCGCGCAGCACCAGTTCGGTCACCACCTGCGGGTGCGCCTGCGCATAGGCCAGCGCCAGCGTCGAACCCCAACTGCCGCCGAACACCTGCCAGCGCGCGATGCGCAGATGCGCACGCAGCTTCTCGATGTCGGACACCAGATGCCAAGTGGTGTTGTCGTGCAGGTCGGCGTGCGGCGTCGAGCGCCCGCTGCCGCGCTGATCGAACAGGATGATCCGGTAGGCGTCCGGGTCGTGGAAGCGGCGCATCTTCGCACTGCAACCGGCGCCCGGGCCGCCATGCAGCAACGCCACCGGCTTGCCGATCGGGTTGCCGCACTGCTCGTAGTACATCGTGTGGCGATCGTCGAGCCGCAGCATGCCGCTGTCGAAGGGTTCGATCTCCGGGTACAAGGTGCGCATGCGCTTGAGCATCCTGAGCGAGAAAGCGCTCAAGTTTAGCCATCGCGGGCCGGCGTCGCTTGACGCGGTGCAGCGATATCGCCGATCTTCCGCGTCGCCATCACCATGTCCGCCTCGCCCGCCACCGCCATCGAAGTCCCCGAGCCGGGCGTGCGGCGCCTGGCCCGGGTGGTGTTGTTCGTGTTCCTGCTCACCTTCATCTGTGCGCGCTTGGTGGTGTACTTGATCATGGCGCGGCGGATGCCGGATCTCTACCTGCACATGGGCGGCACCCACGTGCACCACTTGAACTACGGCATCTTCCTGCTGTGCGGTGCCGGGGCCTGGTTGCTGTTCGCCCCGCCGCGTCGACGCTGGCGCACGGCCTGCGCGGCGCTGTACGCGATCGGCCTGGGGCTGACCTTCGACGAGTTCGGGATGTGGCTGCATCTGGGCGGCAGCTACTGGCAGCGCGCCAGTTTCGACGCGGTGATCGTGGTCGCCGCGCTGCTCGGATTGATTGCCTTCGCCCCCGCGCCCAAGCAGTGGAGCGCGCGCCACCTGCTCGCCGCGATCGTCGTCGTGCTCGCCTTGGCGCTGTTCGGGACCGCTTCGCTGCACTTGCTGCAGCGCCACGAAGTTCCGCAGCGACTGCATCAACTCGAACGCAACGCACCGCAATGAGCGCGGGCGCGCACCGGGCCCGTGCCCCCACCGCAAGATGTCCGCCGTTGCTGGCGCCCCGCGTGCCAACGCCGCCCATCGCCGCGTCGGCGCCTCCAGTCGAAACTCCCGCATCCACGCTGACGCGATTCAACCCCCGACGGCAGCGTGCACCTGTCGCCCGGGCACATCACGCACGGCGTCAGCCGTCCATCGAGCGCGAACGGCGCAGGGAACCCGGACGACGCTCGAACGCCAAAGACGACCTCAGTTCCAGCCCAGCGCCTGATATGCGTGGTACTGCGCGATCCCGAGGTACTCGTGGAGCGCCGCATCGGTCAGAAACAAATTGCCCGCATTGGGCAGCAGGCGCGGGCTGGGGCTGATGGTGTCCGGGCGCAGCGGAACCACGTTCAAGCCGAAGTGGCGGAAGTCGATCACGCTGCGGCGCAGGTGCAGCGCCGAAGCCACCAGCACGATTTGATCGAAGTGCTGGCGCTGCACGAGGGCGGCGCTGAACTTGGCGTTCTCGAAGGTGTTGCGCGAAGCACCCTCGATCAGCAACGCCTGCGCAGGCATCCCCGACGCGATCAGGCGCTGCGCGTAGACCTGCGCCTCGGAGCGGCCGAGCAGCAACGGGTCGCCGCCGCTGACCAGCACATGACAGGCCGCAGCGCCACGTTGCGCGGCGCAGGCGTGGTACAGGTCGAGCGCGGCCAGCAACGAGGAATACGCATACTTGCCCACGTCCAGCGGCGGCGTCGAATCGGCGGAAGCGGGTTGCGCCGGGGTCGAATTTTCGGCACCCACAGTGTCGCGCTCGGTGCCCATGCCCAGCACCACGATCAACGGACGCTGGCCCCACTGCGCCGGCGCGCGCTGCGAGAAGCCGGCTTGCAGGCCGCGCACCAGCACGCCCGGCAACCACGGGGTGCTGCCCAGCACGAGCGCCAGCAGCGCCGTGACGACCAGCGCGGCTGCGGTCTTGCGGCAGGCGCGCCACAGCGCGAACAAGGCCAGACCCAGCAACAGGCACAGCAGCAAGAGCATGGCAGGCCGCGCCTTCGGGCTAAAGGTGGGATACGAGATTGGTCGGGACGGCGGGATTCGAACCCACGACCCCCTGCCCCCCAGGCAGGTGCGCTACCAGACTGCGCTACGCCCCGACGCGGGCGGTGTTGCGCGCACGCATCGCGTGCGGGACGGCGATTATACGGGTTTGCCGTGCCGCGTGCCGGCAGGCGCGGCCATCAGGGCCGGCGCAGCAGCTGCAGCACGTCTTCCAGTTCGCTGCGCACCTGCCGCACGATCTGCGCCGACATCGCGTTTTCCTCGCGTGCGCCCTCGCCTTCCAGACGCTGCCGGGCACCGCCGATGGTGTAGCCGTTTTCGTACAGCAGGCTACGAATCTGGCGCACCATCAGCACCTCGTGGCGCTGGTAGTAGCGGCGATTGCCGCGGCGCTTGACCGGGTTGAGCGATGGGAACTCGCTCTCCCAGTAACGCAGCACGTGCTGCTTGACGTCGCACAGTTCACTGACTTCACCGATGGTGAAGTAGCGTTTGGCCGGAATCGGCGAAAGCTCACGGTTGCTGCCCGGGTCAAGCATGTTCGGCTCCGGCGGCTGCGGCGTGCGCGTCCACGCGCTCCTTGAGCTTGTGGCCGGCGCGGAAGGTGACCACGGTGCGTGCGGAAATCGGGATTTCCTCGCCGGTCTTCGGGTTGCGCCCGGGGCGCTGATTCTTCTGGCGCAGTTCGAAATTGCCAAAGCCCGACAGCTTGACCTGCGTGCCGCGCTCGAGCGCTTCGCGCAGCACGTCGAAATACGCATCGACGAATTCCTTCGCCTCGCGCTTGTTCAGCCCCACCTCCTCGTTGAGGTGTACGGCCATCTCGGCTTTGGTCAACGCCATCGTCTTCCCCTTGCCCGACTTGTCAACGATCCGTCGCGCCACCACCCGTCGCATCACGCTCCGCGCAGGGTCGCCCGGCAATCCCGACCCAGCGCAGCCACCGCCGCGGCCACCGCGGTATCCGCGTCGCGGTCTGTCAGCGTGCGCGAAACATCTTGCAAAATCAAGCCCATAGCCACGCTCTTTGTGCCCGCTTCGAGTCCCTGGCCGTGGTACACGTCGAACAGCCGAACCGCTTGCAGCTGCGCGCCCAGTGCGGCGTGCACGCTGTCGTGCAGCGCCGCCCACGGCACGGCGTCCGGAACGACCAGCGCCAGATCCCGGCGGACGGACGGAAAGCGCGACAGGTCGCGGGCGGCCGGCAATGCGCGGGCGCACAGCGGTTCCACGTCCAGCTCGAACACCACCACCTCGGCATCCACATCCAGCGCCTTGAGCAGGCGCGGGTGCAGGTGGCCGATGTGGCCCAGCAGCGCCTCACCCTTCCACACCTGCGCGCTGCGCCCCGGATGCAGCCACGGCACGCGGGCCGGGGCCAAACGCAGCGCCGACGCACCAGCCAGCGCGGCAAGACTCTCCAGATCACCGGCGAGGTCGTGGAAATCCACCCCGCGCGTCGGTACGCCCCATTGCTCGGCGTGCGCGCCGCCGCAGGCCACCGCGGCGATGCGCACGGTTTCGCGTGGCGCCGATTTTTGCGCTTTGCTTGCCGCCCCTGCTCCCTCTTCCCGCTTCCCTGCTCCCTCACTTTCGCCAAATACCCGCCCGATCTCGAACAGGCGCAGCCGCGACTGCTGGCGCGACAGGTTTCGGCAGGCGGCCTGCACCAGCCCCGGCAGCAGGCTGGTGCGCATCACCCCCAGTTCGGCGCTGAGCGGGTTGGCCAAGGCCACTGCGCCTGCGTCCAGAGACCATTTCGCGAGCAGGCCGGCATCCACGAACGCGAACTCGATGGCCTCACGGAAACCGCGCGCGGCCAGCTGCCGGCGCAGGTCGGACTCGGCCACGCGCAGCTCGCTGTCTGCGGTGATGCGGATCTGCCCGCTGGGCATGGCCACCGGGATCGCATCGTAGCCGTGGATGCGGGCGATTTCCTCGATCAGATCTTCCTCGATGGCGATATCGAAACGACGGCTGGGCGGGGTGACGTGCCAACCCTCCTCGACGGCTTCGACCGCCATCCCGAGTGCCCGCAAGATGCGTTCGACCTGCGCGTCGGCCACGACCACGCCCAGCACGCGCGCCAGCCGCGCACGCCGCAGGCGCACCACCGATGGCTGCGGCAAATCGGCATCGCGGCGCACGTCCAGCAGCGGGCCGGGCGTGCCGCCGGCGATGTCGACGATCAGGCGCGTGGCGTATTCCACCGCGACTGGCGGCAACTGCGGATCGACCCCGCGCTCGAAGCGATGCCCGGCATCGGTGTGCAGGCCGAGCTTGCGGCTGCGGCCGATGATCGCCGCCGGCGCGAAGTGCGCCGCTTCCAGGAACACGTCGCGGGTGCCCGCAGTGACGCGGGTGTCGAAGCCGCCCATGATCCCGCCCAGTGCGATCGCCCGTGACCCGCGCCCGGCGGGGCTGTCGGCGATGACGAGGAAACCGTCGTCGAGCGCGGCCTCGCGGCCGTCGAGCAGCTTGCAGGTTTCCCCGGCGCGGCCGTGGCGCACCACCATCGGTGCGTGCAGCGTCGCCAGATCATAGGCGTGCATCGGCTGGCCCAGTTCGAGCATCACGTACTGGGTGACATCCACCAGCAGGCTGATCGGGCGCACGCCGCTGCGACGCAGGCGGTCGGCCATCCAGCGCGGAGTGGGCACGCTGGCGTCGATGCCTTGGATCACCCGTCCGCAAAAGCGCGGCGCGTCGGCGCCGGCGTCGAGTTCGACGGCCATCGTGGCGCCGCTGCCCGCGGCGACCGCTTCGGCCGCCAGCGGCTTGACCGCACCGCCGAATGCAGCGGTGACGTCATGGGCGATGCCACGCAGCGAAAAACAATCGGCACGGTTGGGCGTGAGCTTGAGTTCGATGGTCGCATCGGGCAGCCCGAGGTAATCGGCCAGCGCCGCGCCGACCGGCGCATCGGCGGGCAGTTCGAGCAGTCCCGAAGCGTCCGCATCGATGCCCAGTTCCTTGGCCGAGCACAACATGCCGAAACTCTCCACGCCGCGCAGTTTGGCCGGCTTGATCGCCATCCCGCCGGGCATGATCGCGGCCACCGTCGCCAGCGGTGCCAGCAGGCCGGGCCGCGCATTGGGCGCGCCGCAGACAATCTGCAACGGCTCGCTGTCGCCGGCATCCACCCGGCACACCTGCAATCGATCGGCCTCGGGGTGCTTTTCGCAGGCCACGATCCGCGCCACCACCACGCCAGCCAGCGGCCCGCCGATGGGCTCGACGTTTTCCACTTCAAGCCCGATGGCGCTCAGTCGCTCGACCAGCGCTTCATGGGTGGCGTCGATGGCGACGATGTCGCGGAGCCAGTTTTCGGAGAATTTCATGGAAAGGCCGTGAATGGTGAATCGTGAATGGTGATTGGTGAACAGCGATGACAAATCGCGGCGGCGAGATTTCGACAAATCACGAATCACGATTCACGAATCACGAATCACGATTCACGAATCACGATTCACGATTCACGATTCACCGCTTTCACGCAAACTGCGCCAGAAACCGCACGTCGTTCTCGAAGAACGCGCGCAGGTCGTCCACGCCGTAGCGCAACATGGCGAAGCGCTCCACGCCCAGCCCGAACGCAAAGCCGGTGTAGCGCTCCGGGTCGATGCCGCAGTGGCGCAGCACGTTGGGATGCACCATGCCCGAGCCGAGCACTTCCAGCCACGCGGTGCTGCCATCGGCGCGCGTCCAGCCGATGTCCACTTCCGCCGACGGTTCGGTGAACGGGAAGTAGCTGGGCCGAAAGCGCATCGGCAGCTCGCGTTCGAAGAAGGCGTTGACGAACTCGGCCAGCGTGCCCTTGAGATCGGCAAAACTCGAGGTTTCATCCACCAGCAAGCCCTCGACCTGATGGAACATCGGCGAGTGGGTCTGATCCGAATCGCTGCGGTACACCTTGCCCGGCGCGATCAGGCGGATCGGCGGCGTGCGCCCGGCCATGCCGCGGATCTGCACCGGCGAGGTGTGGGTGCGCAGCAGGCGACCGTCCGGGAAATAGAACGTGTCGTGCATCGCCCGCGCCGGGTGGTGCGGCGGGAAGTTGAGCGCCTCGAAGTTGTGCCAATCGTCCTCGATCTCCGGGCCTTGCGCGACCTGATACCCCAGCCGCGAGAAAATCGTCACGATGCGTTCCATCGCGCGCGTCACCGGGTGCAGGCTGCCGCGTTCGCCGTCGCGACCGGGCAGGGTGATGTCGATGCGCTCGCTGGCAAGGCGGGCTTGCAGCGCGGCCTCGTCGAGTTGCGCGCGGCGGCCGGCGATCGCCGCGCCAATGGCGTCGCGGGCGCGATTGATGTGCTCGCCGGCGGCCTTGCGTTGCTCGGGCTCCATCGCGCCGAGCGACTTGAGCAGCGCCGTCACGCTGCCTTGCTTGCCGAGCAGGCGCACGCGCAGCGCTTCGAGCGCGTCGGTGGTTTGCGCTGCGGCGATGTCGGCAATTGCCGCTTTCGTGAGTGATTCGACTTCGATCATGGATAAAGTGCCTTGGCGCATTTCCATTTCGGAGGGGCTCTGGCTGACTCCTTCCCCCGCATGCGGGGGAAGGCCGGGATGGGGGTGCCATCGTCGGAAGAATGTGCCCCCACCTCAATCCTCCCCCGCGAGCGGGGGAGGATGTTCAAACGCCAAGCAATTAAACCTGCGACGTTCTGGCGACTGGCTTGACGTGCCCCAATGGAACCGGGGTCGAAAACAAGAACGGGGAAGGACTTTCGCCCTTCCCCGTCGCATCGCTCGGGAACTGCATCTTCAGAAAAAGCAGGCCAATGAAGGCCTGCTTTTTTCAGCGCGGATGAATCCGCGCGAAACTTCGTTCCCGCGTGAAACTCAGGCGGCGAGGGCAGCCTTGGCCTGCTCGGCCAGCTTGCCGAACGCCGCGATGTCGTGCACCGCGATGTCGGCCAGCACCTTGCGGTCGAGCTCGATGTTGGCCTTCTTCAGGCCGTTCATCAGCCGGCTGTAGCTCAGGCCGAACTGGCGCGCACCGGCATTGATGCGCACGATCCACAGCGCACGGAACTGGCGCTTGCGCTGCTTGCGGCCGATGTAGGCGTACTGGCCGGCCTTGGTGACCGCCTGCTTGGCGACGCGGAACACCTTGCGGCGCGCGTTGTAGTAGCCCTTGGCGGCGCTGATGACCTTCTTGTGACGGCGGCGCGCCATCACTCCACGCTTGACTCGTGCCATGGTTCAGTCCTCCTCAGAGATACGGCAGCATGCGGTTCAGACGGCCCGCGTCCTCGGCGCGCACGTGCATCGTGCCGCGCAGGTTGCGTTTGCGTTTGGTCGCTTTCTTGGTGAGGATGTGGCTACGGTTGGCGTGGCCGCACTTGTATTTGCCCGACGCGGTCTTGCGAAAACGCTTCGCCGCCGCCCGGTTGGTCTTCATCTTCGGCATCTGCTGTCCTTTCCTGATATTTTGTCACTGGCCTTGGGCGCCCTGCCCGCAACGTCGCCGCTGCGATCAAGGTCTTTCCGTCCTGCCTGGCCGGCTTGTTCGCCCCCGTTACGGCTGGCGATGGGATGTCCTTGGGCAAACTCCCGGCGCATACCGGGCCGCCAAGTATGCCTGAGGCACCGTCAGGGTGCAATCCAAAGCTCTTCCAGCGCACCCATCGCGGCCGTCCGGGCGGAGGATCGGCAGGAACCACCTTGACAGCGGCGGCGCGCTGGCCGAAGGTCGCCAGCGAGTGCCCCACGACCCCGAACCATGGCCAAGCCCCCCTCTCATCGTCTTGCGATCGTGCTCGCCGCGGCGCTGCTCGCATCCTCCGCCGCATCCGCGCAAGACGATTCGGCCGCGTACCCCGACTCGCCGATGGCTGTGTCCTGGGTGAGGCTGCACGGGCATCGCTTCCGCGTGGAGATCGCGGTGACCGACGCCCAGCGCGCACGCGGGCTGATGTTCCGCGACCACCTGGGTGCCGGGCACGGCATGCTGTTCGTGCATCCCGACGAGCGCCCGCTGGCGTACTGGATGAAGAACACGCGCATCCCGCTGGATATCTTCTACTTCGATGCGCAGCGCAAGCTGGTGTCGGTGGCCAAGGACACCCCGGCCTGCGACCTCGGCAATGGCTGTCCGCCGTTTCGCAGCGACGGGCCGGCGATGTACGTGCTCGAACTCAACGCCGGCGTGGCCACGCGGCTGCACGTGAAGACCGGCGACACCTTGCAGTTCGGACCGGGCATCGCGCCGCCACCGGCGCCATCGCCTCCAGCCAGCCAGCCTTGATCGAACCCGCCAGAGGCTCCACATGAACGGCATGGATGATCGCAGCCACACCACGACCGCCGGCCTGCCCACCTGGGACTCGCTGGCGCACATGGACGACGACGCCCTGCCGCTGCTGGGCACGGCGCTGCTGATCGCGCGCGACGAGTACCCGCAGTTGCAGGCCGCGTCCTACGACACCCTCGTGCAAGGCTACGCCGACGCGCTGCGCGAGCAGGTGGGCGCGCAGGAATCGGCCCCGGCGCGGATGGCGGTCATCAATCGCTTCGTGTTCGACGAACTGGGATTCGGCGGCAACTTCGAGTCCTACGGCGATCCGCGCAACAGCTACTTGAACGACGTATTCGACCGCAAGCTCGGCATCCCGCTCTCGCTGGCGCTGGTGCAGATGGAAGTCGCGCGCCGGTTGGACGTGCCGCTGGACGGCATCTCTTTCCCCGGCCATTTCCTCGTGCGCCTGCCGGTGGACGACGGCATCCTGGTGATGGATCCGTTCAACAAGGGTCGCTCGCTGAGCGCCGACGAACTGCGCGAACGGGTGCGGGTGCACTGCGACGGGCACGCGCCCGACGACAATGAACTGCTGCACATCCTCGCACCGGCCAGCCACCGCACGATCCTGTTGCGCATGTTGCGCAACCTCAAGGCGCTGTATGCCGATCGCGGCGACTGGGAGCGCGTGGCGCGATCGTCCGATCGACTGCTGAAGATTTCACCCGGGCTGGGCGAGGAAGTGCGCGACCGCGGGCTGGCCTATCTGAAGATGGGCCACATCACCGGTGCGCGCGACGATCTGACGCGCTACCTGCACGCGCAACCGGAAGCCGAGGACGCCGACGCCGTGCATGCGGTGTTGATCGAGGCGACCGCCAAGGCGCAGCGGCCGAACTGAACTCACGCTCGCCAACGCAGCGCGCGGACGCAACGCCTCAACCCAGCGGCATCATCTCGAAATCGTCCTTGGTGACACCGCAATCCGGGCAGCACCACGTATCGGGCACGTCTTCCCAGCGCGTCCCCGGGGCGATGCCCTCGTCGGGCAGGCCCTGCGCTTCGTCGTAGATGAACCCGCACACCACGCACATCCAGGTGCGGTAGGTGGCGGCGACCGGCGCGGTGGCATTCATGATCGGGGCTTCGCGTGCGACACTAGGGGCCTTGGATTTTCGCATTTTGCGCGACCGGGGGGAAGCGAGCATGCGCAACCATCGGCCCTTGCGGGGCCTGTACGCCATCACGCCGGAGGACGCCGACACCCGTCGCCTGCTGCAGCGGGTCGGCAAGGTGCTCGATCAAGGCATCGCGCTGTTGCAGTATCGCAACAAGCGCGGCGACGCCAGCTTGCGCATGGAGCAGGCACTGGCGTTGAAACTGACGTGCCTGCCCTACGACGTGCCGTTGATCGTCAACGACGACATCGCGTTGGCGCGGCAAGTGCAGGCGGACGGCGTGCATCTGGGCGTGGGTGACGGCGCGGTGGCCACCGCCCGCGAGGAACTGGGCGAGCACGCCTTGATCGGCGTCACCTGCCATGCCAGCATCGAACGTGCGCAGGCGGCGAAAAAAGCCGGTGCCGACTACCTCGCGTTCGGCGCCTTCCACCCCAGCCCGAGCAAGCCCGATGCGCCCGTCGCCGATCCGGCGATCTTGCGCGAAGCCAAGTCGCTGGGCCTGCCGCTGGCCGCCATCGGCGGCATCAAGCCAGCGCACGTGGCCGCGCTGCGCGCTTCCGGCGCAGACATGGTCGCGGTGATTTCCGGCCTGTGGGCCGCGCACGACCCCGCAGCGGCGGCACGCGCCTACATCGACGCCTTCGGGCACGAGGACTGAAAACACCGCATGGCCAACAATCACGAACTGTTCCAGCGCGCATTGCAGTTGCTGCCCGGCGGCGTCAACTCGCCGGTGCGCGCGTTCCGCTCGGTCGGCGGCGAGCCCTTCTTCGCGCAGCGTGCGCAAGGCGCGTACCTGTGGGATGTCGAAGGCAAGCGCTACATCGATTACGTCGGTTCGTGGGGACCGATGATCGCCGGCCACGCGCATCCGCAGGTGCTCGACACGGTGGCGAAGGTGATGCGCGACGGACTGTCGTTCGGCGTGCCCAACGCGCTGGAAGTGACGATGGCCGAAACCATCACGCGCCTCGTGCCCTCGGTGCAGATGCTGCGGATGGTGAACTCCGGCACCGAGGCCACGCTGTCGGCGATCCGGCTCGCGCGCGGCGCGACCGGACGCTCGCGCATCGTCAAGTTCGAGGGCTGCTACCACGGCCACGGCGATTCGTTTCTGGTCAAGGCCGGCTCGGGCGCGCTCACGCTCGGCCTGCCCGATTCGCCGGGCGTGCCCACCGCACTGGCCGATCTCACCCTCACCCTGCCCTACAACGATTTCGACGCGGCCACGGCGCTGTTCGACGCGCATGGGTCGTCCATCGCCGCACTCATCATCGAACCCGTCGTCGGCAACGCCAACTGCATCCCGCCCAAGGATGGCTACCTGCAACACCTGCGCGCACTGTGCAGCACGCACGGCGTACTGCTGATCTTCGACGAGGTGATGACCGGCTTCCGGGTGGCGCTGGGCGGCGCGCAAGCGCTGTACGGCGTGACGCCCGACCTGACCACCTTCGGCAAGATCATCGGCGGCGGCATGCCGGTGGGCGCTTACGGCGGACGCCGCGACCTGATGCAGCAGATCGCACCCAGCGGCCCGATCTACCAGGCCGGCACGCTCAGCGGCAACCCGGTGGCGATGGCCGCCGGTCTGGCGACGCTGGAGTTGATCCAGCAGCCCGGTTTCCACGACGAACTGCACCGCAAGACCCGCCTGCTCACCGACGGCCTGCTCGCCGTCGCGATCGAAGCCGGCGTGCCGTTCACCACCAACCGCGTCTGCGGAATGTTCGGTTTGTTCTTCAGCGCCGAGGAAAAAATCCAGAGCTACGCGCAGGCCACTGCCTGCGACGTAGCGATGTTCCGGCGCTTCTTCCACGCCATGCTGGATCGTGGCGTGTACCTTGCGCCATCGGCGTTCGAAGCCGGCTTCATGTCCAGTGCCCACAGCGAGCAGGACCTCGCCGAGACCTTGGATGCCGCGCGCGGCGCGTTCCGGCAGGCATCGCAAGCAGGTTGATCGCGCGGTGCCGAACCGTTTGATCAGTGGGACATTTCTGCGTTTTTACTTGCCGGATGCGCCGCAGCCGTGCGCGCAATCCAGCCACAACGCACGGCGTGGATAGTCCAGCGTCATCACGAAGTGCGCCAGCACGTTCGCACCGAGCGAACCGTCGATGGGACGGTCCATCCACTGCGACATCTGTCCTCGAAACGCGCCATCGGGACGTTCGGTGAACCAGACCGGCCCGAGTTTCCAACCCGCGACTTCAATCTGCGGCACTTCGATCAACCGCGACTCGAAGCGAGAGCCAAGTAGATCATCGCCCGCACCCACCACCCGCCAGTTCGGATGCGCACTGTGCCAGCGGTTGAAGACTCCGGTCGTGATGTAGGAGGTCACGCCGATGCCGCGTACGGTCGGGATGCCGCTGGCACGTTCGCCAACGGCGGTCGGCTTTGCGGTCGCGCCGGTGTCGAGCAGAAGGTCGACGGCTTGCCCATCGACGTGGATTTGGATACGCGGAAAGCCTGTCGCCAACCCGCCGTGCTCGTTCAACTCGAACCCAAGCTCGGTGCGGTGTGCGGTCGCTGCCGGTCGCCATGCGACCGGCTCCAACCAGAGCCGTTTGTCAGGATAATCGAACGTCCAGACATGACCGGGCAAGTAGCCCGCACCCAGCACTCCATCGATGCCCTCGGTCAGGCCATAGTCCTTCGACACCAGCGCGACCGCATTGCAGGCCGAATGCGCGGATACCGGCAATGCCTTGCCTTCGCGCCATCCGATCGCCGCGACGACGCCTGCATGCTCATCGCCCAGAGCGCAGTCGTCGACCTTCAGGCCCAACCGCTTTGCCGTCGGTGCGTTGATGACATACAACCCGCTGCCGCCCGCGCCGCCGGTATCCACGAGCAGCCGCAGTCGTTGTCCGCCGGTCGTCTCCGGCACCGCGTAGTAGTGGCCTGCCTCGTAATCGACCGGAATCGACATCCGCTTGTCGGCGTAAGCCACTGGCAGCAAAGCGATGCAGGCAGCGATCAACGTGCAGATGTGGTAGCAATTGCGCATCACTTCAATCCAGAAACAAATCCGTCAGCAACGGCTGCGACGGGTCGACCGCGTAGTTGCTGAAATCCGTCATGCCGCGTTCGCGCAGGATGTCCTCGTCGATGATGAAACGCCCGCACAGCTCGCGGGCCGGCGTGGTCAGGATCGCGTGCGCGGCGTCGGCCAGAATCTCGGGCTTGCGGCAGCGTTGCAGATCCACGCCCGGGATCATCTTCAGCGCGTCGGTGGCGATCACCGTGCGCGGCCACAGCGCGTTGACCGCCACGCCGCGAGGACCAAACTCCGCGGCCAAACCGAGCGTCACCAAGCTCATGCCCATCTTCGCCAGCGTGTAGCCGGTGTGGGGAGCCCACCATTTGGGATCGAGCGACGGAGGTGGCGCGAGGGTGAGGATGTGCGGGTTGGCGGCCTTCAACAGATGCGGCAAACACGCTTGCGCGCACAAGAACGTGCCGCGCGCGTTGACTTGGCTCATCAAGTCGAAACGCTTCATCGGCGTGTCGAGCGTGCCGCGCAGCCAGATCGCGCTGGCGTTGTTGACGAGGATGTCGATGCCGCCGAAGCGCTCCACCGTCTGCGCGACCGCAGCTTGCACCTGATCTTCTTCGCGGATGTCGCACTGGATGGGCAGCGCCTTTCCGCCGGCTTCCTCTATGGCCTTGGCGGCGCTGTGGATGGTGCCGGGCAGCTTGGGATTGGGCACGTTGGATTTGGCAGCGATGACGACGTTGGCGCCGTCGCGCGCCGCGCGCAGGCCGATCGCCAGGCCAATGCCGCGCGATGCGCCGGTGATGAACAAGGTCTTGCCGCGCAGGTTGGACATGGTCGTCTCCGGATTTGCCAAGATTGCACGAAATGAGCGCGGGGCCTGAGTGCCGCCGTCCCGGCATCAGCCGGGACCCATTGTGCATGTAGCGCAGGCATCAGAACATCAAAGTGGATCCCGGCTCTGGCCGGGATGACGATCTTGGATTCGTTACCAGTCACTGCTCTTGGGCTGATCCGGAAGCGCCGCACACCCTGCTTCGATGCGGATCAACCGATTGCATTCAGCCACGCAATGCCGCCAGGAACCTGCGCGGCGCGCCCTCGAAACCGCCGTTGGACATGAACACCACGTGGTCGCCATCGCGCGCGACTTCGCGCAGTTGCCCGATCAGTGCATCCACGCTCGGCACCGCCACGCCGGAGCCACGCAAGTCGGCGATCACCTTGCCGGCGTCCCACGGCAGTTCGGCGCGGCGCAGGAAGACGACCGCGTCGGCAGCGTCCAGCGACGGCGCGATCTGCTGCGAATGCGCGCCCAGCCGCATCGAGTTGCTGCGCGGCTCCATCGCCACCACGATGCGCGCTTTGCCCACGCGCGCGCGCAGGCCCGCGAGCGTGGTGCGGATCGCGGTCGGATGGTGCGCGAAGTCGTCGTACACGGTGATGCCGAGCGCATTGCCCAGCACCTCCAGCCGCCGCTTCACGCTGCGGAACTCGTGCAGGGCGGTGATCGCTTGCGCCGGTTCAACACCCACCGCGTGCGCGGCGGCGATCGCGGCCAGCGCGTTCATCACGTTGTGCGCGCCCAGCAGTTCCCAGCGCACGACGCCGACCTCGACGCCGCGATGGAGCACCGCGAACTGCGAGCCATCGGCGGCGATCAAGCGTGGCGTCCATTCCGCCTCGCCGGCCATCGCGAAGCGCTCCACCGGCGTCCAGCAACCCATCGCCAACACTTCGGCCAGCCGCTCGTCTTCGCCATTGACGATCAACCGGCCATTGCCGGGCACGGTGCGCACGAGGTGGTGAAACTGGCGCTGGATTGCGGCCACGTCGGGGAAAATATCGGCGTGATCGTATTCGAGATTGTTGAGGATCGCGATGCGCGGGCGGTAGTGGACGAACTTGCTGCGCTTGTCGAAAAACGCGGTGTCGTATTCGTCGGCTTCGACCACAAAAAAGGGGCCAGAGGCAATGTCCTCGCTGCTTCCCGCGCCAGATGAAGGACGCAAGGCATCGACGAGCATCCGCGCGCCGTGCCCCACATCACGGCCCCGCCCCTCACCCCCACCCCTCTCCCGATGGGAGAGGGGCTTGCTCCCCAACCGTGCCGACACCCCGAAGTTCTCCGGCACGCCGCCGACGAGGAAGCCCGGATCGTGGCCGGAAGCTTCGAGGATCCACGCCAGCATCGAGGTGGTGGTGGTCTTGCCGTGGGTGCCGGCGACCGCCAGCGTGGTGCGCCCGGGCAGCACCTGCTCGGCCAGCCACTGCGCGCCGGAGGTGTAGTTCATCTGCGCATCCAGCACGTGCTCGACCGCCGGATTGCCGCGCGAGAGCGCATTGCCGACCACGACGACATCGGTATCGGCGGCGATGTTCTCCGCAGCATAACCCTGCGCCAGTGCGATGCCGAGGGCTTCGAGCTGCGTGCTCATCGGCGGGTAGATGTTGGCGTCGCTGCCCTCGACCGAGTGGCCCAGTTCGCGCGCCAGCGCCGCCACGCCGCCCATGAAGGTGCCGGCGATGCCAAGGATGTGGAGTTTCAAGGGGACGACTCTGCGGATGGAACGGTCGATTATGACCGGACTGAAGGACTGAAGGACTGAAGGACTGAAGGGCTCGGGACTCGGGACTCAGGACTGAAGGACTCGGGACTCGGGATTCGGGACTCGCGGCTCGGGACTCGGGACTTGGGACTCGGGACTCGGGATTCGGGATTCGGGACTCGCGGCTCGGGACTCGCGGCTCGGGACTCGGGATTCGGGATTCGGGATTCGGGACTCGCGGCTCGGGACTCGCGGCTCGGGACTCGGGACTCGGGACTGAAGGACTCGGGACTGAAGGACTCGGGACTGAAGGACTCGGGACTGAAGGACGCGGGACTGAAGGACTCGGGACTGAAGGACTCGGGACTGAAGGACTCGGGACTGAAGGACTCGGGACTGAAGGACTCGGGACTCGGGATTCGGGATTCGGGACTCGCGGCTCGGGACTCGCGGCTCGGGACTCAAGCCGCGAGCTTTGCATTTTTCTCCTTCCCCCGCGCGCGGGGGAAGGTTGGGATGGGGGGCTGCAGCGTGCCGACTCAGGACTCGCGGCGATGAACCGGCGCTGTTTATGCGAACCGGTTGCCCAGCGCCTCGACGATCCGCTCGAATACCTCTTCCATCGCGCCCACGCCGTCCACCGAGGTGAGCTTTTGCTGGTGGCGGTAGTAGTCGATCACCGGCGCGGTCTGTGCGTCATAGACTTCCAGCCGCTTGCGCACCGATTCGGGATTGTCGTCGGCGCGACCTTCGGCCAATGCCCGCCCGGCCAGACGCGCGATCAGCAATTCGTTGTCCACGTCGAGCTGAATGGCGCGTTCGACGGGCTGCGCGAGCCTTGCCAGCAGCACGTCCAGCGCATTGGCTTGGGACAGGTTGCGCGGGTAGCCATCGAGGATGTAGCCCGCGCCGGTGTCGCCGGCGGACAGGCGCTCTTCGAGGATGGTCAGCACGATTTCGTCGGAGACCAGCCCACCGGCGTCCATCACCGCCTTGGCCTTGAGCCCGATCGGCGTACCGGCGCGCACCGCCGCGCGCAGCAGTTCGCCGGTGGAGATGTGCGGGACGCCGAAGTGATCGCGCAGGCGCGCGGCCTGCGTGCCCTTGCCGGAGCCCGGCGCGCCCAGAAGTACCAGTCGCATGCGCTTGGATTCCCGAGTAATGTCGCCACTGCGAACCGCCGCGGCGTGGATCGGTTCACGCTAACCGCTGGCGGCGTGACAATCAAGACTTGCCGGATGTCCGGGTTCAGGCGCACCTCCGGCCGCCACCGCATCCAACGAGGCGCAGGCCATGTCCAGAGGCAACCTGCTGTACGCGCAATCGGGCGGCGTCACCGCAGTCATCAACGCCACCGCCTCGGCGGTCATCCACGCCGCGCGCGAGCACCACATCAAGGTGCTGGCCGCGCGCAACGGCATCCTCGGCGCGCTGCGCGAGGAGTTGATCGACACCTCGAAGGAATCGGCCGCCGCCATCCGCGCGCTGGCGCACACCCCCGGCGGGGCGTTTGGCACCTGCCGTTACAAGCTCAAGGCCCCGGAGGTCGATCGCGCCCCGTACCAGCGGCTGATCGATGTCTTCCGCGCCCACGACATCCGCTGGTTCCTCTACAACGGCGGCAACGACTCGGCCGATACCGCGCTCAAGCTGTCGAAAATCGCCGTCGAGTTCGGCTATCCGCTGGCCTGCATCGGCGTGCCCAAGACCGTGGACAACGATCTGGCGGTGACCGACTGCTGCCCGGGCTTTGCCTCGGCCGCCAAATACACCGCCGTTTCAGTGCGTGAGGCGGCACTGGACGTGGCGGCGATGGCGGAAACCTCGACCAAGGTGTTCGTGTACGAGGCGATGGGCCGCCACGCCGGTTGGCTGGCCGCCGCTGCGGGCATGGCCGGGCACAAGGTGGACGATGCGCCGCACCTGATCCTGTTTCCCGAACGGGTGTTCGACGAAGCCGATTTTCTGGCCCGCGTGCAGGCCACGGTGGCGCGGGTGGGTTACTGCGTGGTGGTGGCCTCCGAGGGCGTGCGCGGGGCCGACGGCAAGTTCCTCGCCGAAGCCGGCACTGTGGATGCCTTCGGCCACGCCCAGCTCGGCGGCGTCGCCC
Organism: Pseudomonadota bacterium; assembly: GCA_018241125.1. Taxonomy (GTDB): domain Bacteria; phylum Pseudomonadota; class Gammaproteobacteria; order Xanthomonadales; family Xanthomonadaceae; genus SZAS-103. The sequence goes on along the minus strand of JAFEEL010000052.1, from coordinate 594 downwards.
CACACCTGGCGCAGGTGATCAAGGACCAGCTCGGGCTCAAGGTGCACTGGACGGTGCCCGACTACCTGCAACGCTCGGCGCGTCACCTCGCCTCGGCGACCGACCTCAAGCACGCGCTGGCGGTCGGACGCGCTGCGGTCGGCTACGCACGCAAGGGCCTGAACGCGGTGATGCCGGTGATCGTGCGCACCTCCGATTCGCCGTATCGCTGGAAGATCGCGCCGGCGCCGCTGGAGGAACTGGCCAACCGCGAAAAAAAGCTGCCCACGCACTTCATCCGCGACGACGGCCACGGCATCACGCCGGCGGCCCGTCGCTACTTCGCACCGCTGCTGCGCGGGCAGGTGCCGCCGCCCTACGGCAAAGACGGGATGCCGCGCTACGTCAGCTTGCGCAATGTCGCCGTCGACAAGATGCTGCCGCCGTTCGCCACCGGATGACGGCCACGCGGTGCGGATCGAACTGGACCTAACAGGCTGTTGAAAAACGCCTTGATTCGATCATCCGGCGCTCGAATTTGACGCCTTCGGCATCAGGCGCGGTCGGTTTTTGTCCGTTTGCTGTGGAGCGCCGCATGGGGTTTGCCCATGCCGC
>JAFEEL010000051.1 GCA_018241125.1 Pseudomonadota bacterium | reverse complement strand
CGCACAAGAGCTGCAAGCAGTGGAGGACAAGCTAAACAATCGACCACGCAAACGTCTGGGCTACTTGACGCCAGCTGAGGTATTCTTCAACTACGACCACGTTGCACTTCAAAGTTGAATCCGCCATGGATGCGTCAAGAGATGACTTGATCGACACCCAGGGAATCCAGCCTTAACTTCAAGCCCAAATGGGCTCTCGATCATCCTGGATGGCAACAATTTCAACCATGTGCATTCCGGCCGCGCATTGCAGGCCACGTGTATGCCAATGAGGTGAAAGGCAGGCCCGAGAGCAGGTTCACACAACATAAAGTGATCGGGTCTATGCAGGCAGAAGAGTTCTCCATTCCGGGGGCGGATCAGCCACCGACATTTCGGGCCGCCGAGTACGTGCGGATGTCGACCGAGCACCAGCAGTATTCGACGGAAAACCAAGCCGACAAGATCCGCGAGTACGCGGCTCGGCGCAACATCGAGATCGTCCGCACCTATGCTGACGAAGGCAAGAGTGGCCTGCGTATCGATGGGCGCAAAGCACTGCAGCAACTGATCAAGGATGTCGAGACGGGCAAGGCCGATTTTCAGATCATCCTCGTCTATGACGTGAGTCGCTGGGGGCGGTTTCAGGATGCCGACGAAAGCGCCTATTACGAATACATCTGCCGCCGCGCAGGAATCCAGGTTTCCTACTGTGCCGAACAGTTCGAGAACGATGGCTCACCCGTGTCCACCATCGTCAAAGGCGTCAAGCGCGCGATGGCGGGCGAGTACAGCCGGGAGTTGTCGGCCAAAGTGTTCGCCGGGCAATGCCGCCTGATCGAGCTGGGCTTTCGGCAAGGCGGTCCTGCTGGTTATGGCCTGCGGCGTGTGCTGATCGATCAGTCCGGCACGCTCAAAGGTGAATTGGCACGGGGCGAGCACAAGAGCCTGCAAACCGACCGCGTCATCCTGCAACCGGGGCCCGATGACGAGGTCGTCGCCGTCAACCAGATCTACCGCTGGTTCGTCACCGACAACCTGACCGAGCTGGAGATCGCCGAACGGCTCAACATGCAACACATCCGAACAGACCTCGGGCGCGATTGGACACGGGCGACGGTACGCGAGGTCTTGTCCAACGAGAAATACATCGGCAACAACGTCTACAACCGGCGCTCCTTCAAGCTCAAGAAGCACCGGGTGGTCAACAGCCCTGAGATGTGGATCAAGAAGGAAGGCGCGTTCGAGAGCATCGTGCCGCCGGAACTCTTCTACACCGCGCAAGGCATCCTGCGCGCACGCTCACATCGCTACAGCGATGACGAACTGATCGAAAAGCTGCGCAACCTGTACCAGCGCCACGGTTACCTCTCCGGCCTGATCATCGACGAGGCCGAAGGCATGCCCTCGTCGGCGGCCTACGCGCATCGTTTCGGCAGTCTGATCCGCGCGTACCAGACCGTCGGCTTCACTCCGGATCGGGACTATCAGTATCTGGAGGTGAACCAGTTCCTGCGTCGACTGCATCCAGAGATCGTCGGCCAGACCGAACGGATGATCGCCGAGGTCGGCGGCATGGTCGAACGTGATCCGGCCACCGACCTCCTCACCGTCAACCACGAATTCACCGTCTCGCTGGTACTGGCCCGTTGCCAGTTACTCGACAACGGGCGGCGGCGCTGGAAGGTGCGCTTCGACACCAGCCTCGTGCCCGACATCACGGTGGCTGTGCGGCTCGATGAAACCAATCAGGCGGCGCTGGACTACTACCTGTTGCCGCGACTCGACTTCGGCCAACCACGCATCCATCTCGCCGATCACAACGGCATCGAGTTCGAGTGTTACCGCTTCGACAGCCTGGACTACCTGTACGGCATGGCCCGGCGCATCCGCATACGGAGGGCCGCATGAATCAAGACAAAGAGCATCGCCACTCGGAGTTGCGGATGATCCCGCTGAACCGGATCGAGGTTCTCAACCCCCGCGAGCGCAACAGCCGCGTGTTCGAACAGATCGTCGGCAACATCCAGAGCATCGGCTTGAAAAAGCCCATTATCGTGACGCCGCGCCCGGGGAATGATGGCGAGCACTACCTGCTCATCTGCGGCGAGGGGCGTTTCAAGGCCTTCAAGACACTCGGCCACCAGGAAATTCCCGCGATGGTGATGAACGTCGACGACGAATCGGCCTTCATCATGAGCCTGACGGAGAACATCGCACGGCGCAAATTCAGCCCGCTGGAGCTGCTGATCGGCATCGAGCAACTGCGGGATCAGGGTTACGACAAGAAGGACATCGCCCAGAAAACGGGCCTGAGCCCGGAATATGTCCAGGGCATCCTGTACCTGCTCAAGAATGGCGAAGAGCGCCTGTTGATGGCCGTCGGCAGCGGACGCATCCCGCTCAACGCGGCGATCACCATTGCTGGCGCGGGCACGGACGACAAGGCGATCCAAGCTGCCCTGCAGGAAGCCTATGAATCCGGCAAGCTGCGTGGCAGCCAACTGATCCAGGCGCGTCGGGTCATCGAACGTCGTCGCACGCAAGGCCGGGCCGTCGGCGGCAACATGGCATCCCGCAAACCCAATGCGGACGTGACCACGTCGAGTCTCGTGCGCAACTACCAGCGTGAAGTCGAGCGCCAGAAGCAGCTGGTCAGGAAGGCCGAGACTGCCCAGCGCAACCTGCTGTTCATCGTCGGCGCGCTGCGTCAGTTGCTGGCAGATGAGAATTTCACCAACCTGCTGCGCGCCGAAGGAATGGACTCGTTGCCGCAGTATCTGGCGGATCGGGTCTGGGCGCGGGGGTGTGGCACATGAGCAGGCCTCCACTGGGCTTCGTGCCGGAGCCACTATTTCTTGAGCTTTCGGCGATCCTGCCATCGCGCAAGACCCCGGAAGGATTGTTTGCCTCCCGAAAATTCAAGCAGATCCTCGCGTCCATCGAGGCTATCGGGTTGATCGAACCCCTGTCGGTGGGAAAGCCCTCCCGCGAGGGCCAGTACATCCTGCTCGACGGGCACACACGGTTGGTGGCGCTGAAGCAGCTGGGCTTCGACAAGGCACCGTGCCTCGTGGCCACCGACGACGAAAGCTACACCTACAACAACCGGGTCAATCGCCTTTCCAGCATTCAGGAACATCTCATGATCCGCCGCGCCGTCGAACGCGGCGTCACCCCGGAAAAACTCGCGAAGGCGCTGGACGTGGACATCAGCCACATCATCAAGAAACTGAACTTGCTCGACGGCATCTGCCCGGAGGCCGCCGAGTTGCTGCGTGACCAAACCTTCTCGGCCAACCTTGGCGCAGTGCTGCGGAAGCTCAAGCCAACCCGTCAGGTCGAATGTGTCGAACTGATGGTCAGCGCCAACAACATCACGGTGGCCTATGCGCAGGCCTTGGTGGCCGCCACACCCAACAACTTGCTGGTAGGCGAGGCCAGACGACTTTCCAGCCAGACCCGATGGTGGTGATGCGGCCGCTCCTCGAAATGGTCGTCCCAGAGAGCCCAAAGATCGTCCATCGACAGATGGGGAAGAGCCGCGACGCGGGCGGCGACTGAGGCGGGCGTGGGTGAGGTTGCGTGTGCTGTCATGGGCGAACTCCGTTGTTGTGATCGGGGTTCGCATTCACGCGCTGTTGGCCGGGGAAGCCAAGGCAAACGTGCTCGCTGTTTTTGGGGATGTCGCGCGATTGGCGGGCACGAAGGCGCAGCAGCGCGGCAGCTAACAGATCAGCGATTTCTTGATGCCCGTGCCGTGGCCGGTCAGGTGATGTGCAAATGGAGATAGGTTCGATTTCTGTCATGGCAAGCGTTCCGATGGAAAACGCTGCTCATGCTAGAAACCAAGGGCACTTCGCGTAACGTGATTTAGCGTGAGTGCGCGGGTTTGGCGCTATGTCTCTTTGGGCCTATACCAAGCCGCGCGCTGGCCATTCACTTCCCGATACCGAAGCTCGAAAAGGCGGGATTCGTGCACGACCTGCCGCCAACTGCTGCACCCATACTTGGCCGGCAGTTGATCGGGATACCTTTCTGCAATCCATCGTCCAGCAGTGGCGACCGGCGTCCACTCGTCGACAGCCAACTGATCTGCCGCTTCACGCAATGTGCGAACAATTCCGGCTGCGGGCCAATCCACCGAGCCATCCGGCGCTATGCCGTTGATCACCAGATCGCGGAAGGCATCGGACTGGGCAAATTCCGCCGCCAGACGACGGGCCTGATCCATGTGCTCCGCCCAGCCTCGCAGTTGCTCAAAGTGTTGGTCGACGCGACTGTAGGCCGCCGCCAAGGACTCTTGCGCACCACGGCATCCGTCCAGACTCCAAAGGTCGTGCTGGTCGATAAAGTGGTGCACCAGGTTGTTCCGCAGCAGAACCAGTTCCTTCAGATCGTTTTTCGTCATATCGAAATCCTCGGCAGACATCCGCAAGCTCATCTTCATCTTGAACGAGATGATGTTGTCGGGCGCATCTGGTTCGGCGACATCGTCTTGGTCGCCGCTGGTGACATACGTTCCGAGCAGCGTGCCAACCAACGTACCCAGAGTTTTGTTTGCGGCATCCGCAATGCGCTCCGCCTGGTTCGATTCGAGGGGTGATCCTGACGCGGAGATTTCGTGGTGGGCCACGATGGCCTTCATCAATTGTTCGTACTGCTGCAGACGCAAGAGACAACGGCCCAGCATTCGTTGCACCTCGCGTTGCAAGGTCTGCAGTTCTTCATTTGTGGGTTGGATCGGCAAGCCTGTCATCGATGGACTCACCGTACTGGCAATTGCCCGTTCGAGACGAACTGATCGAAGCTGTCAGAGCTCTCGCCGTCTTGCCAAGACCGATCCCATGACCGTGGTTCAGCACTTTCCAGTAGCAAAAGGGTCAGGACGCGATCTCCTGTGGTGTAGCTGTGCTTGAACTCGCGCAACTTCATGTGTGGTGCCTCCTCCGGGCACCAGATCGCGGCAGACATCTCCGTGCCATCCCACTCCTGCTCGACGGTGGAATCAGCAGCCAGGGTGCCGGGTAATGGTTCCTGCGGATCGTCAGTGCGCCGAATGCGGGCGCGCGTCTTGACCGCGCTGCTGCTGCGCCATTCGTACTTCACGAAACCGTTGTCCCAATAGACAAGGATTGCCCGCTGCGTGGTGAATTTGATGAACCGAATGCACAGCGCCTCGAACGACACCTGGAACCGTTTGGCAAGGGCGCTCAGGACATGCAAGTCGATGCGCTGGTTCGAGATCCACTCGCGCAGCAAGTCGCCAGGCATCAGCAGGTTGCTGGCAAAGTCGTCCGCCTCACGTTCGATGACACGGATAGTGTCAGCGCCGGAGTACACGCTTTCCTTGTCGCAGTTGAAACTTTGCCGCTGATCGCGGTGAAGGATGAAGTGACCCAGTTCGTGAGCGATGGTGAAACGCTGGCGTTCGGGGTTTGCCTTGCCGTTATAGAAGATGCCCCACTCTGCGGTGTCCTGTGGGTTGCGCACCAACATGCCTTCGCAGCTATTGATGTCCAGCACCATCGGGGCCTTGATCTCCCGCACCCCTTTGCCGTAAGGCGTCTCTGGAAGCATTTGCCGGACGACTTCCAGATCCACGGCATCCGGCATGCCGTCGGCGTGCCACGCCCGCAACCATCTCAAGACGGTGCTGGCCGCGATGGAACCGGTTAGGGGCTGGGATGAGCTCAATTGTCAGACCGCCTTAGTTCTTGTCAGGGAACATGATTTTGAGTGCCTGACGGTAGCGATCCTTCTCCTCGTCCGTCATTCCAGCGTACTCGCGGAAGAAGGCCACATCTTCTGGACTGGCCTGAGGAACCTGTTCAATGGGCTCGCCCATGATGTCCTCCATCGTCACGCCCAGCACCCTGGCCAGGGCCTGGACCCGTTCAGCAGAGGGACGCTGACCGTCCTTCATTTCCAGTTCCCATATGTACGCCTTGGTACAGCCGACTTCGTCGGCGACCTGTTGCAAGGTCAATTTCTTTGCCTCGCGTAAGCGTCGCAGGCGTGCTCCGAACGCTGAAGCCATAGCGATGCTCCTGTAGGGGAAAACAGTCAGTTAACAAAAACAAGACCGCCAGTATAGCCGCGAGATACAAATGAGGTCTAGATGTGCCGCTTTGATTGACAAGCGGAAATCTGAGGTTCAGAATCGCGCTTGTATCTCGCTGCTTTACTTGTGCGAGGTGCGTGTTCAGTAACCTAGTCGCTGGCCAGTGCAGTCCGTACATCGGTCGCAGACCTTCGACGCCGATCCAGAAAGGACGATCAAGATGAAGAAGACCTTTGTCGACGTGATGCTCGAGCTGCCGGTGGACGCCACGCTGCGCGACTTCCTGACCACCCACAGCCTGCCAGTGCCCGATGGCTTTGCCTGGGATGACACACCGGAGACCAGCCAGTTTCTGGTCGAAGCGGTCAAAGTCTGGCCCGACATTGCTGCCCGCGACCGGATGACGGCCAACCTCATGGCCAGCGTTCAGTTGGGCGATGCGGCTGGTAAGCAGGCGATGTTTGAGGCGGCCGTGGCCGATGGTGCTGCGCTTGCGGGTTTGGCGCTGTGTGCAAGCGACATCCACCGTTCCTTCTGGCTCTACGTCCACCACCCGGCACTGTTCGAGCGTGCCTATGACTTCAGCTTTTGGGAACAGCATGGGCAACAGACACAGCAATACGATCTTGGCCTGAAACGCCAACCGAACGGTTCAGATGCCAATCTGACCGCGTTGCGTCACGCCATCTCGGCCTTCTACAAGCGCGAACTCCAATGCGGAGACGGCAGCGTGGCGCACTTGGTCGAGCGCAGCCCGGGCGTGTTCCTGCTGTCGGTCCATGTCAAGGACATGGCGATGCTGCGTCTGGAGTTCGAGGGAGCGACCCTGAAACGCCGGGTCGGCAACCCCAACATCCACATGGTGCTGGAGTACGCCAAGTCCACCGGTGTGGTGCGCACGCTGGTGCGCGGCGGCGCAAAGTATCAGCAAATGCTGGTCGAGGCCTTTGCGGAGCACGTGCTGGGCGTGAAAGCAAGCGCTCACAAGATCAAGTCGCCGACTCTGGATCTGTCGATGCTGCGCACCGGGTTCGATGTGCCGGATGCGTTCGAGGACGGCTTCTCGATGGTTCAGTTGAAGGCACTCACCCTGCTCAGCCCTGACACGGCGCTGAAGATCGAATGCACGGCGATGCAATCCAGCCAGCAACGCTCGGTGCACGATTTGCTGAAGGAGAAGCTGCCGGGCCCGCTGGAGGGGCAGTGGGCGGTGACGGCGGCGCAGGTAAATCTCTACTACCCACCCGAGCCGGGCAGGACTCGCCCCAAGGTGGTCACCATCGAAGTGACCAGCAAAGGGCGGCTGAACCTGCACAAGTTCGACGCCAAGATGCAGGCGCAGCTGGAAGGCTACTTGGTTGCGGTGGGCATCTTGCAGAAGGGCCAGACCCTCAGCGCCCAGGAGTTGCCGCCGGAGACCGACCCAGTCAGTTCTTCATCCGCTTTCGAGGACTGACCAATGACGACGCACGATGCCTGGGCCCTGGTTTGCCGACTGTTCGCAGGCGGCACGCCGGTGCTGCGGGCCACGCTGTCGCCACGCGAGGTATCTGCTTTGTCTATGCTCGGCAAAGCCGTCAGGCCAACAGTGGTGGATCAGTTTTTTGTGCTCTGTCCCCACTGTCAGCAGCATCGGGCGCAGGTCTGGGGCGATGGACGGGGCGGTCGAATCTGCCGGTGCCCGGAGTGTGGCCAGGTTCCTGTCGAGGCAATCGACGGTGCGGCGTTGGCCCTGGACGAAGAATGGCTGCGGCAGAAAATGCGCCTCGCGCTCGACATCGAGAGCCGCGACGACATCGATGACTTGGGCGACGGTGCTTGGCGGCTCGGTAATGCCCGCAGCTCGCCGGTCGTGCTGGCCCGAGAGCTGACGAGAGTGCTGCATGAGCCGTCCTTGCTGGATCGTGTTCGGGTGGCGGGAAGCAACATCCGGGTAATCACCCCCAGGCCGCGCACGACCCGTGGATCGCCCTTCGGCTCCGGTGTGGAATGGCTGGCGCTGGAAGAACGATTCACGTTCTATGGCGGCGGGATCGCCTTCATCCCTTCGGTACCGTCTGTAGCGCCAGCAGTGGCCGATCCGGCCGCGCCTGTGAACGGGCCATTCTCGGCGGACTTCAAGTGGGCGACGCTGCCGGACGTGCAGGCAACGCCGATCCGGTTCACCGATGGTCAGGCCAAAGTGTTCGAGTCGCTGTGGTCGTTCAAGGGGGTCGAGGTGGACGGCGAAAGGGTCATGCAGCGTGCCGGCCAGAAGAGCGACAAGCCAATTGACCTGTTCAAGATCAAGTCGAAGGACAAGGGCAAGCCGGAGCACGAGGCGAGGCTGGCGGCCTACGGAGCACTCGTCGTCACGCAGCAACGCGCAGGCTTGTACTCCATGCCTTGCGCGGCGGCTGTGTTGGCGTGATGGATTGCTGCTCCAAGCCCACCCGACAACGAATGGCAATGGCACGCGCGCAAATGATGGTCGCAAAAGGCCATGTGCGTGTGCCACGGCGAAGAAGTTAGCGCCGATTTCGAGAGAAGAGAGGGCGGAACGGAGGGCAACCGGGGATGTTCCTGCCAGGCCACAGGAGCCTGGTCGCACACGCAGAATGTGCGGGAACCCCGCGTGTCATGCGGGAAGCACAAATGAAAACGCCCAACCGAGAACAGTTGGGCGCTGAATTTTGGTGGCCCAGGGCAGAATCGAACTGCCGACACACGGATTTTCAGTCCGTTATTTTGGCGTTTCAGGCCGGTTCAAGGCGTGGCGAAAAAATAGCCATACGTCTAAGAATCAATCAGGTAGCGT
>JAFEEL010000050.1 GCA_018241125.1 Pseudomonadota bacterium | reverse complement strand
GGCTGTTGAAAAACAGCCTGCTGATGCGATCCATGGACGGATCGCACGCCAATCAAACACGCAAGTGTTTGATTTGGCGGAGCCGAGTACGGGCATGTACCGGACTCGGCGCGTTGAAAAAGGGCCGGAAAGCCCTTTTTCAACAACCTGCTAGATCGTGCCGCTCCGTTGGTTCGCTCCAGCGACACCAACCGGATCGAGTGGACTGCCATTGTGCTGGTCGGGCCGGATCGCGACGCGCCGAACGTGACGGTGCGTGTGCAGATCGCGTACGCGATGCATGGAGCGCTAGTGCGTTCGGACGCCCGCCGTCGACCGACTTGGCGAGCAGATGCAGGATTTGGCGCCGGCTGGCGGCTGCGGCCATGGCGTTCCGCCGGGCGCATGTCGCCCATGGACGGAGGACAGAAGACGGAGGACTGAAGCTGAAGATGCCGGAGTTGGGATCTGGGTGCTGGGCAGGGCGGAGTGCCGAAAACCGAAAACGCGAGCGCAGCGAGCCCCCTACATCCTGAACACCCCCATCGGCTCGCGCTCGATCGGCGCATTCATCGCCGCCGAGATCGCCAGCCCCAGCACGCGGCGGGTGTCGGCGGGGTCGATGATGCCGTCGTCCCACAGCCGTGCGCTGGCGTAGTAGGGATGGCCCTGACGCTCGTACTGGTCGCGGATGGGCGACTTGAAGGCGTCTTCGTCTTCCGCGCTCCATGACTTGCCGGCGGCCTCGATGCCATCGCGCTTGACGGTGGCCAGTACCGAAGCCGCCTGCTCGCCGCCCATCACCGAAATGCGCGCGTTGGGCCACATCCACAGCAGCCGCCCGCCGTAGGCGCGGCCGCACATCGCGTAGTTGCCGGCGCCGAAGCTGCCGCCGATCACCACGGTGAACTTGGGCACACTGGCGCAGGCCACAGCAGTGACCATCTTGGCTCCATCCTTGGCGATGCCGGCCTGTTCGTATTTCTTGCCGACCATGAAGCCGGTGATGTTCTGCAAGAACACCAGCGGGATGCCGCGCTGGTTGCACAGCTCGATGAAGTGCGCGCCCTTGAGTGCACTTTCAGAGAACAAAATCCCGTTGTTGGCGACGATGCCGACCGGGTAGCCGTGGAGGTGCGCGAAGCCGGTCACCAGGGTCTTGCCGTAGCGCGCCTTGAACTCCTGAAAATCGCTGCCATCGACGAGGCGCGCGATCACCTCGCGCACGTCGAAGGGCTTGCGGGTGTCGCGCGGGACGATGCCGTATAACTCGCTGGCCGGGTACAGCGGCTCGCGTGGCGGCAGCGTGGCCAGCGGCACGGCCTTGCGGCGGTTGAGATGGGCGATCACCTCGCGCGCGATCACCAGCGCGTGCGCGTCGTTTTCCGCGAAATGATCGGCCACACCGGAGATCGCCGTGTGCACGTCGGCACCGCCCAGCGTCTCGGCATCCACCACCTCTCCGGTCGCCGCTTTCACCAGCGGTGGGCCGCCGAGAAAGATCGTGCCTTGTTCCTTTACGATGATCGACTCGTCGCACATCGCCGGCACATACGCGCCGCCAGCGGTGCACGAGCCCATCACCACCGCGACCTGCGGGATGTTGCGCGCCGACAGCCGCGCCTGATTGTAGAAGATGCGCCCGAAGTGCTCGCGGTCGGGGAATACCTCGTCCTGCAGCGGTAGGAACGCGCCGCCGGAATCGACCAGATACACGCACGGCAGGCGGTTCTCGCCGGCGATCTCCTGCGCGCGCAGGTGCTTTTTCACGGTGATCGGAAAATACGTGCCGCCCTTGACGGTGGCGTCGTTGGCCACCACCACCACTTCCTGCCCGTGCACGCGGCCGATGCCGGTGACGATGCCGGCGCCCGGCGCGGCGCCCTCGTACATGCCGTGCGCGGCCAGCGGCGAGAACTCCAGGAACGGCGATCCCGGATCGAGCAGGGCGGCGATGCGATCGCGCGGCAACAGCTTGTCGCGCTGCAGGTGCTTGGCGCGCGCCTTCTCGCCGCCGCCGAGCGCGACCCGCGCCAGTTGCGCATCCAGATCGTCCACCACGGCCTGCACGGCCTGCGCGTTGAGCCGGAACTCGTCGGAGCGCGTATCGATACAGGTGGTCAGCACGGGCATGGACTGGCGCTCGCGAAGGGGCAGGTGCGCATCATCCCATGATCGCGTCGGCGAGCGTGCCCACTGTCGGCGCGCAACGCGGCGGGCCCAAAGCAAAACGCCGCTGGAGGCAGCGGCATTTGCGTGATTCTGGCGGAGAGGGTGGGATTCGAACCCACGGTACGCTATGAACGTACGCCTGATTTCGAGTCAGGTACAATCGACCACTCTGCCACCTCTCCGGTGGGCCGCCAATCATAAGCCGTGAGCCGGGCTGGTACAAGGCCCGCCACCCATTTGCCGGCGCGCGCAAGCAAGGTTCGGGCGCGGGCTAGAATGCGTCGTCCAAGCCGCGAGTAGACGCCATGAGTTTGATTTCCGCCCCTGTTTCCTACGGCGAGCTGCTGGACAAGATCGCGATCTTGCAGATCAAGTCCGAGCGCATCCACGACCAGGCCAAGCTCGCCAACGTCTGGCGTGAACGTGATGCGCTGGAGGCGGCATGGGGGTCGCATCCGGCTTCGCACCGCAACATCGCCGGCTTGCGCGAGCGCTTGAAGGCGGTCAACGAGCGCCTGTGGGTCATCGAGGACGAGATCCGCGTCTGCGAACGGCACCAGGATTTCGGCGCCAACTTCGTGCGCCTGGCGCGCTCGGTGTACATCGAAAACGACGAGCGTGCGCGCATCAAGCGCGACATCAACCTTGCCTTGGGTTCGCAGTTGGTCGAGGAAAAGTCCTACCAGGACTATCGCGTCGTGCCGCCGTCCTGAGCGGCCGCGCAACGCTCGAAAGCCTCGATGACGGCGGTGGCTTCGATCAGTGCCATCGCCCCGGGCTGCTCGATTTTCGTCCCCCACGCAAGGTCGGTAGCCGGCTTGCCGAGGAACTTGCGCGCGGCGGCATCGTAGCGATCCACAGTCCAGCGCAAGTCGGAACAAGGGCCGCTGCGGCGCGGATCGGTACACGCGTACAGACCGAGCACGCGCGTACCCACGGCGTTGGCGATGTGCACCGGCCCCGAATCGGGCGACAGCACGAGGTCGGCGCGTTCGAGCAAGGCCGGCAGTTGCGGCAGGCTGTCCTTGCCGGTCAAGTCCAGTGGTCGGTGGCGCATCGCCAGCACGATGGTGTCGGCCATCTGTCGCTCCATGGTGCTGCGCCCGCCGCACAACACGACCCGCCAGCCGCGTTCGGCGGCGTGGTCGCCCACGGCGGCATAGCGCTCGGGCAGCCAGTTGCGCGCCGAGTGGCTGGAGCACGGCGAGACGATCAGGGTCGGTTGTTCGCCGGGCAGTTGCTGCGCGGCCCAAGTGCGGGCTTCGGCGGAGATCGGGAAGTCCCACGTCGGTGCCGCCACCGGCAACCCCAGCGGGACGACGAACGCGGCCAGCACCTCGCGTACGTGCAGGTGCGGGTCGGTCATCGGCGGTATGCGCCGATTCACGAACAGGCCGTGCAGCTCCTTGGCGCGCGCACGGTCGTAGCCGACGCGCACGTCCGCATGCAGCGCGGTGGACAGCACGTTGGCGCGCAAGGCCAGCTGCATCACCAGCAATGCGTCGAAGCGGCGCCCGCCAAGCTGCCGGCGCAGGCGCTGGTACCCCCGCCAGCCGCTGGCCTTGTCCACCACGATGAACTCCACGCCCGGCAACTCGGCCAGCAAGCGATGTTCGGGCTTGCCGATCACCCAGGTCAGCGCCACCTCCGGCCACGCCGTGCGCAGGGCGTGCACCACCGGCAGGACGTGGGTGACATCGCCCAGCGCCGACAGGCGAAGCAGGCACACGGAGCGGGGTGGGGCGTTGCGCATCGGCTGCTAGACTGCCAGACGTGGACGCCAGTGCCTACATCGGAACCGAAGCGGTGGCCGGGTTCCGCGACGCCCGCGGTGCCGGCGCAATGGTGTTCGATCCGGCGCAACTACCCGGCGCCGGGGTCGGGCTGTTCGATCCCCAGCGCGAGGCAGGCGCGGCGCTCGCGGTGCCGGTCGGCGGGCGCGGGGCGGCGTGGTTCGTGCACACCCCGGCGGGTGCGGCGGTGCTGCGTCATTATCGACGTGGCGGCATGGCCGCCAAACTCAGCGCCGGCTCGTATCTGTGGCAAGGCGCGCAGCGCACGCGCAGTTTCCGCGAGTTCCGCCTGCTGCAAGCCCTGCGCGCGCGCGGCCTGCCGGTTCCGACGCCGCTGGCGGCCGCGTACTGGCGGGCCGGGGCCGGCTATCGCGCCGCACTGCTGACCTTGCGCATCGAGCCGGCGCGCTCGCTCGGAGCGCTCGTCGATGCCGGTTTGCCGGCGCCGTGGGATAAAATCGGAATCACCATCGCGCGCTTCCATCGAGCCGGCGCGTGCCATGCCGATCTCAACGTGGACAACCTGCTGATGGATGCCGACGACGACTGCTGGATGATCGACTTCGACCGTGGCGCCGTGCGCCGGCCGGCGCTGCAATGGCAACTGGCCAATCTGGCGCGGTTGCGGCGATCGCTGCGCAAACGGATCGGCGCGCGGGCCGATACCGGTGCCGGCCTGGCCGGCTGGGAGCGCCTGCTGGCAGCCTGGAACGAATCGATGAGGGTGCCGGCATGAACGTCGCATTGCGCTTCCTCGGCGTCGGCAATGCCGCCGCCACTGAACTGGGCTCGTCCTCGGTGGTGCTCGAGCGCGACGGTGCGCCATTGTTGATGGTCGATTGCGGGCAAGAAGCGCTCACCGCTTACGTCGAGCACTATCAGGCATCGCCCGGCGCGTTGTTCATCACCCACGTGCACATGGATCACGTGGCCGGCATGGAGCGCCTGTTCATCCGTGCCTACTTCGACCAGGCGCTGCGCGGGCGGCTCAAGCTCTACGTGCCGGTGAAGGTGCTGCCGCACCTGCAATCGCGCGTGGCCGATTATCCCGGTGCGCTGGCCGAGGGCACGGTGAACTTCTGGGACAGCTTTCAGGTGATTCCGGTATCCAATGGCTTCTGGCACGACGGGTTGTGGTTCGACGTGTTCCCGGCCCGCCACCACCTGCCGGAAACCTCCTACGGCCTGCGCCTGCGCGGCAGCTTCGTGTATTCGGGCGACACCCGGCCGATTCCGGAGATGCTGGCCCAGCATGCCGATTCCGGGGAAACGGTCATTCACGACTGCGCACTGCACGGCAATCCGTCGCACACCGGCGTGGCCGATCTGGAACGCGAGTATCCGCTCGATCTGCAACGGCGCATGGTGCTGTACCACTACGAATCGGCACAGGCCGGCAGCGATCTGGAACGTCGCGGCCACCGCATCGCCCGCAGCGGTCAGGTACTGGAACTGCCGGCACCGGCCAAGCCGGAAACCGGGGCGCGATGAACGCCATCATCAAGCCCGCAGTCGTCACGCCAGTCGTCGCCGCTGCACCGCTGGATCGTCTCGGCCGACCGCTGCGCGATCTGCGGGTGTCGGTGATCGAGACCTGCAACTTTCGCTGCCCGTACTGCATGCCAGCGGAAAGTCACCCCGATGAGCCGCTGTTCGGGCGCATCAATCGGCTGGATTTTGCGCAGATCGAGATGGCGGTACGCGCCTTCGTCGCTCTGGGCGTGCGCAAGCTGCGCTTGACCGGCGGCGAGCCGTTGCTGCGCCGCGATCTGCCGCAGCTGGTGCACCAGTTGGCGCAGATTCCGGGTATCGAGGATCTGGCGCTGACCACCAACGGCAGCCTGCTGGCGGCACAGGCGCAGGCATTGCGCGATGCCGGCCTGCGCCGGCTCACGGTGAGCCTGGACACGCTCAATCCGCAGCGGTTTTCGCTGATGACCGGGGGCCGTGGTCGCGTCGAGGACGTGCTGGCGGGCATCGCCGCCGCCGAACGGGCGGGCTTGACGCGGCTGAAGATCAACGCGGTGGTGCAGCGCGGACTCAACGACGGCGACGTGCTCGATCTGGCCGCGCATTTTCGCGGCAGCGAGCACGTCGTGCGCTTCATCGAATACATGGACGTGGGCACCTGCAATGGCTGGCGACGCGAGAACGTGGTGCCTTCGGCGCAGGTTCGCGATGTGATCGCCGCACGCTGGCCGCTGCGGGCGCTCGAACCGAACTATCGCGGCGAAGTCGCGCGTCGCTACGCCTATGCCGACGGGCAGGGCGAGATCGGCTTCATCAGCTCGGTGAGCGCGCCGTTCTGCGGCGATTGCCACCGCGCGCGGCTGTCGGCCGACGGCAAGCTCTACACCTGCCTGTTCGCCGACCAAGGCCACGACCTGCGCCCCTGGCTGCACGATGAATCGGCGCTGGCGCAACATCTGCACGGCTTGTGGAGCGCGCGCGCCGATCGCTACAGCGAACTGCGCGGGGCGGCGGCGTCCGGGCGGCATATCGAGATGTACGTCATAGGGGGGTGAGCCGTCGCGCTTGCGATCTGCCAGTGGCAGATCGCGCGGCGGCGAACGCCCGCAGCAGGAGCGGGGGGCGGGAGCTGCCTGGTGAGGCCTGAATGGCCGCGCCTGGCAGCCTCTGGAAGCGTCGTGAGAGGGTGATGCGTGAGTATGTGACTTGGCGCTGAGTATGGAGATGGCATGGCAACTCATAAATCCGAACTCACCCATATCGACTCCGCCGGCCGGCCGGCGATGGTCGATGTTTCCGCCAAGCCGGTGGCCTCGCGCGTGGCGGTCGCATCGACTCAGGTGCGCTTTCCCGTCGCCGTGGCCGCAGCGCTGCGTGGGCAGGGCATGCGCAGCGCCAAGGGCCCGGTGATCGACACCGCGATCATCGCCGGCACGATGGCGGTCAAGCGCACCCACGAGCTGATTCCGTTCTGCCATCCGCTGCCGATCGACGGCTGCCGATTCGCGGTCGACTGGCGCGACGTGCGCACGCTGGCCATTTCCTGCACGGTGCGCACCACCCATCGCACCGGCGTGGAGATGGAAGCGCTCACCGGCGCATCGGTGGCGGCGCTGGCGGTGTACGACATGTGCAAGGCGCTCTCGCACGCCATCGTGATCGGCCCGACCCGGCTGACCGGCAAGCGCGGCGGCAAGCGCGATGTCGGGGAGGTGGAGTGATGCGCGTGCGTCTGCTGTATTTCGCCAGCTTGCGCGATCAGGCGCAGCGTGAAAGCGAGTGCGTGGAAGTGCAGGCGGGCTCGTTGCAACAACTGTACGAAGCCGCGCAGGAGCGGCACGGGTTCGCGCTGCCGCGTGCGCGCCTGCGGGTGGCGCGCAATGGCGCCTTTGCGCACTGGCAGGAAATGGCGGCCGAGGGCGACGAGGTCGCGTTCATTCCGCCGGTATCCGGGGGGTGAGGCGTTGCGTTTGCGATCTGCCGGCGGCCAGTCGCGCAACCGCGAACGCCCGGGGCAGGAGCCAAGGGCGGGGTTGCCTGATGATGCACGGATGCCAAATCTGACAACACGGAACAACGACCGATGACAGCCGATTCCTTCCGGATTTCCGCCCAGCCCATCGACGTGGCGGCCCTGCGTGCGATTCTCGATGACCCGCGCGCAGGCGGCATGGCCTGTTTCGAAGGCCGCGTGCGCGACCACAACGACGGGCGCGCGGTGAACGGCTTGCGCTACGAGGCGTATGTCGAACTGGCCAACAGCGAGGGTGCGCGCATCCTCGACGAAGCGCGCGGGAAGTTCGATATCCTCGCTGCCAGCGCCGTGCACCGCATCGGCGATCTGGCCATCGGCGAGGTCGCGGTGTGGGTCGGCGTCACCGCTGCGCACCGCGACGCCGCCTTCGCCGCCTGCCGCTTCATCATCGACGAGGTCAAGGCGCGCGTGCCGATCTGGAAGCACGAGCGTTACGCACAGGGCGACGCCAACTGGCTGCACCCGCAAGCCGGCGACGTTGCCTGAGCGCCGCGCCGGCGCTACACTGCGCAGCCCTGTTCGGCGCAGGACGCGATGGCGGGGCGCAGCGGAGAGATGTCCGAGCGGTTGAAGGAGCACGCCTGGAAAGTGTGTAAGCGGCTTATACCCGCTTCGCGGGTTCGAATCCCGCTCTCTCCGCCACTTCGCGCCGCACGTGCGACACAACAACGCAGCAGGTTTCCGATGGTGGCCCCGTCGGCGCCCTCGCGACGATAGCTCGCAAACCCCGCCAGGGCCGGAAGGCAGCAACGGTAGCGAGTGACTCGGGCGCCGGGGTGTCGCTGGCGGGGCCGCCTCCCTTCGGCAGGCGCGCAGCAGGCCTTGAGGGCACCGATGGGCAGCCGCTTGCCGGCACCTGACGCAACTGCGCGGCCGCATTTCACAGGTCAAGGCTCCTCGCCTTGCGTCGCGCTGGCTGGGCCGCCCGCGGCGCGGCACAATAGGCGCATGTCCTACCTCGTCCTCGCCCGCAAGTGGCGCCCGCGGCGTTTCTCCGAACTCGTCGGTCAAGAACACGTCGTGCGTGCGCTGGTCAATGCGTTGCAGTCCGGGCGCGTGCACCACGCCTTCCTGTTCACCGGCACCCGCGGCGTGGGCAAGACCACGATCGCGCGCATCTTTGCCAAGTCGCTCAACTGCGAGCGCGGGCAGGGCGCCGAACCGTGCGGGCAATGCGCGACGTGTCTGGATATCGACGCCGGGCGTTTCGTCGACCTGCTGGAGATCGACGCGGCCTCCAACACCAGCGTGGACGACGTGCGCGAGGTGATCGAGAACGCGCAGTACATGCCTTCGCGCGGGCGCACCAAGGTGTACCTGATCGACGAGGTGCACATGCTCTCCAAGTCGGCGTTCAACGCCCTGCTCAAGACGCTGGAAGAGCCGCCGGCGCACGTGAAGTTCCTGCTCGCCACCACCGACCCGGACAAGCTGCCGGTGACCGTGCTCAGCCGTTGCCTGCAGTTCAACCTCAAGCGCTTGGACGAGGCGCAGATCCGCGGGCAGATCGAGAAGATCCTCGCCGCCGAAGCACTGCCGTCCGAACCCGGTGCGCTGGCGCTGCTGGCGCACGGCGCCGATGGCAGCTTGCGCGATGGCTTGTCATTGCTCGATCAGGCCATCGCCTACACCGCCGGGAAACTCGACGAGGCCGGCGTGCGCGCGATGCTCGGCAGCGTCGATCGGCAACGCGTGGACGCCTTGCTGGTGGCGCTGGCTGCCGGTGACGGCACCGCGTTGCTGCGCGAAGTCGAGATTCTGGCGGGGTTTGCGCCGGATTTTGCGCAGGTGCTCGACGCGCTGGCGGCGAGCCTGCATCGCATCTCGTTGCGGCAACTGGTGCCGGGCATTGCCGCTGCCGAGGACGATGGCGTGGAGATCGCCACGCTGGCCGCGCAGGTGACGCCCGAGCTGGTGCAGTTGTGGTACCAGATGGCGATTGCCGGGCGTCGCGACCTGCCGCTGGCACCCAGCCCGCGCACCGGTTTTGAAATGAGCCTGCTGCGCATGCTGGCGTTTCGGCCAGCCGCTACGACGGTGGCCGCTGGCGTGGGACAGGCTACGCCCCGAGCCACGCCGCCAGCACCGCAGCCGGCTGCTGCTGCCGCAGCTCGCGCCGGCGTACGCACCATTGAGACTGCCGCACCGCCGCGCGCGCCACTGGCGGTGCGCGATGTGGCCGCCACACCGGCCGCGATGCCCGCAGCGCCGCCGGACTCAGGCGCGCTGTTGGCGTCTTCGGCCGCGCCGCGCAGCTTGCGCGATGTCGAACAGTGGATGGAGGCGATCGCCGCTGCCGACCTGAAGGGCCCGGTGCGCGACTTGGCCGCGCAGGCCGGATTCATCTCCCACACCGATGGAGTGCTGACGCTGGCGCTGCCGGCCGGCTTCGCACACCTGCGCAACGCTGCACTCACCGGCCAACTCGCGCAGGCGCTGGCTGGTCCGCTGGGCGGTGCGCCGCAGATCGTGTTCGCGACTGCCGCCGCCGCCGACACCTTGCATGCGCGCAACGAGCGGGCGCGTGACCAACGTCAGACGCGGGCCGAATCTGAGTTCACCCAGCACCCCAGCGTGCAGCGTTACCTGCAGCAGTTCGGCGCCAAGCTGGTGCCCGACTCCATTCGTCCAATCGACGACAACTGAACCCGAGGAACCCCAAGCCATGCGCGGAAACATCGCCCAACTCATGCAGCAGGCCCAGCGCGTGCAGGCCGACCTCAAGCGCGTGCAGGACGAACTGGCGCTGTTGCAGGTGTCCGGCCAATCCGGCGGCGGCAAGGTCGAGGTCTCCCTCACCGGCAAGTTCGACTGCCGGCGCGTGCGCATCGATCCGGCGATGCTGGACGATGCCGAGATGCTCGAAGACCTGATCGCCGCGGCATTCAACGATGCGGTCAAGAACGCCAACGCCGAGGCCGCGCGCCGCACCTCGGCGGCGACCGCCGGCTTGCCGCTGCCGCCGGGCATGTTCTGATGCGCAGGACGGGGCATCCTGCCGCCGCCGTCGCGTCACCGGCAAAAAACGGCGTTTTTGCCGGCGACCGTCGCCGCGTCGCGCGGCGTGATCGCGCATCCATGTGCGTTGCCGTGGGTCGTTGTTCGTGAATGCGGCCCCGCTGCTGGAGCAGTTGATCGAAGCCCTGCGCTGCCTGCCCGGGGTCGGACAAAAATCCGCGCAGCGCATGGCCTACCACCTGCTCGAACGCGATCGCGACGGCGGTCGGCGGCTCGCCGGTCGCCTTGCCGAGGCGATGGAACGGATCGGCCATTGCCAGCGCTGCCGTGATTTCAGCCAGTCCGAGCGCTGCCCGATCTGCGCCAGCGGCGCGCGCGATGCCGGCCTGCTGTGCGTGGTCGAATCGCCCGCCGACCGGTTGGCGATCGAGCAAGCCACCGGCTACCGCGGGCTGTATTTCGTGCTGCAAGGCCGACTGTCGCCGCTCGATGGCATCGGCCCGCGCGAGCTGGGGCTGGATCGGCTGGCGGCGCGCCTTGGCGAGGGCGAAGTGGCCGAGCTGATCATCGCCACCAATCCGACCGTCGAGGGCGAGGCCACCGCCCACTATCTGGCGCAACTGGCCCGCCAGTACCGCGTGCGCCCGAGCCGGATCGCGCATGGCGTTCCCCTCGGCGGCGAACTGGAATACATTGATCGCGGTACGCTATCGCACGCCTTCGGCAGCCGCAGCGAGGTTCACGACCGACCATGACCGCACCGTCTCCCGATACCGCTGCTGCTTGGCGCGGCGGCCAAGGCATCCCGGGCGTGAACTTCGCCCACGACGATCTCGTCACCCTGCTGGCCGGCGAGCACGTCGGCAACGTCGGTTCGCTGATCGCGCTCGATCAGATCGAGCCGGAAGTGATCTATCAGGTCGAGATCGACACCAACTTCATCGTTCCGGCCAGGCAGTCGGAAATCCAACTGGCCGATTGACGACCGATTCGCCCATGACCGACACCCTCTTCGACAAGATCATCCGCCGCGAGATTCCTGCGCAGATCGTCTACGAAGACGCCGATCTGGTCGCCTTCAAGGACATCCACCCGGCAGCGCCCGTGCACGTGTTGTTCGTGCCGCGCAAGTCCATCGCCACCGTTAATGACCTCACAAACGACGATGCGGCGCTGATCGGCAAATTGGTACTGGCCGCAAGCGCCTACGCCAAGCGCGAAGGCTTCGCCGAGTCCGGTTACCGCGTGGTGTTCAACTGCAACGCCGACGGTGGGCAAACGGTGTATCACCTGCACCTGCACCTGCTCGGCGGCGGCCCGCTGCGGGTGGGTTTTGGCTGAAGCCGCGGCAGCCGTGGCCAAGGGGGTGGCGGCCACCACAATCCGAACCCGTTCCGTTCCGTCTGCACGCCCGGCGTCGGCCAAGCGACCCGGTCGCGCGCATCGGACGGCGTTGACCTCGGGCGGTGCGGCAACCGGCTGCGTCGGGTCGTGGTGCAACTGGGCCTGCCTTCGGCCGCCCAGTGGTAGCGGCCCATGTCCGAAACGCAAATCGCGAAGTGGTCCTTGGGTTAGACGATTCGGTCACTTCTGTTTGTATTGACAACAGCTACACGCGCGGCTACCGTTCGTGTATCTGTTGTATTTACACAAGGAGCCTTGTCATGCGTGCCGCTGCCATCAATCTACGTGCTCTGCCTGAACAGCGTGACCTTATCGATCACGCTGCCAGCCTGCTGGGCAAGAATCGTTCGGACTTCATGCTGGAGGCCGCCTGCGAGCGGGCTCAGTCGGTTGTACTCGACCAGGTTCACTTCACGCTGGATGCAGACAAATTCCAGCGGTTTGTCGATCTGCTCGATGCTCCACCCAAACGCAATTCCGGTCTGGAGCGTCTGTTTGCGCTGAAACCTGTCTGGGACAAGGCATGAGCCTTGACCTCATCGCGCCGCAGCCACTGACGCCCGATCACCATTGCGCCGATTTTTCCTGTGGCGAACCGGTGCTGGACGAATGGTTCAGGCGCCGGGCAATGGTCAATCAGGTCAGTGGAGCCAGTCGCACTTTTGTTGTGACAAATAAAGAGCGTCGTGTTTACGGCTACTACGCGATGTCGGCGGGCGCCGTGTCGCATCAACTTGCAACAGGCGGTGTGCGCCGGAATATGCCTGATCCGGTACCTGTCATGGTCTTGGCCAGGCTTGCGGTTGCCACCCAAGCCCAAGGCATCAAGCTGGGCGGCTCTCTATTGCACGATGCGGTCAGTCGTGCAGTGAACGTGGCGCAGAACACGGGCGTTCGTGCCTTGCTGGTGCACGCCCTGCACGAGCGCGCCAAGCTGTTTTATGAGTATTACGGCTTCCACGCTTCCCCGGCTGACCCGTTGGTGCTGATGCTGCGCCTGAGCCATGCCAAACCGTAACGCCTGCGGCCAGCGTTGTTCCGAATGTTCGTGATTTCTTGAAAAGAGGGAATCTCGAAAAACCGACTTTTTTGCTCGTCATCCCGGCGAACGCCGGGATCCAAGTTGCTGTTCCGCAAGTCGAAATGGATCCCGGCTTGCGCCGGAATGACGTGAATGTGAGGTTTTTCTATGTGCCCAAGATCGAACAAACGGCACAGCCATCCAATCCCGCAACGGCTGGCACACGCAGAACGGCCCGGAACCCCGCATGGCGGGCGGAATCCACAAATGAAAACGCCCAACTGAGAACAGTTGGGCGCTGGATATTGGTGGTGTAGTCCCCTACTAGAGAGAACCTTCCTGCCTCACCGGCGAGGACACCGTTGGCGAGATTATATACGATGCGGAGGTCCGGGTGAACTTTGGCTGTCTCCGCGCATTTCCGACCTTCGATAGCTTGCGCTGCCACGGTCAGCGCCCGAGGTTCTTGACCTTCAGATGGCGGCATGAATAGCGCTGCTGCCCCCAGGACACGGCAAAGGTTTCGGAAACCTCGTACCAGTTGCCGCCTGGATGGCCACCGCCGTGGTTCTCCCCCATGCAGGAGCATTCGCAATGAAAGCCTGACGCGTTCCAGCACGCCGGAGCGCATTTCTGGTGCTCCCGGTACAACTGGATCACGTAGACCTCTTGGTGTCGTCTCAGCGCAAGTTTGATCACGCTGTCGAACCACGCAGTCGGAATTTCCCAGGCCTTGAACTGCGCACACCAGTCGGGCTTCAAGCGTCGGCCATCCTGCAGCCACTCCATGTTCCCTTCGGCGAACGGAATGCGCGCCAAAACCGGGAGTGGCTTATTGCGCTTGAAGATGACCGGGATTTTTCCCTGACGCCAGAGATCTTTCAGTTGCGAGTCGCTCAGATCCTGTGACATGAGGGACTCGACTCCCTGGCTCAGCGCTGCTTGTTGGCTTGGGACAGGACCGAGGCCGCCAGTTCTTTCGTCTCTTTGGCGTATCGGTCGCTGGCCAAAACGCGTGCGGCCTTGTCTTCCATCTTGGCACCGGTCTGTTTGTCGCCGCTGCGCTGAGACAGTGCCGAAGCGGCCAGGCTCTTGGCCACTTGCGACGAGCTGCTGCTTTGCAGCGTTTCCGACGCCAGTCGACCAATTCGTGAGGAGGTCTGCTTTGTGTTCTTGGACATCGCTGTTCCTTTCACATCAGGATTTGGAGACGGGCCGGAATGGCACCACCTTATTGCCTTGGGCTGGTTGGTCATCAACATGCTTCTGGGTTGCTTTCAGTCGCGCAAACTCCACGACATTGGTTTTGCCCTGGAAGTAGCCCGCAGGCAATCCGGCGAGTGCTTCCACGTCGCCCGCCGCCAGCCCGATGTGCCTCGGGATGGCTTCTAAGGGCATGACCTTCTCTTCGACCAACAGATCAATGGTGCGACGAAGCAGGCGTGGCTGCTCTGGTCGGCGATCCTCGTCTCCGGGTTCCGATTTAGCACCCCACCGCGCAGAGCGACGCTTGAAAAGCATCAGAGCACCATCTTCATCCAGCATCTCAAGAGCCTTGAGCCGCATGATGATCGCCGCCGCCGATACGCCCCAACGGCGCTTCAGCAGCAACAAGTCATCCAGAGTCGGTGGCACGCGAACTTCGCTGGCGAACGTTTCGGCGGGCAGCAAAAAAGCGCCTGCGAAGCGGTGCGCCTGCTGCTCCATCAGTTTGTGGCGTGCGCTGTCAGTCGTGCGCTGAATGTGACGATGCAAAACGAGATGCCCGATTTCGTGGGCAAGGTCGAAGCGACTGCGGTAACCATTGTCCTTGTCGGCGGACAGGAGGATCAACGGTCGGCCCAATACCTCACTCCAAGCCGACAGCCCTTCAATCTGGGCAACGCCGGTTTCTTCCCGAACGAGGATGACCCCAGCGCCTTCCACGGCCAGAGCCAAGTCTTGAATCGCCGAGCGGCCCAGGCGCCACAGATCCCGGCATTCGCAGGCAGCCTTCTCGATGTCCTCGTTAGTGATCTGCTCCGGCTCGGTGTAATCACGAGAGGGCAAATTGACATCGGGGTAGTCAACGTACTCCATCAGGGCAGCCGCCACGTCCTGGGCCCACTCAAGGCGGGCCTCCAGCATGGCTCGTGCAGCGACGTGCGCTGACGCGTTGCTGCGAAAAAGCGGCAACGACAACTTCGCCCCGGGCGCACGCGTAAACCATTCCGGCGTGACGTTGACCACGCCAGCAAGGCGTTCAAGCGCGTCACGCTCGGGCGCTTGCGTTCCTGCGCGCCACTTACTGACGGTCGCCGGAGACACGTCGACCATTGAGGCCAGCTGGACTTGAGTCAGACGACGGGCCGCAAGAATTTGGCTAAGTCGATCTTTCTGAAATCCTTGTACACCACCCCTGCTCATGATCCTGTTCCGTCTTTGTCTTGTTGTTTGCCAATGTTCTTCTTCAGCTTCGGCACAGCCAAATCGTCCTGGCCTGCTGTCGGCTGCTGGTCGTAGCGCTTGATGAATGCGTCAATGGGTTCCCGGAAAAGCCAGCCTTGCATATGGCGATCTGGAACCGCGATTTCGATGGAGACGGGTGTGTCCGGCTGGCTATGCAGCGACCCTGCAAAGCAGGCCACGACGAACACAACCGCTTGGGATGGCTCCATGTAGCCTGAAAAGAGTCCGGGTTGAACCAGTGGCTCGATGGCTGCGTTCGCCAGGGACATCTGTTTTCGGGTTTCGCTGCGCCGCCCGCTGTTCCAGACCCCATACTTGGTGTTGAACCGTGCCAAGGTGAAGATCCCAGAGCGGCCCGTGACGATCTGATTGCCACGTAGCGGTGAAGGAGATGCGTCTGCAACGGCAAGTGCGCGATGGAAGGACTCGTTCATATGGAAGTGGCGCAACTGCCCCACCACGCTGGGCAAGTGCCCGTCATCCATCCCTCGCGCCGCAGCATAGGCACGTTGAGCGCCGACCAGCTTGGCTTCTTCGAGGCCCATGACAAGCTCACGCGGGATATTCCTCACAAGCAGGTCATGGATCGTTTCTTGGTTCGGCTGGGCCATTGGCAACTCCGTCATCGGATTTCGTTCAAGCGGATTCTATCATCAAATAATTTCGCTTAAAAGGTTTTCGTGTAGGGGATGCTGCGATTGAAGCGGCAACACCCCCGATTTGTAGCGCGCCCAGCGGATCGTTTGCCAACAGCGATAACGGGAGAACGTGGGCTAAATGTTTCGTTTTGTCTTCCGGAAGTTGCATTCGACGAAATAACGGAACATACTCCACCCATGCTCTCCAGTACCCACAATCAACGCGTCCTCGATCTGGCCAGCCAGAAGGGGCTACTGCGCGCCAGCGATCTGGACGCCATCAGTGCGCCTCGGGTCGTTCTGACGCGCCTGACCGCTGCGGGTCTACTAGAGAAGGTGGGGCGTGGCCTTTACCGTCTGCCGGATGCGCAGGTTTCGGAATTCGAGAGCCTTGGCACCATCGCCACCAAGGTACCTCAAGCGGTGTTCTGCCTGCTTACGGCGCTGCAGTTTCATGAGCTGACCACACAGCTGCCGCGTCAGATCTGGATCGCCATGCCTCGGGGCAGCCACCCGCCCCGGGTCGACTACCCGCCCGTCAAGATGGTGCAGTTCACGGGTGATGCCTACTCGGCGGGGATTGAGGAGGTCGAACGCGACGGTGTCAGGCTCCGGGTGTACAGCGTGGCCAAGACCGTGGCGGACTGCTTCAAGCACCGCAACAAGATCGGGCTGGATGTGGCGCTGGAGGCGCTGAAAGACGCCCGGGCGCGCAGCAAGGCCTCCGTCGACGACATCTGGCGTTTCGCCAAGATATGCCGCGTGGCCAACGTGATGCGTCCCTACCTGGAGAGTGTCGGATGAGTGCAGCCACACCAAATGTCGCGGCATCCGTCCGTGCGCGCCTGCTCAATGTCGCCAAGGCGCAAGGCGTCGATTTCAATCAGGTGCTGGTGCGCTTTGCCTTGGAGCGCATCCTCTACCGGCTGACCCAGTCGCCGCACGCGGACCGCTTTCTGCTCAAAGGTGCGCTGCTGTTCACGCTCTGGTACGACATGCCACACCGGGCCACACGCGATGCCGACCTCTTGGGCTTCGGTGCCAGTGATCTGGAGTCGGTCGCCCAAGTGTTTCGGGACATCGCAGCCGTACCGGTCGAAGACGGCATCGTGTTCGACCCTGCCTCCGTCACGGTCGAGGAGATCCGCAAGGAAGCTGGCTACGGCGGCGTTCGCGTGATGATTGCAGGCGATCTGGCCCGAGCACGCTGCAAGACCCAGATTGATGTCGGCTTCGGCGACGCCGTCACCCCGGCGCCTGTTGATTCGGTCTATCCGGTACTGCTGGAGGAAATGCCCGCACCACGACTGCGGGCCTACCCAACGTACACCGTCATCGCGGAAAAACTCCACGCCATCGCTTTGCTGGGCATGACCAACAGCCGCCTGAAGGACTACTTCGATCTGTCTGTGCTGTTGGAACGAGAAACTCTGGACACCGATCTGCTGGCCCAGGCGATCAAGGCCACGTTCGAAAGACGGGGCATGGCGGTTCCTGAAGCGCTGCCAGTTGGCCTGACGGACGAGTTTGCGCACGACGCTTCGCGACAGACGCTGTGGCTGGCATTTCTCAAGAAGAACGAACTTCCGCCAGAACCCTTGCCCGCCATCGTTGGCCGCTTGAGCGTGGCATTGGCCCCCGCGTTGAACACCGTCGCTCGTTGAATATCCCTTCATAGGGCAGCTGCTTCGCGCCCCTCGCCACGGTCAGTGGCGGTCTCCATACGGACTTTGCATGGAGACCACGATGACTACTCGACTTTGCGCGCACTGCGGCCACCCCTTCGAACCCCGCCCACAGGTTCCCGACCAAGCGTTCTGCTCCGCCCCTGAATGCCAGCGGGCTCGCAAGCGCGACTGGCAGCGGGCAAAACTCCAATCCGATCCTGACTACCGCATCAATCAGCAGGCGGCCCAGCGCGCGTGGTCACAGCGCAATCACGACTATTGGCGCAATCACCGAGACGCACAACAGGTCAACGGCGATCAAGGGGAGCAACCTACCACCGCCCATCGGCAGCAAGTCATCGATCCGGTAAAGATGGACGTGTCAGCGCTGCCTTCCGGTATCTACCGGATCACAAGACGTCCGGAGTTTCCCAATGGAACACCGGGCTCTTGGGTAGTTGAAATCACGCTGCTGTGCGAAACCTGCGAATGCAAGATGGGTGGATTAAACCGCGAAGTGCAATTTCCTTGAACTGAAGCGGGCCAGGTGCCGTAGCCTGCGCCGCTTCACCGCCAAGTGGAGTTGCGCATGAACTATCGACACCTGACCTTGGAACAACGCT
>JAFEEL010000004.1 GCA_018241125.1 Pseudomonadota bacterium | reverse complement strand
GCCTTCGGCCTTGGCGCGCACGGGGTCGAAGTCCACGAACCACGACTTGAACAAGGCCTGCGCGATGGCTTCCAGCGTGGCGTTGGTGGCGCGCAGGTTGTCGATGCGATCGTCGAGCGCTGACAAGATGTCAGCACAACGTCTCTGAAAAACGAGCGGCGGCACTGGAACTTCCAGTGACTCGATCATGCCTTTTGTGATCGCGTTGCGTGTTGCGCCGATAGCCGCGAGCGAAAGGAGTCTTTCCTGTTGTGTTGCGGACACCAAAAAATACCTGAGGTACCTAGCGTCGAACGAGTTTTTTTTGGGCCGTATGATAGCGACGTGCTGATTCACTCGGGCAGGCAAGATGTCAGGTGGCGCAAGGCAAACTCTCGCGACGGAGTCGCCCGTGATATTCAGCAAGATGTCGCTTTGCTCCACAGATACGTTGCTCAATGCTCGCGCTTGATCGTCCGAGATGAACGCGAGGCCAGAAGTATGGAATCCATCGTTGTAAACGTTTTGGCTACGTATCAGTGAGAAGCTACCTGCATTCACATACGTGGCTTTCCCGCCACGCGGGGTCGCGCCGCTGCCGATCTTGACGCAGTGGGTGCCGAGAGGCTCGACCGGCCACTCAGACCCCATAACCCAGCGCCCCCAGCTTTTCGCGGATCACCGTATCCAGCGCCGCGCCCTTGGCCATCTGCTCGGCCAGTTGCCCGGTCAGCCGTTCCATCTTGTCGTTGAAGGCCTCCTCGTCGTCATCGGTGACCTTCGCGCCGACGTAGCGGCCCGGAGTCAGCACAAAGCCGTGCTTCTCGACATCCCACCGTGAAGCCGAATAGCAAAAGCCAAGCGAGTCTCTGTACTTGTGGCCATCGCTGAATTCGCTACCTCGCCAGTTGTGGTAGGTCTGCGCAATGCCAGACAGGGCGGTGTCAGTGAACTCGATCTGGGTGCGGCTGATGCGCCCATTGGCCGACTTGCGGGCGTCGATGAAAAGGATCTCGCCGCGCCGGTCGAGCTTGCCGTTGGTGCCGGCACTCTTGTCCTTGGACAGGAACCACAGGCAGGCGGGAATCTGGGTGTTGGAGAACAACTGCCCCGGCAACGCCACCATGCACTCCACCACGTCGGCCTGCACCATCTCGCGGCGGATGTCGCCTTCACCGGACTGCTGCGAACTCATCGAGCCGTTGGCCAGCACGATACCGGCGCGGCCGCGCGCGGACAGGCGCGCCAGCATGTGCTGCAACCAGGCGAAGTTGGCGTTGCCCTTGGGCGGGATTCCATAGACCCAGCGCGGGTCGTCGGCGAGCTTGTCGCCGCCCCAGGCGGAGATGTTGAACGGTGGGTTGGCCAGCACGTAGTCGGCGCGCAGGGTCTTGTGTTGGTCGTTGGCGAAGGTGTCGCCGTAGCTGGCGCCGAGGTCGCCGTCAAGGCCGTGCACGGCCAGATTCATCAGGCACAGGCGGCGGGTGGCGGCCATCAGTTCCTGGCCGTGGATGGCCAGATCGCCCTTCTTTCGGAGCGCCTTCTGGTGCGCGTCCTTGAACCTGGCCGACTGCACGAACATGCCGCCCGAGCCGCAGGCCGGGTCGTAGATCGTGCCCTTGAACGGCGCGAGGATTTCCACCAGCAGGTTGACCACCGACTTGGGCGTGTAGAACTCGCCGGCGCGGGCACCTTCCTTGAGCGCGAACTTGCCGAGGAAGTATTCGTACACCTGCCCGAACACGTCGCGGCTGCCGTGATCGGCGGGGTCGAAACGTACCGTGGCGACGATCTGCATCAGCTCGCCGAGCTTGCCCGGCTCCAGCTCCAGCCGCGAGAACTCGCGGTAGAGCACGCCCTTGAGCTGCGAGTTCTCGGCCTCGATCTCGCCCATCGCCTTGTCCATGCGCTGCGCGAAATCGGTCGCCGCCGCTTGCGCCAGCAGGTTGCGAAAATGCGCGCCGGTGGGCACCCAGAACACGTTGTCCTGATCGTAAAAAGTCTTGTCCCTGGCGAAGTCGGCAGCGGCGCGCTGACGGGTTGCCGGGTCGTCGATGTAGTATTCGGAAGCCGGGTCGGCCACGCGGTGGGCGATGACCGCGGTTTGCGCGTCGAATAGATCCGAGACGTATTTCAGGAACACCAGCCCCAGCACCGGGTATTTGTACTGCGCCGCGGACACCGAGCCGCGCAGCTTGTCGGCGGCATCCCAGAGGGTTTGCTTGAAGTCGTCGTGGGTCATGGCGGATCGAGGTCGTCCTTGCTCGCGATACGTTTCAGCGCGCCGCTACGGGCGCGGTGCCGGTTTGCATGGCTTGCCCATCCCGTGCCAGCGACGAGTTGAGCGTGACCCGGGACACGCGAAAATGCCGTGCTACTTCGGCCTTGGTGATGGCCGGGTCTGACAGCATGGCGGCCGCCTTGCGAATATCCGCCTTGGAAAGGACGGGCTTGCGGCCCCCTTTGCGGCCACGGGCGCGTGCTGCGGTCAGACCGGCCAGTGTTCGTTCGCGGATGAGACTGTGCTCAAACTCTGCGAGCGCACCGAAGATGTGGAAAACGAGGCGGCCACCGGTCGTGGTTGTGTCGATGGATTCGGTCAACGAGCGAAAGCCGACGCCGCGCTGTTGGAGATCGTGAATCATCTCGACCAGATCCTTCAGCGACCGCGCCAAGCGATCGAGCTTCCAGACCACGAGAGTGTCGCCCTTGCGCAACGTGCGCAGGCAGGCGGTCAGCTCGGGACGGTCGCGAAACGTCCCGGTTGCCTTCTCTTGAAACACTTGCTCGCAGCCTGCCGCCGCCAGTGCATCCAACTGGAGCTGCGGATTTTGTTCCTGGGTGCTGACACGAGCGTAGCCGACGATCATCAAACGTACCTTCGTTGTACGTTGAATGATGTACGGCAATTCTTGCGCAATGGCAAGGGAATTCGGTGCCTTCGGTACCTGCGATCAGGACGTACAGGAAATGTTCGTTTGGTGCATCGGCGATCCTGAATACTTACATCGGGTCGCGGGTAGTGGAGGTCAAATGCAGCTGGTGAAAGCGCAGGTGCTCAACTTCTGCTCGGTCGTAGACAGTGGCGTCTTCGAAGTCGGCGACATGACCTGTCTGGTCGGAAAGAACGAGGCTGGCAAGCCGGCGATCCTGAGGGCGATTCAGGGCATCAAGCCGAGCGTTGCCGCTGATCGGCTGAACCGGCAGTGCTTGATCTACTGACCAATGGGGTTGACCAGGCACTGGCGTGAGCTGGGTTGCTTCTATCCTAGCTCGTCCGTTCTACGTTGTTGATTCGGACGTTCACTTCGCTGGTTCGATGCGCGTAAGCGTTCCGTCCATGCCTTTGGATACGAACGAGAACGCCACTTTCTGCCCAGCATGGACAGAAGCCAGCTGTGCTGGCGTGGCCTTGAACGTCATGATCATTGCCGGCCAGTTCAATGATGGTACCGGGTCCTCAGAGATGGTCATCGTGCCGGTGGCGACATCGACAGTCTTCACGATGCCAGTGGCCGATGCCTTCGTGGCGCCGGCATCGGCCTTCATTTGCATGGGTGGGTTGTTTGGTGGGCTGGCGCTTCCGGCATGGCTCTGTTGCAGTGAGGCCGCAGTCAGCAACGCGGCAACCAGCAGGGTCATTTGAGGTTTCATGGGGTACTCCTTGGGTGGGTGGAAGGGTTTCGACGCGCGAGCCTGCAACGACCAAGCAGTCGCCAAGCCGCGGGAATGACGAGCATCGACAGCAGCGGCGCGGTCACCATGCCGCCGACCATCGGCGCGGCGATGCGCTGCATCACCTCCGAGCCGGCACCGCTGCCGAGCAGGATCGGCAGCAGGCCGGCGAGGATCACCGCGACGGTCATCGCCTTGGGTCGCACGCGTTGCACCGCGCCTTCGCGGATCGCCGCGTCGAGCTCGTCTGCGCCGGCATCGGGATTCATCGCGAGTCGGCGTTCCCAAGCCTGCCGCAGGTACAGCAGCATGATGATCCCGAACTCCGCAGCGACGCCGGCGAGCGCGATGAAGCCGATCAGCGTCGCCACCGAGACCGCGTGGCCGAGTATCCAGATCAGCCACAGCCCGCCGACCAAAGCTAGCGGCAGGCTGAGCAGGATGATCGCGGCCTCGGACACGCGCCGGAACACCCAACAGATCAGGCCGAAGATGATCAGGATCGTCGCCGGAACGACCCAGCGCAGGCGTTCGCTCGCACGTTGCAGGTATTCGAACTGCCCCGACCAGTCGAGGCTGTAGCCTGATGGCATCGGCACCTGTTTCGACATCGCGCGTTGCAGGTCAGCCACCACCGAACCCAGGTCGCGGCCAGTGACGTCGACGTACACGTAGGTGCTCAGCCGTGCGTCGTCGCTGCGAAGCATTGGTGGGCCTTCGCTATAGCGCAGGTCTGCGACCTGCCCGAGAGTAAGCTGCGCGCCGCCGGGCGCGAGGATCGGCATCTGCGCCAGTGCTGCTGGGTTGTCGCGCAGCTTGCGCGGATAGCGAACCACGACCGGATAGCGTTCGCGGCCGTCGATGGTTTCGGCGACAGGATCACCGCCGACGACGGTCGCGATCAGGCGCTGCACGTCGGCTTGCGACAAGCCGTAGCGCGCAGCCGCATCCGGGCGCACGTTCACATCGAGGTAACGGCCGCCGTCGAGGCGTTCGGCCAGTGCCGAACTCACGCCCGGCACGGTGCGCGCCACCTGCTCGATGCGATCGGCCAATACCGCCAGCACGTGGGTGTCCGGTCCGGTCACCTTGATGCCGATCGGGCTCTTGATGCCGGTGGCGAGCATGTCGATGCGATTGCGGATTGGCGGCACCCACAGGTTCGTGAGGCCCGGCACATGCACGGCGTGGTCGAGTTCCGCGCGCAGCTTGGCGGGCGTCATGCCAGGACGCCATTGGCTGCGCGGCTTGAAGGTCACCGTGGTCTCGAACATCTCCAGTGGTGCCGGGTCGGTCGCGGTCTCGGCGCGGCCAGCCTTGCCGAACACGTGCGCGACCTCGGGCACGGTCTTGATCATGCGGTCGGTCAGTTGCAGCAACTGCGAGGCCTTTCCCGCCGACAGGCCCGGCAGCGCGGAGGGCATGTACAGCAGCGTGCCCTCGTCGAGCGGCGGCATAAACTCGCTGCCCAGCCGCAGCAGCGGCACCAGGCTGAGCAGCAACACGCCGCCGGCAAGTGCGAGGGTCAGCTTCGGGAAGCGCAGCACCACATCGAGCACGGACCGGTAGATCGCAATCAGGATTCGACTGAGCGGGTTGTCGCGCTCGTCGCGGATTTTTCCGCGGATCAGCCAGCCCATCAGCACCGGCACCAGCGTCACCGACAGGCCCGCCGCCGCAGCCATCGCATAAGTCTTGGTGAATGCGAGCGGCGCGAACAGGCGGCCTTCCTGCGCCTGTAGAGCAAACACCGGCACGAACGAGAGCGCGATCACCAGCAGGCTGACGAACAACGCCGGCCCGACCTCGCCGGCAGCCGTGGCGATCAGCTCCCAGCGTTCGCCGCCGGCAGGCTCGCGCCCGTTCGCGTCGCGGAATTGTTCGAGGTGTTTGTGCGCGTTCTCGATCATCACCACCGCCGCATCCACCATCGCGCCAATCGCGATCGCGATGCCGCCCAGCGAGAGCAGGTTCGCGGTGATGCCCTGCGCGTTCATCACCACGAACGCCGCGAGCACGCCCAGCGGCAGGGTGATGACCGCGACCAGGGCCGAGCGCAGGTGCCAGAGGAACAGCGCGCACACCAACGCCACCACGAGGAACTCCTCGCCGAGCTTGGCCGTCAGGTTGTGCACCGCCGCCAGGATCAGGCCCGAGCGGTCGTACACCGGAACGATCTCGACGCCGGCCGGCAAGGTGGACTGGATCTGTTGCAGGCGCGCCTTGACCGCCTGGATCGCCGCCAGCGCGTTCTTGCCGCTGCGCAAGATCACCACGCCGCCGGCAACCTCACCCTGGCCGTCGAGTTCGGTGATGCCGCGCCGCAGGGTCGGGCCGCGGCGCACCGCTGCGACCTCGCGCAGCAATACCGGCACGCCGTCGTTGCCGGTCATGACCGGCACGCGCTCGAAGTCGGCGCGCGTGCGCAAATACCCTTCGCTGCGCACCATCACCTCGGCCTCGCCCTGTTCGATCACCGAGCCGCCGGTCGCGCCGTTCGCCGCCCGGATCGCCTCGACGAGGCGATCAACGGTGATCCCGCGCGCGGCCAGCGCCGCCGGATCGGGCACGATCTGCCAGGCCTGCACCATGCCGCCGACGCTGGCGACCTCGGCCACATCCGGCACGGTCTTGAGTTCATAGCGCAGTCGCCAGTCCTGGATGGCACGCAACTGGCCCAGATCGTGCCGGCCGCTGCGATCGACCAGCGCGTATTCGTAGATCCAGCCCAGTCCCGTCGCATCCGGGCCGAGCGTCGGGGTGACCTGAGCGGGTAGACGGTCGCGCGCCTGGCTGAGGTATTCGAGCACCCGCGAGCGCGCCCAGTACAGGTCGGTGCGGTCGTCGAACAGCACGTAGACGAACGAGTCGCCGAAGAACGAAAACCCGCGCACGGCCTTCACGCCGGGTACCGAGAGCATCGTCGTGCTCAGCGGATAGGTGACCTGGTCCTCGACGATGCGCGGCGTCTGGCCCGGCCAGGACGTGCGGATGATGACTTGCGTGTCGGACAGATCGGGCAAGGCATCGAGCGGGGTATGGATCACCGACCACACGCCAATCACCGTCAACGTCAACGCGGCGATCAACACCATCCAGCGGTTCGCGATGGACGCGCGGATCAGGCGTGCGATCATGGTTGCGGCTCCGTCGCCGGCCGCTGGGTATCCGCGGCCGGACGGGGGCCGGCTTCGAGACGTTCCAGCGCGCCGGAGAGATTGGCCTCGGAGTCGATCAGGAACTGGTCGGAGGCGACGACGCGCTCACCGCCGTGCAGGCCGTCGAGGATCTCGGTCATGCCATCGCTGCTGCGGCCGGTGCGCACCAGCACCGGATGGAAGCGGTCGTCGTCGCTGAGCACGATCACGCGCTGCTGCGTCCCCGAACCGATCAGGGCTTCGCTGGGCACCAGCGGCACGTTCGCGCCAGACGATGGTTGCAGCACCACCTGCGCGAACTGGCCCGGTGCCAGTTCGCCGTGCGGGTTCTCCACGACGATACGCGCGGGTTGCGTGCGGCTGGTCGCGTCCACCTGCGGGAGCAGAGACTGGACGCGCCCGTGCCAGACCTGCCCCGGCCGCGCGTCGCTCGTCACCTCGACCGGTGTTCCCTCGGACACGTTCGCTGTCGCCGACTGCGGG
Source organism: Pseudomonadota bacterium (assembly GCA_018241125.1). Classification (GTDB taxonomy): domain Bacteria; phylum Pseudomonadota; class Gammaproteobacteria; order Xanthomonadales; family Xanthomonadaceae; genus SZAS-103. Next base: position 7,915 of record JAFEEL010000004.1, on the reverse strand, counting down.
ATGGCTGCGTCGATCCACACCGTAGCCACGCTGTCGATGCGGAACAGCAGTGCCCCGGCGGGTGCGGATTGACCTTCGCGCACGCCGATCTCGCTGACGACGCCGGCGATCGGCGCGGTCAGCGTGACGAGACCGCCTCGGACGTGTGAACCGGCTGGCAGCCCGAGCACGGTGAGGCGATCATTGGCCGCAGTTCGCAGCGATGCGCCAGCGTCCGAGCGCGCATCGCGCAGCGCGTTGGCTTCGGCCTGCGCGCTCGACCACGATGGTGCGATCAGCTCGACCAACGGCTGGCCGGCGGCGACTTTCGCGTAGGGCGTGCGCACGAGCAGGCGTGCGACGACCGCGTCCACGCGCGCGCTGACGATGCGCTCGTTGCGCAGATCCCAGCCCACCGTGCCCGGCACCCGGATCGCTTCGGCCAGGCGACCGCGCTTTACCTCGACCGTGCGCAGGGCCATGTTCTGGCGCGTGCTCGCGTCGATGCGCACGCCGGCACCGCCGGCGGCGTCCGCGTAGCGCGGCACCAGTTGCATGCCCATGAACGGCGATTTGCCCGGTTTGTCGAAGTGCTGGTCAGGTTTCATCGGGTCGTACCAATACAGTGGCTTCCGCTCGCCCGCGACGGGCTGCTCGGCGTATTTGGGAACCAAGGTCATCCCCATCGACGACTTGCCCGGGCCGCTGTGGTGTTCGGCCGGCAGCATCGGGTCGTACCAGTAGATGATTTTCGGCGTGGCCGCCGGCGCGACCGTGCGCCCGGAAGTCGTAGCACTGGCGTGCGAGCGACCCCACCAGTCGCCGACAGCCAAGGCACCTGCGACGAGCACCAGTCCAGCGAGAGCCTGCGCGATGCGCTTCATGGCTGCGTCTCCGAAGGCAACAGGTAGGCGAGCGCGGCCCAGGCGCGTCCGAGTTCGCCCAGTTGTTGGGCGTGGGCGAGCTGCGCGGCGAGTTCGTCGCGGCGTGCATCGAGCCACGGCTGCAACGGCCCGCCGGCGCGGTAGGCTGCCAAGGCGAGCATGCTGCGGTCGCGCGCGACCGGCAGCATCTGGTGCTCGTACAGTGCGACTTGACGCTGCAATCCATGCCAGAGCGCAAGAGCGGCGCGTATCGATGCGGTGAGTTCGCGCCTGCGATCCTCGCGGTCGGCCAGCGCAGCGTCGTAGTCGGCCTCACGCGCGGCGATGCCGTGATCCTGGCGCGTGCGCGTGAACAACGGCAGGCCGATGCCGACCTCGACCGTCACCATGTCGCTGCGCTCGCCAGCGCGACGGCCATACGACGCGGCGATACTCCAATCCGGGTGGCGTTCTGCTCGGGCGGCGTCTACCGCGGCGGCCGCGGTTTCCACTTGCGCATCCAGCGGCAGCAGGTCGCCGGCGCGATCGATTTCGGCGAGCAGCCGGTCGTCCGCGACCGGCAGGCGATCGAAATCCGGCGTACCCGTCGGATCGGCATCGCCGTCCCCGACCCATCGCGCAAGAGCCGCGCGTGCGGCCTCGTGCGTCGCGACCGCTTCCTCGGTCCGATTGTCCAGATCGAGCACCGCTGCCTGCGCGGCGAGCGCGTCGTCCGGCGAAGCGCCGGCGGCGACTCGGGCCTTGGCGATCTTCGCGGCCAGTTCCGCCTGCTCGTGCAGGCGAGTCAGCGCGTCGATGGCCTGTCGCGCCGCCCACAGGTCGATCCAGGCGTCTGCGGTCGCACGTTGTACCGCGAGGGCGTCGGCGCGCTGCCGCGCGCCGGCTTCGTCGATGCGGCGGTCGGCGAGCGTGCGTTGCGCCTCACGCTTGGCACGCGCCGGGATGTCCTGGCGGACGCCGATCCGCTGCATGGTCATCTCGTCGGCGGCGAAGTCGAAGGCGTTGCCGCCGGTGACCGGCAGGTTGTCGATGCCCACGGTGAGCACCGGATCGGGCAGTGCGCCCGCACGTGCGCGTTCCTCGTTCGCGGCGGTCACGCCGGCGCGGCGCGCGTCGAGTAGTGGGGCGCGCTTAAGGGCGCGTTGGGTGGCCTGTTGCAATGTCAGCGGTGCGCTGCTCGCCAGCAGCGGCCACGCCCACAACAGGAATGACAGGAAAACAGTCACGCGCCGGGCAGCGCTCGGCCACCACGGGCAAGAACCACGGGAATGCATTGCAGACCTCCGAACGGACAGCGGCGACACGCGCGCGGTCAGTGCCGGCGCGGCTTCAGCAGCGTCGTTCTAGGTCTAGATCAGCAGGGTGCAGAAGCGCAGCCGCGGTGGCGGATCGGCGTGCGAGGTGGGCCCGATCGCGTGGAAGCCCGCGCGCGGCGCGGGAGCGACGAGCAACGCGAACGCGACCGGAGGCAATGCCAGCGAAGGCACCGACGGTGCCGCGTGATTGGTAGCGGCGGTAGCGTCCGGCGTGCAGTGCTTCTGACACAGCAGCGGACTCGGCTTCGCCTGCTGCATGCCCATCGCCGCGCAGTTGCTGGCCTGAGCTGCCGTCACCGGAACAACCACCGGGCACAGGTAGCCGGCCATCGCCGCCTGCTGGAAGATCAGGCAGAACAGCACCAAGATGGCGATGCGCAGGCGGTGGCGGGCGAGGCGGGTCACGGCGCACATGGTACTGCCATGGACGGCTGGGCGCACGATTCCTTGCTTTGGTCAGTCGCTGGCCGAACCGGGCGGCAGGCAACAGGGCGATGCCCGCTGAATCGGCGGGCACGGCACGCTGCCGTACGAACAGAACACGCAGCACTGTCCCGGTCGGGGCTTGAGCAGCACGCCGCACCCAAGGCATTCGTGGAAGTAGGCGCACGCGTTGGTCGGCATCGTTTCCACGGATCGGTGCCCACACTCCGGGCAGGTCGGTTCGCTCTCAAGCTCGATCATCGGTCGGTGACCGCGGTCATTGCCCGACGACCGGCGACGGGGATGCGATTGGCGCGGGCGCTTCGGCCGGCAGCAACCAGCGCGCGACGACGCAGGCGATCAGCGCGCCGGCGAGCTGCGCGAGGACGAAGTCGGCAACGTCCACCGGCCGGATGCCTGCAAAGGTTTGCGTGAGAGAACGCGCGAACGTCACCGCCGGGTTGGCAAAGGAGATGCTCGCGGTGAACCAGTACGCCGCGAAGATGTAGCTGGCCACCAGCACCGGTACCGCGGCCGGTCGCCGTTGGACACCCAGCAGGATCGTCAACAGCAGGCCGAAGGTTGCCACGCCCTCGCTGAGCCATTGCGCACCACCGGTACGGATGTGATCGCCTGGCTGGATCAGTGGCAGGTCGAACATCGCGTGGGCGAGCACGACGCCGGCGACCGCCCCAGCGATCTGAATCACCACGTAGGCGATCAAGTCGCTGGTGCTGATCGAGCGCTGCAGGCGCATCACCAGGCTCACCGCCGGATTGAAGTGCGCACCGGACACCGGACCCAACACGACGACCAGCACGTACAGGATGCCAGCGGTGGCACTGGCGTTGGCGAGCAGCGCCAGACCGTCGTTCCCAGCGGACAGTTTGACGCCCATGATCCCTGAGCCGACCACTGTGGCGAGCAACAGCAAGGTGCCGAGGAACTCGGCGAGCAAACGGTGCGGAAGTGGCATCACAGAGTCTCCAGCAGCCTCTTGACGCGTGCTCCGATGTCGTCGCGAACTCGGCGGTAGCCCGCCTCGTCCAGGTCGCGCGGATCCGCCAGCGCCCAGTCCTCGCGACGCTGGGCCGGCACCCACGGGCAGCTGTCGCCGCAGCCCATCGTGATCACGGCATCGAAGTCACCGTCGATGTCGTCGAGCGATTTGGAGGCATGGGTGGTGAGGTCGTAGCCCAGTTCCGCCATGAACCGGATCGCTCTGGGGTTGATCTTCCCCGAAGGCTTCGAGCCGGCGCTCATCGCTTGGACGCGATCGCCGCCGAGGAGACACGCGAACGCTTCGGCCATCTGGCTGCGATTGGAGTTCTCCACGCACACGAACAGCACACGCTTGCGGTCAGTCATGGTTCCGTCGCTCGTCAGCAGCACGCCGACTGCGGCGCGCAGCATGACGTGCCCTTGTCGACCTTGGGCTTCATCGCTTTCGGATCGGGCGTGCACGCCGCGCCATCAGTGGCACAGGCTGAGTCGGCCGCGTAGTAGGTCGTGGCCTCGCCGAATGTGTGGAACGTTTCCCACCGTGTCCCTTGCGGATCCTCGGTCCATACCTTGTCCGAGTGCGCGTAGCAGCAAACGGTTGCGTCTTCGGGAACGACCGAGCCACCGACGGCATTGAGGCGCTTTCCGAGCTGTGCGAGCTCGTCGCCACTTTCGGCCTGGATCCCGAGATGGTCAACGCCAGGGGCGCGGCCCTGCGTCGAGATGGCGAAATTGACGCGTGGGTCTTCGAGCATCCACTTGGCGTAGTCGTCCTTCAGCACGGTCGGCTCGGCAGCGAACAACTGCGCATAGAAGCGCACGCTGGCCGTCAGGTCGGTCACGTTGAGGTGCACATGGAAGCGATTCATCGACGAGCTCCTTTCTTGGCGGGTTTGCAGACCACGCCGGGGCCGCAATCGGCCTGGCCGGCACAGCAGTTCTCCGTGAGGTAGGCGATCAGCGCGTTCATCTGCGCGTAGTTGGCACGAATGCGGATCACCCGTCCTTCGCGTTGGTCGATCACCAGCGACGCGGCACGCAGGATGTTGAGGTGAGCGGTCAACGTCGCCGCCGGCACATCCAGGGATTCGCGAAGTTCGCCCACAGGCATGCCCTCGGATCCGGCCTGCACCAATTCGCGGAACGCCGCCAGGCGCGTTTCGTGGCTCAGGGCATTGAGTGCGGCGGTCGCATCGGGCGCTTTCATGTTTCCATTATTCCTGAATATAGGAACTAATGCAAGTACCTGCCCCAGATCGACTTAGCAGGCATCACGACTTCGACGGCGCCCGGTTCGTGGTTAAATAGGATGCCCCCCTAATGTACATGTCATGAGCCACACGATCCGTGAAAAGCAAAAACTGCTCAACCGAGGGTCGGCCGGGAATCGTCTGAAAAACAGCCGTTTGGCTTCTAACTATTTGCTGTGCATGGCTTTTTCGAAGCAACGGCGACGATTGGCGTTTTGTTCGATTCGTGCAGGGTCTTCACCATCGGTATCTCATCCTCAACGACAGTGTGCGCATTCTGGACCAACAGCCATAGCCGTGGCCGGTCGCCACGCCGTTCACTGACCACGAGATTATCAGAATTGTGCGTGGTCAACTGCCGTCATGCAATGAAACGTGAAAATCGATTGGCGCGGGTACGTCATTTGAAATGATTGCGTAATTTCGAAACAAGGAAATATTTCCATCGATTATGAAAATTTCTATGCGGCGGGGAGAAGACCATTTGACTTTTAGGCCGCTGATATCGTACCCATGAAAAAAACACTGCGCTTCGCTCTGTTGGAAGCCGCGACTTTTTGCTTTGGCTACGCATAGATCAATATTATGAATTCCGGAATTTGCAAATTCTTGATCGCGTATATTAACTTTAAAAGCACCGTTTTCGACGTAGCTGAATTTCTCAGTTTTAATTATAGAACAAGCAGAAAAAATCAGGGCTAATATACTTAGAGCGACGTATATGGCACATTGGCTCATGGATTTATGCATTTGGCGTTATATCCGGCAGGTACATTAACAGTCGCACTACGATCCATTCCATGTGGCCCGACTTGATCTGCGGGTGGGTGTGTTGCTTTTGCATACTCACCCGCAGCCCATTCTGCTACTGGGAACCTCTAAAAACCTGGCGCTTCCGTCGCGGCACGGGCAAAATTCCACGCGTCCCCGTTGATGCCTCGGAGCCCGCATGATCAGCCTGTTCGTCGGCCAGGAACGCGCGACGCAACGTCAGAAGTTGAACGATCCGCTGTCGGTGCTGGGCCAGCATATCGACTTTGCGGGGATCGCGGCGGCGGTGGATGCGAAGCTGGCCTTGGGGCCTTCCGGTCGCGGCGGCAGGCCGCCGTACCCGACGGCGCTGATGGTCAAGCTGCTGCTGTTGCAGCAGTTGTACAACTTGTCGGACGAGGCGCTGGAGTTCCAGGTGCTGGATCGGGCGAGCTTCCAGACGTTTCTTGGGCTGGAGCACCACGGCCGGGTGCCGGACGCCAAGACGATCTGGGTGTGGCGGGAGCGGCTCAAGCAGGACGATCTCATCGGCGACATCAGCGCGGCGATCAGCGATCAGCGGTCAGCTGCAGCGGGCCGGATTCATTGCGCGCGGCGGCCAGATCATCGACGCGAGCATCGTCAATGCGCCGATCCAGCGCAACCGCAGCCAGGAGAACGAGGCGATCAAGCACGGTCAGGTGCGGAAGGACTGGAACGCGTCCAAGCGCGCGCAGAAGGACACCGATGCGCGGTGGACGAAGAAGCATGGCAAGAGCTACTTCGGATACAAGGTGCACGCGAACACGGATCGGCGCTGGGGCTTCGTGCGCGTCCACACGGTGACGCCGGCCAACGTGCACGACAGCCAGCAGTTCGATGCGGTGCTCGATCGGGCCAACACGTCGCGCACGATTCGCGCCGACAGTGCCTATGCCAGCGGCGCGCGCGAAGCCGCGCTCAAGCAGCAAGGCTATCGCGCGGACATCCAGCACAAGGGCACGGCCGGCAAGCCGCTGAGCGATGCCCAGCAGCGTCGCAATCATCGGATTGCGAAAGATCGCGCGTTCGGCGAGCACCCATTCGCGCGGATCGCGCAGATGGGCGGCAAGTGCCTGCGCACGATCGGGCTGGCGCGGGCGACGGTGACGATTGGGTTGAAGGTCGGCATGCACAACCTGATGCGGCTGGCGCACCTGCAACACAGGGGAGTTGTGCCTGTTTGACGGGCACAAACCCGAAAGCGAGGAGTAAAACGGTCTCAAGCGCGGCAAAAACGACCGCAATCGGTCACGAACGGGTCACATTCTGATCCCTACCGGGACATCGTCACGAAAATTCGACTCGACGCGCGGTGGCGGGCTGGAAAAGTGGGTTATTCGAGGTGCCCTGTAGTCGTAGTCGCTCAACCAGTTGTTGCCGAAGATGCCGACGCCGTCCCAGTAGTTGTTGTAGGTGCGATGCAGCGACAAACCCATGTCGCCGCCGCTGACGAAGTCGGTCTCCGGTTCGATCTTGTTGCCGGTCGAGTAGATGATCGGGTTGCCGGCTTTGTTGCACGGATCATTCTTGGGATCCTTCTTGCCGTCAGGATTACCGCGGTTGCCGATTTCGCCACCGCCGCCACCACCACTATCCATTTCTGTTCGGTAGGAACTACGCGTGTAGTCGTAGCTTGGCAAGCCGTCACTTGGAGAGCCCTGAACCCCACCACTCGGACATGTATCAATTCCATCAGGACCCGGCGGGCAAGGCACCCAAGTATCGGCGTGTGCCGCACCCAAGCAACCCCAACCCAACACCACCCAGAGCACCGACTGCGCCCAGAATCCCCGCTTGCTCATTCGCGTCCCCGTGGAAAAGTCGATAACTGATTATCGCGCCGCGCCCGCACGGCAAGCGCCGAGCGCCGAGCGCGGGCAGCAAAGTCGCGCGGCGTTGAGCTGCTGGCGTTCGGACGCAGGATAGCTTGTCCGCCTCAGATGGCACAATCTCGCAGCACGCATTGCGCCGCGCCAGTGGGCACGGTTGCAGTCGCACCGCATGCCGACCGGTGGCGTGCCATTGTGCTTGCACTGCGGCGACATGGGCGTGTGGGAGCACATTGCTTTTCGTTTCCCGGTGGCATCGCGAGCTGCGGTCGACCAGCACCGCGAGTGGTGCGATGTGGACGCGCGATTGCTCCCGGCGGATTCAACTTTGAAGTGCAACGTGGTCGTAGTTGAAGAATACCTCAGCTGGCGTCAAGTAGCCCAGACGTTTGCGTGGTCGATTGTTTAGCTTGTCCTCCACTGCTTGCAGCTCTTGTGCG
>JAFEEL010000049.1 GCA_018241125.1 Pseudomonadota bacterium | reverse complement strand
TTCTTCTGCGCCACCTGCTGGTGCACCATCTGGTAGGCCAGCGCGCGGGCCGACACATCGCTCAGGTAGCCCATCTGGGCCGCTGCAAACTTTTCGTGCCAGTCCAATGCCGCTGCGAAGTCTCCCCGATGCTTGCTGGCTCGGAAGAGCACCCCCAACGCGTCCGCGACGATTTCCGTGGGGCGCGCCTTGGCCATGGTCGAGACGACACGCAGTGCATAGCGTTGTGCGGCCTCATCATCGCCGATGTGCTCGTACGCCAGCGCGAGAGTGGCGTCGGTGTCAGCGATGGTCGGTGCATAGTGGGTGGCTTGCGTGGCGGCGTAGCCATCCTGCAGGATCTTGATGGCTTGGGTGGCTTGCGCACGATCGAATAGCGTCCGAGCTTGCATGTCGCGGATGTTGGCGATGAACAGCGGTTCACCAGCCTTCGTACAAGTGGCGATGCCTTCCGTGAAAGTCGCCGGTTGCAAGTCCGTCGAACGACTCTTCTGGAGCGCAAGGGTTTTCAGGTAGGCACTTCCACACCGATCGCGATCGGTCTGCGCTTCGAGCTCGAGATGGGTTGCCAAACTCAGGCCGAGGTCGTACTGGCCGGCGAGGGTATAGAGCTGCGATGCGACCGATAGCGCCTGTGATCGCGCGAAGTGATCGGACACGCTCGGAAGTTCGTCCAGCAACCGATTCAAACGCGTGTACGCTTCCTCGTTTCGCGACGCGATGTTGAGCAGGTTGACGGCGCTGACGCCGGCACGAATGCGCAAGGCCGGATCCTGGGCGTCGTGAATGACCGCGTCTAAGGCAGGAAGCGCGGCCTGCATGTTGCCGCTATAGGCGGTTTGCCACGCATGCAGGTAGCGCAGGTAGAGGCGCTGTCGTGGAGTCAGGCTCGCCGCGACCGCATCGAGTTGACGGAGCGATTCCTGGAATCGGGCATTGTCCGCTGTCTTGGAGTAGTCGGCCTGTTCGAGTTGACGGTTGAAGTCGTCAGGAGTCGTGCTCGTTGCTCGGCACGCAGGGGCGACGAGCAGGCACAGGCATGCCCCGAGAGCAGTCCATTGATTTGCGCTTGGCCGCACCGTGCAGCGCTCGGGGCCAGTTCAGACGTAGCAGGCATCCGACGCGACGCGCCGAATCTCTTGTTCGTCGTCGCGATCAGGCTCCTTGTCATCGGGTTTGTCATCTTCCTTCACCGGAAACATGACGCAGCAGCGAATTTCAGGAACGCCCAGAATTGCCGCAAGGTTGTGGTCGTGGCGTGGATCCAGCGATTCTCCCGGTGCCCCGAAATTGGCTTCTCCCGCGGCGGCATACCGCAAGCCGGCATTGCTTCCGATTGACTGCAAAATCGCGATGGCAGATTGCATCGACAGGTTCCTTGTGAAGGTCTTAATTCGCGGTGTCGGCGTCGAACCACCGCATGCAGGTCGTCGAACCGACACACGTGGCACGGTCGCAGCATACCGCACTCTGCCTGTCCGAAAAGCAGGCGCCAAGCATACCGCTGCGGCTTGCCAGTGTGCGTGATCGACCGCCGGCCGCCGCCCGATCAGCTGTCGGTGCAAACGCACCCGAACGCCGGCATCCAAACGTGCCGCAGGGCGACCCGTGTACATAGGCCGTCTGCGTCGCTCGGCGAGGGCGCCACCAAGGCAAAGCCCATGGATCGCCCGATGTGGTCGATGGGCTTGTTGGCGGCGCGGTATCGGGCCCTTATTTCCTGTACCGGCAACATGACGAACAACCGCTGCACGAAGCCGATCAGCACTTCGCGTGGAAGCGCTTTGCCGTTCGCTGTGCGTTCGAGCATGATCCCGATTTCCAGGCGTGTCGCGGTGGCGTCGAACCCAGGGCAGGCAACCAGCCCGATGGCATCATTCGATCGCTTGTCCGTCGCGGTCAGCACGAGCGAACGCATGGGCTGGGTGCGCTGCCATTGCAGGGTACGCCCGAACGATGCCAGCGCTGCATCGCGGGACATCGGCGGGCCGATCAAGCGCATGCTCGATGGGCTGCAATACAGACGGCAGAAGAGCGGCTGGTCGTCTTCGTGCAGCGGCCGTACCTGTAGCCGCAAGGTTTGGAAGGCAAAATCTTCGGCCGTCACGCGCATCCGCCCATCTTCTCCAGCACATCCAGCACGCTCAGGCGCGCGCGGATCTCGCGATTGGGCTTGAGCTTGCGCGCCGGCGGCAGCACCACGGTCACGTCCATGCCGACATCACAGGCGGGCAGTTCGCGCAGGGCGATGCGCTCGATCAATGGCTGGCCGATCGGCAAGGTGACGCTGCGGTAGAGGATGATTTCGTGGTCGAGCGGGTAGTCCTTCGCCAGCAGATCCACCAGCACCTGTCGGTACGCCGCGCTGGTGGCGAAGCGTGTGAGCGATTGGTCGCCGGCCACGCCGACCTGCCACAGGATCAGATAGGCCGACGGGTCGATGCGGCGCTCGTACAGCAGCAACTGGCTGGCCTCGTAGTGCTGGCAGCCGCAGCGGCCCGGGTCGATGCCAAGGTCGGCATACAAGCAGTCCTCGGCGGAGATGCCCGGTTCCATGCGGGCATCGAAGCCTTCGGCGCGGGCGATCGCGATGGCCTTGTGCGCCGGCCAGGCGAACACGCCGGGATGGCCGTAGAAGGCGCCGACGACCTTCTTCCCCGCGCGGACTTCGAGCAGCATCGCCTCGACCATCTCGCGGTAGCTGGTCATCCGCGATTTGCCTTCGCGGTAATAGGGCTGGAGGCTGCGCACGTCGGCGTTCATGCCGGTGACCCACTGCTCGACGATGCCGTCGGACATCGCCGCGAACACCACGTCGGCCTGCTCGATGTGGCTGCGTGCCAGCGGGCTGATGTGCGAGCCCAGGGTCATGCCGATGCCCACGCACGTCAGGCTGCCGCGGCGGGCGGGGGAGGGTGCGGGCATGCGCGAGCGTCCGGGCGAGGTGAGGGCGCATTGTGCATGGATCGCGCGGGTGTGTGGGGAACGCAAGTGGGCGACATTTTTTCCGTGGTTCGATCGCGGCCTCGACCACGGATAACGCCCGGGTCTCGATCCGCGCCTCAGCACGAACGTCGTGTGTGATATGGCGATCGCGGCTAGTGTAGTGCTTCGTTATTCTTTGAACCAAGGCGTCGATTGGCACGGATGACTTTCTGCAGGATGTCGTTGGCCTTGGCGGTCCAGACGAAAGGTTTGGGATTGCCGTTGTGCAAGGCGATG
>JAFEEL010000048.1 GCA_018241125.1 Pseudomonadota bacterium | reverse complement strand
CCCTCCGCGGCGTGCAATCGGGTGCGTAGCGACCATCACCCATCAGGTGACGGGCAAGAACCCACCAAGCGACCACGTGCAAAGGCTTTCCCGAAGCGGGTAAGCGGTCAACTGCGGAATCTAGGATCATGGGTTGTCCGATGCGGTGGAGGCCGCGGGCGCGGCGGGGTACACGAACCACGGCAGGGTACGCAGGGAAATCGCCCGTCGCGGTGCCAGCTCGTCGCGATGCGCCGACAGCCAACGCAAGAACGCAACCACCGCGTCTGCCTGCGTCGGGCTCAACCCCTGCGCGGGCATGATCCCGCGGCCCTGCGCCAGCACGGCGCGCACTTGCCGTTCGTCGATGTGGCCGAACGTCAGGCTCAGGTCGGGCGCGCGCAGGGTGGCATCGACCGCGAAGCTGCGGTGACAGGCTGCGCACGCACCGTCGTCCACGATCTGGGCGCCTGCCGCCACGTCGACGGGCACCTCACCGCCTTGCGCCCGCCAGCGTGCGAGCGCGGCCGCGAACGGCGGGCCGGTGTCGGCCGCTGGCGGCGGCGGTGTGCCCTGTCCGGTGGCGTCCACAGCTTGCAGGTAGGCCCACAGCGCGGCGCGGTCGGAAGCGCCCAGGCGGTAGGCGGGCATCGGGCCGCTACCGGTTTGCAGCAGTTCGTCCAGACGCGCCGGCGGCACCCGGCGGGCGGCATTGGTCAGGTCAGGGCCGAGGAACCCGCCCATGCCGTACAGCGCGTGACAGCTCTGGCAACCGTGCGAGCGGAACAGCGCCTGACCCTGGCGGGCCTGCGGTGCGATGGCGAGCGTGGAACCTGGTCGCGGGCCGACATCCCACCACACGAAGAGGGCTTGCAGGAAGAAGCAGGCGGCGACGAGTCCGAATGCCCACCAGCGCCGGTTGCCTTCCATGGAACTCCCTTGTGTCCGCAGACGCGCCAATGGTACCGAGGCAGGCCCGATCGTGGCACGCACACCCCCGCGCCCGGCCCGGGGAGGGCCGGACAGAACAGCCCCTGCCGCGCCACCGGGAGCCCAGCGGCCCGACGACGCGTCGGCACGTCAAGTCACGGCAGCAGCGAGCGCTGCGGCATCAGTGGTGCAAGTACAACCACACCACCAGCAGCAGCAGCGCCGCGCCCTGCCAAGCCACCCGCGCGAACATCATGTGTTCGCTGTGTCGCGCGTCGGTTTCGCCGCCGATGGCCATCGCCGCCAAGCCGCCAGCGAGGCTGGCCACGGTGGCGATGAGCAGGATCACCAATGCCACGACCAGTAACGAGGACATGTTCCACCTCCTGCGGCCCGCCATGGGTACAGCCGACCGCAGTGTGCAGCGTGCGCCGCGGCATTCATGCGTGTGTTGATGCAAGTCAAGAGGTCGCTGACAGGACGCGAAATCTCTGCTAGCTTCCACCACCGATGCGAGCATCTGCCCTCGTCCACGCCTGCCTTGCGGCCGTTCTCCCGGTCGCCGGCGCGCTTCCCTCGATCGTCTTGGCCGATCCTGCGCCCGCTGCGGCCGTTGCACCGGTGGCGTCGGTCGCGGTGTTGCAACGGCTGGCCCCGCAAGCCGATCCGCGCGTGCTCAAGCTGGCGCTGGAAGCGCGCGCCTGCGCGTCGGCGCAGTTGGCGATCGCACCGCCGCCGCGGCTGGCGGTGATCGACTACTCGCTGCCCTCGACGCAGCCGCGCCTGTGGGTGTTTGATGTGCAGGCCGGCAGGTTGTTGTTCCACGAGTACGTCGCCCACGGCAGGGGCAGCGGCGAGAATCTGGCCAGTCATTTTTCCAACCTCGACGGCAGCCACGAAAGCAGCCTGGGCCTGTTCCGCACCGGCGACACGTACGAAGGCCACAACGGCTATTCGCTGCGCATGGATGGGCTGGAACCGGGCACCAATGACGCCGCGATGGCGCGCGCCATCGTCATGCACGGCGCGGCCTACGTCGATCCGCAGTTCGCGCGGCGACAGGGCTACCTCGGGCGCAGTTGGGGTTGCCCGGCGCTGCGCCCGGAAGTCGCCCCGGCGATCATCGACAGCCTGCGCAACGGGCAGATGATCTTCGCTTACTACCCGGACAGCGACTGGCTGGCGCACTCGCCGTTTCTCGATTGCAAACAGCGCGGCGTGGCCGCCCGCTGAGCGCTGCGCGCGGCGTTTGACCTGCATCAATCGCCCACGCTGCGGCGATTGCGGTCGTCGGCACACACCCCGCAAACTGCCGTGATCGCAGGCGAGGAATACGGGCATGGCCGACAGCGGGCGGACGACGGACGGTTGCGGCCCGGTGCGCCGGTGATGACCAACGGCCGCAACTCCAACCGCCTGCGCCTGGTGCGCGCGCACATCGACACCTCGCAGCAGCCGGTGGTGTTCATGCACCGCGATTGCGGCGTGTGCCGCGCCGAAGGGTTTTCCGCGATGGCGCGGGTGTTGGTGCGCGCCGGCAGGCGGCAGGTCGTGGCTACCCTCAACGTGGTATTCGACGAACGTTTCGGGCACGACGTCGCGGCACTGTCGGAAGCGGCCTGGAACGCCCTCGACCCCGAGCCCGAGGCGATGGGCAGTTTCAGCCACGCCGAACCGCCGGGTTCGTCGGGCGCGCTGCGCGCCAAGGTGTTCGGGCAGCGCCTGGACGAAGCGCAGTTCCAGCACCTGATGCGCGATGCGGTGGACAATCGCTTGTCGGATGTCGAGTTGGCGGCGTTCGTGACCGCCTGCGCCGGCGATCGGCTGGACATCGCCGAGACCATCGCGCTGACGCGGGCGATGGTGGCGGTGGGCGAGCGCATCGAGTGGGATTCCGGGCCGGTATACGACAAGCACTGCGTCGGTGGCTTGCCGGGCAACCGCACCACGCCGATCGTGGTCGCCCTCGTGGCTGCGGCCGGATATCGCATGCCCAAGACCTCCTCGCGGGCGATCACCTCGCCAGCCGGCAGCGCCGACACGATGGAAACCATGACCACCGTCGCCCTCGATCTGGCAGCCATGCGGCGCGTGGTCGAGCGCGAGGGCGGCTGTCTGGTCTGGGGCGGCACGGTGTGCCTGAGCCCGGCCGATGACGTGCTGATCCGGGTGGAAAAACCACTGGATTTCGACAGTGACGGCCAGTTGGTCGCCAGCGTGCTGTCCAAGAAGGTCGCCGCCGGCTCGACCCACGTGTTGATCGACATGCCCATCGGGCCGACCGCCAAGGTACGTTCGGCGGCCGCGGCCGATCTGCTGGAAGCACGCCTGCTGGCGACGGCGCGCGCGGTCGGCCTGGAAGCGCGGGTGCTGCGCACCGACGGCACGCAGCCGGTGGGGCAGGGCATCGGTCCGGCGCTGGAGGCGCGCGACGTGTTGCGCGTGCTGCGCGGCGATCCGCTGGCACCGCTGGACCTGCGCGAGCGCGCGCTCGATCTGGCCGGCCACCTGCTGGCGCTGGCTTCCGGCATAGCCCTCACGCAAGCCCGCGCGCGCGCGCGCGAGTTGCTCGATGACGGCTCGGCACTGCGCAAGTTCATGGCCATCTGTCAGGCGCAGGGCGGCTTTCGCGAACCGCTGCTGGCCGATTGCCGGCATCCGGTGCTGGCACACCGCGAGGGCCGCGTGCTGGCCATCGACAATCGCCGCTTGGCTCGGGTGGCCAAGCTCGCCGGCGCACCGGGCAGCCCGGAGGCCGGCGTGGACTTGCGCCGGCGTCTGGGACAGGCCGTGCACGCCGGCGAACTGCTGTTCGAGATCCACGCGCGCACCGAGGGCGAGTTGCAGTACGCGCTCGATTACACGCTCGCGCACCCCTCCATCGTGGCCGTCGGTGACAGCCCATGAAGCGCCTGCTGCTGCCGTTTCCCGCACAAGCCGAGCTGGCGCGGCAGGTGGCTGGGCCCTTGCACGCACCCGTCGGTGAACTGACGTGGCGACGGTTTCCCGATGGCGAATCGCTGGTCAGCGTCGATACGGCGGTCGCCGATGCCGAGGTCGCCATCCTCGCCAGCCTGCGCGATCCCGACTCGCTCGCCGTGGCGTTGCGCCTTGCCAGTGATACCGCCCGCGAACTGGGCGCGCGCCGGGTCGGTTTGATCGCGCCGTATCTGGGTTACATGCGCCAGGACCAGCGCTTCGCGCCCGGGCAAGCGGTGAGCGCGCGCTCGTTCGCACGCATGCTCGAACAGGGCTTCGACTGGCTGGTCACTGCCGACCCACACCTGCACCGCATCGGTGCCCTCGCCGAAATTTTTTCCATCCCGACCGTCACCGTGGCCTGTGCCCCGTTGTTGGGCGACTGGATCGCCGCCCACGTGCCGGCGCCGCTGGTGATCGGCCCGGACGCGGAAAGCGCGCAGTGGGCAGCGGCCATCGCCGCGCGCGCCGGCGCGCCGTGGCAGGTGCTGCGCAAGGTTCGCCGCGGCGACCGCGAGGTGGAAGTGAGCATCCCTGATGTCGCCGCCGCGCAAGGGCGCACCGCGGTCATCGTCGATGACATCATCTCTACCGGGCGCACGGCCATCGCCGCCACCGCGCACCTGCGCCGGCTCGGGCTGCCGGTGGTGTGCGTGGCCATCCACGCGGTGTTCGCGGCCGGCGCCTACGAGGACTTGCTCGCTGCCGGTGCGCAGCGCATCGTCAGCACCGACGCTATCGCCCACCCGAGCAATGCGATCGGCATCGGCGCGTTGCTGGCGCAGGCGACGGCGGAGTTGCTGGACGCTGGCCCACCCACCCCGATCCGCACCGACACTTGACTCCGGACGCTACTCAAGGGTTCACAATACGCAGTCACCGCCGGTCTTTGTCGGCTTCCCCACCTCGACACCGATGCCCGTTCGCCTGCTGCTCTCGCTGTTCTTGTGCCTGACCTTGCCCTTGCTCGGGCTGGCGCCGACGCCGGCGTTTGCACACGTCGCGCATACCGACACGCGATCCGTCCCTGCGCGGGCGACCGTGATGCAGGCCGACGCACCGGCAGCGCTGGCACGTGCGCCGTCTGCGGTGGCTTGCGCGGACGCGGCGCAGGCGCGCTTGCCCTGCGACGACGGCTGCCACGGCGATCCCGATGGCTGCGCCTGTGGCTGCGGGATGGGCGCGTGCGCACACGGCCCGGCCACGGCGCTTCCGGCTTCGTCACTTCCGGTACCGCGTCCGAGTGCGGCCGAATCGCTGCCGGTGCTGGCGTCCGGGCTGCGCGCCGATGCGCCGCCCGACACGGTATTGCGGCCGCCCATCGGCTGAGCGCATCGGCGATCTGCATCGGTGATCTGCATCGCCCTGTCGCGGCGCCCGCGGTCACCCGAAAGCCCCGCGCAATCGGCAGCCGATCCATCGCCCGCGCGCGCCACGTCGGCGCGAGGCAGCGACGCCCACCGTCATCCATGCATCCGTTCCAGCCCGCCTGCGCATCGCCCGCGCGGTGGCCCAACCCATTGTGGAGTCCAAGCATGTCCAGCATCCGCCACCCCCGCCGCACGTCTGCCCTCGGCCTGTTCCTCCTCCTGCTCGCCGGCGGTGCCCTCGCGCACGACGGCGGGCACGAGCCCACCGCATTCGGCGAGCCCGGTGTCGCCGGCAAGGCGCAGCGCACCATCACCGTCACCATGAGCGACGCGATGCGCTTTGCGCCGGCGCAGTTCGCGGTGGATGTCGGACAGACCGTGCGCCTGCATGTGGTCAACCAAGGCAAGCTGCCACACGAGTTCATCCTCGGCACGCGCGCCGAGATCGACGCGCATTCGGCGATGATGAAAATGCACCCGGGCATGACCCACGCCGATGCCAGTTCGGTGACCGTGCCGGCCGGGAAGTCCGCCGATCTGCTCTGGAAGTTTTCGGTGCCGGGGCAGTTCCTGTACGCCTGCCTCGTGCCGGGGCACTTCGAAGCCGGAATGCACGGGCAGGTGACGGTGGCGAAGAAAGCGGCAACCCCATGAACGCCGCGCGTGGCGCGCTGTGGGTGCTTGCCGTGGCGGCTTCGCCGGGGTTTGCCGCCACACCCGTGGCGGGCCCCGTGAGCATCGCGCAGTTGGTGGCGCAGGCAGTGCATGCGCACCCGGACGTGCAGGCCGCGCGCGCGGCGGTGGCCGTGGCGCAAGCCAGGCTGGCGCAGGCCGGGCTGCGCCCGGCGCCCGAGCTGGAAGTTTCGGTGCGCAGCGATTGGCTGTTCGGCAACGAGGGCGAGTACAGCCGCAGCATCGGCATCGCCCAGTCGTTCGCCATCGGCGGTCGCCGCGCCCGCGAAAAGGACGTGGCGCGCGCCGATGTGGCGATCGCGTCGACGCAGGTGGCGCAGGTGCAGTGGCGATTGGCTGGCGAAGTGATCGCCACTGCCGAGCAGTGGCTGTTGCTGGAGCGCAAGATCGCCTTGCAAGACGCGCGTGAACGCGATGAAAAGGCGCTGGCGCGGGTCGCGCAGGCACGCTTCAAGGCGGCCGAAGTGTCGCAACTGGACATCGATGCGGTGCGCCTGGATCTGCTGGCAATCAAGCAGCAGCGCGAACACCTGCAAGGCCAGCGCGATGCCGCCCGGATCGCACTGGCCGCCTTGCTGGCGCAGCCGCAGGACACCACGCCGATGCCGGCCGATGCCTTGCCCACGCCGGGCGAATTGTCGCCGTTGCCGCAATGGCAACAGCGCGCGCTGGCGCAGCGACCGGAATTGCTCGGCGCCGCCTGGGAAAGCGAACGCGCCGACGCGTCGCGGGCGCTGGCGGTGGCGACGCGCTGGCCGGACTGGACGTTGCGGCTGGAGCTGGCACAGGATCGGCTGGCGTTGCAGGGCGCACCGGCGCAACGCGCCAGCCGCGCCCTGGGCGTGAGCCTGAGCGTGCCGCTGCCGCTGACGGCAAGGACCGATGCCGAAGTGGCGCAAGCCGACGCCGAGCGCGTGCAGGCACAGGCCAAGGCGCGGGGGTTGCGGCTGGTGATCGCCGCCGAGGTCGCCGCTGCCTACGCGCAGGCAGACCGCGCGCGCCTGATCTGGCAGGACAACCAGCGGCAGCTGCGCCCGCTGGCGCAGCGCAGCTTGCAACTGGCCGAACAGGGCTACCGGCAGGGGTTGCTGGCATTGACCGAGGTCACGCAGGCGCGCAAGCGACTGGCCGACATCGACGACACCGGGCTGGATGCGTTGGGCGACTACGCGCAGGCGCTGGCGCGACTGCGTGCGGCCAGCGGCGAGCTGCCATTGCCAAACGACGTCGCCGGTGCCGCAGTGGCGTTGCCAACCGAGGGGAACTTGCCATGACGCCGACCAAGGCCATCGCCACGCCAATGGCACCGCTGCTCGCCGCGGGCCTCGCACTGGCGGCCTGCGTGCTCACGCCGTCGGCATGGCCCCACGGCGGCCAGATCGAGATCGCCCAGGGCCCGAAAGGCCCGGTGCACCTGAGCACGCAGCAGATCCGCGCACTCGACGTGCGCACGGCGGTCGCCGGGCCGCACGCGCTGGCCGAGCTGTTGCAACTCAACGGCCAGCTGCGCGTGCCGCCGGGCGCGCAAGCCGACGCAGCCAGCCGCATCGCCGGGCAGGTGGTGGCGGTATATGTGCAAGTGGGCGACACGGTGCGCGCCGGGCAGCGTTTGCTGCGGGTGCAGTCGCGCTTGGTCGGCGATCCGCCGCCGAGCGTGGACATCCTCGCGCCGCGCGGCGGCGTGGTGCAGACCCTCGACGCGCGTGTCGGGCAGGGCGTCGAGCCGGGCGTGCCGCTGGTGGGCTTGGGTGATCCAACCCGACTGGCCGTGCTGGCACGGGTGTACGAAGAGGATCTGGGCAAGGTTCGCGTCGGCCAGCCGGTGGTCGTGACCACGTTGGCGTTCCCCGGCGAGCGCCTGGGTGGTCGCGTGCAGCGTTTGGATCCGGTGCTCGATCCCGATTCGCGCACGGTCGCGGCATGGATCGAGCTCGACCGCGCCGACGCGCGCTTGCGCCCGAACCTGTTCGCGCGCGTGGGCGTGGTGCTGCGCGAGGATCGACAGGCGCTGGCGGTGCCGACGGCGGCGGTGATCGAAGCCGATGGCACGCGCTTCGTGTTCGTCCGCCAAGGCAATGAGTTCGCGCGGGTGCCGGTGCGTACCGGGCCCAGCGACGGCCAGTTCACGCAAATCGACGACGGCCTGGTGCCCGGTGACGTGGTGGTGGTGCAGGGCGCGGGAGAAATCTACACGCAATGGCTGTCCGGCGGCGCAGTACGGCAGGGGAGCGACTGAATCGTGTTCGATCGTCTGCTCGCCTTTGCATTGCGCAACCGGCACCTGGTGCTGGCGCTGACGTTGGTGCTGTTCGTGGCCGCCGGGTGGGCGCTGCGGCAGATGCCGGTGGACGTGTTTCCCGAGTTCGCGCCGCCGCAGGTGGCGATCCAGACCGAAGCGCCGGGCATGTCGCCGACCGATGTCGAGGCACGCATCACCCGCCCGCTGGAAGCGGCGATCAACGGCGCGCCCGACGTGACCACGGTGCGTTCGAAGAGCACGGTCGGCCTGTCCACGCTGGTGGTGTCATTCGACCCCCGTTCGGACGTGTTTCGCGACCGCCAGATGGTGAGTGAGCGCGTACAGGCCGCGCAAGGCGCGCTGCCGGCCACCGCCCGTACACCGACGGTGTTGCCGGCCACCTCGGCGGTCGGCTGGCTGGTGAAATACGCATTGGTCAGCGACACCCTCACGCCGGAGCAGCTGCGCACGCTCGCCGATTGGGAAATCCGCCCGCGCCTGCTGGCGCTGGGCGGGATCGCCTCGGTGGTGGCTGAAGGCGGCGCGGTGAAGCAGTATCAGGTGCGCATGGATCCGCAGCGCATGCAGGCCTATGGCATCGGCATCGACACGCTGCGGCAGGCTCTGGTCAACGCCAATGCCAGCGTGCCCGGCGCGTTCGTGCAGCGCGGCGGGCAGGAACTGCTGGTCGGCGCGACCGCGAAGATCGGCTCGTTGCAGGATATCGCCGACACCGTGGTGGCAATGCGCGGGGAGGTCCCGATCACGGTGGGCAACGTCGCCGAAGTCGGCTTGGGTGAAGAAATCAAGCGCGGCGATGGCGCGTTCATGGATCGGGCGGCGGTGATCGGTACCGTGTCCAAGGCTTGGGGCGCCGACACGCTGGCGACCACGCGCAAGGTGGAAGCCGAACTGGCGGCGATCGGCAAGACCCTGCCGGCCGGTGTGCACTTGGACACACAGGTATTCCGGCAGGCCAGCTTCATCGAGGCCTCGGTGCACAACCTGCAATGGGCATTGCTGCAAGGCGCGATGATCGTGCTGGCGGTGCTGTTCGTGTTCTTGATGAATACGCGCGCCGCATTCATCACCTTCGTGTCGATGCCCGCTTCGTTCGCCGGCGGGCTGCTGGCGATGCACGCGCTGGGCGTGGGCATCAACGCGATGACGCTGGGCGGCCTGGCGATCGCCATCGGCGAGGTGGTGGACAACGGCATCGTCACCGTGGAAAACGTCGTGCGCCGGCTGCGCGAGGGCCGGGCGCAGCGGCCACCTCCGGATGCCCTGGCCCTGGTCTTCGATGCGGTGCGCGAAGTGGTCGACTCGGTGGTGTACGCCACCGCGATCATCGTGCTGATCTTCCTGCCGATCTTCTTCCTCGGCGACCTGGCCGGGCGCATCTTCACGCCGCTGGGCATCGCGTACATCGCTGCCGTCGCCGCTTCGCTGGTGGTCGCGGTCACGCTGGTGCCGGCGCTGTGCTGCGTGCTGCTGGTGCGCCGCGGGCACGGCCTGGGCGATGCCCGCACCGCGCTCGATCCGGGGCGCGCGCTGTTGCCGCTCGCACGCGGTGCGCAAGTCGAGCCCGAGAGTGCTTTCGTGCGTTGGCTCAAGGCGCGCTTTGCGCGCGCGCTCGGCCTCGCGCTGCGGCATGCCGGCTGGACGTTCGGCTTGTCGGCGTTGGCGCTGGCCGGCGCGCTGGCGCTGCTACCGCGCTTTGGCACGCAGTTCCTGCCCGAGTTCAAGGAGGGCAACTTCGTCATCGCCATGACCTTGCTGCCGGGCACCTCGCTGGATGAATCGATGCGCGTGGGCGCGCTGGTGCGCAAGGATCTGCTGCGCTACCCGCAGGTGGTTTCCATCGACCAGCGCGCTGGACGCTCGGAGCTGGACGAAGACGCGCAGCCACCGAACTTCAGCGAGTTCGACGTGCGTCTGGATTTTTCCAGAGACCCGTCGATGCCAGCCGACGTACTGCTGGCGCGCATCCGCGCCGATCTGGCGCAATTTCCCGGCGCCGCCTTCAATGTCGGACAGTTCATCGCCCACCGCATGGACGAGGTGCAGTCGGGCGTGCGCTCGCAGGTTGCGGTGAAGATTTTCGGCGACGACCTCGACGCGTTGCGCGATCTGGGGCTGAAGGCGCAGGCGTTGGTGCGCACCGTTCCAGGTGTGGTGGACGTGGATCTGGAACAACCAGTGCGCGTGCCGCAGGTGAGCATCGGCATCGATCGCGACAAGGCCACCGGCTATGGCTTGCAGGTGGGGCAGGTGGCCGGCGACGTCGAAACATCGCTCAATGGCACGAGCGTGGGCACGGTGGCGGAGGGCCCGCGCAACTTCGACATGGTACTGCGGCTGCCGGCTGCCGCGCGGGCCGACGTGGCGGCCATCCGCGACCTGCCCATCGATGCCAAGGCGCCGACCGACGGCCGGGCGCTGACCGTGCCGTTGCGCCTGCTTGCCACCGTGCAGGTTACCGACGAACCGGCGTCGATCGGACACGAAAACGCACAGCGCGTGCTCGTGCTGGGCTTCAACGTCAGCGGGCGTGATCTGGGCGCGACGATTGCCGACGTGCAGGCGCGCATCGGCGCGAAACTGGCGCTGCCTGCCGGTTACCACATCGCCTACGGCGGTCAGTTCGAAAGCCAGCGACAGGCCAATCGCACCCTCGCCGGATTCGGTGCGCTGGCGCTGCTCGGGGCCGTGCTGTTGTTGTTCCAGGCCTTCGGCAGCTTGCGTGCGGCCTTGCTGGTGCTGTTCAACCTGCCGCTGGCGATGATCGGCGGCATCGTCGCGCTGTATGTTGCGGGTGCGACGATGAGCGTGGCCGCCGCGGTCGGGTTCATCACCCTGTTCGGCATCGCCACCCGCAACGGCATCATCCTGGTCGGCCGTTATCGACAACTGCAACAGGCCGGGCGGTCACTGCAGGAAGCTGTCGTCCAGGGCACGCAAGATCGCCTCGTGCCGGTATTGATGACCGCCGCCACTGCGGCGCTGGGCCTGCTGCCCCTGCTGCTGGGTTCGCCGGTCGGCAAGGAACTCGAGCAACCCCTGGCGCAGGTGGTGCTCGGCGGCTTGTTCAGTGCCACCGCGCTCAACCTGCTCGTCGTTCCCACGGCTTATCTGCACATCGAGCGTTGGCAACAGCGCCGCCACACCGATGCCCTGCCATCAAGTCCCGTCACGGAGCCCACGCAATGAAACCCACGATGAAATCCGCCATGACCGCGGTCCTCGCCCTGAGCCTGGGTGTGCTGGCAGGGTGCGACAGCACAACGCCACCGTTCGATCTAGCCGCGCCGACCAGCACCGCGCAGGCCGCAGACTCCGACCACGCGGGCACGGGCCCGTCCGCCACCGCGACCTTGACCGCTGCATCGCCAGCGGTCGGGCACGCGAGCGACGCCGACGCGGCTACCGCGATCCCGGCCAGTGCCGATGCCACCTGGCGCGCCATCGACGGCAAGCTCGACGAACTGCGGGCGATCATCGCCCACGGCGACCTCAAGCAGGTTCACCACGTCGCCTTCGCCATCCGCGACCTCGTCGCGGCGCTGCCGGCGCAGGGCAGGGCGCTGCCCGCAGACGATCAGGCCCGGCTCAGCAACGGGGCAAAGTTCGTCGCTACCTTGGCCGACCGCCTCGACGCCAGCGGCGACGGCAACGACCGCGTCGGCGCACAGGCCAATCTCGAAAAGCTCGAAGTCATCCTCAGGGGGCTGCCACGCGGGAAATGACCCGGGACATGCAGGCCGCGTGACCCGCCACACCGGCACCGGCGTTGCCGGTTCTTCGCAGGGCGCTGCGCAACTCGGATGGCAACGTTTCCGGAAAAGTTTTCCGGCATCGGGCACGGAAAGGGCGCACAGCAAGCGCGCATCCCGGAACCGGGAGGCTTCAACGGCTGTTCATCGGATCAAAAAGCGATTTCAGTAAGTGCTTGAATTCCTTGGTACGTGCTGATCGGCAAACGGACTGATCTGACGATGGCCACCGTAACGAATCCCGCTCGGCCGTGAACAATCACCACAAAGAGCGCGCAGCCTAGTTCCCATCGCATCGTAAGACGTGCAGCAGTGACCACCGGCAGGCCAAAGCGTTCAACAACGACCCATTGACGGCGGAAGCGCTCAATCGTTGACAGGTGTAGTCACTATTCAGGAGTCCTAGGCAGTCGAGCCCAGACTATCCTCACTGATGCGACGCGGCCATCTTTCCGCTTCAGGATGATCCACGGCTCGGACAAATGCGGGCGGTCCCGCTGGGACGCATACAGTTCTGGCACGAGTCGCCCCATGACTACGCGGATACCCTCGGAGTAGCCGCGAGCAAGCACTTCCGACACGGCCTCCCGCGCGAGGACCAACTGGTCGGCGCCTAACAGATCATAGAGATCTGTGGCGCTCGCGCCGACGGGTCTGAAGTCGTCGAGGACCCGATGGCCAGCCTGACGAGTGACTTGGCTGATGCAATGCAGGTCGAGGAATGACCTACTACCGACGCTCCGCAAGGGCAACATTGCGATCTCGGTCATCAAGCGCCGGCGAGCAGGAACAAAGGTTCGATCGGCTGCTACTCCCAAGGGATTCAGGAACAACGTCATTTCGATGTCCGAAAGGCTCGCTGGCGGCAGTCGGCGGGCGAGACGGCAGGCAATGGGGCCGACACGGCGCGCGAGGGCCCCTGGTGCCTCCATGATGACGCCGCGCGTCTCCTGCAGGCAGCTCAATTTGACAAAACTCGCCGCCGCATCCTCCGTATCGAGGCGGTGCGGCCCTGTTGGTTTCACGCATACGGTATGCAAGCCAGGCTCGTGCGCCCCCGTCCGGTCAGACGACAGCCGCATTGGCGGATAGAACGCATTGCGCAGGACGGTAAGATCGCGCGTTGCTGGCACAGGGGCAATCAACCGAACGGTATCGCGCTGTTCCTTCGCCCAAGCGAGGTAGCGTTGGCACTCCGCGGCAACCTGCTCGATCGAACCCAGGCCTCGAATCGACTTCTGCCTGTCAATATGGTCGTACCCGCAGGTACAAGTACCAAGCCAATATCCCGCATCTCCATACATTACGAGCGGCTTACTGCACCTCATGCAGTCTTCTCGCAACCGCACCCGGTGCCAAGGGCAGCGATCGATCCATGGGGCTTGCTGCAGGAGCGTGTGATAGCCATACGCGAGACACGCCGGGCAGTACCGGAATCGATACTCGTGGCGCAGAACGTCTTCGGAACTGGTGAAGGGCATCCACAACCCCAGGTTCCACGATCGAACGATGTCTTCGGGGACAGAAAGAGCCGAGGCAAGCTGCTCCTTGCGCTTCGCGGAAAATGTCATCAGGTCGTTGAGGTCATCAATGCGGCGAACCGTCATGCCGAAGGCAAATCGGTAGTCCGTGGATTGGTAGTAGTTCAATCGCGATACACGCAGCAGAGCGCTGATACCAGACAGGAAGGGCCAACGCTCAAAATGAGTGCCTGCAAAGTTGCGTCGCGTGGATGGGACGTAGGGCTGTAAAGGTCCGTAGTTCATTTTTTATCCTTCGGACGACGTGATAGCTCCAAAGCGACAAGTCCTGACAGTTCGACTGCCTTCTTGAAATCCTCAGGTGTGAACCGGGCGAAGTTCGCGTTTTCCCCGGCAACGCGAACGGTCAGGTAGTAGGTCGCCGTGTCGAAGCACTGCATCGGAAATGGCGCGTCTGGCACAAGATCCGCTTTGGAACGTGCTTCTTCGACAGCGTCGTAAAACATGTCGCTCTGCTGTTCGACATGCCAACCCAGCGCACAGGCCGCGCCGGCGAAGCGTTCGAGAAAGGTCGGACCCGTCTCAGCTGGCCACCGTTGGTTGGCGAAGGTCCTCAGCGCCTCCTTGAACTCTTTCCGGCCCCTTAGGCCGGTATACAGATACCGGTCAGCTGTGAAGCGTCCTGTTATTTGGGAAGGCCATGGTTGTTCGGCAGTCTCTTCTGCGGAGTTGCCATCGGCATCGGCTTGCATCATGAGCACGACGAAGAGTCGAAAGCCGCGCTCTGCGATGTGGCTGTCGAGTGTGGCGAGGTGATCGTAGTCTTCGCGCTGCAGCCGATTGGCGTCATCGAACGAGACGACAATGACCTCCGCGTCGATCATCGCGGCCGATTCACAGAAGAAGTCGGTGGCATGGTGGACGCCGAAAATGGATTGGCTGCGCTCACGGATCTTCAGACAAGCGGCCAACCTTATTTCGTTGAAGAAGTACCCTTCCGTCGACTGACCGGGCAGCGGCGAAAGAACGCGCTGCCAGAACATTCCGTAATTGCGCCATTTCGTCTCGCGACTGAGCAAGCCAAGGCCCTCGGTTTTTCCGATGC
This sequence comes from Pseudomonadota bacterium, assembly GCA_018241125.1. Classification (GTDB taxonomy): domain Bacteria; phylum Pseudomonadota; class Gammaproteobacteria; order Xanthomonadales; family Xanthomonadaceae; genus SZAS-103. The sequence goes on along the minus strand of JAFEEL010000048.1, from coordinate 11,615 downwards.
GCCCATCGCCCCGCACGATGATCCCGTGGCGGTTGAATTCGATGCCAACGTTGATGGCCTCGCCCAGATCCTCCGCAGGGCCCGTCCAATAGATGGGGCGCCGGACCCGGTAGAGCGGGTGGCGGTCGTCATTGATCACCGGACTTCTCGGTAGCGATGAGTTGTTCCAACATTTCTGTGTAGAACTCCCGCGCACCCGTGTCATCGAAAGGGAGAACTAGGGGTTTGATGAAGCAAGCGATGTCTTGCGTCTTTCCTGTCCGTGCCCAGCCGATGACGAACAGCTCTTCGTGGTTATCCGGATCCGAATGTGGCGAATGCATAAAGGCCTCCTGAGTGGTTAACGGGAACGGCGGCGCGGACTGATGCCGAAAATAGGGGACGAAGCAGGGGAGGGCGCTACGCTGCTGGAGCGAGGCTTGGGTTTCTCGTCGGCTAGCCCATGACGCAGGAATTCGTCGGTAGCCCAGCGCCGTTCGCTGGCCCATTGACGGACCGCATCGAGGTAGGCCTCCACGGCGTCATCACGACCTTCCCAACTGATCAAGCGTTGCTTTTTGCAAGCTATTGCGCGCTGACGCGTTTCGAAGTTGTGGGGTGTGCGTGACCAGGGTGGGAGCACGTGCAGCACCGCGAACAACTTGCCGTCTTTCCAGAGAACCATGCGCCGCAGGTCGTCTGCGGGCACGGTCGCATCGAAGGTCTTGCCGATCGAGTCGTAGTCACCGTGCATGGCACGGCTGCGGTATCGCGCACCCATCCAATTGACGAACGGCTGACGGCGAGGCTTTTTCTTGGTGCCCTTGATCCGCACACGAATCCGGATCGTCATCAGCCCCAGGGCATCATCCTCAGTCAGGGTCGAGTAAGCGCCCAGCGTGTTTTCGAAATACGCCTCGCATACATCGCGTGGACTGCGGTTCTGCAGGTCGTCCTGTCCGACGACGTTGTACGCTGATGCTGCGACGTCCATGAGGTCATCGAGCGCATGCAACTGGACGGGGTAGTCTTCGGGTTTGAGGTTCGTGGTTGTCGTGGCTTCACTGCCGTCGGAGCTGGCCGGCCGAAAGCCGCCGGCCAGCGCCCGGAAGATCAACTCTTCGATCTTCTTGAAGAACGCCTCGATGAAGGGCCGGCCCTCGGGGACACCCGGATATCCGTGGTTGACGATTCCCAGTTGGTTCTCGCCCAGGTTGTGGGTCGTGAACTTTGCTAGATGAGCCATGAAAGAATCGATCGCCACACTGGCCGCGCGCAGGATCTCCGCGGCTGCACCGACGGCATTGGGCATCCAGGCCTCGGGGTGGTAGACGAGCCCCGGCACGATCAGTTTTCGCCGTTTCCAGGGAGTCAGAGCGCGAGCGAAGGACCGCAACAGATCGAAGCGCCGGTACGAGCGCCCGACCACGATTACCCACGCCACGATCGCGCGCGAGGCCACGTCCAGCAGGACGATGATCCACAGGCCGTGAATGAGGCGAGCGACCCAGTGGCCGTCGGGTGTGGTGACCTGCGCGCGCCATTTCACATCGGTTTTGTGGCCGTCGCCCTCGATCCGGTCGAAAGGCTTGAGTTCGAACAGCTGGTCTTGGCGCGTCTCGGATGCCGAATCGGTCGATTCCAGGTCCAGATCTGGCTCAGGAAGATATCCACGTGCCTTGCGAATCCGCCGCACGATCGCGCGACGGCATGCCTCGCTAATGGCAAACGCCCGGTACGGTTCAGCCGATGCACCGGTGATCAATGCAACGACCTTCTTCATCAGCGTTGCAAAGGCGCGGCTGGGGCGGTTGCGCTCGGGTAGGACGCCTTTGAAGCCATCGATCAAGGCTGCAATGACAGGGAAGACACGCAAAAGACTTGCCAGCGTTGGCGATGCCGTTGACAGCTGATCCTGCGTGGCCGGCGCCGGAACCTTCCCAAATCGCCGATGGTGGCGAAGGCATGCGCGATATCCGACCGGACGCCCGTCGGCGTGCATGACCATCGATTCGGCGAGCACGTCGGCTAGCGTGTTGCGTCGGACGCGATGGAACTTCGCCGCCGAGCTGATGCTGCTCCCCTTGATCACCGAGGTGAGAGCCTTGCTATAGATCTTGTAGTGCGCAGCGTCCTTTTCCGTCATGCTCTTCGTATCGAGCTCGCGAAAGAGCAACAGCACACTTTCGGGCGGTATATCGAAGGATTGGCTCATGGCTAGGCCTTCTCGAAATTCGTGCTACGCAGCAGTCGATCGGCTGCATCGCTGACAACCATGCCGCGGTGCAATAAGTCAGCCAGAACGCAGTGCACGTCGGCGGCCGCATAACCATCCAGGGCGGCGGTCAACTGCGAGAAACGAACACGATGGAAACGAACGAGCACGTCCAGGATCGCGTTGGACAACACCAGGCGATTGCTCAGGCGATGGGCGGTCTGCACCAGGGGGAGCAACCGGTAGGCCAGTGCAATGCGGTGCTCATGGGCGCGCAATTCACTCGCGTGCACGAATTCAAGGGGCAATTGCGCCTCCTTGGCGGCATCGATCAGGGCCTCGGCTTCTCGGTGGTAGCGTCGGCCGTTGCCGTTGCGCGTGCTTTCGGAGGATGGCACCAACAGGAGCATTCGCTCGCGCCCGTCGCGTTCACAACACCAGAACGAGATCTCGTAGGACCGCGACCCGGCACGAAGCACCCGTGGGCGTTCGACGATCGCGACGATATTCGGTTCGAAGTCGAGCAACAGCAGTTGTGCGATCGCCGGTATGCCGACCACGGACATCAGGCGCATGCCTTCGGTCGGTGAACGGTAGGAGTGGACGTCACAACTCTTCATCTCAGCCAGCGTCAATGTCCTCGGCTGGTAAGGACGGGAGGAGGCACAAGGTTCGACCCGAGCAAGATCGGCAGTCATTGGTGCTTCCCCTGGCAGCCGGCAGCGTCCATACGGAGCAAGGGAATGTCGACGTCGTTCGTCGATACACCGCGCGCGCCCGGTTCATGGGATGGATGCGTCCTGCATGGGTACCAGCAGGACATCGGCGTGTTGATGCCGCTCGAGGTGGTGCCGGCGATGTCACAGCGAGTGCGACCGCTGTGGGAGATCAGCCGTTCTCCGATCGCGGTGCGCGTGCAATGTGCGCACGCAGTGTTAGGATCGAAGGCAAAAGTGTGCCGACGCCGGCCACGAATCGCGGCCATCGAAGTGAAATGCATGCGAAGCTCCAGACAGACGGGCGAGCGCCGCGGTGAGCCACGGCGTCGATGATCAGCGAGGAGTCCGAGCGAACAGGCGAGTCGGGAGCGTCACGCAGCGTTACCGAGCGTGAACGTCGATGACAGCAGTTGACGACGCCGCGAGGGTGTGAGACCTTGGCATTCAAGCCGCCACAGCTTGAAACCGCATACCAAGGCCCCTGTTCGCAGGGGCTTATGCTTTTTCAGGGGCGCGGGAATTGATTCGCTTACGCGAACCGTAGGTCCATATCAGCCTCCGTTTCCCGGCCGAACGAAGGAAAGCGTGCGACGCGTGACACGCAACGGTGTCGTCGCTCCATCGACAACGCCGGAGAATTGGCTCTCCACCGCGACCATCCAGCGGGCGATGTCCACGAGCCGGGCCTGCCTGCCGCGACGGCCTTCGATGAAGACGGTCGACACCGGCAACCGCTTTTTGGCAACGGCCTGGCGGAACGCCGGGCCACTGGCGTACCCGAGAACCTCCCGAAGTTCGCGGCCACCGATGAACTCGCACTTGTAGCGGTTCAGAAGTTCGACATGCCGCCGTTCGATCGCGTCCATGGTGGTTCCTTGGCGTGACCGGCCATGAGTAACCGCATCGTCGCAGCGACGCAAGGCGCATTTTTCTCAAAAACAATACCGTGACTAAGCGTTATCCTGAGGGATGGCTCGGTACCGTGCCGCCAGTCCACTCAACGACCCGGAGATCCGTCGACTGGTCGGCGGAGTGGTTTTCGCCGCACTGGCGCGGGCCTTGGGAACCTGGGGACCCACGGAAGCTGAATCCGCTTACTTGCGCCGGAGGGACGCGCTGACGTGGAAGCAGGCTGGGATGGCTCCGCCGAGTGTCGATCCGACGAACCAGTTTGGTCGCATGCTCAAGGGACAGCTTCCTACGCAACAGACGATGGAGGCCTTCGAAACGGTGACTGGCCTTCCACCCGGTACGCTGCAGGCGTGGGTCGCATGGCCGATTTGGGACCTGTTGTCCGGGCGGCTCACTGACCTCGCCATGGCACGAGCTTTGGGCTCCGTGAAGGGTCCGGCGCGCGAGATTCTCCACGCCTCGGCGGCCAGGCTATACAGTCACAGCGATTCCCAGCGCCAGCCGATCGCATACGACCCTCATACGTGGCTGGCGATCCGGGATCTGGGAGACCTGAATGCTCTGGTTGTCCTGACGATGCTGGCGTGCGCCGTCCGGCGGGACCTCGCCCATGAGCCGGCAGACACGCTAGGCCTGATCACCCGCGCCCTTTTTTGCGACGCGATCTCCAGGTGCCCGGAGTTGTATTTTCGGTGGAAGGATTTGGCAATCCTGTACGAGGACGCGATCTGGGCCTCCATTCGCATGGAGGGCGACACCATGCTGTACAGCAACAAGTGGGGGGCCATGGAATCCGACATGGCAGCGGCGGCAGCCTCGGCACGACAGGCGGGCGTCCCTTTGTGCCCTGAGCGATACGTCAGGACCCCCCTCAATTGGGACTCTTTCGTGTCGATGATGAAACGAGGGATGACGCTTTCGGCGGGACTGCCTTTCCGGTGAATCCCCGAGGAGCTTGCGCCAGTGAGCGTTCGAGCACCTCGCCATGCCGGTTTGCAGTCGGGGATTTGCGCGGGCGGGAAACGTCTGGCAAGCCAACACGAACTCCCTGAGCGCAAGCGGTGTCCGTCGCGCTGAGCATGGGTTCACCGCGGCCTGGGCAGTCATTGCTGTCCGGGCGGCTTCGTGACCGGCGTGCGTGCGCGGCTACGTTGGAACGCCGGCGTCTTCAAGCATCTGCTTAATGGCGGTCAGCTCGTCGGTCGTCACCGCCGCCAGCAGCGCTGGCTTGGAAGCAACAAGGGCCGGATAGCGTTCGAGAACCCGTTGTAAGGCGATCAGTCGGCGCATGCGTTCAGCCCGCTTGGCCGTGATGGCAACTGGGTAAAGTCCGTCCAAGGAGTAGCCCGTCGGCAAGTCCAGCAGGCTGAGATGGGCCGATGGCGTTAGCTCCAGTGCGACCGTGGCGCTCGTGTAATCCTCCAGCAGGGCGTGGAGCGCCGCATGCTCATAGGGGTCTGGGGGATCGACCTCAACTGGTCCTGGGATATAAGGACCATCGGTGGCGTGCGGCGACGGCTCCGTGCGCAGATCATCGATCAGCCGCTCTAGTTCGGACTCTAGGTGTGCGACATCCCCTTGGTCGGGGCCAAAGCGAGGACGCCACACCATAGGAATGTGCCGCTCGGCCAGAATATGGCCATTCCGCGACGCCCTCAGGAGCCACGTCTGACCATCCTGGTCGTGCCCAGGAAGAAAGGCCTCGTACAACGTGTCCTCTTCCTGGCACTCGCTCCACTTGAGCAGAGTCGATGCTGTCATGCGGAGTGCTCAACCTGTCGAGCCTGCTCAAGTGCACCCAGGCTGATTGCCGAAGACCAGTAGGCGTCGCCCAAGCGACTGGCGATCAGGAAGGCGGTGGCGAAGGTGCTCACGGTCTGCGTGTGATGGCGATGAAACGTCGGGATGGTGGCACCCGCACGAAGGTCTCGATCCATGGCGGATGTCAGCGTTCGTTCCATCTCCCGTTCGGCCAGTCCAGGCTGACCGCCGTGACGCAAGAAGGAAGAGGCGACATTCTTGGCAGCCCACCACATCAATGCGCAGCCCTGACCGATGCTGCGCTGGGCCAGGATTGGCCCGAGTGCTGGTTCTGTCACCCGGACGATCGCCGGATCCAGGCGGTGGCTCGATAGCGCGTAGGCCCCGAAGGCTAGGCATTCGGCCTTGGCCAGTGCAAACCAAGCATCCAGGAGGATTTCGAGGTTCCGAGGTGTCGGCGCAAGTTCGTCTAGGAACGACTTGAGGTGGTGTACGAGGGAACCGCGACTGGTATCGCTCCAGCGGATTGCCCAATCGGCCTCCTCGAGTTCGGAACGGTCCCAATCCGGGTCGGCAAGCGTGGCGTCCAACCGGAGGCGGCGCGGGCCGGCTGGTGCGAGGACGCCGGTCTCGAGCAGGGCGATGAGAATCCTTTGGCGCAAGTCTTCATGGGGTGCGAGGCGAGCGCCTCGGCCGGCGAGCCGGCGGAGGTGATGGAAGCCCGGATCAGCACCCGCCTGAAGCATGCCCAGCAGGGCCATCGCGCCGAACACCCCCAGTTCCGCCACCTCGACGTATGGAGGGGCAGCCAGGGATTCCGGGAAAGAGGAGAAGCGAGGTTCCAAGGCTGTTCCTCGGTCGCTAAGCCGATTTTGGACTATTCCAGAACGGACTCTAGCTTGCGGTGCCAACCCCCGGCAACCGTATGCCACAGTCCACCCACCATCAGCACTATCAGGCCTTTCTAGGGTTGCTACGCAGCCTGCGGGAAACCTGTGGCCTGACCCAGGTCGCATTGGCTGACCGGATCGGCAATACGCAAACCTTTGTCTCGAAGGTCGAGCGTGGCGAGCGACGTCTGGACGTGGTGGAATTTGCTGAATGGTGCGAAGCCTTGGGCTATAGCCCCGAGTCGGCCTTCGAGGAATTCCTGGCCAAGCGCAAGGCTCGATCGACGCGTTCACGGAAGCTGGCGGCTACTTCGGGCCGAGCGAAGCAATAGCTTCGCTACGCGCGTAGTCGACAGCCTAGGGAAAGTCTGATCAACTTGGTCGATGTCGGCGACAATAGCGCATCGCGACAGGGTGACGATCCATGCAGTTGACGTTCGGTGATGCCGAGGGCCTGGGCAAGCGCAAGCGGACGCGCAAGGAGATGTTCCTTTCGGAGATGGAGCAGGTGGTGCCGTGGGCGGCGCTGCTGGCGCTGATCGAACCGCACTATCCGACGATGGGCCGTCCTGGGCGCCAGCCCTATGCGCTGGCGACGATGTTGCGTATCCACTTCCTGCAGCAGTGGTACGCGCTGAGCGATCCGGCGATGGAAGAAGCGTTGCTCGACACGGCGGTGATGCGCCGCTTCGCGCGCTTGAACGGGCTCGACAACATTCCCGACGAGACGACGATTCTCAACTTCCGCCGCCTGCTGGAAGAGCATGGTCTGGCGCAGAGGATCTTCGAGCGCGTGAACGCGCACCTGGCACGCAAGGGCCAGAGCCTGCGCGCGGGTACGATCGTCGATGCCACGATCATCGCGGCACCGAGTTCGACCAAGAACCAGGATGGCGAGCGCGATCCGGAGATGCACCAGACGAAGAAGGGCAACCAGTGGCACTTCGGGATGAAGGCGCACATTGGCGTTGATGACGAGTCGGGTCTTGTTCACCACGTCGAATGCACGGCGGCGAACGTGGCCGACGTGACGCAGGTGCACAAGCTGCTGCACGGCAAGGAAGAGACGGTGTATGGCGACAGTGGCTACACCGGCGCGGACAAGCGCGAGGAACTGCAGGCGGTGGATGCCGGCTTCCTGATCGCGGAGAAGCCCTCAAGGTTGCGTGCGATGAAGAACAAGCGCGAACGCCGTTACGCGAAGCGCTGGGAGCACTACAAGGCGAGCGTGCGCGCGAAGGTCGAGCATCCGTTCCGGGTCGTCAAACGTCAATTCGGATACGTCAAGGTGCGCTATCGCGGCTTGGCGAAGAACGCGGCGCAGGTGGTGACGCTGTTCGCGTTGTCGAATCTTTGGATGTCGCGGCGGCGCTTGTTGCCTGCTGCGGGGTAACTGCGTCCGCAAGACGGGAATATCCGTCGATTTGCGCTCGAAAAGGCGAAAAAGTAGTCAGATCGCGTTCGAATCGCGCTCCGACGCTGGAATTGCTGCATCAAAGCGCTTTGATCAGACCATCCCTAGGTGAAGCGAGGTGTTAACGCAGTCATGTGCTCTCCTTGATTCGATCCGCCCAACACTGGGCGTCTGAGGCCATCGATCATTGAGATGCTGCTCGGGAGCGCGAAGCAATAGTGTATTTTCTGCTCAGACCCACCTGGAACTGCATGGCGCGTGGACAACCGGATCAGGGCATTTCGTGAAGCACGGGGACTCTCGTTGGATAGGCTCGCGTCGCTGGTGGATTCCACCAATCAGCAGATCAGCCACCTTGAGACTGGGAAACGTCGGCTAACGGTGGATTGGCTCAAACGCCTTGGGGCGGCGTTGGGCTGCCATCCCTGGGAGCTGGTTTCCGTCGATCTTCCGCAACCCCTTGTCCCCGATGAGATCCATCTCCTGGACGCATTTCGAGCCTTGGCCAGTGCTCAGCGCGACGCGCTTCTCCAATTGGTGGACGCTTTTTCCCCGCTCGTGGTCGATCGGTCCAGGCCGGCGGAGTAGGCATTCTGCCATATTGTTGGAAATGCTTGACATTTTCATACACTTCGCCTAACGATATCCACTCTCCTTGGCTGGCGGGCTTGCCCCGGACACGGCGATGGGTGGGTGGCGTCAAAAACCCGAGCAACAGGGTGGGGATCAGCGGATTCCGACCGCGCAGTACGTGCGCATGTCGACGGACCATCAGCGCTACTCGACCGAGAACCAGCGCGAAGCCATTCGGAAATACGCCGCCCAGCACGGCATGGACATCGTCCGGACGTATGCCGACGAGGGCAAGAGCGGTCTGAGCCTTGATGGTCGCGATGCACTCAAACAGCTGATTCACGACGTACAGGCTGGCCATCCTGGCTTCAAGGCAATTCTGGTCTACGACATCAGCCGATGGGGTCGCTTTCAGGACGCTGATGAGAGCGCCTACTACGAATACGTGTGCCGGCGCGCCGGCATCCAGGTCATCTACTGCGCCGAACCGTTCGAGAATGATGGCAGCCCGATGTCCGTCATCATGAAAAGCGTCAAGCGGGCAATGGCCGGGGAGTACAGCCGCGAGCTGTCAAATAAAGTGTTCATGGGCCAGTGTCGCCTGATCGAACTGGGCTTCCATCAGGGTGGCGCACCTGGGTTTGGCCTTCGCCGCATGCTGCTTGACGAGCATCGGACACCCAAGGCTCTGTTGAGCCTTGGCGAGCAAAAGAGTCTTCAGACGGACCGCGTCATTCTTGTCCCGGGGCCCGAACACGAAGTTGAAATCGTCCGCGAGATCTACTCACAGTTCGTCGATCGACGTCTGTCGGAGCGGGACATAGCGAAAGAGCTGAATCAGGCTGGGATCCGGACCGACCTTGATCGAGACTGGACACGCGGAACGGTGCATCAGCTGCTGACCAACGAAAAATACGTCGGCAACAACGTCTACAACCGCACATCGTTCAAGCTGAAGCAGAAGCGGGTCCGTAACACGCCCGAAATGTGGGTCCGTAGCGATGGAGCCTTCGAAGGCGTTGTCCCGATTGAGGTGTTCACGGCGGCACAGAAGCTGATCGCCGCAAGATCGCGGAAATTCGATGAACCCACCATGCTGCAGCTCCTCAAGGGCCTCTATGAGAGGACGGGCGCGCTGTCGGGTCTCCTTATCGATGAGCAGGAAGGAATGCCTTCGAGCAGTGTCTATCGGGAACGATTCGGTGGGCTGGTGCGCGCCTATTCGTTGATCGGTTTTCATCCCGATCGCGACTTCCGCTATATCCAAATCAACCAGAAGCTGAGAGCCATGTTGCCGGATGTCGTGGCCGAAGTGATTTGTGGCCTGGATAAGGCAGGTGGCCGGACGACCCACGACACCAAGACCGGCATCCTCCAAGTCAATGAGGAATTCACCTTGTCTGTTGTCATCGCGCGGTGCCTTCACTTGCCTGGCGGCGGATTCCGTTGGCGCGTGCGGTTCGATACCAGCCTGACCCCCGACGTGACCATCGTCATTCGGATGGCCACCAACAACGTAGACGTGTTCGACTACTACCTCTTCCCCCGAATCGACCTTCCATTGAATGCCTTGCGTCTGGCCGAGGACAACAACGAAATCTGCCTGGACGCGTATCGCTTCGAATCGCTTGCCGCGCTTTTCGCATTGGCTGAACGCGTTGCCTTGAAGGTTGCCGCCTGAGCGGAGGGAAGACATGCGTCCGATCGAGATGATCCCGGTTGATCAGATCCACGTGCTCAATCCGCGTTCCAGAAATAAGCGACTGCATCGCGAGATCATTGACAACATCGGAGCCATCGGCCTCAAGCGCCCGATCACGGTCAGTAGGACGGCAGGCGCGGAGGGTGGTTCCAGCTACGCCCTGGTCTGTGGTCAAGGGCGTCTGGAAGCGTTCCAGATCCTGGGGCACACGGAAATTCCTGCCTTCGTCGTGGAAGCTGAAGAAGAGGCTTGCCTTGTCATGAGCCTGGTCGAGAACATCGCCCGACGTCAGTACCCGGCCATCGAATTGATGCAGGAGATCGGCGCCCTGAAGAAGCGCGGGTATGACGACGTGCAGATCGCCGAGAAACTAGGGGTAACGGCATCGTGGGTCGGCATGATCACTGGGTTGCTCGAGCGTGGCGAGGAGCGGCTCGTAGCTGCGGTGGAAACTGGTCTGATTCCAGTCAGTCTCGCCGTCGACATAGCGCGCAGCGATGACACTGGCATCCAGGAGGCGCTCGCCGAGGCGTACACGCAAGGCAAGCTGAGAGGGAAGAAGCTATCCGTGCTTCGACGGATCCTCGAACAGCGCGCTTCGCGGGGAAAAACAGAGCCCAGCCTTCGCATCCGCACCAAGAGTCATCGAAAGATGACCGCTGCCGACCTTCGGCACGTCTACGAGAAGGAGGTACAGAAACAGCAATTGCTGGCGAAAAAAGCGGAATTCACCCAAGGCCGACTGCTTTTCGTCATTGAGGCGTTACGCGAGCTCAAGAACAACAAGGCATTCATCGACCTGCTGCGTGCCGAAGGTGTTGATTCCATGCCAAAGACTCTCGAAGACAGAATGGCGAGAAGGACCATCCAATGAATACGGTCGCCAATACGTCCCGAGCGTCCATGGTCGGCTTTGAGCCAGATGCGCGCGTCATTCCTATTGAGGCCATCGTTCCGCTCAAGGTCCTTCGCCCAAAGACCAGGCAAACCCAGAAGTTTCAGCAGATCCTCGCCTCCATCAAGACTGTCGGCTTGGTAGAACTCCCTGTCGTCTCTCCCGACCCCAAGAACGATGGCAGCTACTTCTTGCTCGATGGGTTGATGCGATTGGAGGCGCTGAAGGATCTCGGTGTACAGGAAGTCGAATGCCTAATTTCGACGGATGACGAGGCCTACAGCTACAACAAACGCATCAGCCGAATTTCGGCTGTGCAGGAACATCGCATGATTGTGCGCGCAGTAGAGCGGGGTGTGTCCGAAGCGCGCATCGCAGACGCTCTGAATCTAGACGCGGGAGCCATTCGGCGCCGATTTCGTCTGTTGGATGGAGATTCCGGCTCATGAGAAGCCAAGATTCCGGAGCATGCGAGGCCAGTATTCCGGGACATGTGAGGCCAGTGCTCGAGGCCTGATTCCGGGTCATGGGAAGCCAGTGCGGGTATTCGGTTGG
>JAFEEL010000047.1 GCA_018241125.1 Pseudomonadota bacterium | reverse complement strand
CACCGTCCCGGCCACTGTGCGCCGCCACGTCACCGACCCGCCGGTGGTCACCCGCTCGACGTTGTCCAGGTACAGCGTGTTGGAGTTCACCTGCCCGGTGCCGTCGTCCGTGCGCCGGAAGCGCGACCCGTCCGGGCCGTAGTCCCAGCGCGTGCGCGCCACCGCCGCCGTCGCACTGGCGCCCTTCCACACCGCCACCGCGTGGTTTTGGCCGTCGTAGTCCCAGCCGCGCTGAACCGTCCCGCCGCTGGCCGCCGTGGCCGAGCGCGTCAGGCTGCCGTTGGCGTCGGTCGTGAAATACTCCTTGCCCGCCTGCAACAACTGGTAGCCGGAGTTGACCGGGCCGGCCGCCACCGCCCCGGGCGAACCGCCCAGGCCGCAGCCGCCCAGCGCCGTGTAGGTGTAGGCGTTGACCGTGCCATCGCCGTTGCGCTTCTGGCACAGGTTGCCCAGCGTGTCGTAGCGCAGCCACTCGGTGACATTGGCCGCCGTGCTCACCGTCGGCGCACCGCTGCCGTACGACGTGCCGCCCAGCGCCGTGTACCAGCCTTCCAGCAGGCGGTCGTTGGCGTCGTACTGGAACTGCTCGGTGTACGTGTTGCCGCGCGAGCGCGTGAGCAGGTTGCCCTTGGCGTCCCACGTGTAGTGCTCGTCCTGCAACGGGCAGTTGTTCGACATCCCGGCGGTGTAGGTGCAGATCGGCCCGCACGGCAGCGTGGCAGAACTCACCGAGCAGGTGCTCAGCAGGCGGCCGTTGAGCAGGTCGTAGCCGTGGGTGGTGGTGACCTTGCCGCGCTGCTCGCTGAGCGTGTGGCCCCAGGCGTCGGTGGTCAGCGTCTGCGCGTACAGGCTGGCGTTGCAGGTGCTGCCGCCGCTGCCGTCGCCCTCGCACTGGCTCAGCGCATAGCCGGCCGCACCGTACTGCGTGCGCAGCCAGCGGCCGGTGGCATCCTGCGCTTCCTGCACGCGCCCGAGCACGTCGTAGATCGTCGCCTCGCCATAGGCATGGCCGTCGATCGTGTGGGTCTTGGATACCGGCCGGCCGAGCGCGTCGTAGCCGTAGGCGCGGCTCATGGCATCGGTGGAGCCGGGCAGCGCGTTGCTGATGTTCTCCGTCACCAGCGAGCCGAGCGTTTGCAGGCCCGGCGCGGACGGATCGGTGTCGAAGACGAAGGTGGAGGTCGATTCGAGCAGCCCGGTGCCCGGCCCGAGATAAACGGTCTTGCGCCACACCCGGCCACGGGCGTCGTAGTCCGAATCCACGTGCTGGCCCTTGGCGTCGGTCTGGCGCAGCAGCTCGCCTTGGGCGTTGTAGGCGTAGCTGTACGTGCCGGTGTCGGCGTCGGTCTGCGCGACCTTGCGGCCGAGCGTGTCGTAGGAATAGCTCGTGACGATGGCACCGCGACCACCGTTGCGGCTGACCGTGCTCAGATCGCCGGCGGCGTCAAAGGCATAGGTGGCGGTCAAGCCGGCGCTGTCGGTCACCGCGATGGTCTCGCCCAGCGCATCCTTGACCGTCGTCGTGACGTGGCCGAGCGCGTCGGTGTTCGTGGTGGTCAGGCCGGCATACGCGTTGGCGACGCGGCTGCCGTCGGCGTAGGTCACGCTCAGCGGCCGGCCCAGCACGTCGTAGGTGGTGATCGCCCAGTTGCGCGCGCCGCAGGGGTTGGTCTGCGCGGCAAAGCTCGGCCCGTTGTTGCCCGGGTCGTTCAGGAAGAAGGGGATCGAGACGCGCTCGGACAGGCCGACCGCGTTGGCATACGTGCAGACGCCCGAAAACGCCTGGCCGGTCACGCCCACGTTGAACGAGGCACCGACGGCCAGCACGGGTCGGCCGAGCACGTCGTAGTACGTCCATTTCGTCGGCGCGCCATCGGCGAGGGTTTGCTGTCGGAACACGGCCCCGACGGGACAACTGACCGTATTGGCCGCATTGCCGCACCAGCGGTAGGTCGTCCAGCTTTCCGCGCCGCCGGCCGGGTTGCCGGCCGTGGTGCCGGGCACGGTCTGCACCCACGTGTAGTACGGCCGGCCGAACAATCCGTACACCGCCGTGGAGGCCACCCCGTGGGTGTCGTGGGCTTGAGTGACATCACCCAAGGCGTCACGCGCATCGACGGTTTGCGTGGTCTGCACGCTGGCACCGCTGCCGTTCCAGAACGGCGCGGCGGTGGCGACCGGGTACTGGCCGTTGGCGTCGTACGTGGTGCTCGCGGTGCGCTGGAACGACGTCGAGGGGCCGCCGGAGGCGATCGGCTGGAAGATGATGCCCTGCGGTGTGCAACTGGCGATGTCGCGCGAGCACGTCGTGGCCGCGATGCGATTGCCGTAGCTGTCGAGCGTATAGACGGTTTTCTTGTCCTGATCGGCCGAACCGCCGGGCTGGATCTCCTCGCTCAACAACAATCCGGTCATCGCCGGGCTGTTGGTGTCGTAGGTGAACGCGGTGTTGCGGGTGATCGAACTGCCGGCGCGCGTGTGCGTGACGGCACTGGTTCGCAGCCGTCCCAGCCGCCAGGCACTGGTGAGATTGTCGTAGGTGTTGCTGGTGACGACCGCCGACACCAAGGTCTTGCCGTCGTCGGAATAGGTGTCGACGGTGGTCTGCGTCGGATTGCCGTAGCCGTCGTACAGGAAACTGGTCCACACGTCGCTGGTGGTGGTTCCGGTGGCCAGGTCGCGCAGCTTGTCCTCGGTGCCGGCGGTGGCGACCTGCATCGGTCGCTGCACGCCGGGCGCAAAGGCAGGCAGCGCCTCCCACACGTGCTGGCCTTGCGAGACGTTGGTGCCGGCGATCGCGGTGAACGGATTGCCGGGTGTCAGGAAGCAGTTGTTGCCGCTGGCATCGGCGCTGTTGATGCCGGTCAGACACACCGGTGGCGCGTAGCTGCCGTTGACCACCGTCTTGGTGGTGGTCAGGGGCGAGCCGATGAACGGGAAATCCTGCCGGTAATCCGTGGTGGTGGCGACGTATTGGCCCGGATGGTTCGCGTCGATCGTGGTGATCTCGCGGAAGCCAAGGAATCCACGACCACCGGCCTGCATCTTCGCGCCGGCATAGCGGTAGTACACGCTGCTGAGCGCGTTGGGGTTGCCGTACACCGGCGCGCTGGACTCGACGTAGCCGACCACGTATATCGGCGCGAGCAAATCCGTGACCGGCGAGCCGCGACCGTAGTGGAGGGTGTTGACCGACCCGTTGTCCGGTCGATAGACCCCGGCGTTGGTCAGCGGCGTGTAGAGGATGTTGGTGACCGCGCCATAGCCATTGGTGATGGTCTGGATGGTGTCGTGCGGCGCGAAGCGGTTGGCCGATGGCGCACGCCAATCGGTCACGCCATCGCCGTTGAGCCAGGCCAGCACGTAGTCCACCGTGCCATCGCCGTCGAAGTCGGCGAAGATCTGCGCGAACGAGTTGGTGGTCAGGTCGTTGTTGCCGCAGGCCTGCGCGCCGGGCAGCGCGGTCTCGGGGCCGAACGTCCCGTCCGGTTGGGCGTAGCGCACCAGGAAGCTGCACTTGGAGCCCCAACTGGGATACACCATGTCCGCGCGCCCATCGCCGTTGATGTCGGTCAACTGCATGAACTGGTTGTAGCGCTGCACGACGACGTTGGACTGGGTGGTGACGAAGTGGCCGGTGCCGTCGTTGAGCTCCACTTGCCACACGCCGCCGTCGTTGTTGTTGCCATCGACGTTGATGTAGGCGGTCTTGACCAGCGCGTCGGTCAGCCCGTCGCCGTTGATGTCGGCAAACTTCACGCCCCAAGTGACCTGGTTGCCATTGCCGTCGGTGATCTCCCAGGCCGCCGTCGGGGTCACCGTGACCGCGCCGGTTTCGCCGGGGGCCACCGTCTGGATCGTCATCACCTCCAGGTAGTTGCCGAGGTAAGTGCAATCCATCCTGCGCAACGCCGCGCTGGTGGCGTTGCGCATCACCTGGACGCCGTGTCCGCCACCGCTACCACCGCCGCCTGTGCCGCCCCCGCCGCCACCACCACCGCACATCATGGGTACTGCGCGCATCAGGATGTCCGCGCGGCTGTCGCCGTTGAAGTCGTTGAGGTGGTAGTGCTGGGCCTCGGTGGTGTCGATGTAATAAGCACAGGTCACCCCGCTGGTCGCGCACGGATCGCCGGCACTGGTGGTGACTTGCAGCGTGCGCTCTTGCCCCCAGGCCCAGGTGCCATCGCTCTGCCGCTCGGAAATCCGCGCACGCATCGCCCCGTTCGAGGGGTAGATCGCATCGACCTGGCCGTCGCCATTGATGTCGGCGAAGTCGGGAACCTGGGTGCTGTCGTTGAACACCGGCATGTTGTAGCCGGCCAGCAGGTTCCGGCTGGTGTCGAAGACCATGCCGCCCGCACTGCTGGGCCGTCCCAGGGACGGGTAGATCGCCCACGTGCTGGCGCTGGTCGGGATCACCAGATCCTCGCGCCCGTCGCCGTTGTAGTCGACCAGCTTCCAGTTGTCCGGAATGCTGTCCTTGTCGAACGGCACGCAGATGTCGGTCTTGTAGGTCACAAACGTCAACTTGCCGTTCGCATCAAGTTCGCTGAAGCTCACGAACACCTTGGAGTACTGGCAGTCCGGGTCGTCGACGTTGCCGATCCAGACGATGTCCTGACGGCCATCGCCATCCACGTCGCCGAGCTTGTAGCTCTCCAGCTGATTGAACGTCAGGCCCGCGGGACTGCTGGCGTCCGAGAAACTGGTCTGGCCGGCGCTCAGGCCGAACGTGGTCGGGTTCAGGCACGTGGCCTTGGTCGCGTCGCTGCATTCTTGCACTTGCGACATCACCCGCGTGTGCGGACTGGCTACCGAATACTGGTAGGTCAATGCGTAATACCGCACGGCCGTGCCGCTGGCCGAGACCGTCACGCCGTCCAGCCGTTGGGTTTGCCAGACCGTGAACCCGGAGGCGAAGGCGCGCGAAAACTCCGTGGTCGGCAGGGTCGAGTAGTTGAAGTCGATCGTCTGCGTCGGTGCCTTCGTCATGCCCGACTGACCGGGCAACACGTTCTTGCCGGTCCACGCGACCCGCGCCAAGTGCTGCTCGCCGGCGTAGTTGGTGCCGGCCGGATTGACCGTGTACGAATAATCGATGTAGTTGCCGGTGGAGTCCTGGAAGCGGGTGAGGTTCCAGCTCAGGATGCCGCTGGCGGTGCCGAACGCCCCGTTCCCGTAATCGCCGGCGATTCCACCCGTCGAGTCGCGACGGTCGCCAAACCAGGAAATCGAACCGTCCTTGCGCTCGACGGTGAAAAACCGCGGGCCGGTGGCGTCGAATGCGTAGGCGCACACGCGCGTCTGGGTGTCGATCTCGGTGCGCAACTCCGTTACCGCGGTCACGCCCGACAGCGCGGCCGGCACGTTGCACATTCCGGGACTGGCGACCTGAAGCAGGCGTTGCCCATCCAGGCAGTTCTGGTCGCTGGCCGTGAAGTTGATCGGTTGCGGATTGCCGTCGTTGGGCACACCGCCGGTAATGAAATCGCCCGCCTCGCGCGTGGCGCGGCAGCGGCTGATGCTGGATGCACCGGAAATCGCCCAGCCCTTGCCGGCCACGCCCGGGCCACCTTGACTGGAGTACGACAAGGCCATCTTGGGCACCACGCCGGCCACACCGGGCGGGGTGAAGAGCGGGATCGAGTAGGTCGCCTGGCCGGATTCGTCAACCCGGAATTGCCCAGGCGTCGCTCCGACCGCATCGCTGATCGCGTCCGGGCCGGTGACCGGCTGCGCGGCGTTCTTGGTGAAGGCCGGCGCGGCCAGTCTGGCTGCCGAAGCGGCTGCCGCGGCCACCGCAGAATCCGTCGGGGCCGCGGTGTCCACGGGCGTGTACGTCGGCGGCTCGGGGTGCCACAGCAGCGCGTTGCCAGCCAGCACGATCCCTGAGAGAAACACCATCGCCGCGGTGGCGGTGATGACGGCCTTGGACAGTCGATTCATCGCAT
>JAFEEL010000046.1 GCA_018241125.1 Pseudomonadota bacterium | reverse complement strand
TCGAGCACATCCGTCTCGAACCACGCTTGTGCCGGCTGCATTGCATCCCTTTGGGGTACGTGGTTCGATCGCGGCCTCGGCCCCGATGCAGCCCGGGGCCTCGATCCGCGCCTCACCACGAACGGATAATTTTCGAGAACGAATTTTCGAGAACGCCGCTCGAAGTGGGCCGTGTCGAAAGTCCCCGTTCCTGGTGAGCCGCGCCGCGTCGAACCACCGCGCGCAGTTCACACGTCGGCCGCCGTTCACACATCGGCCGCCGCTCGCAGCGCCGGCCTGGCCAGTATCCCGCGCAGCGCATGCACGGCCTCGTACAGGGTCTGGTAGCGCTCGCGCTTGGCCCCGCCGTAGCTGGCCAAAAGCCGCGAACCCACGCCCGCCAGCAGGCCGATCCACCACGTCTGGGTGACCACCATCGCCGCCTTGCCGGCGCCCACCGCCATGCCAGCCTTGCCGGTGCGCGCGCCGAACTCGCGCCCGGCCATCTCCCACGTCAGCCGGCGATCCATCAGCACCGACAGCGCGATCACCGCCAGCCCGAGGGTGGAGGGCATGAAGCTGTGGATGCCGAACGAATCGGTCGCGTTGGCCATCGCCGCGCCCACGTCGTGGTTCAGGCCGGCCAGCGATACCCCGCTGTCGGTGACGTGCTGGGCGGCGCCCAGCGCGGCCAGGTGCGCGTACACCTCGTGGGTGGAGGTGATCGGGATGTTCGGGTATTGCTCCAGCGCGTGGCGCACGTATTCCACCGAATCGGTGGCCTTGGCCTGGATCAGGCTGGCCACGTGCCCGTCGGGGGCCAGCACCTGCAAGTCCCAGCCCGGCTGGGTGGCGCTTTGCGCCAGTACCGCGTGGAAGCCGTCGGGCAGGCCGCCGTGGTTGAGGTGATCGAGCAGTTTCAGCTCGAACAGCTTGCCCTTGACGCCGTCGGTCAGGCCCGCCAACTGGCTGGTGCTGGCGTGGTTGACCGCGTCGGCCAGCGTCTCGTGCTGGGCGAGGTTGGGGTAGGCCAGTTCGAACGCCTTTTCGATCTCCGGCGGCACCGGCGCGCCCTGCGCGATCTGCTCCAGCGTCATCCCGCCGACCACCAGGGTATCGAGCAGCTCGGTGCGCCGACCGGCCGCCTGCGCGGCCTTGATCTGCGCCAGCCGGGCGTCGGCGCGTTGCTGCAGGATGTTCCCGTAGCGGGCCAGTTCGGCGCGCAGGGCCGCGATGTCGGCTTCCGACAGCGCCACCGAGTCCAGCGCATCGGAAACGGACATCGACGCGCCGGCGACCAGGCCGCCGACCGCCTTGCCGGTGACCGGCGCGACCGTGTCGGCGGTCCACTGGCCGAGCTTGTTGGCGCCGTCGCCGAGGTGGCCCACGCCGTTGCCGAGGTGGCCGCCGGCGCGCAACAGCACGCGCGCCACCGAGTTGTCGGTGCCGTTGGCCGCCGCATGCGCGGCCACCGCCGCTTCGCGGGCGCCCCACGCCAGCGCCACGCCGGCGCCTTTCACCACTTTGCCCAGCGCCCACACGCAACCGTGGGCGGCGCTGGCGATCTTGCTTTCCTGACGGGCGATGGCCGAGGTGCCGGCGTGCACCACGTCAGCGGTTTCACGCAGGATGGTCTTGCTGGTGGTGCCGATGGTCATGGTCGATCCCCTGATGATGATGCGTGCGTCGTAGTCGTCGCGTCGGCAATCGCCACGCGCGCCTCCCTTCTCCCTTCTCCCCGCTTTCCCCGCTCCTGCTTTCCCTGCTTTCCCCTCTCCCTTCTCCCGCCTCCCGTCTCCCTGCCTCAATGCGCCCGATACAGGCGCATCAGCCGCTGCCCCACGGTCAGCACCACCGCGTCGGGCGAGAGCACCGCGTACACCCCCAGCCGCGATTCCCAGCGCGCGAAGGTCTTGTCGTCCACCTGCCGTTGCAGGCGCTGGCGGGCGCGCTTGTCGAAAAAGGCCAGCCACGCCCCGTGGCCGTCGCGGCGGCGCTGCCCGAAACGCAGCAACAGCCCCAGCAGCTCGTCGGGGATGCCGCGCTGGCGCTGGCGGGCGCGGGCGTGGTTGGTGGAGTACACGGCGATCTGACGCATGGCTGCCTCCGGTCGGGTGCTGGATGCAACGATAGAAGCGGTTTGCCGCGCAAGGTTCCATCGCAAGCTTGCAGCAAATCCGTCTCACCACATGAGACGCCCAACACCCTATCGGACACTGGCCGCACCGGCGGCGTTGCAAGTTTGCCGACGCCGCGGGTGGCCGGCAGCGATGGCTTGCCGGTGTGCATACGGTCGTATACAGTTCGTGCATGCTCGAACTGCGCGAAACCCTGCTATTCGCGGATTGGCTGCAGGGCTTGAAAGATCGACAAGCGCGGGTGCGAGTGCAGGAGCGCCTGTTGCGGCTGCGTCTGGGCAATCCGGGTCAGCATCGGGTGCTCAAGGGCGGCGTGCTGGAAATGAAAATCGACTACGGCCCCGGTTACCGGGTGTACTGCGCACAACGCGGACCGGTGGTGGTGATCTTGCTGTGTGGCGGCGACAAGCGCACGCAGCCCGCAGACATCCGCACTGCAATGCGCATGGCGAGCCAGGTGTGACCATGACCCCAATCCAGACCCGCCCCTACGACGCGGCCCGATACTTGCGCGACGATGCTGATGGCACGGCGTATCTGCAAGCAGTCATCGACAGCGCTCAGGGCGATGATCGCTTGATTCTGGCCGCGCTGGAAGAAGTGGCGCGCGCGCGCAACATGTCGCAACTTGCACGTGACGCCGGCATGACCCGTGCTGGGCTCTACAGGGCGCTTTCCGGTACCGGGCGGCCCAGCTTTGCCACGGTGGCGCGCATCTTGCACGCGCTGGGCCTGCAGGTTAGTGCCAAGCCACTGGCTGGCGCAGTGCGCTGAACGCAGCGGCCGTCAGCACGCGCACCGCGCCCGTTGCCCGCACACCATTGCGGCGACTAGTAACGCTTGCCGTTATGCACGCGAAGCGTTAGTATCCGGGTGTGGCGATAAAATCCTTCGGATGCGCCGATACGCGCGCCCTGTTCGAACGGCGTCGATGCCGGCGGTTCGCCAACATCGAGTCGGTTGCCCGTCGCAAGCTCGAACAGTTGCACATCGCCGGGCGTCTGGACGACTTGCGGGTGCCGCCGAACAACCGTCTGGAAGCGTTGCGCGGCGACCGCAAAGGACAGCACAGCATCCGCATCAACGACCAGTATCGCGTGTGCTTCGTATGGGCTGGCACCGATGCCGAGGCGGTGCAGATCGTCGATTATCACTGAATGAGAGCGGTCATGCCGAGCAAGCTCAAGCCCATCCACCCCGGCGAAGTCCTGCGCGAGGAGTTCCTGCGCCCGCTGGGCATCAGCAACTACCGGCTGGCGCGGGAGATCGGCGTGCCGGCGCAGCGTATCGGCCAGATCGTCGCCGAGCGGCGTGGCATCACCGCCGATACCGACCTGCGCCTGTGCCGCTTCTTCGGGCTGTCCGATGGTTACTGGCTGCGCGCGCAAGCGCATTTCGATGCGCAGGTCGCCGGCGACGCGCTGGCCACTCAACTGGCCAAGATCAAGCCGTGGGCGGAACGACGCAGCGCCGCGGCGTGACCGCACCGGCAAGCCCGCGCCAGTCGGCACCGCCGACATGATCGGGCAGGCGCTGGCAGCCCACCGCTGACCGCCCAGACGGCGGACATTTGCAATATGCGCCGCCCGCTGCACGCCGCGGTCGCGATCCCGCCCCCGTCTCGCTCTGCAAACTTGCCACCGACGATCTCACCGCCTGCGAGCGCAGTCTGCGCAACTCCGCCCCTGCGCCCGCAGTTGCCATGGACCCGATCGCCCTGTTCGCCTACGACATCCACCTGCCCGGCAGCCGCGCCCGGGTGTGCCGCGCGCTGCAAGCCAGCCGCCTGCACGGGCAGTATTCCGTGCACGCCTGCGCGCTGTCGGCCACCCAGGCGCAGGCCATGCTCGAATCGATCGCCGTGCTGATCGACCCGGTCACCGACCACCTGCTGCTGGCGTGGGTGCACGCCCCGGCCGACGAAACCGGCCTGCGCCTGTTCACATGACCATCGCCCTGCCGCACTGGCGCTTGCTGGCCTACGACGTGCGCGACCCGCGCCGCTTGCGCCGCGTGCACAAGGCGCTGGCGCGGCGCGCGTTGTTCGTGCAGGAATCGGTGGCCGCCTGCCTTGCCACCCAAACCGAACTGGAGGAAACCCTCGCCGCCGCCCGCCAGGTGCTTGCGCCGGCCGACGACCTGCGTGCGTGGACGGTGACCGACCCGGCGCGCATGCGCTGGATCGGCCGCGGCATCCCGCCCGAGCTGGCCTGCAATTTTCCCGTTCAGACCTTGCGCCATGGACAACGGCCATGAGCCCGTCGTGGTTCGACACGGCCCGTCTCGAACCGCGTTCTCGAAATTTCCCGTTCGTGGTGAGGAAGGTTTGCCGAGGTCGCAGGCCACCATCATCTTTCCCGTTCGTGGTGAGGAGGGTTTGCCGAGGCCGCAGGCCACCATCACCTTCCCCGTTCGTGGTGAGGAGGGTTTGCCGAGGCCGCAGGCCGAGCAAACCCATCTCGAACCACAGCCGCAATTGTCTGGAGGTGGCCTCGATGGCGAGGCATACGTGGTTCGACACGGCCCGTCTCGAACTGCGTTCTCGACCGTGCCGGCTCACCACGAACGGAGACTTTCGACACGGCCCGTCTCGAACCGCGTTCTCGAAATTTCCCGTTCGTGGTGAGTAGGGTTTGCCGAGGCCGCAGGCCGAGCAAACCCGTCTCGAACCACGCCCCATTTCCCCCACGCCTGCCATTGCACCCCACGGAGTAATGCCATGACCTACCTGCTTTGCGCCATCGACCGCCGCGACAGCGCCCTCGAGTTCGCCGCCGGCGTGCTCACCGTGCGCGCCCCCGAGCACAAGCCGTGGAAAGTCGGCGCCCGCCAGCTCGGCCTGGTGGTGGTGCACGGGCACGTAGCCGCCGATGCTGGCGTGTGGCGTGGGCTGGCCGATGCCGGCGTGGCAGTGGCGCTCACCGGCGGGCGCAACGGTCAGGACGTGGCGTGGGTGGCCGCCGGCCTGTCCGCCAATGGTGAACTGCGCCACCGCCAGCATCAGGTGTATGCCGACCCCTACCGGCGGCTGGTGATGGCGCGCTGGGTGCTGGATCAAAAAATCGCCGCGATCGGCACCGAAATGGAAGCCGACCCGGCACTGGACGTGCCCGATTTGCGCTTTTCCCGCTACCGTGCGGAAAAAAGCGTGCCGCTGTGCCACGGCATCGGCGCGCTGGAAGGCATCGAGGGTGCCTTGGCGGCCGAGTGGTTCGGGCAGCTGCGCGCGCGCATCGACCCGGCCTGGGGCTTCACCGCCCGCAACCGTCGTCCGCCGCGCGACCCCTGCAACGCGCTGTTGTCCTACGGCTACGCGCTGGCTCTGGCCGACGCCCTGACCGCGGTGCAGCGGCTCGGGCTGGACCCGGCGCTGGGCTTCCTGCACAGCCTGTACCCGGGCCGTTACGCGCTGGCGCTGGACGCGCTGGAGTGCGTGCGCGCGCTGGTGGATCGGGTGGCGGTGCAACTGCTCGCCCCCGGGCGGCTGACCGCGAAGGATTTCAGCAACGACCCGATCCGCGGCTGCCGGCTGTCCAAGCACGCCCGCGACGAGCTGATTCGGGAGTGGAACGGGGTGCGCCGCGTTCCGGCCGTATCTGTATCTGGGCCAGTGGCTGCATGTGGGCAAGAAGTGCAGCTTCGGTCTGGGGCGCTATGCCTTGCACTTGCAGGGGTGACTGACTGCCCCACCACCGGGCCGGTGAGGAAGCCCAGGACTGGCCATTGACTTGCAGCCCATGTACGGTATTATTCCGTACAAGGAAAGCCGCCATGACCACTGCTGCCGCCCGTCTCGACCTGCGCCTGAACCCTTCGGACAAGGCGCGCATCACCCGTGCCGCCGTCCTGCGCGGCGTCCCGCTGTCGGCGTTCGTGCGCGATGCAGTGCTGCGCGAAGCCGAAAGCGTCATGGCGGCCGAACTGACCGTCACCCTCTCGGCTGAAGAATCCCGCCGCTTCCTGAAGGCGCTGGATGCCCCCTTCCAGCCCAATCCCAAACTGAAGAAGGCGATGGCCGCGGCCGCCCGTCTGGCCAAGCCACGCTGACGCCGTCGCGTGGCATTGCATATCACCTTGCTCAACGGTCGCCTGCACGACCGCGCCAGCTTCAGCTGCGGTGAGTCCATGCTGGATGCCTACCTGCGCCAGCAGGCCGGGCAGCACCAGCGCGACGGCATCGCCACCACCCATGTACTGGCCGACGACGAAGCGCCGTCGCGCATCCTTGGCTATTGCAGCCTCGCCGCCGCGCAACTGAATCTGGACGACCTGCAAGCGCCTGACCGCAAACGCCTGCCTGCCTACCCGGTACCCGCCGTGCGCATGGCGCGGCTGGCGGTCTCATCCGATGCGCAGGGCCGCGGTTATGGTCGGCTGCTGGTCGGCCATGCCGCCAACTGCGCCTGCGCCTTGCGTGACACACTGGGAGTGCGTGTGCTGCTGGTGGATGCCAAGGATGCTCGCGCCGCCGCGTTCTATTCCAGCTTCGGCTTTCGGCCTGTGACCAAGGACGCCAGGGCGTTGTATCAACCGCTTGGCACGGGATTGCCGACGCCGCATTCCGGTAAAGCCGATCGATGAGTCTGGTCAAATCCAGACAACGCGTCGTCGACCACGGAGAAGTCTTCACCCCACCGTGGATGGTGGCAGCGGGCGGCATGCTGACGGGTGACGTTTGCGCAAGACGCGGGTGACTGTCGTCACTGGTGCGCATAGCCGCATTGCCGCACAATGCCGTCCATGCGGCTATGCTTGCGCCCTTCGCGCCGCCGCCATCGCACACTTCCATGAACCAGCCTGCAGACTTGTTGAAGCAATTGCGCATCGACCGCAGCGCGCCGCCGCCGGCGCCTTCGCGCGGGCCGTGGATCGCGCTGGGCGCGGTGGCGGCGTTGGCGGTGGCCGGCTGGGCAGGTTGGCAGTGGCTACACAAGGCCCAAGCGCTGAGCGTGCAGGTGGCCACGGTCACCGCCATCGGTGCCGGTAGCACCGGTACCTCGGTGCTCGATGCGACGGGTTATGTCACGGCAAGGCGCGAGGCAACGGTGTCGGCCAAGATCACCGGCAAGGTCAAGGAAGTATTCATCGAGGAAGGCCAGCACATTCCAGAAGGCTATGTGATGGCCACCCTCGATCCGGTCGATGCCGATGCGCAGAAGGCGCTGGCGCAGGCACAGCTCGCCGCCGCCCGCAGTCAGGCCGACAGCCTTGCCGCGCAGCTCAAATCCGCCTCTGCCGACGCCGCGCGTTACGCCGATCTGGCGGCAAAAAAGCTGGTGTCGCGCAGCCAGTTCGATCAAGCCGTGGCACAACGCGACAGTCTTGCCGCGCAACTGGCCGCTGCCCAGCACAACGTGCAGGTGGCCGCCGACAACGTGCGCGTGGCCGACATCGGCATCGACAACACCATCGTGCGCGCCCCGTTCGCGGGGGTGGTCATCGCCAAGGCCGCACAGGTCGGCGAGATCGTTTCGCCGCTTTCCGCCGGCGGCGGCTTCACCCGCACCGGCATCGGCACTGTGGTCGATATGGATTCGCTGGAAGTGGAAGTGGATGTCAATGAGGCCTACATCGGCCGCGTGCAGCCGCAGATGCCGGTGGAAGCGGTGCTCAATGCGTATCCGGATTGGAAGATTCCAGCCGAAGTGATCGCCATCATCCCCACCGCCGACCGCAGCAAGGCCACGGTGAAGGTGCGCATCAAGCTCAACTCGAAAGACGCACGCATCGTGCCGGACATGGGCGTGCGCGTGAGCTTTCTGGAAAAAGCACAGCCGGCATCGACCGCCAAGCCCGGCGTGCTGGCGCCGGCCAATGCCATCGTGCAGCGCGACGGCGGCGATGTCACTTTCGTGGTGGTCGGCGACAAGGTGCAACTGCACAAGCTCACCCTCGGGCGCACGCTGGGCGACGATCGCGAAGTCACCGCCGGTTTGGCCGGCGGCGACGTGGTGGTGCTCGATCCGGCACCGACGCTGGCCGATGGCGCGCGCGTGCGCGTGGCCGACAGCAAGGGCAACTAGACGGACAGGTGGAGATTTCCATGAACGCGAAAACAAAAAAACTTCTGGCGCCGGCGTTGTCGTTGACCCTGCTGGCCTGCGCCTTCACCTTCGACGACACGCACATCCAGTGGTTCTGGTCGGCCCAGCCGGGCGTGGCGCTGGCGCTTGCGGCCGGCGCGGCGTTGCTGTGGGCGCTGCTGATGGTTTCCCTGCGCCGTCGGCACGACGCCTGAGCGGTTTGTTCCGCTGCGGCAGGCGCAGCCCCTTCACGGAGACCCGAAGATGACCACGCTGGTTTCGATCCGCAACCTCACCAAAACCTACCAGCGCGGGCCGGAAAAGGTCGAAGTGCTGCATGGCATCGATCTGGACATCGCGCAGGGCGATTTCGTGGCGCTGATGGGGCCCTCGGGTTCGGGCAAGACCACCTTGCTCAACCTGATCGGCGGGCTGGATTCGCCCACCTCAGGCAGTATCGACGTGGCCGGTCAGCGCATCGACCAACTTGGCTCCGGCCAGCTTTCTGCATGGCGCAGCAATCATGTCGGCTTCGTGTTCCAGTTCTACAACCTGATGCCGACGTTGAGCGCGCAGAAAAATGTGGAACTGCCCTTGCTGCTCACCCGCCTGTCGGGCGCACAGCGTAAACGCAATGCCGGCATCGCGCTGCAACTGGTGGGCCTGGCCGATCGCACGGGACATCGCCCCGGCGAGTTGTCCGGCGGCCAGCAACAGCGCGTGGCCATTGCGCGGGCCATCGTCTCCGACCCGCAACTGCTGATCTGCGACGAACCTACCGGCGATCTCGACCGCCATTCGGCGGAAGAAATCCTCGGCTTGCTGCAATCCCTCAACCGCGAGCACGGCAAGACCATCGTGATGGTCACCCACGACCCGCGCGCGGCCGAGTTCGCAACCCACACGCTGCATCTGGACAAGGGCACGCTGGTCGAGCAGGTTGAAAATGCGGCGTGATGTATCAGCCCCTCTCCCGTCGGGAGAGGGGTTGGGGTGAGGGGCGAGCAAACTGTCCCGATCAGGCTCCTTCCCCCGCTTGCGGGGGAAGGTTGGGATGGGGGCGAGTGTCGATTCGAACCGTCGCCCCCTCCTCAATCCTCCCCCGCGAGCGGGGGAGGAAGATGAAAGCAGTGCAAACCCATCCACGCGAATGGAAGTGAAAGAGAGCGGAAAGCCACTTGCCAGAGGTGATGTCATGACGGCATCGGTACCAACGATTGACACTACCCACCCAACACCCACTGCCGCATCGTCTTCCCCTCACCCGGCGCTGCGCGCCACCCCCGACCAAAAACGCCTCGGGGGCAAGCTCTTCTCCCGGCGGGAGAAGGAAAAGCTGGAGACACGCTGATGAAATATTTCCACCTCATCTGGGCCGCGCTGTTTCGCAGCCGCACCCGCACCCTGCTGACCTTGCTGTCGGTGGTGGCGGCGTTCTTGTTGTTCGGCCTGCTCGACTCGGTGCGCGTGGCCTTCAACGCCGGCAGCGGCGTGGAAGGCGTCAACCGCATGGTGGTCAGTTCGCGGTTGTCGATCACGCAGATGCTGCCGGTGAGTCTGGATGCGCAGATCCGCAACGTGCCCGGCGTGGACAAGCAGACTTTCGCTGCGTGGTTCGGCGGCATCTACAAGGATCCGCGCGACTTCTTCCCGAACTTTTCCGTGGGGCCAGGTTATCTGGACATGTACCCGGAGTTCGTGATGCCCGCTGCGCAGCGCAAGGCGTGGGAGAACGACCGCATGGGCGCAGTAGTGGGCGAAACGCTGGCGGAAAAAAATCACTGGAAGATCGGCGACATGATCCCGATGCAGGCGACGATCTTCCCCACCCACGGCAGCAATGCGTGGACGTTCCGGCTCGACGCCATCTTCCACATCGACGACAAGCAACAAAAAGGTCAGGAGCAGCAGTTGTTCTTCCACTGGAAATACTTCGACGAAGCCAACGACTACGTCAAGGGCAAGGTGGGCTGGTACGTCGTGCGGGTGAAGGACATCAACCATTCCACCGCGGTGGCCAAGGCCATCGACGCGCTGTCGGCCAACTCCGATCATGAAACCAAGACGCAGTCCGAATCGGCCTTCCAGCAGGCTTTCGTCAAGCAGTTCGCCGACATCGGCCTGATCGTCACCGCGATCATGGCGGCGGTGTTCTTCACCTTGTTGCTGCTCACCGGCAACACCATGGCGCAGGCGGTGCGCGAACGCATCCCCGAACTGGCGGTGCTCAAGACGATCGGATTTTCTAACCGCAGCCTGCTGTGGCTGGTGCTGTCCGAATCGGTGCTGCTGGTGGTGTTGGGCGGCGCGATCGGGCTGGTATTGGCCGGCATCATCAACCCGATGGTGTCGGCGGGCAGCCAGGGGCGCATCCAGTTGCCGCCGGTGGGGATGGAAACCTGGACGCTGGGATTGGCGCTGATGCTGGCCATCGGTGCGGTGGTGGGTTTGCTGCCGGCGCTGCGCGCGATGCGCCTGAGCATCGTCGATGCATTGGCCGGGCGGTAAGCATGTCTGGGCAACGCGCTTTGGATCGTCGCTCCCGCGAAGGCGGGAGTCTAGTGTCTTTGAAGAAACATGGCTTGCAGTCGCTGGATCTCCGCCTTCGCGGGGATGACGGTGGTTGTTCAGGCCTCAAGGGAGACAGCCGATGAAATTCTTGAGCAACCTCGGCATCGTGATCGCGCTGATTGCGGGCCTCGTGAGCTGGACGCTGCTGCCGTGGCAAGGCGTGCTGGCGGTGGCGGTCATCGCCGCGCTGTGGCTGGCGTTCACGCGCGCAGGACGGCTGGCATTGGCGGCGGCGGAGATCGGCCTGGCCAGTTTGCCGCAACGCTGGGGCGCCTCGTCGGTGATCGTGATCGGCATCGCCGGCGTGGTCGGCGTGCTGGTGGCGATGCTGGCGATGGCGGCCGGTTTTCGGGCCACGCTCAACCAGACCGGCGATGCGAACACCGCGATCATCCTGCGCGGCGGCTCGATGGCCGAAACCAACTCGGTCATCACCCGCGATCAGGTGCCGTTGATTTCCTCGTTGCCGGGCATCGCCAAGGGCGCCGACGGCAAGCCGCTGGTGTCGCCGGAAATGTCGCAAGTGGTGAACCTGCCCACCCGCGCCGACCATACCGATGCCAACGTGCAACTGCGCGGCGTCGGCCCGCAGGCGTGGGCGCTGCGCAGCAACGTGAAGATCATCAAGGGCCGCACCTTCGCCCCGGGCCTGCGCGAGATCGTGGCCGGCGCGGGCGCGATCAAGCAGTTCGTCGGGCTGGACGTGGGCAGCCACATCAAGCTAGGTCGGCAGGATTGGACGGTGGTCGGCGAGTTCGCCTCCGGCGATTCGCACGAGTCCGAACTGTGGGCCGACACCGAAGTGGTCGCCTCCACCTACAACCGCAGCGCGTTCCAATCGGTCACTGTGCGCCTGGATGGCAAGGACGGCATGCGCCTGCTCAAGGCCGGACTGGCCGCCGACCCGCAGCTCAAGCTCGATGCCATGACCACCCACGACTACTACACCAAGCAATCGGAAGGCATGACCAAACTCATCGAAATTCTCGGCAAGGT
This sequence comes from Pseudomonadota bacterium, assembly GCA_018241125.1. Taxonomy (GTDB): domain Bacteria; phylum Pseudomonadota; class Gammaproteobacteria; order Xanthomonadales; family Xanthomonadaceae; genus SZAS-103. The sequence continues at coordinate 40,780 of JAFEEL010000046.1, read as the reverse complement.
GATCGGCACCATCATGGCCATCGGCGCAGTGTTCGGCGCGCTCAACACCATGTACGCGGCGGTGGCCACCCGCGCGCGGGAGATCGCCACCTTGCGCGCGATCGGTTTTCGCGGCCTGCCGGTGGTCGTCGCGGTGATGCTGGAAACGATGCTGCTGGCGCTGCTCGGCGGCGCGCTCGGCGCGGTGGTCGCGTGGCTGATCTTCAACGGCTACACCGCCTCCACGCTGGGCAGCAATTTCAGTCAGGTGGTGTTCCAGTTCCGGGTAACGCCGGAGCTGCTGTGGACGGGCCTGAAATGGGCGCTGGGCATCGGTCTCGTCGGCGGCTTGTTCCCCGCCCTGCGTGCCGCGCGCATGCCGGTGGTGGATGCGTTGCGGGCGGCGTGAGGGTCAGTTTTTGCGCGCCGCCCGCGCGCCGATCACCAGTGCCACGCCGGCCACGATCACCGCCATCGCCGCTAGTTCGTGCATGCCGAAGCGCTCGTGCGCCAGTGCCGCGCCCAGCAATACGGCAATGGGCGGGTTGACGTAGGCGTAAGAGGTCGCCAGCACCGGGCGCACGTGGTGCAGCAGCCAGATGTAGGCGGTGAAGCCGATGATCGAGCCGAACACGATCAGGTAAACCACGGCGGCGATGGCGGCGCCCGAGGGCAGGGCGTGGATGCGCTCGCCGCTGGCAAGGCCGGTGACCAGCATTAGCGCCGAGCCGCACAGCATCTGCCCGGCGGCGGACATGAACGGCGATGGCAGGTCCTGATCGCGGCTCCAGATCGAGCCCCAGGCCCACGCCAGCGAGGCCACGATCAAGGCGATCATTCCGCCCGGGGTGGCGCGCAGTTCGCCGCCGAGGTTGAGCCAGACGATGCCGACGAAACCGATCGCCAGCCCGGCCCATTCGCGGCAATGCGGGCGATGCCCGCGCAGCAGGCCGAACAGAGCCACCCACAGCGGCGTGGACGCCACCGCCACCGCCGCCAGCCCCGAGGACACCTGCTGCTCGGCGAAGTTCACCAAGCCGTTGGACAGCAGCACCATCCACACACCGAGCACGGCGAGGTTTTTCCACTGCGAGCGCGTGGGCGCGCGTTGCCCGCGCCACCGCAACACGCCGTACATCAGCGCACCGGCCGTGGCCATGCGCAGCGCGCCCATCAAAAACGGCGGAAAGCCTTGCAGCCCGATGCGGATGCCCAGATACGTCGAGCCCCAGATGACGTACAGCGCGAACAGCGCCAGCGCCACATGCAGGCGGCGCGGTTGCAGGCGCGGGATGCTCAGGGGAATGGCGTTCATCGGGGTGCGGGGAGACGGGGGGCGGGAGCCGGTCGACGCGGGTCTTCATGGCGTCCAACGCAGTCGATCGTAGTGGCGGCGGACGCATCGCACTTGAAAAATCATGCGTGTTGGCGCAAAAATTTTGCGTGGCGCACGCGCTTTCCCTCGATGAGTTCGACCATCGTCTGCTCGCTGCCTTGCAGCGCGATGCCGCGATCACGCTCACCGCGCTGGGCGATGCCGTGGGCCTGTCGGCCAGCGCCGTGCAGCGGCGCCTCGTGCGTTATCGCAAGGCCGGCCTGCTGCGGCAGGTCGCGGTGCTCGATGCGGATCTGTTGCCGGCGGTGACGCTGGTGGCGGTCTGGCTGCAGATGGAATCCGACCGGCAGCCGTTGCACAAGGCGTTTCGCGCGCGCATGCGCGCCGCGCCCGAGGTGCAGCAGTGCTACGCCGTCGCCGGGCCGTGGGACTATCTGGTGATCCTGGCCGCCACGGGGGTGGCACATTACCGCGAAATCGCCGCCCGCCTGTTCGTCGATGAAGGCACGGTCAAGCGTTACGAAACCCAGTTGATCTTCGATGTCGTCAAGCAGGGGCTGGCGCTACCGACCCGGGCGGCGCCACGCGGGAGGAAATGAGGCCCGCGGGCGGGCGCTTCAGTTCGCCCATGCCCCGTGCGCGCGCCCGGACAACACGGTCTGCGCAAGGTGCGGGTCGGCGGCGAGCAGGTCGATGGCGTCGCCGAGGATGGCCGCCGCCTCGCGCGCCAGCGGGCTGATGCGATCCTTGGCTTCTTGTTCGCGGCGGGCCTCGTCGGCGATGTTGCGCTCGCCGGCGTCCAGGCCGTCGTCGGCGCGCGACAGGCTCGATTCCAGCCCGTACTTCTTGCGCTCGGCCTCGCGCTGCTTGCGCTTGGCGGCGTCCTTGTCGCGCTCGGCGGTACGCTCGGCCAGATTGAGCGAGAGCGTCTTCTTGTCGGCTCGCTCGCGGTACTCGGCGAAGTCCTGCATCAGCCACCCGTACTCGCGGTCGGTGTCGGCCGCCACCCGGGCGTCGTGCAACGCGATCAAGCGCGGAACGATCGGCGCGAAATGGTCGAGCGCGCGGTAACTGGCCGATTGGATCTGGGTGTAGGGCAGGGCGTTGTCGTAGGTGCTCTCGCCGAAATCCTTGGCGTTGGGGCTGGCCGGGAACGCGATATCCGGGGCCACGCCCTTGATCTGGGTGCTGGCGCCATTGACGCGGAAGAATTGCTCGATGGTGAGCTTGACTTGCCCGAACTGCGGCGGGTTGGAGCGGGTGACCCGGTTGAGGTCGATCAGGTTTTGCACCGAACCCTTGCCGAAGGTGTTCTCGCCCAGGATCAGGCCACGCCCGTAGTCCTGGATGGCGGCGGCGAAGATCTCCGTGGCCGATGCCGAGCCGCGGTTGACCAGAACCGCCAGCGGGCCGGTCCAGGCGGCGCGGTTGATGTCGTCCGACTGCACGTTGACGTCGCCATTGGAATCGCGCACCTGCACCACCGGCCCGGGGCCGACGAACAGCCCGGTCAGGTCGATGGCCTCGGCCAGCGAGCCGCCGCCGTTGTCGCGCAGATCCATCACCACGCCATCGACCTTGGCGGCCTTGAACTGGGCGAGGATCTTCTGCACGTCGCGGGTGGCCGAGGCGTAGTTCGCATCGTTCTTGCGCCGCCCCTCGAAATCCTCGTAGAACGTCGGCAGGTCGATCACGCCGATCTTGTGGCGAACCGCGCCGGTTCCGGTTTCGATGATGCGCGACTTGGCGGCCTGTTCTTCGAGGTGGATCTTGTCGCGCACCAGCGCGATGGCGACCGGTTTGGCGTCCATCGAGGCATCGCCGGGCAGCACTTCCAGACGCACCTTGCTGCCTTTGGGGCCGCGGATCTTGTCGACCACGTCGTCGATGCGCCAGCCGACCACGTCGAGCATCTCGCCGCTATCGCCCTGGCCGACGCCGACGATGCGGTCGCCAACCTTGAGCCGGCCGGACTTCATCGCCGGCCCGCCGGGCATGAGCTGGCGGATGGCCACGTAGTCGTCCTGCTTTTGCAACACCGCGCCGATGCCCTGCAAGGACAGGCTCATGGAGATGTTGAAGTTGGCGGTGGTGCGCGGATCCATGTAATCGGTGTGCGGATCCATGCTCAGCGCCCACGAATCCATGAAGGTCTGGAACACGTCCTCGCCGTTGAGCAGGTGCGCGGTGGTGGCCACCTGCGCATAGCGCTTGTCCAGCGTGGCGCGGATTTGCTCGGGGGTTTTGCCGGCCAGTTTCAAGCGCAGCACGTCGTTCTTGACGTACTTGCGCCACAGTTCGTCGAGCGCCTTGTCGTCGGCGGCCCAGGCGGCGTCCTTGCGGTCGTAGGCCCAGGTCTCGTGCGCGTTGAAATCGAAATCGTGCTTGAGCAGTTGCTGCGCGTACGCCACGCGCTGATCGACGCGCTTGAGGTAGGTCGAGAAGATCGAGAACGGCGCCTGCAACTGACCGGCCTTGATGGCCACGTCCAGCGAGGTCCGGATCGGCGCGAAGCGGTCGAGGTCGGCCTGGGTGAAGAACAGCTTGTCGGCATCGAGCGCGTCCAGATACCGCTTGAAGATCTGCTTGGACATCGCCGCGTCCAGCGGCTGCGGGCGATACGGGAAGCGCGGGTCGCTGAACAGGCGCCAGACGATCTGCGCCTCGCGGGCCTCCTGGGCGGTCGGCGCCAACGGCGCGCCGGGATTACGTGGCGTTGCCTGCGCATGGCTCGTCGACAACGCGGCCGGCGCGGTGGATGCGACCAGATCGCGCAGGGCGTCTTCGGGCGACTGCGGGGCGGTGGCCAGACGGTGGCCGACGAAGGCCAGCGGCACGGCCACCACCAGCAGGGACAGCAACAACTTGCGCATCAGCTCGATCCTTGCAAAGACAGCCTGAGTTTGCCGTTACTACACGATTACGACGGCCGCACAGCATGCACTGCGCCGATGAACCGCGCCTGTGCCAAACGACGGGGGTATGCCGGCAGCGGCCACGAATTTCACCCCTGCCGCCACACGGCGCCCATGGTACGACGAACGGACGTGGTACGACGAACGGGCACCGGCGACGATCCGCTCTCTGCTCTCTGCTCTCTGCTCTCTGCTCTCTGCTCTCTGCTCTCCGCTCTCCGCTCTCCGCTCTCCGCTCACCGCTCACCGCTCACCGCTCACCGCACATCGTCGGCGCTGGCGGCAGCGTGATGCTTGGACTGCAGCGCCGGTGGTGCGTTCGCCCACGTCGCCGACAGGCCCAGTTGCCGCGACAGCGCTTCCACCAGCGGGCCGGCCAGCGCGGCGGCCTGCGATGGCCCACCCAGATCGCGCACGCTGGTTACCCGCAAACCCTGGTAACCGCAGGGATTGATGCGCGCGAACGGCGACAAATCCATCGCCACGTTGAACGCCAGCCCGTGAAACGAGCAACCGCGGCGCACGCGCAGGCCCAATGCTGCGATTTTCGCCCCGGCCACGTACACCCCCGGTGCGCCGTCGCGGCGCTCGCCGATGATGTTCCAGTCGGCCAGCACGTCGATTACCGATTGCTCGATCCGCTCGACCAGTTCGCGCACGCCCAGCTTGATCCGGCGCAGATCGACCAGCGGATAGGCGACGATCTGCCCGGGGCCGTGGTAGGTCACCTGTCCGCCGCGATCCACGTGCAGCACCGGGATGTCGCCCGGGGCGAGCACGTGTTCGGGCTTGCCGGCCTGCCCGAGGGTGAACACCGGGTCGTGTTCGACCAGCCACAGCTCGTCTTGGGTATCGGCATCGCGGGCGTCGGTGAAGGCCTGCATCGCCCGCCAGACCGGCTCGTAGGGCTGCCGGCCCAGATCGCACACGCGCCATTCACGCGGCCCGCTCACAGCGTCCACTTGATTTCCGGATGCGCGCGCAGCGCGCGATGGGCGGTTTCGTAATCCTCGCGCGAGTTGGCGCGAAAGCTCACCGTCACCGACACGAAGCGCCCGGCGCTGGAGGCACGGGTGGACACGGTTTCGTGCAGCACCGACAAACCGGCATCCGTCAACAGCCGCGGGATCTGGGTTTCCAGTCCGGCACTGGCCGGGCCCATCGCCGAAATCTCGAATACCCCCGGGAACTGGAAGCCCTTGCCGTCCTTGCGCGCGTCATCGAGTTGGCTCATGCAGGCATTATCGGGCCTGTGGCGACCAATCCCAAGCCGTGTGCATCGTCCGCTGCGCGCAGTCGATCCGTTGCGCGCAACCGCGCCTTGGGCGGCTGGCACTTTTGCGGGCCCGGACGCACAATCGGCGCATGCGCACGCCCATCGCCTTGATCGCCTTCGGCCTGCTGGCCGCCACCTGTGCCCACGCCGACGACGCGGTGTACCGTTGCCAGTCGCCCACCGGCGAGGTGAGCCTGCAATCCACGCCCTGCCCGAAGGGCGCCACGCAACGCAAGATTCCGTTCCAGCGCCCGCTGGATGCGGCCGCGCCGGCGGCGACCGCCGAGGTCACGACGCCATCGCCGCCGCCGCCGCAACCTGCCCCGACCGCGGCCCCGATCGCCACCATCGCCGGCCATCCGGTCACCCCGGCCAACGCCCTGCGCGGCCCCAACCAGCCCTACCCGCTGTGGGAGTGCATGCGCGGCGACGGCTCGACCTACGACAGCCGCGACGGCGTTCCCGGCCGGCAGTGGGTGACCGCCGCGCCGGCACCGCCTGACGAAGCGGCGACCGCCGCCGCGCTCGCGCAGCAACAGCAACACGCGGCACTGGCCAAGCAGATGGAAAAAACCGGCGGCGCCATGGTCCGCCCATATCAAGGGCCGGCGGTGAGCGTGCAGGGCAACGATACCCCGCGCGACCAGCCGCCGCCCCCGCCACCCGGCGCCGGCCCGGGCCAGTGGGTCGCCGACCAGTGCACGCAGTTGCCGCCCGAGCAGGCGTGCAAGCGCTTCGCCGCCCGCCGCGACCTGCTGCGCCGGCAGATCTACGCATCCAAACCCAGCGACCGCTCGCTGTATGCGCCCGAAGAGCAAGACCTCACCACGATGCTGTACGCGACCTGCCGGATGTAGCGCGGGACTCGGGACTCGGGACTCGGGACTCGGGACTCGGGACTCGGGACTCGGGACTCGGGACGAGGAGCGAGGGGCGAGGGACGAGGGGTGAGGCGGCGAAGGGTGAGGGGCGAGGGGCGATGGGCGAGGCAATTGGGAGCCGCAAAACGGCTCCTTCCCCCGCTTGCGGGGGAAGGCTGGGATGGGGGCTGCTCTTCGCAACGCCATCCCCCCCCCACCCAACCCTCCCCCGCACGCGGGGGAGGGGTTACGTCACGACTCGGGGCGCGGGATTCGCACCCGCAAGCTCAAAACCCGTACTGCAAGAATCCGCCGTCCACCGCGAGGCACTGCCCGGTGATGTAGCTGGCCGCCGGCAGGCACAGGAAGGCGACCGCCGCAGCCACTTCCTCCGGCTCGCCGATGCGCTCCAGCGGCGTGCGTGCGATCACCTCGTCGTAATACTCCGGGTCGGCCAGCGCCGGCGAGGTGCGCCGCGTGCGGATGTACCACGGTGCCACCGCGTTCACGCGCACGCCATCGCCGGCCCATTCGCAGGCCAGGTTCCTGGTCAACTGGTGCAACGCGGCCTTGGTCATGCCATAGGGCGAGCCGGTGCGCACGTGGGTCGCGCCCGACACGCTGCCGATGTTGACGATGCTCGAGGCCGCGTGCTTGCTCAACAGCGGATAGCCGTAGCGACACAACTCGAAGGCCGCGAACAGGTTCAACTCGAACAGCGCCCGCCACTCGGCGTCGGCGTAATCCATGGTCGGCTTGCGCTGGTTGGTGCCGGCGTTGTTGACCAGAATGTTCAAGCCGCAATCCAGATCCTCGATCCAGTCGAACAACTCGCGTCGCGCCTCCTCATCCGCCAGATCGCCAGCGAACGCACGCACCACGCGATCGGGGAAATCGTCCTCGCACTCGGCGCGCACCGACTCCAGATGATCGCCATCGCGCGCCACCAGTAGCACATCGGCACCGAAGCCGAGCAGCTCGCGCGCCACCGCCTGCCCGATGCCGGCGCTGGCACCGGTCACCAGCGCGGTTTGTCCGTCCAGTCGCCAGCGGGTGGGGGTCATCGGCTACCTCGTCGTTGCGCCTGCGCTAGCATAGCCGCAGGCCCCGCGTCGGAGACACCACCATGCTACGCATGATTGCCCTGCTGCCGTTGTCGGCATTCGCGCTGCTCGCCGCGTGCAGCCACTCCGCGCCACCGGCGTCGCCCGCTGCCGACGCGGCCACGCAGCCAGCCGCGACTTCGGAAAACACGCAGTTGCGCGACACCATCCAGAAGCCGATCAACAAGGCCAAGGGCGTGGAGGGCACGGTGGAAAAATCGTTCGAGAATCAAAACGCGCAGCTCAACGCGGCCGAAGGGGCCGGGTCGGGTGCCAGTTCGGCGTCGTCGCCGCCGTAGCGACACTGCCGGGCGCGGTGATGGCTTGCGATCAGTGCCACACGACTGCGCACGGATCGCGCGGAGCGCTCAGGCTGCGCGAACTCCCAGCGGCACATGGATCTCCAGTTCGTCGAACGGTGCCCGCACGCCCGCCGCGTCGCGTTCGACCAGACCGAGCGCCATCAAGCGCTGCACGTCCCGATGGACATTGCTGTAGTTGCGCCCCAGTCGCTTGGCCAAGGCGTAGATGGACTGCGCGCCTTCACGACGCAGGGTTTCGAGCGTTCGCAGGCGCTCGGCGGTGAGTTCGGCGAACATTTGCGCCGCATCCGGAAAACCGATGCGGCATTCGCTGGCATTCGCCTTGCCGGCAGCCAGCGCACGCGCTGCGGCGACGGCGCGACGGTGCATGTCGGCATTGCTGGCGATTTCGATGATGGCTTTCATGGCTCACTCGTTCGTCAATCGGTTCACATCGACCTGAAAATCCTCGAGCAAGGCTTCGAGGGTCGTGAAGGCATAGGGTTCCTCGCGTCGCCCGTAGTGCCGATGGTCGCCCTTGCCCGCTTCGTTGTCGTAGCGCACCAGACAGCGCGACGCATTGCCGCAATACAAGCGGTACTTCAGGCCATGCGACCGCTCAGCGCTGGCTGCCGGCAACACCCACACCGTGCGCTGGACGATCCAGCGGCCCAGCATGGCCTTCGAGTCGATGATGCGGATCGCGTTCGCCACGCATGGCATCATACGCAATATATTGCACGACAAGCAATATATTCAGCCAACAGGACGCGCGCCATCGCGGCTTCGCATTCGCCCAACCCGAAGATCCGGTTGGTGGGCCGCTGCCGGCCGCCGATTACAACCCGCACATGCAATGGGCTTCGATGGCGAAGGGCTGGTTGCGCGCCGCGCCGAGCCAGTCCAGATCATGCACGATCTGGTCTTGCGCTTTCTCGGGCAGCACCAGTGTGCCCAGTCCGCTGGCGGCCAGCAGGGCGTGCGCGCGTGAACTGGAGTCGTCGAAGCCGGCGAAGAAATGCTCGAGTGCGGTCATCGGTTTTTCGACGTAGCTCACGCGGTACTTACCCTTGGACAGGTGCGCCAGTTCGGCGGCGCCGGCGATGGCATCGCGCAGTCCGCCGAAGTCGTCGATCAGGCCGCGCTGCTTGGCCTGCGCGCCCGACCACACGCGGCCTTGCGCGATCGCGTCGATCTGCTGCGGGGTGCGATCGCGCGCGCGCGCGACCTTGCCCACGAACTGCGCGTAGCCGTGGTCGATGCTGGTCTGGACGATCTGTCCGAAAGCCGGATCCAGCGGCCGCGTGGGATCGCCCGCACCGGCCCAGCGGGTGGTGCCCACGCCGTCGGAGTGCACGCCGAGCTTGTCGAGCACGCGCGGGGCGTTCATCGCCAGCGCGTACATGCCGATCGAGCCGGTGATGGTGGACGGGTCGGCATAGATGCGGTTGGCATTCATCGAGATCCAATAGCCACCCGAGGCGGCCACGTTGCCCATCGACACCACCACCGGAATGCCGGCATTGCGGGTCAACTCGACCTCGCGGCGGATCTGTTCGGAGGCAAACATCTCGCCTCCGGGCGAGTCCACCCGCAGCACCAGCGCCTTGGTGTGCTCGTCGTTGCGCGCCTGCGCGATCAACTCGGCGGTGGACTGGCCACCGATGCTGCCCGGCGGCTGGCGACCGGGGCTGATCTCGCCGGAGGCCACCACCACCGCGACCGCGTCGGCACCGAGCGGGCCGTCGGTGTTGCCGATGCGCGCCAGATAAGCGTCCAGATCGATCTGCCGGAAGCTGTGCAGCTGATCATCGACGACACCCTTCTTTTCGAGGATGTCCTCGACCTCGTCGCCGGTCTTGAGCGCATCGACCAGATGCTCGTTGAGTGCCCACTTGGCCATGTCGCCATCGGCGGCCTTCAGGCCATCGGGTAGGTCGTCGATGTCGGCTGCGAGTTTTGCCGGGTCGATGCCGCGTGCTTTGCCCACGTCGACCAGATAGCGCTGCCACAGGTCGGACATCCAGTACAGGTCGGCCTGCTTGGCATCGGGCGAGGCGGCATCGAGGATGTAGGGCTCGGCGGCGGACTTGTAGGTGCCCACGCGGAACAGTTGCACGTCCACGCCGAGTTTGTCCTGCAAGCCTTCGCGGTAATACAGCCGGTAGTTGGCCAACCCTTGCATCGTCAAGCTGCCGGTGGGGTTGAGGTAGATGGTGTTGGCCTGCGCGGCCAGCAGGTAGGATTTTTGATCGAGGTTGTCGGCGTAGGCGATCACTTCCTTGCCCGAATCGCGCACCTGCCGCAACGCAGTGGCGACCTCGCGCAACTGCGCCAGCCCGCCGCCGGCCTGGATCAAGTCCGGACGGATCACCACCCGCTCGATGCGCTTGTCGGTGCGCGCCGCATCCAGCGCGCGCAGCAGGTCGCGCAGTTGCACTTCCTTGCCGGCCTGCCCGAAGGCGCGGCGCACCGCCATCGCGCCGGCGCCAGCGCTGTATTGCTCGACCAGCTTGGCTTCCGGGGCGATCACCAGCGCGGTGTGCTGGCGCAACTCGGGGCGTTCGCTCAACACCACCGCGCCAATCACGAACACGATCAGCAAAAACAGCAGATTCATCGCCAGCAAGCGCAAGAAATTCACGCTGCGCCAGATGCCGCGCACGAAGCGGTAGATCAGGCTGGGCTTTTGTTGCTCGACCATCACATTCTCCGGAAAACTCGTGGGCAGCCAGGCGCCGCCGCCGCGCTACATGCTAGCCGATCGCGCCACTGCGGCCATCAGCCGGTGGTCATGGCGGACCAGGTGGACGAAGCGCACCGCCAGCAGCGCGGCCGCCGCGACCAAGCCGGCGATCAGCCCGATCCACATCCCCGGCGCGCCGCCGCCGCGGTGCACGCCCAGCCACCAACCCAGCGGCATGCCCAGAAACCAGTATGCGCAGGCGGTGATCCACATCGGCGCGCGGGTGTCCTTCAGGCCGCGCAGGGCGCCGGCCGAATGCGCCTGGATGCCGTCTGGATACTGGAACGCGGCGGCGTACAGCAGCAAGGTCGCCGCCAAGGCGGCGATCGCCGGATCGTCGGTGTACAGGGCGACGATGGGATGGCGGGCGCACACCATCAGCAATGCCGAAGCGGTCTGCGTGATGAGCACGATGGCGTAGCCAGCCAGCGCGGCCCAGCGCAACTGCGAATGACTGCCGGCGCCGGCGGCGTGGCCCACGCGCACGGTGGTGGCCATGCCCACGCCCAGCGGCACCATGAAGCACAGGCTGGCGATGTTGATGGCGATCTGGTGCGCAGCCACCGGCACCGCGCCCATGTGTCCGATCAGCAGCAAGGTGGCCACGAACAAGCCGCCTTCCATCAGCACCGAAAAGCCCATCGGCAGGCCGATGCGCAGCAGTTCGCGGATCGGCGCCCAGCGCGGCGGTTCGAACTGCGCGAACAGACGCAGATCGGCAAAACGCGGCGCACGCGCCAGATAGATGGCAATACCCAGCAACTGCACCCACATCGTCAGCGCCGACGCATAACCCAGCCCGGCCGCGCCCAGCGCCGGCAGGCCGAAGGCGCCGAACATCAACGCGTAGCCCAGCGGTAGCAGCAGCACGATGCCCAACACGCCGAAGGCCATCGTCGGCCACGTCCACGCCAGCCCTTCGCTGAGCGAGCGGCACACCAGATACAGCGCGAACGCCGGCGCGCCCCAGGCAATGGCGCCGATGAAGTCCATCGCCACCGGGCGCACTTCCGGTGCCACCTGCATCGCCGCCAGCAGCCACTGCCCATCGAGCGCCACCACCAGCAAACCGATGCCCAGCGCCAGCGCCAGCCACAGCGCCTGCCGGAACAACGAGCCGATGCGCTCGCGTCGCCCGCCGCCGTTGCATTGCGCCACCGACGGCGGTACCGCCATCAGCACCCCAACCAGCACCATCAGCACGATCGTCCAGATCGCCCCGCCCACCGCCACCCCGGCCAGAGTCAGCGCGCCGTGGTGGCCGGCCAGAATGGTATCGATCAGGCTCATCGCCACCGCCGACACTTGCCCCAGCACCAGCGGTGCGGCGAGCGCGGCAGTGGTGTGCATCTCGCGAACGAGGCGCTGCAGGGAGGGTTCGGGAGGCGACATCGCGGCGGAAAACATCGACAATCCGCGCATCCTAGCCGGTCAAGGCCCGACGCGGCATGCCCACCGATCCCAGCGCGCCGTCCGCCGAACAATCACCCAGCGCGCCCACGCTGGTGGTCGCCACGGATGCGCCCGCGCCTTCCGCGCAACCGGGCAGCGACGTTGACACTGCGCTGGTCGCAACCGGCACCGACGCCCTGCCAGCACCCACCGGCGCGCGCTGCGGCAATTGCGATGCGCTGCTGTTCGGCCCGCATTGCTACCGCTGCGGCCAGCCCGACCACGGCTTGGTGCGGCACTTCTCCAGCATCGTCGGCGATTTCGCCGACACGGTGTTGCAGATCGACACCCGACTGACGCGCACGCTCGCGCCGTTGTTGCTGCGTCCGGGGTTTCTGACCTGCGAATACTTCGCCGGTCGCCGCGTGCGCTACGTCAGCCCGGTGCGCTTGTTCTTCTTCTTCGCGGTGCTGGCGTTTTTCGTCGCGCAGTGGTCGTTCGATGCCAGCAACACGCCGGTGTTCCAGTCCAACGACAACGACATCGATGTCGCGATGACCGTGCCGGCGGTCGAACGCGCCCGCGACACGGCCTTGGACAAGTTGCAGCAGGCCAGCGCGCACCTCAAGGCGCTTCCGGCCGGTGCCGACGCGGCCGCGCGCGACGTGGCCACCGAGCAGGCCGCGATCCGACGCCGTGCCGAGCGGCGCATCACCGAGATCACCGATGCCGCTGCGCACGGCAAGCCGCCGCCGGTGCACATCGAACGTCTGACCTTCGGCGCTGACGACAAGCCCTGGGACGCGCGCACCAACCCGCTGCGCGTCCAGTGGCTGCCGAGGTTCGCCAACGGCTGGCTCAACGACATGATCGGCCGCGCGCAGGGCAATCTCAACCGCATCAAACGCGACCCCCGATTGTTGTTCGATGCCTGGATGAGCGCATTGCCATCCACATTGTTCGTGTTGCTGCCGCTGTTCGCGCTGTTGCTCAAGCTGTGCTACCCGTTCAAGCGGCGCTTGTACATGGAGCATTTCATCGTCGCCCTGCACAGCCATGCCTTCTTGTGCATGGCCTTGCTGCTGGCGGTGCTGCTCAATGGTTTGGGCAATCTGGCCGCGCCCGGGGTGGCGCGCGTGGCGCTCGGGTGGGCGCAGGCGGCGATCGTGCTGTGGATGCCGGTGTACTTGTGGTTGATGCAAAAGCGCGTCTACTCACAAGGCTGGTTCATGACCACGTGCAAGTTCGGCCTCGTGGGCACCTGCTACCTGCTGCTATTGTCGATCGGCGTGCTGGTGACTTTCATGGTGAAACTGGTATGGCTGTGATCTATGAAGTAACCGTGCAGGTACCGGCATCGCGCGGCGACGAATACCTGGCGTGGTTGCGCGCGCACGTCGCCGACATGCTGGCGTTGCCCGGGTTCGAGGATGCAGCACTGGAAGCGCTGTGCGACGAATCGCCCGGCGAGCGCGGCTGGTGCGTGCGCTACCGCTTGCGCGACCGCACGGCACTGGACGACTACCTGCGCGAGCACGCCGCGCGCATGCGTGGCGACGGCTTGGCGCGATTTGGCGACGGCCTGCGTGCGCAACGACGGATACTCGCGCCGCTATCGCTTTGACTCGCAGGGCCAACAGATGACCGCAGGATGGGTCGATCGCAGATCGACCCATCGACACCATACAGTTCGCTCAGGCTGATGGGTCTCGCTACGCTCGACCCATCCTGCGGGTACGACTCATCCTGCGCATACGGCAAATCCTGCGCCCGGCGTGCGCGATCGGTCACGCCGATTACTGCATCAACTGGTTGGCGATCAACGCCGCCCGTTGCGCTGGCGCGGCGGCGAGCAGGTTCTTGCGCAACTGCTCGCGCTGCGCTGCACCGAGGCGGCGCGACACGGTGAACAACTGCGCGCGCGCCGGTGCGGGAAGGTCTTCGAGCATGCGCAAGGTGGCGCTGCGCTCGCCGTCGGGGACGTAGGAAAACCATGTCCCGGCCTGATCGAGCCAGACGCCCACGGCCGGCCCGAGCAACCACGACGACTGCCAATCGGGCGCTTGTGCGGAAAACCGCGCGCGCAGGGCGCCTTGTTGCGGGCCGGGCAGCGCCGCGAAGCGCGCGGCGGCCGCGCGCACGCGCGCCTGCTCGTCGGGCGTGAGTTTTTCCCACGCCGCGTAGCGCGCCCGTTGCTGCGCCCGTGCGGTCGGTGGCAACGCCAGCCATTGGCTCTGCCGTTGCAGCAACGCCTGTTGCTCGGTCTTGCTCAGCGTTTGCCAGTGCCGTGCATTGGCGAGCAGGTGCTGGCGGTCACCGGGCGACAGGTTGCCCCAGCCATCGCGCAGTGGTGCAAGCAGCGTCTGCGTGGCCGGCTCGATAGCGCCCCAGTCCGCGCCGTCGGCCAAGGCACCGCCGGGTGCGACGGCCAGCAGCGTCGCGGCGCACATGCCCAGCGCGAGCACGAACTCACGGCGCATGGTCGGCCCCGCTGGAGTCGGCGTCCACGTCGGGGCCGGCGGTCTCGGGCATCGTCGTCTCAGGCAGCGTATTGGAGCCACTGGCCGGCGCTGCGGGCGTGTCGGCGCTGGCGGCGTACCACGAATACAAATCGAGGTCGCGCGCGAGGGCGGCGCCCTGTGGATCGGCCAGCAGCGCGAAATCGCCGCCGGCGAGCAGGTTGGTGATCGCCGGCATGACTTCCGCCGGTTTTTGCTCGGCGAGGGTTTCGAACTGCCCGAGAGCCAGCGGTTTCGGGCGCAGGAACGAGGGCACCCAGAAGAAACTCACGATGCCCAGTCCGACCAGCAACGCCAGCGCACCCATCAGCGTCGGGCGCAGCCACGCCGGCGGCGTGCGTGTCGAAGGTGCGACGACAACGATGTCTTGTGGATCGTCGTGTGGTGGCCGCGCTTCGGCTTGCAGGCGGTCGCGCAAGGCACGCATCCACGATTCGTCGATGCCGTTGTCGGCCAGCGTTTGCGTGGCGCGAAACAGGGCGTGCCGGTAAGCTTCGGGCGACACTTCCAGCGCACTGGCGCCTTGCTCGGGCTCCAGTCGCGCCACGAACCGCAACAGCAACGCCGCGCGCGGGCCGGCGTCGAGCAGGGAAACCGGGTTGCGCTTGTCGCGGCCCACGCGGGTGCGCAGTGCCGGTTGTGCCATGACGCAACGCCAGTAGAGGGCTGGCCACGTGTCGGCTGCGTCGGTGGCGCGTTGGTGGAACTGCGCCTTGGCCAGCAGCACCGCCGCGCGCGCGCGACTGGCACTGCCGCACTGGTATTGGGCCAGCACCACGGCGTGCTGCTCGACGCCGCGCACGAACGCGTCGCGGTCGAGGTCCTCGCACGAAGTGGCAAACGCGGGGACGGCGTTCATGCCTGCATGGAAGGTGTTTCCGAAGGGGCGGACGAGAGCGTCCGTAGCCACGGATTCTACCGCCGTCGTCACCGCTTGACCCCATTCGGTCGCGTACGGAAAGCGCTTCGAGCGTCATCCCGGAGGTGCCGAAAAAACGCTTGACACCCGGGATTTTCACGCTCCGTCAAGCAGGGCGTGCCTTGCAGGAATTTGCGTTGTGCACAGCACGCAATCTGTCGCCATGCGGCCGGGAAAACCGCGGGTGTCCGCCGGGGAGGGTGTGCGGCGATTTCTGTAACATATTGATTTATAGCAATTATTCGCAAGTGGCGAAAATGCCGCCAATTGCCGCGATGGCGCGACATGACGCGCTTGCGCAATCGTCGCGAGGGCCGATTGCACAGGTTTATCCACAGACGGTGTGGATAAAGAAAAATACATAGGATCGACAGTCGCTTGGCAGGCTTTCGTGGAATTTATCTTCGAAATATCCGCCAAGTCGATGAATATTGGTGGCATGCGCAGACGCTTGTGCGAATCGTCGAGCTGCCACCTGCTGCGGCCTTGTTAGACTGCCCGCCGATGCCCTCTCAATCCCCTGTGACGGTGCTGCACGTTGCCTTGCCGCTGCCGTTGCCACGAGCTTTCGATTATCTCCCGCCGCCCGCCGCGCGGGTGGATGCGACGTGGGTCGGTCGGCGCGTGCGCGTGCCGTTCGGAAGCCGTGAGTTGGTCGGGCTGATCGAGTCGCTCGGCGTACCGGAGGATTCACCCACCCAACTGCGCCATGTACTTGCGGTGCTCGACGACGAACCGCTGCTGCACGGCGAGTTGCTGGGCAGCCTGCGCTGGCTGGCACGTTACTACCACGCGCCGCTGGGCGAGGCGATCGCCACCGCGCTGCCGGCGAGCTTGCGCGCGGGCGATGCGCTACCGGAAACCTGCGCCTACGGCTGGGTGCTGACGGAAGCCGGCCGCACCGGTTTGCCGAGCCTGCGCAAGCACTCGCGGATCCGTGCGCTGGCCGAGCGCATCGCCGCAGCGGTCGTGGACGAAGACGTGCTGGCTGCGCAATGCGACGATTGGCGCGCGGTGATGCGTACACTGGCCAAGCGTGATTTCGCGCAACGGGTGGCGCTGCCGCGCGGCGCGATGCATGCGGGCATCGCCGGGCCCGCGCTCAACGCCGCGCAACGCGAGGCGGTGGATGCGGTGCTCGCCGCCGGCGATCGGTTTGCGCCGATGCTGCTCGAAGGCGTCACCGGCAGCGGCAAGACCGAGGTGTATCTGGCCGCCATCGCCGATTGTCTGGCGCGCGGCAAGCAGGCGTTGGTGCTGGTGCCGGAGATCGGCCTGACGCCGCAGATGTTGCGCCGCTTCCGTACGCGCCTTGGGGTGCCGATCCACGCCCTGCATTCGGGGCTGGCCGACGGCGAACGCGCGCACGCATGGGCGTCGATGTGGCGCGGCGAAGGTCGTGTGCTGGTCGGTACCCGCTCGGCGATTTTCACGCCGCTGCCGGAAGCCGGATTGATCGTGGTCGATGAAGAACACGACGCCAGCTACAAGCAGCACGAGGGCGTGCGCTACCACGCCCGCGACCTGGCGCTGGTGCGCGCCAAGGCGCTGGGCGTGCCGGTGCTGCTGGGCAGCGCCACGCCGTCGCTGGAATCGTTGCAGCACGCGCTGGCCGGCCGCTACGCGCACTTGCAGTTGCGCCAGCGCGCCGGCGCGGCCAAGCCGCCCGGCGTGCGCGTGCACGACGTGCGCGGCCGCACCTTGGTCGGTGGCCTGTCGCCGGATGCCATTGCTGCCATCGCCGCGTGCCTGGCGCGTGGCGAGCAGGCGCTGGTGTTCCGCAACCGTCGCGGCTATGCGCCGGTGCTGCTGTGCCACGATTGCGGCTGGAGCGCGCGCTGTGCGCGTTGCGATGCGGCCACGCAGGGCGTGGCGATGACCGTGCACGGCGGCGGGCGCACCTTGCTGTGCCATCACTGCGGCGCACGCCGCGCGGCGCCACGCGCCTGCCCGGACTGCGGCGGCTTGGCGCTGGTGCCGCAAGGCAACGGCACCGAGCGCATCGAACACACCCTGGCCGAACGCTTTCCCGATGCCACCGTGCTGCGGGTGGATCGCGGCACCACCCGCCATCGTGATGGGCTGGAAAAACAACTGGCGCGGTTGGGCGATGCCCCCGGCATCCTCGTGGGTACGCAGATGCTCGCCAAGGGCCACGACCTGCCGAACCTGACGCTGGTGTGCGTGGTCGGCGTGGATGAAGGTTTGTTCTCGGCCGACTTTCGCGCGCCGGAAAAACTCGCGCAGTTGCTGATCCAGGTCGCCGGCCGTGGCGGTCGCGCCGACAAGCCTGGCAGCGTGCTGTTGCAGACCCATCATCCCGTACATCCCTTGCTCTCCACCTTGCTCACCGGCGGCTACCCGGCGTTTGCCGCGCTGGAACTGGCGCAGCGCGAAGCCGTGCGGCTCCCGCCGTATGGCTACCTCGCGCTGCTGCGCGCCGAAGCGGCACATGAAGCGCTCGTGCAGGAGTTCTTGCGCGATGCCAAGGCCGCAATGCACGCCATCGTGCGCAACGCAGAGCACGGCGCCGTGGGGCCCAGTGTGCTCGGCCCGCTGCCGGCGCCGATGCCGCGCCGCGCCGGCCGGGCGCGTTGGCAGTTGCAGCTGTCGGCCACGCGCCGCCCCGCCTTGCATGCGGCGCTGGATGCGTGGATACCGCGGCTGCACGAACTCAAGTCCGCACGCAAGGTGCGCTGGTCGCTGGATGTGGATCCGGTGGATCTGGATTGAGTGGGCGTCACACGGTGGCGGCGCGAAAAATCTATCTGTATCTATTCATTTTACAATAGGCTTTTTCATGCATCATGCTGTAATGACGGGATTATTTTGATACTATTCATTCATGTATCTATTCATTAATTGTCCGTGATCGAACACCGCTTCCAGCATCTGGAAAGCCTGCTGCGCAACGCCGGCGCGCTGACCGCGAACGAAATCGGCACGCGCCTTCGCATCAGCCAACCCACCGTCTCGCGGCTGCTGGCCACCGGCGGAACGCGGATCGCGCGGATCGGGCGGGCGCGTGCGACCCGCTACGCGCTGGCGCGCGAGGTCGGACGCGAAGGCGGTCGCTGGCCGTTGTACCGCATCGACGATCGCGGCCGCGCCCATCGCTCCGGCGAACTGACCGCCTTGCACGGCGAGCGCTTCTTGCTCGATCCCGCCACTGCCACGCCGTCCCCGCACGCCAACGCGTTCGCCGATGGCCTGTACCCTGGCCTGCCGTGGTTCCTCGACGACCAGCGACCGCAGGGGTTTCTGGGACGCGCGTTCGCGCGCCGGGTCGCCGCCGACATCGGCGCACCGGCGGATCTTGGCACCTGGCACGGCGACGACGTGCTGCTGGCCTTGCTGCGCCACGGCGACGATCTGCTGGGTGATTACGTACTCGGCGAAGCGGCCCTGCAACGCGCCCAGCGGGCCATCACTGCGCCGACCGGCGTCATCGATGCCGCGCGCCGGAAGGCGCAGTACCCCACGCTGGCCGAGGCCACCTTGCGTGGCGAGGCGGTCGGTTCGTCGGCGGGCGGCGAGCAACCCAAGTTCGCCGTCACTTTGCGTGATGGCGATGGCCTGCGTCCGGTGATCGTCAAGTTCAGCCCGCGTGGCGACAGCGCGGCCGCCAAACGCTGGGCCGACCTGCTGCGCGCCGAGCACATCGCGGCCAGCGTCCTGCGCGCACACGGGGTCGCAGCCGCGCCATCGGATCTGGTCATCGCCGATGGCCGCGTTTTCCTCGAATCCACGCGCTTCGACCGCACGCCGTGTCTGGGCCGGCGCGGGTTCGCCAGTCTCGCCGCGGTGGACGCCGCCTTCCACGGCAACGGCCGCCTCGACTGGTGGCGCTACGCCGACACCCTGCAACGCGACCGCTGGCTCGACGCCGACAATGCCCACCGGATGCGCCTGCTGTCCTGGTTCGGCACGCTGATCGGCAACACCGACATGCATCTGGGCAACGCCGGCCTGCTGCTCGCCGATGCCCGCCCGCCGGCGCTGGCTCCGGCCTACGACATGCTGCCGATGGCGTTTCGTCCCACCGCTGGCGGGGAAGTGCTGGCGCGCGAACCGGTGATCGTCCCGCCGCCGCCGGAGTGTCGCGCGGACTGGATGCAGGCGGCGGCGATGGCGCGCGCGTTCTGGCGCAGGGTGGCAGGCCACCGCGCCATCAACGCGGATTTCGTCGCCATCGCGCGGCAGGCGCTGGCCGCGCTGGATGCGGCGGCAGGGCGGGCGTGAGGTGAGTGGATGCCACGGCGCCGGCGAAATGCTCGTCGATGGAACCGCGAAAACCGGTTTTGCACGTCATCCCGGCGAACGCCGGGATCCTGATGGTCTGCTGCGCACGAAAATTGATCGATCCGCTTCGCTGTTGCGCAGCCCGTCGGCTTGCGCCCAGAAGCTTACAACGGCCAAGCCTGATGCCACACCTTTACGAACTCAAATCCGCGCGCAAGGTGCGCTGGTCGCTGGATGTCGATCCGGTGGATCTGGATTGAGGCGCCCGCGCCCGCGCAGGTGCCGGCGGCAGGTCGCGGCGCAACCGGCGAGGCGCCATTGATGTTACACTTGACCCGATCCGCCGCAGTCGGCGGCGGCTTTTTTGGCCGCATGTTGATGCCTTCAGCGAAGCTTCCGGTTGCTCGCCATTGCTCACCCATCGATCCGCTGCGTTCGATGGGTCGTTTACCCTCCGCACCTGCCATCCCAACGGTTTTTGCCGCGCGCGCGACAGTCAGGCTGCTGCCCGCGCTTGCCTTGGCCGGCGCGCTGACGATTGCGGTCGCGCCCTCGGCGCAGGCCGGTACCGTGTGGAAGTGCGTGGGCGAGGACGGAGTCAACGCGTACGTCAGCCAGAAGGTGAAGCCCAAGGACGGCGATTGCACGAGAGACCTCTCCTACCCGGAGGCGTCGGTGCCGCGTCCGGTCAGCGCGCACCAGCCGCCCGATGCGCAAGTGCAGCCGCTGACGACGTCCATTCCGGGTGGTCCAGCGCAACCCCCGCTGATGACGGCCGTGCCTGCCGATGCGGCCCCGCCGCCGGCGCAGCTTCCCCAGGCGCAGGCACTGCCGCCGTCCGCATCCGCCGTCGCTGCTTCCGGTGATGTGGTCGATTACGGCGATCCCAACGCGGCGGCGGTCGTGGCCAAGCTGCGCGACCCGAACGCGAGTTTTCGCTACGTGCAGATCGGCGATTCGCACACGGCCGGCGATTTTCTGACCGAAGAACTGCGTGCACGCCTGCAGGCCCGCTTGGGCGATGGCGGCATCGGCTGGGCGATGCCCATGAGCGTACCCGGGCAGCGCCTGGCGCGCGTCAACTTCGACTATCAGGGTTGGGCGCTGGTCAACAGCCGCACCAATGTGCCGGCCGATTACCCGTTCGGTGGATTCATCGCCCGGGTGGTCGCCGACCACGCCGTGCTGACGATGAAATCCAAGCAGGGCGCGACGGTGCAGACGGTCACCGCGATCATCCGCCAGGCGCCGGGCGATGCGCCGTTGACGGTCAGCGATGCCGATGGACGCCAGCAGTCGCTGCAAAGCCCGGCCGCCGACGGTCAATGGCACAGCGCCACGCTCACTGCCCGCTTGCCGCTGGTGGTGATCGCCGAGCACAGCCCGGGTACCGCGATCGGCGGTTGGTGGCTCAGCGGCGGCCAACCGGGCGCCATCGTCTCGGCGGTGGGCATCAACGGTTCCGAACAGTCGCAGTGGGATCGCTGGCGCAGCGGCTGGATGCAGGATATGGATCCCGGGCAGCCGGACGTGATCGCGCTGGCTTACGGCACCAACGAGGCGTTCCACAAGGGTGGCGACGAAGGGCAGGTGCGCGCTGATCTGGAGTCGGCCATCGATCGCTTGCGGCAACGCTTTCCCAACGCGGCGGTGATGCTCCTGGGTGCACCTGAATCGTTGACGTCGCGGCGTGGATCGTGCGGCCTGCGCGCGCCCGATCTGGACGCCGTGCAGCGCATCCAGAAAGAGGTGGCGGCGAGCAAGCGGACGTTGTTCTGGGACTGGCAGCAGGCGATGGGCGGGACGTGCTCGATGAAGCGCTGGATCGCCGAGGGTCTGGGGCGCGGCGACGGCGTGCACTTCACCGCGGCTGGCTACGTGCGGCTTGGCGACGACCTGTATCAAGGGCTGGACGGATTGGCGCAGAAGTTCGCACAGGGGCAAGTGCGGCGCACGCCGATCTCCACCGCGCAGCCCTGTGCGCGGGCCGGCGCTGGAGTGGCGTGCGGCGGGGCGCCTGCGCTGCCGGCGGCGGCGTTGAGCGCCAATCGCTGAGCCGGCAGGCCGGCCGCAAAGCGCGGTCGGAATTTCGCGGCGCCAAGGCGTGTGCCGCGTTGCGGCGCGGGCACCGGTTGCTCGGTTACTGCGCCGTGCCGGCCCGTTCGATCGGCAGATGGTTTTCCTGCAGATAGGCTAGGTGCTTCTTGCGGGTGGCCTTGCTGTAGATGCCGTCGCGTGGCGTTCCGATGATCAACTGCAAATCGCGCACCACCTCGCCGCGTTCGCCCAGATGGAACGATTGCGCGAGCACGCTTTGGCTCGTGAACGTGGTCGCCGACCCGGCATCGGTCTTGGTTCGGGGCGGTGGCAGGGCCGCAACGCAGCGCCAGCCGGCGAACCCCTCGGGCGCCACCACCACGCCGTCGGCCAGCTTCCAGCCCTGGGTGGAAATGCGGTTGGCAATCTCGATCTGCTGGGCGGGCGTAGCTTCGCCGGGAGTACGGGCGAACGTGAAACCGCCGTAGCGTAGCCAGTCCGCCAAGGTGATGGCCAGCCCGCCAGAGCGTGGGCCGGGCCGGGTCCAGACCGTATCGGATTCGCACTGGGCCATTTTTTTCCAGTAGCTGTCCGGTGCCGCCTCGCGTGGTGCCAGCACGAGGCTCGCAGCGGCATCGCCGGCCCCGGTGGCGTAGTTTCTTGTCGGATCGATCGCGGCCTCGTTCGGTGCCTTCGTCGGGTCCGGCAGCAAGTGACCCACGCGCATGATCTGCCCGATGTAAGCGCGCTGGCCGCGATCGGTCAGGTGCACGCCATCGGCGACGAAGTAGTCCGGCTGGCCTTCGGATACGTCCGACCACCGCACCACCACCACGTTCGGAAACTGTGGGGCGAGGCGATCGATCAGCTGATTGTTGGCTTCCATCCAGCGACGGGGTACGTGCGAGTTCACCAATACCACGCGCTGGCAGTCCTTCACCGTGGCGAGGATTTGCCGCAGCTGCTCTTCATAGACGTAGCCGTTGGTGCCCAGGTGGATCAGCACCACCGCGCGCAGCTTCTTGTGTTCGCGCAAGTCGCGCAGTTGCGCCAGCACGTCGGCCGCCTGCCAGCCGACGGTGGCGTGGATGTCCACGCCGTGCAGGGTGATGCCCAGCAACTGGCTCGATCCGAGCAGCACCGAATCGCCCACCGCCGTCAAATCGCGGCCGGCATACGACACGACCGGCGGGGTACCGGGGTGCTCGATTTCGACCGGCGCCTGCACCGGCGTGAGGATGGGAATGGCTGATGGTGCCGGCAGCACCGTCGGGGCGATGCTGGCGACGCGCGGCGGACTTTTCGCCCGCGGGCGTACATCGGCGCCGCGTCGACCCAACGCGGGCCACGGCGCGTGGCCATGGGCACGCCAGATCAGGGTGGTCGCCGAAGCGACGGCCAGCACGGCAAGGCCGCCAGCGGTGGCCGTTCGCCAGCCGCGACGGTGTGCGCGGGTTGGCGGGTTGGCCTTGTGGGCGACGGCAAGGCGCTCGGCCTTGCGGCGCTCGGCGAGTGCGCGCCACCACCGCCAGCCGCGCTCCAGTGCGCCGCGGCGAATTGGCATCTCGACCAGTCGGTAGGACAATGCGGCGATCCCGATCGACAGCGCCAGACGCAACGCCAAGGCCTGGTTGGCGTTCCAGGCCCGCAGGTCGATGCCGGGGCGGGTCAGCATGTAGACCGGCCAGTGCCACAGGTAGATGCCGTAGGAGCGATTGCCGATCCAGCGCATCGGCCCGGCATCGAGCAGGCGCCCGAATGCCAGAACCGGATGTGAGCCGATCGTGATCAGCGACGCGGCCACGCCGGCGGCCAGCAGAAAGCCCCACGGATACAGCCAGCGCGTTTGTTCGCCCAGTTCCACCACCAGCGCCGCGAATGCCGCCAGTGCCAGCACTCCGGCAATCCACAAGAACGTGCGGGCGAAGGGCGGCAGCAACCAGGAGATGCGTTCAGGGCGCCATGCCAATCCCAGCGCCGAGCCCAGCAACAAGGGAAATCCGTGTGTGTCGGTGCCGAAGTACAGGCGCGAGGCGTCGCCTCGATCCGGATAACCGATGTGCACGGCCAGCATCGCCATCCACGCCGCCGACAGTGCCGCCAAGCCGATCGCGATCACGATCAGCCAGCGCCGACTGACCAGACGCAAGCCCAGCGGCACGGCCATGGCCCAGACGATGTAGTACTGCTCCTCGATCGCCAGTGACCACAGGTGTTGCAGCAATGGCGGGCGCCCCATCCCTTCGAAATACGAGACGTGAACCCACAGCAGCTCCCAGTTGGTGACGTAGAACACGCTGGCCAGCGCATCGGAGCGCAGGCGCGGCAGCGCGTCGACCGCCAGCCGCGAGACCACCACGAGCACGGCGGCCATCATCAGCCACACCGCCGGCAACAGGCGCTTGGCGCGGCGCCAGTAGAACTGCTTGATGTCGAGCTTCCCGCTGGCCTCGACTTCGTTGGCGAGCAAGCCGGTGATCAGGAATCCGGAGATCACGAAAAACAGATCGACGCCCAGATAGCCGCCGCGCGCCCAGTACAGGTCGGCGTGGAACAGCAGTACCGCCAGCACCGCGATGGCGCGCAGGCCATCCAGGCCGGCGATGTGGTGTTCGGCAAGTCGTCCTGCGGCCAAGGTTTGCGGTCCGCCAGTGCAGGTGGGTTTGGAATGGGCCGGTCGGGGGCGTGAATCAGCTGCTCGATGTCGCGTGATTGCTGACGATCAGGGCGCCATGCCGCGAAGTTCGATGGCGCGATCCACGTTTTTGTCCGTGAGGCATGTCTCGATGCCAGGCCCTCCTTCCAAGGCACAAGCGGCATCTCGTGAATGCATCCACGCCTGCGGGGCCTTTTCGAACTGCGCGGCCTTGCGTGCGTCGAAACCCGCATAAGAATCGTGGATTGCCTTGTATCGCTGCGCAATTTCCCGTTTGGCGGCATCCGATTCTTTCCCCGTGCAATCGTCCACCACTCCGTTGTTCATTTCCCCGGCAGCTTTCACGCAATCGTTGTAGATGGCGTCGTACTGGGCTTTCGTCAGCGGTTGTCCTGTCGCGCTGGCCTTTCCGCCAAGGCTCGCAGGCGATGGGCCGCCACCTGCAGACGCGGAAGAATCGCCTGCGCCGGACGCTGCATTGTCCCGTAGCGCCTTGCTGAGTTGATGTGGGTCGTCGACGGTGCCGAAGTCCGAGAACACCCACTTGCCGTTGCCGCTGGACAGCGACACCAGCACCCGTGGCTTGTCTTCCTTCTTGCCGTCGCAAATGGCATACACCTCCACCGTGGCCGTGGTGCCGGTTTGCGTGACGGCACCGACTTCGAATCGCTGCTGTTTGCCACAGGTGTCTTGCGCATTGACGAACGGGTCGTAGTCGATACCGACCTCTTCGCCGTCGGCTTTGGCCTTGGCGGCAGCGTCAGCGGCAAGGGCCGCCGCGAGGGCAGGGTCGAAACTGTCCTTGCGATCGCGCAAAACCGCGCTCACATCTTCCTTGTTGTCGGGGGCATTGGTGAACGGCCCGTACCAATCGTAGAACCCTTGGACCGCCGCCTTGGCCGCCGCGGCGTCGGCCGATTGGGCCGGTGCTGCCGCGGTCGGGACAACTGAGGAACTCGCCGATGAAGCCGTGGACGAAGCAGCCGGCGATGCGCCCGCTGTGCTGCTGGAGTTTTGTGTGCAAGCCGCCAAGGCTGCGGTGAAGCACGCCGCAGCCAGCAGGACAATCGTGCGATTGTAGTTTGACACGGGCGCCCCCTGAAGGTTGCGCTGATGCTATGGCCGACATTTTCCCGCTGTCAAGGCGACAGGCCGGCGCACCGATGCAAGTTTCCTTTATTGAATACGCCAACGGCCCGGTTTCCCGGGCCGTTGCAGGTGTCGCCCGAGTGATTCAAGCGTTACGCCGCGAACAACGCCTTCATCTTCTTCAGCGCGTTGGCTTCGATCTGGCGCACGCGTTCGGCGGACACACCGTACTCGTCGGCCAGTTCCTGCAAGGTCGCCTTGTTTTCATCCACCAGCCAGCGGCGGCGGATGATGTCGCGCGAGCGCGCATCCAGACCCGCCAACCCTTCCTTGAGCAGTTCGAGTTGGTTGTCCTCGCTGGACGCGCGCTCGTAGGCGCGCGCCGGGTCGTCGGCGTGATCGACGAGGTAGGCGGCCGGCGAGGGCGGGGCGTGCTCGTCGTCCTCGTCGGCCGGCGCGTCGAAGCCGATGTCGCGGCCGGACAGGCGCGATTCCATCTCCAGCACTTCGCGCTTGGACACGTTCAAGTCCTTGGCCACCGCGGTGACTTCGGCATCGTTCAACCAGCCCAGGCGCTGCTTGGACTTGCGCAGGTTGAAGAACAGCTTGCGCTGCGCCTTGGTGGTGGCTACCTTGACGATGCGCCAGTTCTTGAGGATGAACT
This sequence comes from Pseudomonadota bacterium, assembly GCA_018241125.1. Classification (GTDB taxonomy): domain Bacteria; phylum Pseudomonadota; class Gammaproteobacteria; order Xanthomonadales; family Xanthomonadaceae; genus SZAS-103. The sequence continues at coordinate 14,745 of JAFEEL010000046.1, read as the reverse complement.
CGTGCATCTCGGCGCGGATCCAGTGCACCGCGAACGACACCAGGCGCACGCCCTGCTCGGGATCGAAGCGCTTGACCGCTTTCATCAGGCCGATGTTGCCTTCCTGCACCAGATCGCTCATCCCCAGGCCGTAGCCCTGATAGCCACGGGCGACGTGGACAACGAAGCGCAGGTGCGCCATCACCAACTGGCGGGCGGCGTCGAGGTCCTCGCGATCGCGGAAGCGGCGCGCGAGCGCCTGCTCGTCCTCCACGCTCAGGACGGGGATGGCATTGACCGCACCGATGTACGCCTCGATCGAACCGAGTGCACTCGGAATCGGCAGGGTGTTGGCCGCGAAGGCCGGCTGGAGCTGCTGGGTCTGGGTCATGACGGCTAGTTTAGCAGTCTCCATCGGTGAGTGCTAATGACATCCCGGGCCATGCTGCGTTGCGTTCATGGAACATTCGGGGATTCCATCCGGCGTCGGCAGGGGATGGGGACGGGCCGGCGGGAATCAAGGTGCTGCGATCAGGTGCCGGCTGCCAACATCACCTCGACCTCCGCCCGTGGCGGCAGCGACCAGTCGATCGGTTGGCCGCCGCGCCCGGTCAGCCAGCGATTGGCCGCGCCGAAGTGCCCGCAACCGAGAAAGCCGCGATGCGCCGACAGCGGCGAAGGATGCGGGGCGCGCAGCACGCAGTGGCGATGGGTGTCGATCAGCTTGCCCTTGGCCTGCGCGTAGCTTCCCCAGAGCAGGAACACCAGCCCGTCGCGCTCACGCGCCAGGATGTCGATGACGTGGTCGGTGAAGCCTTCCCAGCCGCGCCCCTGATGCGAACCGGCGCTGCCGGCCTGCACGCTCAGCACGGCATTGAGCAGCAGCACCCCGCGCCGCGCCCACGGCAGCAGGCAGCCGTGATCGGGGCGAGCGATCCCGAGGTCGCGCTGGATTTCCTTGAAGATGTTGTCCAGCGACGGCGGCACCGCCACGCCGGGCGGTACCGAAAAGCACAACCCGTGCGCCTGCCCGGGGCCGTGATAGGGATCCTGGCCGAGGATGACCACCCGCACGGCGTCGAACGGGGTGACATCGAACGCCGCGAACATGCGCGCCGGCGGCGGGTAGATGATCTTGCCGACGGCTTTTTCAGCGCGTAGAAAATCGGCCAGTGCGCGCATTTCCGGGCGCAACAGCCAGTCGCCGATGCGCGCTTTCCACGAGGGTTCGAGGCGAATGGAGCGTGGGCCGTCGGTCATCGTGGCGGGAATGAGGATTGGAGAATGGGGAATGGGGATTGGGGATTGGGGATTGGGGATTGGGAGACAAAAAATGCTTTTTGCCCCTTCCCCCGCGTGCGGGGGAAGGCGGGGATGGGGGCTGATATTGCGCATAGGCACCCCCCACCCCAACCCTCCCCCGCAGGCGGGGGAGGGGGTTGCAATGGCGGATTTCGTCAGTGACGAGCCATGGTTCGACATGGCCCGGCGCGAACGCCTGAGCTCAGCAGGTATGCGGCTGCGATGATTGAGTTTACTCGGACACAGCACCCGTACAGTTCGCTTGAGCGCATGGTCAGCTTGCAGTGCGAGACACCAGCGGATATTGCTCCGGGTGGCGAATGGAATCGACTGCGAGGTCAATGTCGAGTTCGGGCCAATACAGATGTTGAGGGGACAACTGCTCGACGTGCAGCACTTTGCCGATTGGCGCGCTGTGAAACCATGGGAATCGAGCGAAGGGGAGAAATAGCTCCTCCGTGCCCAAGAGGAGCCAAAACCCGTGTTGGGATATGTTGGTGACCTCAGGAAGCAAAGTGCTGTTGCCAAGCGCGGCGGATTTCATCGGCGTGTGCCTCGACAAGAGCTTGCGCGGCCCGAAGCTGCCGCTCACTCAGGCCAGCATTGTGCGCCACCTCGACCCGCGGCTCAATCCAGAGCTTTGCCTCACCATCGGCGCAATGCACATGCACGTGCATCCGCGGCTCCTCGCGAGAGAAGAAGTAGAAGCGGAAACCAGCTTTCGCGAAAGATCGTGGGGCTCATGGTGCGGAGAAGTATCCGATGCAGGCTGATTACGCTCTCGACCGGGCCGGCTCACCACGAACGGTTGGCAAACTGGAATCCCCAGTCCCCAGTCCCCAGCCCCGAGTCCCGAGTCCCCAGTCCCCAGTCCCCAGTCCCGAGTCCCGGCCTCACCGCACCAGCGCATCGCGCTTGGCGCGCAGCACCCGCCCGGTGCGCAACTGGAACAGCAGCTTGGCGATCAGCAGGTTTTCCTCGATCGGTTTTTCCACCAGATCGTTGGCGCCGGCGCGCAGCAGGGCGCTCTGGTTGGCCGGATCGGAATCGCCGGTCATCATGATGATCGGCAGGTCGGTCTTGTTGTAACCGATCTTCTTGCGCACGTGCACGAGCAGGTCCGAACCGGTCAGATCGCCCTTGAGATACACATCCGACAGCAGGATGTCCGGTGGCGGGGTGCCATCGTCGTGGAACACCTGCAAGCGCTCCAGCGCCTCTTCCACCGATACCACGTGGGCGACCTTGAGGCCGTGCTTTTCCATCATGCGCCGGGTGGCCACAGCGACCACGCGGCTGTCCTCGATGTACAACACCTCGCCGCCGGGTTCGTCCTCGGGCTTGACGTAGCCGCGGATGAAGGTGGCCAGCGCGCCGAAGCCCAGCGCCTTGTCGAAGTAGTCGGTGACATCCTCGGATAGATCGCGCGATTCCAGCCGCTCCTGCACGTTGCCGGAAACCACGATGATCGGGATGAACGCCTGCGGGGTGTATTCGCGGATGAACTTGGCCAGATCCAGCCCGTCCATGTCCGGCAGCGCCAGCGCGGTGGTGACCAGGTTCACCTGACCGCTGAGCAGGGCTTCCTTGGCCTGCTTGCCCGACTCGCAGCCGATGAACTCCATACCCGGCAGTTCGGCGCGCAGCAGTTGCTCGATCATCTTGCGGGCGAGCTTGGAGCCGTCCACGACCATGATGCGTGGCGCTTGCGTGTCGATGTGGCGGAAACTGCCTGCGCTCATGTCACGTCCTGACCGGCCGGTTGCCGCGCAAATGATGCCCGGTGGCGAGCCATGCGCCCAGCCATCCTAGCAGCAGCGGGCCGATCAGTAGGCATGTCCCGCCGAAAGCGCCCGGGCCGTGCAGGTGGAAATCGCCGCCGTAGCTGGCCACCAGCCGCGCCAGCGCCGGCTGCAGGGCCAGCCCGGCCACGGCCAGCAAGCCCAGCGCCAGTGCGCCGGCGGCCAATCCATACAGCGCGCCCAGATACAGGAACGGCCGGCGCACGAAACCGTCGGTGGCGCCGAGCAATTGCAGCACGCCGATCTCCTCGGCGCGGTTGGCGATGTCCAGCCGCACGGTGTTGCCGACCACCAGCAGGGCACCCACGCCCAGTCCGATCGCCAGCACCCAGACGATGCGCTGGCCGAAGCCCAGCCATGCCGACAGTCGCTCCCTCCAGACCGCGTCCTGTTGCACCACGTCGACCTCGGGCATGGCCTTGAGCGAGGCCGCCACGCCGGCACCGTCGTCGTTCGGGTCGATCAGCAGCACGACCGGGAGCGGGTTGCCCTCCAGAGCATCCACCGCCGGGGCCAGATCGCTGGTCTTGCGCAGTTCGGCCAAGCCCTGCGCCGGCGAGCGCACAGTCACCGTGGCCACGTCGTGGCGGGCGCGCAATTGTGCAGCGATGGCATCGGCGCGCGGCATGCCCACGTCCTGATGCAAGAACACGGTGACCTGGCGTGCGGCCTGCACGTTGCCCGACAGCCGCTGCACGTTGGCCAGCACCAGCCACAACGCCACCGGCAGGACGATGGCAATCGCCATCACCCCGATGGTCATGCTTGCCGCCAGTGGCCGTTGCAGCATCCGTCCCAGGCTCGACAACAAGCCGTGCGCGTGCAGGCCCAGCCAATGGCCGATGGCGTGCAGCATGCCGCGCTGGCGCCGCTTGGCGGCGGCCGTGGCCTTGGCGGCGGCGAGGTCGGGCCGTACCGGCTCGACCGGAGAGTTCTGCGGTGCGCTCACGCGGCCAGCTCCGTGGCCGGGATATCGTCCAGCAGGCGACCGTGATCGAGCACGAGGGTGCGCTTGCGCATGCGCTTGACCAGGCCCAGGTCGTGGCTGGCCACCAGCACCGTGGTGCCCTGCGCGGGCAACGCGGCGAACAGATCCATGATCTCCTCGGCCAAGGTCGGATCGAGATTGCCGGTGGGTTCGTCGGCGATCAGCAACGGCGGCTGCGCGACCACCGCGCGGGCGATGCCCACGCGCTGTTGCTCGCCGGTGGACAGCTCGCGTGGACGGGCCTGCTCGCGGTTGCCCAGTCCGACCTTTTCCAGGCCCTTGCGCACGCGCACGGCGATTTCGTTGCGCGGCACTCCGGCGATCAACAGCGGCATCGCCACGTTCTCGAACACGCTGCGATCCATCAGCAGGCGGTGATCCTGGAACACCACGCCCACGCGCCGACGCTGCAACGCCACCTGGCGCCCGCGCAGCCGCGCGAGGTTGCGATCTTCCATCAGCACCACCCCGCGACTGGGCTGCTCGGCCAGATGGATCAGGCGCATCAACGTGCTTTTGCCAGCGCCCGAATGACCGGTGACGAACAGCATCTCGCCGGCCTCGACCTTGAAGCTGACGTCGGCCAGCGCCTCATGGCCACCTGCGTAGCGTTTGCCGACGGCATCGAAGCGGAGCAGGGGCATGGGGGGCAGGGAGAAGGGAGACGGGAGACGGGAGGCGGGAGAAGGGAGGCGGGAGTCGGCGTTGTGATTAGTGAACTGGAAGCCGTAAACCGGAAGCCGGGAGCCGTAAACCGGAAGTCTGAGCGGTGAGCCGTGAGCGGTGAGTTGCGATGCGCCGTCGTGTCCCTTCTCCCGTCTCCCGCTCCACTCAATGCCCGCTGCGCGGCGGGCGCTTGACCAGCTTCTTCAACCCCTGGGCGATCTTGCCCAGCAGCGAGCGCTTGCTCGGCTTGGCGGTCGGCGCTCCGGTGGCGAGCGCTTGCGCCGCGTGCGTGGAGCTGACCTCGGGCACGCGCTGGGTGATTTCGGTACCGGTGACCACGCTGGCGCTGGCGGCGGTATCGGGGATGCCGGTGCCGGTCGGGGCGGTCGTTTGATCGCCGTCGCGGCGCCGACCGCCGCGGCGGCGGCGTGGCTTGCGGCTGCGCTCGACGGGTTCGCCGCCGGATGCGGTGGCCGCCGAGGTCGCGGTGGTCGCGGGTGTCGGCGCGATCTTGTCCGCATCGGGTACGGATTGGCCCGCGTCGGCAGCGTGCGGCTGTCCGCGTCCGTGACCGCCGCGGCGGTGTCCGTGCCCGTCTTGGCCGGCGTGTGCGCCGTGGCCTTCGCCGTGCCGACGCGGGCGCTCGCCACGCCCGTGGCCACCGCCAGCGTGCCCGCCACGCCCGCGCGAGCCGCTGCCGGAATGGCTGCTTCGGCCGCCGCCATGCTTGGCGTCCTCGGCCTTCTTGGCTTCGCGGACTTCGCGGAAAATCTGGCTGATCGATTCGGCCGGTTCCTCGCCCTCGCCGTCGGTCGATGCTGCCGCCACCGGCGCCCGCGGCGTGCGCGGCAACGGGGTGAGCAGGTCGGCCTCGACCGTGGCCACCGGGATCTTCTGCTCGATGTAGGCCTCGATGTCCGGCAGCGACTGCGCGTAGCGCTCGCAGGCGAAGCTGATCGCGTCACCCTCGGCGCCCAGCCGGGCGGTGCGGCCGATGCGGTGCACGTAGTCCTCGGCCTCGAACGGCAAGTCGAAGTTGTACACGTGCGACACGCCGTCGATGTGCAGCCCGCGCGCGGCCACGTCGGTGGCCACCAGCACTTCCAGGTCGGCGCGCTTGAAGCGGTTGAGCAGGCTCTCGCGCTTTTTCTGCGGCACGTCGCCGGAGATCACCCCGACCCGAAAGCCGGCACGCTCCAGCGCCTTGGCGACGTTTTCCACCCACGCCTTGGTGTTGACGAATACCATCGTGCGCACGCCTTCGGTGCGCGTGAGCAGGCCAATCAGCAGCGGGATCTTTTCTTCGTTGGCCGGAAAGTAGACCTTCTGCCGCACCCGCGCGGCGGTGACGGTTTCGGCCTCGACCACGAGCTTTTCGGGCTCGTTCATGTGCTCGTAGGCCAGCTCCAGCACGCGATGGCTGAGCGTGGCCGAGAACAGCAAGGTCTGGCGCTCGGTGCGCACCGGCAGGCGGCGCAGCAAGAAGCGCAGGTCTTTGATGAAACCGAGGTCGAACATGCGGTCGGCCTCGTCGAGCACGCACACCTCGCAGGCATGCAGCGAGACCACCTTGTGCTGCTTGACGTAGTCGATCAGCCGTCCGGGCGTGGCGATGATGATGTCGGCGCCGCGTTGCAGGATTTCGCGCTGCTTGTCGTAATCCACGCCACCGTACACCAGCGCGTAGCGCAGCCCCAGCGCCGCACCGAACGCCAGCGCGTCCTTGTGGATCTGGATCGCCAGTTCGCGGGTCGGCGCCAGGATCAGCGCGCGCGGGTCGGCGTCGTTGCGGGTGGCCAGCGCCGGGCGCTTGAGCAGGCGGTCGATGGCGGCGATCAGGAAGGCCAGGGTCTTGCCGGTGCCGGTCTGCGCTTGCCCGGCGACGTCGCGTCCGGCCAGCGCCAGCGGCAAGGTCAGCGCCTGGATCGGCGTGCAGCGGTTGAACCCGGCCTTCTCCAAGCCGGCGAGCAGGGCCGGGTGCAGGTCGAAACTGGAAAACGCAATGTCGGTCAGCGGTTTGTCGGTCATCTTCGGATTCTTGCGGCGGGGGCGGCGCGGCGCGCTTGCGCGCCCGACCGGTAGATCGCACACTTTCCCCGCCAGGGCGGGAGCGGCCAGCGCGGTTTTTCAGACGCGAAACTTGAAGCACGAAACTTGAAGCGCGACACTCGACCCCCATTGTAGCCCAACGCCTGTGCTCGCCCGCGCCGGCGCAAACTTTCCGAAGATCAGGAGCAATACCCGTGAGTGAGCACGTCGCCAGCGTCAAGGATTCCGAGTTCGAAGCCCAGGTTCTGAAGTCCAAGGAGCCGGTTCTGGTGGACTTCTGGGCCGAATGGTGCGGCCCGTGCAAGATGATCGCGCCGATGGTGGAAGAATTGGCCGAGGTCTACACCGGCCGCCTGAAGGTGGTGAAGGTCAATATCGAGCAGAACATGACCACCCCGCGCCAGTACGCAGTGCGCAACATCCCCACGCTGATGCTGTTTCGTGACGGCAAGGTGCACGCCACGCAGGTCGGCGCGGTGGCGCGCAACCAGTTGGTGCAGTTCATCGATCGTGGGATCGCCTGAACACGGGTGTGCTGGCGTGCCCGTCGGCTGTGCGTAGCCGATTGCCTGAATCGCCGCCTGCCGCGTTCTGGCGGCGACTTGCCAGCCGCGCTGGCGCAGTGTTAGCGTAGCCACACGCGAGGCCGGGTTCGCCGGCTTGCAGCGTCGTTCTCGCAAAGCGCGCGGCGCTCCAGGCGCCCAACTCGCAGTGATCCCCTTCTTTTCCCCAGCCCTCGATCAGGGTATTCCGTGTCCGAATCAGACAACGAGACCGCCGAGGTCGCCGTCCGGCGCCCGCGGCACGCGCGCAAGGCCGCGCCCGCCACCGCTGCACCCGGCACTGCCAGCGATCCCGCCGGCGACGCAGCCAGCGCACCGCCAGTGACGCCCACCGCGGCCGCTGCGCCAACGCACCAGACCGATCCGGTTCCAGCCCATGTGCCCGAGCCCGCCGCGCCCGTGGCGCCCGATCCGGCGACGGTGCCTGTGCCGGCGGGTTCGCCCAGCGAGCCGTCCGCCAGTGAGTCGGTCGGATCGACGCCCGTTGAGGGTGGTCAGGCGCAAGGACAGCAATCGCACCGCCAAAGCCGCCGCGAGCGCTTCCGTGATCGCCGCGACCGCAATCGCGAGCGCGATCGCGACGGCAATCGCGACGGAGGCAACCGGGGCGACAACGGCCAGCCGCGTGGCGACAACCGCGGCAACGAAGGCGGCGAGAGCTTCGACAACCAGCCGCTGCCGGCGCTGCCGCCGGATTTCCCGGTGTACACGCTGGCCGATCTGAAGAAGATGCCGGCGTACCAGCTGCTCGACATCGCCGACAAGCTCGGGATTTCCGAGGGCGTGGCGCGGATGCGCAAGCAGGACGTGGTGTTCGCTCTGCTGAAGGTGCTCACCCGCTATGGCGAGGGCGTGGCCGCCGACGGCGTGCTGGAAATCCTTCCCGACGGCTTCGGTTTCCTGCGCTCGCACGAGGCTTCCTACCTGGCCGGCCCGGACGACACCTACATCTCGCCCAGCCAGATCCGCCGCTTCAACCTGCGCACCGGCGATCACCTGAGCGGGCGCATTCGCTCGCCCAAGCCCGGCGAGCGCTACTTCGCGCTCTCGCAGGTCAACGCCATCAACGGCGAGCCGCCGGAGGCGTCGAAGAACAAGGTGTTGTTCGAGAACCTCACGCCGCTGTTCCCGCGCAAGGCCTTCCATCTGGAGCGCGGCAACGGCTCGACCGAGGACATCACCGGCCGCATCCTCGATTTGATGGCTCCGCAGGGCAAAGGCCAGCGCGGCCTGATCGTGAGCCAGCCCAAGTCCGGCAAGACCATGATGCTCCAGCACGTCGCGCAGGCGATCATGGCCAACCACCCGGAAGCGCATCTGATCGTGCTGCTGATCGACGAGCGCCCGGAGGAAGTCACCGAGATGCAGCGCACCGTGCGCGGCGAGGTGATTTCGTCCACCTTCGACGAGCCGGCCGCGCGCCACGTGCAGGTCGCCGAGATGGTGATCGAGCGCGCCAAGCGCCTGGTCGAACACAAACGCGACGTGGTGATCCTGCTCGATTCCATCACCCGCCTGGCGCGCGCCTACAACACCGTGGTGCCCAGCTCGGGCAAGGTGCTCTCCGGCGGCGTGGATGCCAACGCCCTGCATCGGCCCAAGCGCTTCTTCGGCGCGGCGCGCAACGTCGAGGAAGGCGGCTCGCTGACCATCATCGCCACCGCCCTGATCGACACCGGCAGCAAGATGGACGAGGTGATCTACGAGGAGTTCAAGGGCACCGGCAACTCCGAGGTGCACCTGGATCGCCGCATCGCCGAAAAGCGCGTGTACCCGGCGATCAACATCAACCGCTCCGGCACCCGCCGCGAGGAGCTGCTGATCGCGCCCGACTATCTCCAGAAGATCTGGATTTTGCGCAAGTTGCTGCACCCGATGGACGAGCTGGCGGCGATGGAGTTCCTGCTCGACAAGATGAAGGACACCAAGACCAACGAGGAGTTCTTCCGCTTCATGAAGCGCTGATCGCGCACCGGCGCATGCCACGGCGCGGTCGGCCGCGAGCCGTCGCGACCCTGCAGGCTCATGTGTCTTTGGAAGAGGCTCGCGTTTGCGCGCCGGTAGCCGAGCCGCTATCATGCGCGGCTGGCTTGCCGACGGTTCGCCGTCGCCAGGGCTTGGCAGCACGATGCCCAGCCCGCGCAGGCCGCAACATCACCCGCATCGTGCGCGTCCGAGCCGGACGCGGGGCCGCTGCTTCCCGGGCCACGGGAGGCATCCATCCGCAATCCAGAGGTGAATCCATGGCACGCGTCTGCCAAGTCACGGGCAAGCGAACGACGACCGGCAACAACGTCTCGCACGCCAACAACCATACCCGCCGCCGCTTCATGCCCAACCTGCACGAGCGCCGCTTCTGGGTCGCCAGTGAAAACCGCTGGGTCAAGCTGCGCGTTTCCGCGCACGCCCTGCGCACGATCGACAAGAACGGCATCGATGCGGTGCTCGCCCAGCTGCGCGCCGCCGGCGAGAAGGTCTAAGGAGAACGATCATGGCAACCAAGCGCGACAAGATCCGCCTCGTCTCGACCGCCGGCACCGGTCATTTCTACACCACCGACAAGAACAAGAAGACCACCCCGAACAAGATGGAAATCTCCAAGTACGATCCGGTCGTGCGCAAGCACGTCCCGTACAAGGAAGCCAAGATCAAATGAGCCATGTTTGCGAACTGCGTTGAAGCGCGGTTCGCATGGCTCATTTGGGTGAATGCGTGACGCGCCCGCATCGTGGGCGCCTTGGTCACGCCTGCATTCCCGCGCAGGCGGGTCGCATGCCTTCAGGAAAAGCCCGCGCCAGCGGGCTTTTCCATTGCCGGTCTGGATCAACGATCACCTCGCGCTGGTCGCCGCCGCGTTGGCGACATCGAGTTTGGCTTTCCACTCCGCCGCCTTGGCGGCGTAGCCCTTGCCCGGTTCGGCGGTGTCCCAGGCGGCGTACAGGGACGCCAAATCGCCGTATACGCGTATCGGCTCGCGAAGCCCGGATGGACTCTTCCGATCGATGGCATCGGCCTCGATCAGCAATCGCTCCGCTTCCGTATAGTGCCGCGACGCGCGTTCGGCCGTCCCAAGCGCCGCCAGGTACTCAGCCAGCCGTGACGGATCGATCGGAGCCAGTACCCTGCGTGCGGTCGGCAATGCGCCATCCAGCATTGCCATCGCCTGATCGGCATGGCCGCTGTCGGCGAGCAGCCGCCCATACAAGGCCATTGCGTGCAAAGTGGCTGGAGCATCCGCGCCGATTATGCGCTGGCGCTGCGTGGTCGCCTCGCGCAACAGTGGCTCGGCTTCCGTCATACGTCCTTCGTCCTGCAACACGCCGCCCAACGTCACGAGTGATTGCAAAGTATCCGGATGATCGGAGCCCAGCACATGGCGGCGGCGATCGAGTACCTCTCGAAAAATCGTCTCGGCTTGCTTCGACTTGCCTTCTCGCGCCAGCGCCATGCCGAGGTTGTTGCGCGAGGTGAGTGCATCCTGATCATCGGGGCCGTTCACCCGCGCCAAGCCATCCGCCGCTACACGCAGGAACGGCTCGGCCTGTGTGGGCCGACCGCGCTCGATCAACATGCCGCCGAGGTCGCCGGCACTCACGAGCGTGTCGGGTGCGTCTGCCCCGAGCGTGCGCGCCTGTCGCGCGTACACATCGCGCAAGATCGCCTCGGCTTCGTCGTACTTGCCCTGATCCCGCAGGATCTGGGCGAGATACGATTGCGCCTGCAAGGTGCCGTCGTTGTCTGGGCCGAAGCGCTGCAAGTATCCGGCCACCGCACGCCGCGCATACGGCTCGGCCGCGCCCGGATGGCCCTGCGCGTCCAGCACTTGCCCCATATCCACTTCCGATTCCAGAGTATGGGTGTCGCCCGCGCCGAGAAGTCGGCGACGGATCGTGAGTGCGCTGCGTTGCAGCGGCATCGCCTCGTCGTACAAGCCCAGTTGCGAATAGCGGTTCGCCAACGTATGGCGCAGCCTGGCGGCCAGCAAAGGATCGCTGCGCAACTGGCTGTCGATCGCCGCCACGGAGGGCTTGAGCAAGCTGCGGTCGATGAAGGCGGTGGCCGCGTCGGTGGCGTTGATGTGTTGCCACTGCATCGCGAACTCCGCCGTTTGCCGAGAACGTGCCGGTTCGGCAACGCCGGCCGCCATCAATGCCGCCGCGTAACGCGCCATTACATCGGCGCTCAATGCCTTTCCGGCGCGAGTGGGATCGAACTGGTCGAGGATTCCGTCCTGTAGGTGCGCCAACTTTTCCAGATCATCCGCCCGCTTTTGCGCCAACAGTTCCTGCGTTCGTGCAATCCGCGCCTGCCATGCGAACGCGATCACGCCTGCCACCAGCGAGGCGACCACCAGCGCCGCGGCCAGCACCGGCCCCTTGTGGCGACGAATGAACTTGGCTGCACGATACGCACGGCTCGGTGGTGCGGCCAGCACCGGTTGGCCGTCGAGGAAGCGTTGCACGTCGGCGGCGAACTCGGCGGCGGTCTGGTAGCGGCGTGCCGGCTCCTTCTCCAGCGCCTTCATCACGATCCAGTCCAGATCACCGCGCAGCGTGTGCGCCAGCTTGCGCGGATCGGCGGCGCGAAACGTCGCGCTGCCGGACACCGTGCTGGCCTTGCTTAGTACGCGCTGGCTGGGGCGGGGCGGCTCCGATTCGCAGATCAGGCGCTGGGTGTCGACCAGCGAGACCGCGGCCAGTTTCTCGCGCTCCACCGGGGTGGTGCCGGTGAGCAACTCGTAGACGATCACGCCGAGCGAGTAGATGTCGGTGCGGGTATCGATGTCGGCATCGCCGCGGGCCTGCTCGGGGCTCATGTACAACGGCGTGCCCATCACCTGATCGATGCGCGTGGCGTGGGTGCGCTGGCTCAGGTCGCCGGAGGTCGCCTTGGCGATGCCGAAGTCGATCACCTTGGCGAACGGGCCGTCGTCGCCGTCGGCCACCAGCACGTTGCCGGGTTTGAGGTCGCGGTGGATGATGCCCTTGGTGTGCGCGTGCTGCACCGCTCCGCAGACTTGCGCGAACAGACGCAAGATCGCTTCCACCGGCAGCTTGCGGGCCGCGCAGTATTCGCTGATCGGTATGCCCTCGACGTACTCCATCACGAAGTACGGGCGACCGCTGGCAGTGGCCCCGGCATCGATCACATGGGCGATGTGCGGGTGCTCCATCACCGCCAGCGCCTGCCGCTCCAGATCGAAGCGCGCGATCACTTCGCGCGTGTCCATGCCCAGCTTGAGGATCTTCAATGCAACCCGGCGCTTGACGGGATCGCGCTGCTCGGCCTCGTACACATCGCCGAAACCGCCCTCACCGATGCGTCGCACCAGCAGGTACGGGCCGATGCGGGTGCCCGGGCCCTCGCTGCGCGCGCCGTCCCAGGTATCGTTGACGCCGAGAGTTTCGTCGCTCATCGCAAGACCCTTGGCGCTTGCCGTGTCCGCCTCGTTACGGCGGGCCTGCATTCATGGTACGACGGTTCACGCGGATCGGCGCGCTGATCTCAGCGTGGCGACTCGTCGTTCGCGGTCGAGGACTCCAGTGCCGCCAGCTTCGCCTGCCACCCGGTGGCCTTGGCGGCATGACCCTTGCCCGGCTCGGATTTTTCCCAGGCGGTGTACAGAGCGACCAATGCCTGCGTGCTGCCGCGCAGATCGTCGGCGTGGGTGATGTTGTGGGTGGTCAGGAAGATCGCGTGGGCTTCGAGCAAGTTGTCTTCGGCGGCGGCAAATTCCTTGGTTCCGGTGCGCGCCAATCCGAGTTGCCACAGGAAGGTGCCACGCAGGAAGTCGTTGCTGCCGGTGAACGCACTACGGGCGGCAGCCTCGGACGCTGCCAGTCGCTGCTCCGCATCCGCATGCCGGCCGAGCGCTTCTAGCGTCATTGCCGACAGCGTGGCCAGCACCAAGGTCACTTGATGGGTGTCGCCCAGTGCCATGCGCGCCCTTGCGTAGGTGTCGTCGAGGGTAGCCAGCGCCTGCTCGTAGTGGCCCTGTTTTTCCAGCAGGTAGCCAAGGTTCGCCGAAGCCATCAAGCTGTTGGGCTGCTCGGGGCCGAGCAACTGCGGCAACCGTTGCGCCGCTTCGCGCAAGTACGGAGCGGCTTCGGCGTAGCGATGGCGGTACATCAGCAGCAAACCGATGTTGTGGATTTGCGTCTGCGTGATGTCGCTGTTTTCGCCGAATACGCGCCGCTGGGCCTGCAAGGTCTGCTTGTAATACCTCTCGGCCTCTTCGAAGTGGCCCTCGTCGTAGACAATCAGCCCGAGCAAGCCCTCGGTATTCATCGTGATCGGATCATCGGCGCCATACAAGCGTTGCGTACGCGCCAGCAGTTCGCGGGCCATCGGTGCCGCGTCGGTGGGCCTGCCCATTTGCACCAGCAACGCACACAGAGACAGCGTGGAGATGATGGTGTGGCGATCGTCCTCGCCCAGCAGGCGGCGACGGATATCGAGCGCGCTGCGCTGCAACGGCAACGCGGCATCGTACATTCCCATGTCGTAATAGCGCGCCGAAAGCGTCTGGCGCAACGTCGCGGCCACCAACGGCTGGTCGTTGAAGCGTTTTTCGATCGCCGCCACCGCAGGCTTGAGGATGATCGCGTCGATCAGGTCCCGCGCCGCATCGGTGGCATTGACGTGCTGCCACTCATGGTCGAACGCGGCGAGTCGGGCGGCTTGCGCGTCGCCGTTGACGCCGGCGCTGGCCAGCCCGGCGGCGTATTTGGCGCGCACGTCGGCGCTGAGTTGGGCACCGGCACGAGCCGGATCGGTCTGGCCCAGCAGGGATGCTTCGAAGTCCGCGACCTGTTGCAGATCCTTGGCGCGCGCTTGCGCGACTTGCTCCTGATGCTGCGCGATCATCGCTTGCGCACGCGCGATCCGCGCCTGCCACGCGAACGCGACGATGCCGGCGATCAACGACAGCGCAATCAAAGCGGCGGCGGCGACCACCGTCTTGTTGCGGCGCACGAACTTGGACGTGCGATAGGCCAGCGACGGCGGCACCGCCATGACCGCTTCGCCACTCAGGTAGCGGCGCAGATCTTCGGCGAACTCCGCCGCGCTCTGGTAGCGCCGCGCCGGCTCTTTCTCCAGCGCCTTCATCACGATCCAGTCCAGATCGCCGCGGATCGTGCGCGCCAGTTTGCGCGGGTCGGTTGGGCGGAACGTTGCACTGCCGGTCAGCGTGGTGGCATTGCTCAGCACGCGCGCGCTGGGCTTGGGTGGATCGGACTGGCAGATCAGCCGTTGCGTATCGGCGATGGATACCGAAGCCAGCTTCTCGCGCTCCACCGGGGTGGTGCCGGTGAGCAGCTCGTACAAGATCACGCCCAGCGAATACACGTCGGTGCGGATGTCGATGTCCAGGCTGCCGATGGCCTGCTCGGGG
>JAFEEL010000045.1 GCA_018241125.1 Pseudomonadota bacterium | reverse complement strand
TCGACCCATCCTGCTTGCCGTGCATTGTCATCCCGAGCGTAGGCAGGGATCGGCTGCATCCGCAGCGTTCACCGAAAGCTGATTCCTCACTGCGTTCGGAATGACAAGATCGAGCCCCGATCCCCGATTTCCGGCTCCCGATTTCCGGCTCCCGGTTTCCGATTCCCCATTCCCCATTCGCCGCTTCATCTAAACATCACATTCACCATCACCAGCACCACGGCGAGGTATATCAAGGTCAGCCAGCCGCCGGCGCGCAGCAGGTCGAGCGGTTTGTAACCGGCCGGGCCGACCACCATGCCGATCACCGGGTTGGAGGTCAGCAGCAGGTTGTTGGACGCGGCCAGCGCCACGATCAGGGCGAAGGCGGTGGGGTTGCCGCTGGCGGCGATGGCGATGTTGATCGCCATCGGCACCATCACCACGGTCGCACCGACCTGGCTGATGACCAGGGTGAAGGCGACGGTGATCAGGGCCACCACGACTTGCAGCAGGTACACCGAGGCGTGCCTGGGCAGCAGGTCGAGCAAGCCGCGCGCCAGCCAGTCGGCCGCGCCCGAGTTGTCCATCGCCGCGCCGATCGGGATCAGGCAGGCCATCAGGAACACCGTCTTCCAGCTGATCGCGTTGTAAGCCTCGTCCATGTTGAGCACGCCGGCCAGCAGCATGCCCGCCGCGCCGGCCCACAGCGCCAGCGTGGTGGGAATCTCGCCGGTCAGCGCCAGCCCCAGGGCAATGGCGAAGATCACCAGGGCGATACGCAGCTTGTGCGGGCGCTGTTCTTCCTTCGGATAGTCGGTGACCACCACGAAATCGCGCTCGCGCTGCGCTTGCGCCAGTTGCGTCCACGCCCCGTGCAGCACCAGCATGTCGCCGGCCTTGAGCGCCAGCTCGCGGATGTCGGCGCGGTGTACCTGCCCGGCGCGATTGATCGCCAGCACGCTGATGCCCTTGTCGGAGCGCAGGCGGATATCGGCCAGCTTCTTGCCGATGAAGCGCGAGGTCGGCGGCACCACCGCCTCGGAAATGCCGGCCAGCGCCGGGTTGAACAGGTCGCCGAACTGGCGCAAGCGCGAAGACAGCTTCAGCGTATGGGTCGCTGCGTAGGCTTCCACCTGTTCGCGCGGGCCCATCATGCCGATCACGCTGCCGACCCAGAGCATGTTGCCGCCGGGCGGGGCCAGTCGCGATTCCTCGCCGGTGCGCAGCGCCAGCAGCAACGGTGCGCCGGGTTGTTTTTCCACCTCGCCCACGGCCATGCCCACCAGCGGGCTCTCGGCGGCCACGGTGAGCTCGAACACCTCGCCGTCGATGCCGTAGGTTTCCGCGAAGTAGCTTTCGGTGCGACCCGGGGTGACGTTCTTGTCCTCGCCTTCGCGCAGCAGGCGATTGCCGAAGAAGCGGTAGTATGCCAGGCAGGCGATCAACAGCGCCACGCCGATCGGGAAGGGCGCGAACATCTTCAGCGGCACCAGCGTGGCCACGCCGGACGGGATGTTGCGGTTGGCCGACAGCAGCAGGTCGTTGAGCAGGATCAACGGCGAGTTGCCGACCATGGTCAGGCTGCCGCCCATGATGACCGCGCTCACCAGCGGCAGCAGGATGCGCGCCGGGGTGACGCCGGTGCGCGACGACAGTCGCGATGCAACCGGCAGAAACAGCGCCATCACCGCCGGGTTCTGCATGGTCGGCGAGATCAAGCCAGCGATGGCACAGGTCAGCGTCACCATGCGCGTCTCGCTGCCGCGCGAACGCCGCAGCAGCCAGCCCGACAGGCGGTTGAGCAGGCCGGTGCGCTCCAGCCCGGCGCCCAGCACCATCGTGGCCATCACGCTGATCACCGCGTTGCCGGCGAAACCGTCGAACAGCCGATCGGTGGGAATCACATGGCTCAGGCCGAGCGCAACCAATGCGGTCAATGCCACTACATCCGAGCGGATGCGGTCGAGCATCAGCATCACCATGGTGAACGCCATCACGCACAGCACCACCACCATGGGTGTGGTCACGCCGTGGGAGAGGGAGGTTTCCATGGGTCGGGGTCGATCAGGTGCGCTCGCAGAGGATATCGAAGACTGCGTGCCCGAGGGCGAGCCCGCGCCGCTCGAAGCGCGTGGGCGGGCGCCAGTCCGGTTTCGGGCTGCTGCCACGCGGGCCGGCGCGGTTGCGCAGCAGCGGCTGGCCGTCCAGCACGTCCCATATCCATTGGGCGTAGGGTTCCCAGTCGGTGGCCAGGTGCAACAAGCCGCCCGGACGCAGGCACTGCGCGATCAACGCGAGATTTTCGACATTGACCAGCCGGCGCTTGTGGTGGCGCTTCTTGTGCCACGGATCGGGAAACCAGATGCGCACCTCGTCCAGCGCAGCGGGCGCGATCTCATGGCGCAGCAGTTCGATGGCGTCGTGGCGCATCACCCGCACGTTGCGCAGGCTGGCGCGTTCGATCCCGGCCAGCGCGCGCCCCACGCCCGGCATGTGCACCTCGACCCCGAGGTAATCGCGCGCCGGATCGGCCGCCGCGCAGTGCAACAGCGCATCGCCGTTGCCAAAACCGACTTCCAGCACCAACGGGGCAGCACGACCGAATGCGCCCTGCCAATCGCGCACGCTCCCGGCGTAATCCAGCCCGAAGCGCGGCCACAACTCGTGCATCGCGCGCTCCTGCGCGGGAGTCAGACGGCCCTCTCTGAGCACGAAGCTGCGGATCTCGCGGCGGCCTGCCGCGCTCGTGAATGGCTTGTTGGGGACGTGCGCGCTCATGCCGTGCGCCCTTGCGGCATGGCCAGCGCGCACTGCATCAGAAAAACAGCCCTTCGATCGGTGACGATGCGCTGGCGTTGCGCTTTTTCGGGATGCGCCCGGCCAGAAACGCCTCGCGGCCGGCCTGCACACCGAGTTTCATCGCCCGCGCCATCCGCACCGGGTCTTTCGCCCCGGCGATGGCGGTATTCATCAGCACGCCGTCGCAGCCCAGTTCCATCGCGATCGCCGCATCCGAGGCGGTGCCCACGCCGGCATCGACCAGAATCGGCACCTTGGCGTTTTCGACGATGGTGAGGATGTTGTACGGGTTGCGGATGCCCAAACCCGAGCCGATCGGCGCCGCTAGCGGCATCACCGCCACGCAGCCCATCTGCTCGAAGCGCTTGGCCATGATCGGGTCGTCGCTGGTGTACACCATCACCTGAAAGCCTTCGGCAATCAGTGTTTGCGCGGCTTCCAGCGTGGCCGGGATGTCCGGGTGAAGGGTTTGCTGATCGCCCAGCACTTCGAGCTTCACCAGCGCGTGGCCGTCGAGCAACTCGCGCCCGAGGCGCGCGGTGCGCACGGCGTCGTCGGCGCTGTAGCAGCCGGCGGTATTGGGCAGGATGGTGTAGCGATCCGGCGGCAGCACGTCGAGCAGGTTCGGCGCGTGCTTGTCCTGCCCGATGTTGCTGCGGCGGATGGCGACGGTGACGATTTGTGCGCCGGCCGCTTCGGTGGCCAGCCGCGTCTGTTCCAGATCGGCAAACTTGCCGGTGCCGGTGAGCAGGCGCGAGTGGTAGGTCTTGCCGGCGATGACCAGCGGGTCGGCGATGCGTTCGAGGGTGTCCATGCAGGGATTATCGCGCAGGCTGGCGGCGCGCGGGCAATGGATCGCGGCATCCCTTGACCGTAGCCGCCTGCCTGCAAGCCGTCTGCGCTCCGGAGGCGGTCGATGCGCAAGCCCGGCTCGTGATACACGAACGCACGCCGGGACAGCGCGATTCAGCCGCCGCCGAATGCCGTCACCACCTCCACCGTGTCGCCCTCGGCCAGAGCGTGGCTGGCATGCGCGCTGCGCGGCACGATCGCCTGATTGACCTCGACGGCGACCTTGCGCTGCGCGTAGCCGCAGTGATCGAGCAGTTGCGCGATGGTGATGGCGTCCTCGACCTGCCGCGGCTGCCCGTTGAGCTGGATGTGCATCATGGTGATCGTGTGCCAATTGCGGGCGGCCCCGCCTGCCCTGCATAATCGCTCCGCACGCGGGTGTAGCTCAATGGTAGAGCTGTAGCTTCCCAAGCTACTGACGAGGGTTCGATTCCCTTCACCCGCTCCACTGGCGGGCCGCAACGGCCGCGTCGCACGGGGGCGGCATGGACCAGCGCAAGCGCCTTGCGAAAGTCTCGCCGCGAATCGTGCTCGGCTGGCGCGAGTGGTTGGCGTTACCCGACTTGGGCATCGGCCGTATCCGCGCCAAGATCGACACCGGCGCGCGCTCATCGGCACTGCACGTGGACGAACTGGCCGAGTTCGAGGTCGACGCAACCCCTTGGGTGCGCTTCACCGTTGCCACCGGTGCGCACGACGCCGAGCCGGTCGTAGTGCGCGCACCGGTGCACGATCGGCGCCCGGTCACCGATTCGGGCGGGCACGTCAGCGAGCGCATCTTCCTGCTCACCCGGCTCGAACTGGCCGGGCGCATGTATCCGATCGAGATCAACCTCGCTTCCCGCCGCGACATGAGTTTCCCCATGCTGCTCGGGCGCAGCGCGCTGAAAGGACGCTTCGTGGTCGACCCGGCGCGCTCGTTCCGCGGCCGCCGAGCCATTGGCAGCAAGGCGCCATCGCCATGAAGCTGGCCATTCTTTCGCGCAACGGCAAGTTGTATTCGACCCTGCGTTTGGTCGAGGCGGCGCGCGCGCGCGGCCATTCCGTGCGCGTGCTCGACCCATTGCGGTGCTATTTGAAGATCGCGCCGGGCGGCTTCGATCTGCATTACAAGGGCCGCGTGCTGGCCGATTACGATGCCGTGCTGCCGCGCATCGGCGCCTCGATCACCCGCTACGGCACCGCCGTGCTGCGCCAGTTCGAGATGATGAACGTGTTCACCCCCAACGGCTCGGACGGCATCTTGCGCGCGCGCGACAAGCTGCGCTGCCACCAGTTGCTGGCCAAGCAGGGCATAGGACTTCCGACCACCGTGTTCGGCGACAACCCGGACGACACCGCCGACTTGCTGGCGATGCTCGGCAAGCCGCCGCACGTCATCAAGCTCAACGAAGGCACCCAGGGCGCGGGCGTGATCCTGACCGAGCGCATCGCCTCCTCGCGCAGCGTGATCGAGGCGCTGCGCGGGCTGTACGCGACCTTCCTGGTGCAGGAGTTCATCGCCGAGGCCAGCGGAACGGATCTGCGCTGCTTCGTGGTCGGCGGCAAGGTGGTGGCGGCGATGAAGCGCAAGGCGCGCGCCGGCGAGTTTCGCTCCAACCTGCATCGCGGCGGCAGCGCGACCAAGGTAACTTTGAGCGCTGCCGAGACCGACACCGCTATCCGCGCCGCCAAGGTGATGGGCTTGAACGTGGCCGGCGTGGATCTGTTGCGATCAAAACGCGGGCCGTTGGTGCTGGAGGTGAACTCCTCGCCGGGACTGGAAGGCATCGAGGCCGCGACTGGCATCGACGTGGCCGGGCAGATTGTCGAATATGTGGCGCAGCGGGTGGTCAGGCGTCGCCGCGATGCAACAATGAGCGTTCCCAAGTGATTGAAAACAGGAGACTTATTCACTCGGTAATGTTGGCTTAACGAATATTTAACAACATGGGTCGTAGGCTGGCGGGACTGTCTTCTGCCGTCCTCGTCGTTTCGTCCAGTGACTCGCAGATTACGGTAATCGGGGCTTTACCTTCCGTCCAGGCGAGCATGGTCGCAGCGCGGCTGTCTCCCTGGACTTTTTTTGCCCCTTCGTTTTCGGCTCATGCCGTCTGGCCATGAACGTTGCCAGACCCCCCAACCGATGGCATGTGCGGCGCCGCGGGCGCTCTGGCACAATCGATTCTGCGTACACTTTCGTCCAATTGCATGAGGTTTTCGAAAAATGAAGATCAGCGCCGTTCTCTGGGTATCCGCGTTGCTGGCCACTGGTGCGGCCTTTGCGGCTGATGGTGTCAGCGGTCTGTGGACCCATGAGCAGTTCGAAAGCCATCGCGCGCAGATCGGCAAGGCTTTGGCCGAGCCGGGCGGGCAGTATCGTGAGATCGCTCCGGCCGATCAGAAAAAGGTGAGCGAGACGCTCGATCGCATGGAGCAACGTTGGCAGGCCGCGACTGATGGCAATCTGTCCGAGCCCCAGCAGGTCGAGATGGCCAACGACCAGGAAGTGGTGACCACTGCCCTGACTCAGGCATCGGCGGACAGTCGCGTGGTCTGCGAGCGGGTACAGCAGATCGGCAGCAACATGCCCAAGAACATCTGCAAGACGGTCGCCCAGCGCAAGCGTGAAATGATCCAGGCGCAGAATGCCGCTGCGGCCGGTGCGCTGGAATCCAACTGACGCAAACGGGCTGGACGCGGCCATGCGCATCCTGGTGATCGAGGACAACAACGACATCGCCGCCAACCTCGGGGACTTCCTCGAGGAGCGCGGACACACCGTGGATTTCGCCGCCGATGGCGTGACCGGCCTGCATCTGGCGGTGGTCAACGAGTTCGACGCGATCGTGCTCGATCTCAACCTGCCGGGCATGGATGGGTTGGATGTCTGCCGCAAGTTGCGCCAGGAAGCGCGCAAGCACACCCCGGTGTTGATGCTCACCGCGCGCGACACGCTGGAGAACAAGCTGGAAGGCTTCGATGCCGGCGCCGACGACTATCTGGTCAAGCCGTTCGCCCTGCAGGAAGTCGATGCGCGACTGAGCGTGCTGATGCGGCGCGGCAAGGGCCAGCAGTCGCGCATCCTCGAGGTGGCTGATCTGGAATACAACCTCGACACGCTGGAAGTCCGGCGCGGCGGGAAGATGCTCCAGCTCAACCCGACCGCACTGAAGATCCTGCAGGCGCTGATGGAAGCCGCGCCGGCGGTGGTCACCCGGCAGGAACTGGAAACCCGTGTCTGGGGCGAGGAGCTGCCCGATTCGGACAGCTTGCGTGTGCATATCCACGGCCTGCGGCAGATGGTGGACAAGCCGTTCCCCAAGGCGCTGATCCAGACCCGCCACGGCATCGGCTACCGGATCGCCCATCCCGATGCTGTACCGGCGTAGGCTCCGCACCCGGATCATCCTGTCCTTCCTGCTGCTGGGTCTGGGCCTCGCGGTTCTGATCGCCTCGTCCACGGTGCTGGTGCGGCGCAGCGTCGAGGACAAGGTCATCGGTCAGGCCTTGGTGAAGAACGTCGACGAGTACGCCGATGGGTTCTACGCCAATCCCGACAAGGTCGGCGTGCCGTTCGAGAAGATCACCGGCTACGTCTACGGCATCAACAAGATCGGCAACGTACCGGCGGAATGGCGCGATTTGCCGGCGGGCGTGCATGAACTGCAAGAGGACACCCCCGGCGGCCTGCGCACCTACAAGCTGGTGGTCCGCAAGGATCCGAAATACTGGTTCTTCCTGGTGTACGAGTACTCGCGCGAACGCGAGAGTCAGCAGCGCTTCGCTTGGGCGCTGATCGGTCTGGTGGTGGTGTTCTCGGTCTTGGCGCTGGTGGTCGGCCTGTGGCTGTCGCGGCGGGTGATGCAGCCGGTGACCGAGCTGGTGCGGCGGGTCAACGCGCTGTCGGTCGACGGCGAGCCGGAGATGCTGGCCACGCACTTTCTCGACGACGAGGTCGGCCAGCTCGCTGCCGCGCTGGATGCCTACGCGCAGCGCCTGACCCATCTGGTGCGCCGCGACCGCGAGTTCAACGCCGACGTCAGCCACGAGTTGCGTACGCCGCTGGCGGTGATCCACGGTGCCACCGAGTTGATGCTGGCCGGCCCCGACCTGCCCGACAAGACCCGCCAGCGCCTGCAACGGATCGACCGCGCGGCGCAGCAAAGCACGCACCTGATCACCGCCTTGCTGATGCTGTCGCGCAACGAGCGCGGCACCGGCGACACCCACCTGCTGCAACTGGTCAACCACCTGCTGGATTCCAACCGTGCGCAACTGGCCGGCAAACCGGTGGTCTTGCGCGCGCAGGGCGACGCGGAAGCGAAAATCGCGGCGCCTGAGGCGATCTTGTCGGTGACCATCGGCAACCTGATCGGCAACGCCTGCAAGTACACCGCGCAGGGCGAAGTGCTGGTGGAAGTGGCGGCCGATCAGGTGCGGGTGCTGGACACCGGGCCTGGCATCAGCGCGCAGGATGCTGCGCACCTGTTCGAACGCGGTTTTCGTGGCACCACCTCGGCCGGCACCAAGGGCGCCGGCATCGGCCTGTCGATCGTTGGGCGGCTGTGCGAGCTGTATGGCTGGCACGTGGCCATCGCCCCCCGCGAAGACGCCCGGGGTGCGGTGGCGACGTTGACGTTTCGCGAAGGGTAGGGGGCAGGCAGCAGGGAGCAGGGAGCAGGGGGCAGGGAGCAGGGAGGCCGGAGGCTCCGATGTCTACTTGCAATCGCGCATGGCGTTGCGCTTGGCCCGTCATCCCGGCGCAAGCCGGGATCCATTGGCTATTCACGCGCTGACGCCAATCGATAGACCATGACGCGGGAAGTGTGCGGGACTGGCCTTCAGCACGCCTCCAGCCACCCCCACTGGTCCTGTGTGTGGCCGTCGAACAAGCCGAAGAACAGGCTCTGGATGCGTGCGGTGACCGGCCCGGCCTTGCCGGCACCGACCGGTTTGCCATCCACCGAGCGGATTGGCGTGATTTCGGCGGCGGTGCCGCACATGAACAACTCGTCGCACAGATACAGGTATTCGCGCGGGATGTCGCGTTCGACCACCTCGATGCCGTTGGCGCGCGCCAGAGTCATGATCGCGTTGCGAGTGATGCCGTTGAGCAGGGCGGCGCTGACCGGAGTGGTGTGCAGGGCGCCGTCGAACACCAGGAACAAGTTCTCACCAGCGCCCTCGGACAGCAAGCCGTTGGCGGCCAGCGCGATACCCTCGCCGAAACCCAGCCGTCGCGCCTCGCGTGCAATCAACTGCCCGGACAAATAATTGCCGCCGGCCTTGGCGCCGGCCGGGATGGTGTTGGGCGCGAAGCGCTGCCAGCTCGACACGCATGCGTCGATGCCCGATTCCAACGCGCCGGGCCCCAGGTACGGGCCCATGTGCCATGCCGCTACCGACACTTCCGTCGGGCACTCGGCCGACAGCCCGAACCCGCCCAGCCCGCGGAATGCAAACGGACGGATGTAGGCGCGATCGAGCTTGTTGGCGTGGATTACATGCCGGCACGCCATCGCCAGTTCCTCGATCGCGTACGGAATCTTCAGGTCGTAGATCTTCGCCGATGCGTACAGGCGCTTGAGGTGGTCGGTCAGGCGGAAGATTTTTTGCCCGTCAGGTGTGGGATAGCTGCGGATACCCTCGAACACCGACGAGCCGTAATGGATTGCGTGCGCCATCACGTGCGTGGTCGCTTCGGCCCACGGCTTGATCTGCCCGTTGTGCCAGATGTGCGTAGGGTAGTGGAGGTTCATGGCGCGGCTCCGTCAGGACAGGCCTACATGATAGACGCAAGACGCTGGACAGAGGACAGAAGACAGAGGACAGAGGACAGAAGACAGAGGACAGAGGACAGAAGACAGAGGACAGAGGACAGAGGACAGAGGACAGAGGACAGAAAAAGCGGGATCGGTCGCGCGCGGCGGTGGATCCGGTGTCATTCGCGTCATGCGCCGATTCACGCTGGTTACTGCTTACCGATTACCCTTCTGTCTTCAGTCCTCCGTCCTCCGTCCTCTATCCTCAGAACCGTACCCACCAGCAGCCCATGTACGCGCTCACGCCCAGCACGGTGCGTACCGGGGTGGGATCGTTTGCCGAGCGCGATTGGTCGATGGCGATGCCGCTGGCGCGTTCGGGCGGGGCGTTGGCGGCGGTGGCCGGATCGATTGCATCGCTGGACGGCGTGCGTGGCGCGCCGGACGCATGCAACAACGTCACGGCGACGAACGGTCGTGCCGTCATCGTCGCCAGGCGATCCATGACACCTTCGGCGGCGCTCGATCCCATGCCCGTCCATTGATAGAAGCCGGCGAGCTGATTGACATCGCCGGCCAGCAACGCCGCCTGCACACCGTCCCGCAGTGCGTCCAGCGACTTGGCGCAATCGCGCACGTGGACATGCACGCGCGGCGAGGACACGCCACGATTGGAGCCGGCGATATCCGGCGCCTGCGGCTTCACGCTGGCACCGATCTGGTCGCAGGATTGATCGGTATAAATCGAGCGCCCGTCGGCGCCGACGCAGCGATTCAGGTCGCCGGGGTTGGCGTGCGCGGTGGCGGCAATGAGCAGCCACGCAAACGGCAGCAAGACGGCGACGGCAAGCAGGCGCATCGGCGTAGCATACCCGCAGGTGTCGGCGCTGCGCGTCACGCAGGATCGATCAGCCCAGCCGTTCCAGTACCGCCAGCGTCGGCTTGGACAGGTTCAGCGTGTAGAAATGCAGCGCCGGTGCGCCGCCTTCGATCAGCCGACGGCACAGCGCGGCCACCACGTCGGCGCCGAAGGCGCGGATGGATTCGACGTCGTCGCGGTACGCTTCCAGGCGCTGGCCGATCCAGCGCGGGATCTCGGCGCCGCACAGTTCGGAGAAGCGCCGCAACTGCGAATACTGCGCGATCGGCATGATGCCCGGCACGATCGGCACGTCCACGCCGTGCGCGCGCGCGTCGTCGACGAAACGGAAATAGGCGTCCGGGTTGTAGAAGTATTGCGTGATCGCGCCATCGGCGCCGGCTTTCACCTTGGCCACGAAATGGCGCACATCGGCGTGCGCATCGCGTGCCTGCGGGTGCATCTCGGGGTAGCAGGCCACCTCGATGTGGAAGAAGCCGTCGTGTTCGCGGCGGATGAACTCCACCAGTTCGCTGGCGTAGCGAAAATCGCCGAAGCTGGCCATGCCCGAGGGCACGTCGCCGCGCAGGGCGACGATGCGCCGGCAGCCCAGCGCGTGATATTGCGTGAGCAGCGCGCCCAGTTCGGCGCGCGTGCCGCCGACGCACGATACATGCGGCGCGGCATCCAGTCCGTGTTGCTCGCGCAGCGCGCGCACCGTTTCGGGCGTGTAGCTCAACGTCGAACCACCAGCACCGAAAGTCACCGACACGTAATCGGGAGCGTGCGCCTTGAGCCGCGCGGCCGTGCGGTGCAGCTGTGCACGCTGCTCGTCGGTCTTGGGCGGGTAGAACTCGAAGGAGACCGGGATGCGGGGAGCGGTGAGCGGTGATTGGTGAGTGATCATCGGGGTTCCTTGGCACGGTTGGCTGAAATCAGCGCATTCATCCGCGCCAGTAACAACTGAACGTTTTCGTGCAGCTGCTGACCATCGACGAGATAGCCGAGGTCACGCGCAATCCACAACTGGGTATCGAGTTCAGTCAGGGAACCGCGAGCGATTACCAAGAACCGAACCAGTTCGTTGCGTCCGCCACGGCCAGCACCTTCGGCGATGTTGGAGGGGACGCTGACTACTGCGCGCCGCAGCTGAGCCGTCAAACCGAATTGCTCCGCCGCAGGAAAGGTCGCCGTGAGGCGATACACCTCGCGGACGAGGCGCATCGCGTCCTTCCAGACACCCAGATCGTAATGACGGGGATGCTGACGGTTGGTTTGCCGCTCACCGCTCACGGCTATCAGCCACTCAATACCGGTAATGCTCCGCCTTGTACGGGCCGTCCACGTTCACGCCCAGGTACGCGGCCTGCGCATCGGTCAGGCGCGTGAGCTTCACGCCGATCTTCTCCAGATGCAATCGTGCGACTTCCTCGTCGAGCTTCTTGGGCAGGATGTAGACCTTGCGATCGTAGAAGTCCTTGTTCGCCCACAGATCCATCTGCGCCAGCGTCTGGTTGGAGAACGAGTTGGACATCACGAAGCTCGGGTGGCCGGTGGCGCAGCCCAGGTTCACCAAGCGGCCTTCGGCGAGCAGGAAGATCGAGTTGCCTGCGTTACCGTTTGAATCCGCGAAGGTGTACTTGTCGACCTGCGGCTTGATGTTGGTCTTGGTTGCGCCCGAGGCGTACAGCGCATCGACCTGGATCTCGTTGTCGAAGTGGCCGATGTTGCAGACGATGGCTTGATCCTTCATCGCGCGCATGTGGTCGAGCGTCAGCACGTCCTTGTTGCCGGTGGTGGTGACGTAGATGTCGCCGCGCCCCAGCGTGCTCTCCACGGTGTTGACCTCGAAGCCTTCCATTGCCGCCTGCAACGCGTTGATCGGGTCGATCTCGGTGACCACCACGCGCGCGCCATAGGCACGCAGCGAATGCGCCGAGCCCTTGCCGACGTCGCCGTAGCCGCACACCACCGCGACCTTGCCGGCGAGCATCACGTCCATCGCGCGCTTGAGGCCGTCGGCCAGCGACTCGCGGCAGCCGTAGAGATTGTCGAACTTGGACTTGGTGACCGAGTCGTTGACGTTGATCGCCGGCACCAGCAGCTTGCCCTCCTGCGCCAACTGGTAGAGGCGGTGCACGCCGGTGGTGGTCTCCTCGGAGACGCCCTTCCACCCCTTGACCACGCCGTGCCAGAAGCCCGGGCGCTCTTTCGCCACGCGCTTGAGCAGGTCCTTGATGACCTGTTCCTCGTGGTTGCCCGAGGGCGTGTTCACCCAGTCGCTGCCGTTTTCCAGCTCAAAACCTTTGTGGATCAGCAAGGTCACGTCGCCGCCATCGTCCACGACCAGCTGCGGGCCGTGATTGCCCGGGAAGCTCAGCGCGTCGAGCGTGCAATCCCAGTATTCCTCCAGCGTCTCGCCCTTCCACGCGAACACCGGCGTACCGCTTGCTGCGATCGCGGCGGCGGCGTGGTCTTGCGTGGAGAAGATGTTGCACGAGGCCCAGCGCACATCGGCGCCCAGATCCTTGAGCGTCTCGATGAGGACGGCGGTCTGGATGGTCATGTGCAGCGAGCCGGTGACGCGCACGCCGGCCAGCGGCTTGGCGGGGGCGTACTTGCGGCGGATCGACATCAGGCCCGGCATCTCGTGCTCGGCGATGTCGATTTCCTTGCGACCCCAGTCGGACAGCGACAGGTCGGCGACCTTGTGATCGTGGGCGAGGGCGTGTTTGGCGACAGCGTTCATGGGGGTCAAACTCCGGATGATTGGTTGGATAGTCCGCACGCGGAGGTGCGGGCTCTTGCGATGGAATCGCATGAAACACCAAGGGCGCGGTTGCGAAAACCGGAGCCTGCGCCGAGCCTGTTCCCGGTGTCGTGAGAGTCCGCACGCGGTTGTGCGGGCTCGTGCGAATGGACTCGCGTCGACAAAAGGGATTGCAGCGCCCCTCGGCGGGCAGACGGGCATTATATCGCGGAATCGCGATGAAAGGATGGATTGCGGTGGCGCCCCTTCCGGCACATGCGCGCGCCTTGCGATCGGGCCAGAATGTCCCCACTTGGCCTTGGCGCTGACGCGTGCCTTGGAGATGCGTTCGATGGCGACTTTCCTGCTGTGGTGCGTGTTGTTCGTCCTGTGCTGGCCGCTGGCCCTGCTGGTGTTGCTGGCCTATCCGTTCGTCTGGCTGTTGCTGATCCCGTTCCGCATCCTCGGCATCGCCGTGGACGGGGTGCTTGACCTCTTGCGCGCCATCGTCTTGTTGCCCGTGCGGATGGTGCGGCGGTTGGCGTGAGCAAACCGAGCTTGAGTTGCGTAGTGTCTGAGTTTCAAGCTTGCCCGTTCGTGGTGAGGCGCGGATCGAGGCCCGCAGGGCCGAGGCCGCGATCGAACCATGGTTCGAGACGGATCGGCTCGAACGTAGCCTGCCCTGAGCTCTGTCGAAGGGTTCTCGACCGATCCTCCTCACCACGAACGGTTCATTGATCGAGGCCCGCAGGGTCGAGGCCTTGAGTGCCGTTCGTGGTGCGGCGCGGATCGAGGCCCGCGGGTCGAGGCTTTGAGTGCCGTTCGTGGTGAGGCGCGGATCGAGGCCCGCAGGGCCGAGGCCTTGAGTGCCGTTCGTGGTGAGGCGCGGATCGAGGCCCGCAGGGCCGAGGCCGCGATCGAACCATGGTTCGAGACGGGTCGGCTCGAACGTAGCCTGCCCTGAGCTCTGTCGAAGGGTTCTCGACCGATCCTCCTCACTACGAACCGATCATTTCGAGACGGGTCGGCTAGGGTTCAAACCCAGTAGTTATCCTGAGTCACGTCAGTGGCGCGAACAGCGCGTCCAGATCGGATTCGTCGAACTTCAGGCTGGCGCGCGTGCCGCCCTCGAGAATGGCTTGCGCCAGCCCCGCCTTGCGTTGTTGCAGTTGCAGGATCTTGTCTTCGACGGTATCGGCGCACACCAGCTTGTAGACGAACACCGGTTTGTCCTGACCGATGCGGTGCGCGCGGTCGGTGGCCTGGTTTTCCACCGCCGGGTTCCACCACGGGTCGTAGTGGATCACGGTGTCGGCGGCGGTCAGGTTCAGGCCCACACCGCCGGCTTTCAGGCTGATCAGGAACAGCGGCACTGCGCCCGACTGGAAGCGCTGGATCGGGGTTTGCCGATCGACCGTGCTGCCGTCGAGCCGCACGAAAGGCGTGCCGTGCCGGTGCAGGTCGGCTTCGATCAAGTCGAGCATGCCGGTGAACTGCGAGAACAACAGCACCCGCCGGCCCTCATCGAGCAGTTCGCCGAGCATCTGCCGCAGTTCGGCAAGCTTTGCCGAGGCCGGCGGCTGTCCACGTCGGCGACCGTCGAGCTTGACCAGCCGCGGGTCGCAGCACACCTGCCGCAGCTTGAGCAAGGCGTCGAGGATGACGATGTTCGACTGCGCCAGCCCGCGCTTGCCCAGCGCCTGACGCACGTGATCGTGCATCGCCAGACGCAAGGTCTCGTACAGTTCGCGCTGTGCGCCGGACAGTTCGACCTTGCGCTCGATCAGGGTCTTGGGCGGCAGTTCGGGTGCAACCGCTTCCTTGCTCCGGCGCAGCATGTACGGGGCGATGCGCCGGTTCAGGCGCGCCTGCCGTTCGCCGTCGCCTTGTTTCTCGATCGGCGTGCGGTAGTGTTTGACGAAATGTTCGCGCTGCCCGAGCAGCCCGGGCAGCACGCAGTCGAACTGCGACCACAGCTCGCCCAGATGGTTTTCCAGCGGCGTGCCGGTGACCGCCAGCCGGCGTTGCGCGGGCAGGCTGCGCGCCACTTGCGACGCCTGACTGAGCGGATTCTTGATCGCCTGCGCCTCGTCGAACACCGCCAGTGCGAAGCGGCGCTTGCCGAGCTCGGCACGGTCGCGCACCAGCAGCGCGTAACTGGTGACGATCACGTCGTGCGTGTCGATGCGCTTGAAGTCGCTGGCGCGCCCGCCGCCGTGCAACACCAACACGGACAGGCTCGGCGCGAAGCTCGCCGCCTGCGTGGCCCAGTTGCCCAGCACCGAGGTTGGGCACACCACCAGCGCCGGTTGCGCCAGCTTCCCGCGCGCCTTTTCGTCGAGCAGGTGCATCAGTATCTGCACCGTCTTGCCCAGGCCCATGTCGTCGGCCAGCACGCCACCGATGTTCGCATCGGCGAGAAAGCGCAGCCAGCGCAGGCCATCGAGTTGGTAGGGGCGCGGGGTGCCGCGCAAGTCGGCCGGTGCGGCGATCTCCAGATCGCGGCCGGCATTGCGCAGCCGCTCGCCCAGCGCTTGCGCCGAACCCACGCCGGCGAATGCGAACTGTGCGCCGGAGCGTTCCTGCAGGTCGGCCAGCACGTCGAGCGCCAGCCGCGGCACCTTCACGCGGTCGGCGTTGGGCGTCAGCCATTCCAGCAGCGGCGCCAGCAGCTCGCGCACCCGCGCCACCGGCAACGGCATGCGCCGGCGCTCATCCAGTGGCGCCAGCCAGACCGCGTCGGCCGTTTCGTCCGGCGCGGCGACCAGCGGAAAGCGGTGATCCTCGATGGCGCGCGTCAGGATCGGCAACAGCGACACCCGTTCGCCGTCGAGTACCACGCCCAGTTCCACCCCGAACCAGTCGATGCCGGAGTTTTCATCGACCTGCCCGTACCAGTCATCGGGCGCGCCGGTGAGTTCGAGCGGGAAGTCCGGGGCGTACTCGATGCGAAAACCGGCGGCGGTCAGTGCCGGCACCAGCGCCAGCAGCGCATTCGGATCGTCCGCCGCCAGCGTATTGACCGGCAGCCAGTCGGCGGCGGTCACCAGCGCGGCGATCGGCCAATGCGCCGTCGGATGGTGCGTGGCCGGGATCAATCCGACGGCTTGCAGACGCTGGCCGGTTGCGTGCTCGGCCGTCGCATCACGGCGGATCAACACGCGCTGCCCGTCGACCATGCGCGATTCTTCGCCTGGCAGGCGCGCCGGCGCGACCCGCTGGTCGCCGTAGTCGAAGGCCAAACGTGCTACGAAGGCGACAATTGGATCGGCGCGCAGCCACTTCGGAAGGTGGATCTGGCGGCGCGTCGGGATGCTCGGCTGAGCCAGCGGGGTCAAGCACACCACCGGCTGAGGCGGGCCGGCGAGCACGCGCGGCGGGACCGGTTCGAGCGGCACCGGCACGGCGGCCAGTGCGGGGTCGGTATGCCATTGCGTCAGCACGTGCGCGACATGTTCGGGAAGCAGCGTCGGCATGCGCAGCAGACGTTGCGCCAGATCCGCGTCGTGCTCGATGCGGCCGATTCGATGTTGCGCCGGATCGACGTACCACAGCCCACCGGCACGCAGCAGGGTGGCTCCGGCTGGCAAGTCGGGGAGCAGGGTCTGGCTGCCGTCGTCGCGCAGTTGCCAGTGCCAGCCCAGAGGCAGCGATGGCCCGTGCTCGAGTTGTCCGTCGCGTGGATTGCCCCAAAAACACGTTTGCGTGGCCAGCAGGTCGGTCAGTAGCGCATCGGCGCGATCGCCCGCCAGCTTGAAGGTGTCCGTGGAGCTGTAGCCGAAGCTGGTCGTGTGCATGCGCAGGCGCGCCAGCAGTTCGAACTGCACGGCATCCAACGGCGCCAGTTCGCTTTGGGCGTTCCAACCACTCATGCGCAGAGGTTCGGCCCTCCCCCATTTACCGGTCTTGAGGCGGTGCCGCCATTGCAGCCGGGCGGTCGGGATGGCGATCGTAGCCCCCGCAGCGGCGCCGAAAACGACCGCCAATTGCCGGTCCGGCGGTGCTTTTGTCGCCGCCGGCGACACCGCCCCCGCGTCGTTGAACCAATCGTCCCAGGGCCGCGTGGGTGCCGACGGGCGCGGCAGTGGGCTGGCAAACGAAGCGGGCGCGGTTGCGTGCGTCGCGGCTTGCTCGACGAAGGCCAGCAGCAGCGCGACCACGTGTTTGCAATTGCCGCCCAGCGGGCAGGTGCAGGCGTCGCTCGCGGCATACCACTGACCGGCAATCGCATCCACCGCCAGTTCGATGGACGCCTGGTATGGTCGCTGGGCGGAGCCGTTGACCGGTGCCGACACGGCCAACCTATCGCCGCCCGGTGCGGTGACTGCGATCGCGCCAACCCGTCCTTCACGGAAATATACGGTGCCGCGGGCGACGGAGCGGGAATCGAAGGTGTCGGCCAGCAGTCTGCGCAGTTCGGCCTTGCTCGGGGGTGGCAGAGTCATGGCGCGGGACGATGTGGCGCGGGGCGCAAGTGGTGACGGTGGTCGTCAGTGTGGGCGCGCAGCGTCTCGCCGGATGAGATCGAGCGCGCGCGCGACCACGGGTGGGGGCGCGTGATCTGGCAGGCTTGCTTCATGTGCTGGCGCGCGCGCTGCGCCCGTGCGCCAGCGCGGCATCGAACAGCGCTTCGAGTTGCGCATCGGCACCGCGCATGGCATCGACCACCGATTGCGCCCAGTCGAAGTAAGCCGCGATGCGCTCGGCTTCCCAGCCCTGCGGAGGGGAGTTGGCGATGTCGCGCACGTTGGCGGTCTTGTCGGCCAGCTTGACCAACTTCGCCGCGCGCGGCAGGAGTGCGGCGTGTGCGACCTGCGCCTGCTTGCGCGCCGCCTTGGGCAGCGCCTTGTCGTCGGTCACCGCTTCCACGATCGCCAGCACGCACGCACCGAACTGCGATGCGATCTCGGCGCGACGCTGGGCGATGCACTCCTGCTGCGGCCCGCTGCAATCCTCGATCACATCGTGCAGCACGGCGGCGGTGAGCACGTCGGCGTCGTCGATGCCGGCCTCGACCGCGAGGATGCGCAACAGCGCGATCGGGTGATTGATGTACGGTGCGGCTTCGGCGCCCTTGCGGCGCTGGTCGCGGTGCTGGCCGGCGGCGTAGTCGAGCGCGGCGATCAGGCGCGGCAGCGAGCGATCAGGGGTGGTCATGGAGATTCTCGGGCGTGGATGCGGCGTCGTCGGCGCCGGTGCATGCGGCGCTGGGCGCATTGCGGTTGCGGTGTTGCAGCGCTATCTTACCATCGTCTTACTTGGATCGCCGCCATGGCCGCCATCGAAAAACTCGCCACCACCGTGTCCACCAAGGGGCAGGTCATTTTGCCCAAGGCGATCCGCGTGAAAAAGCACTGGGGCGCCGGTACCCGGCTGATCGTCGAGGAAACGCCCGAAGGCGTGCTGCTGAGGGATTCGCCGTTCGGGCCGCCGACACGGCTTGAAGACGTGTACGGCAGCGTGAAATACGACGGGCCGCCGATCACGCTGGAAGACATGGAGGCCGGCATCGAAGCCGCACTGAGAGAACGCCATGCTCGCGGTCGATACTAACGTCGTCGTCCGCCTGTTGGCCGACGACGATCCGCAGCAGTCGCCCAGCGCGCGGCGATTGTTCCAACAGCACACCATCTATCTGGTCAAGACCGTGTTGTTGGAAACCGAGTGGGTGCTACGCAAGACGTACGCATGCTCGCGGCACGAAATCCATCAGCGTCTGCTCACCCTGGTTTCGCTGCCGCAAGTCGAGGTGGAGCAGGCGCACGCGGTTGTTCATGCGCTGGCGTGGTTCGCGCAGGGCATGGACTTCGCCGATGCCCTGCACCTGGCCACCAGCGACGACTGTGATGCCTTCGCCACGTTTGATCGCAAGCTCGCCGCCGCGGCGAAGAAGGCCAAAGCCGGCAAGGTGAAGGCGCTGTGATCGCTTCGATGTGGCGCGTCCAGCCGATGCGCGTGCGCCCCTGAAACGACGACGGGCAGCCGAAGCTGCCCGCCGCTGTTCTGCGTGATTGAGTCAGCGGCTTACTTGCCGCCCTTGAGCCCCGCTGCCGCGCGCAGTTCCTCGGCGCGGTCGGTCTTCTCCCACGAGAACGTCCACGCCTTCTGCTTGGCGCCGGCGCCGTCGACGTACTCGACCTGCCGCGGCGTGCGGCCGAAGTGGCCGTAGGACGCGGTGTCCTGATACACCGGGTGGATCAGGTCGAGCATCTTGACGATGCCGTACGGGCGCAGGTCGAAGTGCTTGCGGATCAACTTTTCGATCTTGTCGTCGGCGATCTTGCCGGTGCCGAAGGTGGTGACCGAAATGGAGGTCGGTTCAGCCACGCCGATCGCGTAGCTGACCTGAATCTCGCACTTGGCGGCCAGCCCCGCGGCGACGATGTTCTTGGCGACGTAACGCGCGGCATAGGCCGCGGAGCGATCGACCTTGGACGGATCCTTGCCGGAGAACGCGCCACCGCCGTGGCGGGCCACGCCGCCGTAGCTGTCGACGATGATCTTGCGGCCGGTCAGGCCGCAGTCGCCCACCGGGCCGCCGATCACGAACTTGCCGGTCGGGTTGATGTGCACCTTGTTCTTCGGCAGCGAGGCCAGCCACGCCTTGGGCAGCACCGGCTTGAGGATGTGCTCGTACACGCCCTCGACCAGATCCTTGTGCTTGACCGACGGATCGTGCTGGGTCGAGAGCACCACGGCGTCGAGCCCGGCGATCCGGTCGTCCTCGAAGCGCAAGGTGACTTGCGACTTGGCGTCCGGGCGCAGCCACGGCAGCTTGGAGTTCTTGGCCTTGCGCACCTTGGCCTGCTGCTCGACCAGGCGATGGGCGTAGTAAATCGTCGCCGGCATCAGCAGGTCGGTTTCGTCGCAGGCGTAGCCGAACATCAGGCCCTGGTCGCCGGCGCCTTGTTCCTCGGGCTTCTTGCGGTCCACGCCTTGGGCGATGTCGGGCGACTGCTTGCCGATCAGGTTCAGCACGCCGCAGGTGTGGCCGTCGAAGCCGACGTCGGAGTTGGTGTAGCCGATGCCGTTGATGACCTTGCGGGTGAGCGCTTCGATGTCGATCCACGCGCTGGTGGTGATCTCGCCGGCGACGATCGCCACGCCGGTCTTGACCATGGTTTCGCAGGCCACGCGCGCGGACTTGTCGGTGCTCAGGATGGCGTCGAGGACGGCATCGGAAATCTGGTCGGCGACCTTGTCCGGATGGCCCTCGGACACCGATTCGGAAGTGAAGAGATGGCTGCTCACGGGTTTTATATCCCTCGATGCGGATGAAAGGATGGACGGCGGCCGAACATCATACAGGGTGACGGATGCGGATGCATCAAGGGCCGGGAGCGGGGAGCGGGGAGCGGGGAGCAGGGAGCAGGGAGCAGGGAGCAGGGAGCAGGGAGTCGGGAGCAGGGATACGCCCTGCGTTCTCTCCTTCCCCCGCGTGCGGGGGAAGGTTTACCTGCATCCACCAACAGTGTGCGATCTTGCGCTCCTTCCCCCACGTGCGGGGGAAGGTTGGGATGGGGGGATGAGCAGTGAGCGGTGGGTTCACTACCGTAAACCGGCGGCGCAGAGCTTCCGGCTGAAGTTCGGCGAAGATGGCGCACCCACCTCAGCGCTGTGATGGAAAGTCGGTTACACGATTTGATCGACCGGCTCGCGGGTTACACTGGCCCGACGTGGGCCCGCAACGCAAGGGAGCCGGCACGGCCGGATACGGCGTCATGAGCGATTCCGAACCTCGCCGCGCACTCGACCTGTCGGCCATTCCCGAGCCGTTTCGTGCGCAGATCCTCAAGCGTCTGGCCAAGCTGCCCGATGCGCAGCGGGAGAAGTTGCTGCGCGAAGGCTCGCCAGTGATCGAGCGCCTGCTGGCCAGTTTGTCGGCCGGCGCCCGGCAGCAGCAGGAGAAGCGCGAAGCCGCACCGCTGCCTGCGGCCGCCGCCGACGCCGATCCCGGGCGCGACGTGATCGGCGGCCGGCATCCGGTGTCGGTCGACAGCCAGCGCATCCTCGACCGCAAGCCGCTGCCGACGGTGATGCAAGGCGATTCGGTGAACCACATCGGCTGGCTGGGGCTGTGCGGGGCGGCGTTGATCGCGGCGATCGGCTACGCGATGTACGGATGAACGGCCATGACTGGATGGGCCACGCTGTGCCCGGCGTCGTTCACGCCGCGATGTCGTATGTCTGTCTGGCAATCAGCGCGTCGAAGTAATCGCGCGTCAGGCGCAGTTGTTCGTCAGCGGTATCGGCGCGGTTGACCACGGCACGAAACGCAGAGTTCTCGGGGCGATCCTTCGCGTACCACGACAGGTGCTTGCGGGCGATGCGCACGCCGGCCGGTTCGCCGTAGAAATCGTGTAGATCGTGCAGGTGACCGAGCAGGATGTCGCGGACTTCTTCCAGCGAAGGCGCGGGCAGCAGTTCGCCGGTGGACAGGTAATGGGCGATCTCGCGGAAGATCCACGGTCGGCCCTGCGCGGCGCGGCCGATCATCGCCGCGTCGCAGCGGGTGTAATCGAGCACGAACTTCGCGCGCTGCGGCGAGTCGATGTCGCCGTTGGCGAGCACCGGAATGGATACGGCCGCCTTCACCGCAGCGATGGTGTCGTACTCGGCAAGGCCGGTGTAGTGCTGGTCGCGGGTGCGGCCGTGCACCGCCAGCGCAGTGATTCCGCAATCCTGCGCGATGCGCGCGATGTCGAGCGCGTTGCGATGCTCGCGATCCCAGCCGGTGCGGATCTTCAGCGTCACCGGCACGTTTCGATTTTCGGCCGCGACCGCCTGCACGACTGCTGACAGAATCCGCGCCACCAGCGCCGGATCGCGCATCAGCGCCGAGCCGGCCCAGGCGTTGCAGACCTTCTTGGCCGGGCAGCCCATGTTGATGTCGATGATCTGCGCGCCGTGGGCGACGTTGTGACGCGCTGCGTTCGCCAGTTGCTCGGGCTGCGTGCCGGCGATCTGCACGGCAATCGGCGCTGGCTCGCCATCATGATCCATCCGCGTGCGCGACTTGGGCGTGCTCCAGAAACGCGGGTCGGAGATGGTCATCTCCGACACACACAGCCCCGCCCCGAGCCGCTTGCACAGCACCCGGAACGGTTTGTCGGTCACGCCCGCCATGGGCGCGAGCACGACGCGCGGTTCGATCAGGTAGGGGCCGATGAGCATGGCGCGCATTGTAGCGGTGGTTCGTGTCGTCGCCGCATCGTTGTCGGAGGTCAATCGGACGCCGTCACGGCGGTGGGCGTGTCGTGACGGGCGCGCCGGCAGACAGGAAGTCGTCTCGCGTGCGTTGCCATTGCGCCGCTTGGGCTTCGTGGTCCTTGCCTGGCTCGGCCTTGTTCCAGGCGGTGTAGAGCGCGACTAGTGTAGTGCTTGCGAAATAGATGAACTATTTGCGTCCGCTTCGGTCCTAACGATAGCCTCAGGACTGGAGCGAACGATGACTCGTGCTACAGCGATCACTCTGACCGATGAACAACGAGCC